>NZ_JAGQCY010000031.1 GCF_024346455.1 Cyanobium sp. Aljojuca 7A6
TAGGGAAGATGTAAGAAGCTTGTGTCGAAGTGATTGATCCTGGGCCATTAGCTCAGGTGGTTAGAGCGCACCCCTGATAAGGGTGAGGTCCCTGGTTCAAGTCCAGGATGGCCCATTCGTGTTTGGGGGTTTAGCTCAGTTGGTAGAGCGCCTGCTTTGCAAGCAGGATGTCAGCGGTTCGAGTCCGCTAACCTCCATCCAACGAGGTGAAGACCACCACCATGAAGCGGCAACAGGATGCATTTTGATGGGTGAGGTGACAAGACATGTTTAGCTGAGGACTCCAGCCTCCTTTCATTCCCAATCGTATGGATCACGCTGTTTGTGAATCCAAGACCGACGGTGGTTGAAAGGAAGCTGGACTCGCTGATTTTGGTGCGAGCCAAAGGTCAGTGACTCTAGCAAAGAACCTTGACAACTGTATAGGTAAGTCTGGATAAAGAAAGCATCTCATAGATGCCCAGACGGATGTGAACATCATTTGGTACTGCCAAGTGAAGGGAGCGTCTGCTTGGGAGATTCTTGAGTTTAGAGCCGAGAGCTTCCAGCGTCTTTTCGCTCCGCCGAGGAGGGAAGAGTTTGATTCTGTCTTTCAAACCGTCAAAGTCCCAGATCAATCGGGAAACCGAGAGATGAAAGGATGGAGAGAGGTGAAAGTGGAAGAATGGGTCTCAACAACCCTGAACGTTGGGAGTGTTAATTGGTCAAGCTACAAAGGGCTCACGGTGGATACCTTGGCACACAGAGGCGATGAAGGACGTGGTTACCTGCGAAAAGTCTCGGGGAGCTGGAAACACGCTTTGATCCGGGAATCTCCGAATGGGGCAACCCCTAGAACGGCCACCTGAATCCATAGGGTGGCGCGAGCCAACCCAGCGAACTGAAACATCTTAGTAGCTGGAGGAAAGGAAAGTAAAAACGACTCCCTAAGTAGCGGCGAGCGAACGGGGAAGAGCCTAAACCGATGGTTTCGACCATCGGGGTTGTGGGACAGCAACGTGGACCAGGGACGTTAGTGGAAGCGTTTGAAAGGCGCGCCATAGAGGGTGAAAGCCCCGTACGCGAAAACGAAACTGGCCTAGCTGTATCCCGAGTAGCACGGAGCACGTGAAATTCCGTGTGAATCCGCGAGGACCACCTCGTAAGGCTAAGTACTCCTGTGTGACCGATAGCGAAACAGTACCGCGAGGGAAAGGTGAAAAGAACCCCGGGAGGGGAGTGAAACAGAACATGAAACCGTGAGCTTACAAGCAATGGGAGTCCTACTCATAGGATGACCGTGTGCCTGTTGAAGAATGAGCCGGCGACTTATAGGCACTGGCAGGTTAAACCGGAAATGGTGGAGCCATAGCGAAAGCGAGTCTGAATAGGGCGTTGGTCAGTGTTTATAGACCCGAACCCGGGTGATCTAACCATGGCCAGGATGAAGCTTGGGTGATACCAAGTGGAGGTCCGAACCGACTGATGTTGAAAAATCAGCGGATGAGCTGTGGTTAGGGGTGAAATGCCAATCGAACCCGGAGCTAGCTGGTTCTCCCCGAAATACGTTGAGGCGTAGCGTCTAGTGCTATAGCAGGGGGGTAAAGCCACCGTTTCGGTGCGGGCTGCGAGAGCGGTACCAAATCGAGACGAACTCTGAATACCCTGTGTGAAACTAGGCAGTCAGACTGTGGGGGATAAGCTCCATGGTCGAAAGGGAAACAGCCCAGACCGCCAGCTAAGGTCCCCAAATGACTACTCAGTGATAAAGGAGGTGGGATTGCCCAGACAACCAGGAGGTTTGCCTAGAAGCAGCCATCCTCAAAGGAGTGCGTAATAGCTCACTGGTCGAGCGATCCTGCGCCGAAAATGAACGGGGCTAAGTAGTCTACCGAAGCTGCGGATTTAACTTGTTAAATGGTAGGGGAGCGTTCCATGTGGGGCGAAGCGTTAGCGTAAGCGGGCGTGGACTGCATGGAAGTGAGAATGTCGGCTTGAGTAGCGAAAACATGGGTGAGAATCCCATGCCCCGAAACCCTAAGGGTTCCTCCGGCAGGCTCGTCCGCGGAGGGTTAGTCAGGACCTAAGGCGAGGCCGAAAGGCGTAGTCGATGGACAACAGGTCAACATTCCTGTACCTGTCATGTTTTGGGAAGGGGGACGGAGAAGGCTAGCCCAGCCAGATGTTGGTTACTGGTTCAAGCGTTCGAGGCGTTGAGAAGTGGCGAAAACACTTTGAGCTGAGGCGTGAGTACGAGCTGCTACGGCAGCGAAGTGGGTGATGTCAAGCTTCCAAGAAAAGCCCTATACCCGTTAAGGCATGATGGCCTGTACCCGAAACCGACACAGGTGGGGTGGTAGAGAATACCGAGGGGCGCGAGATAACTCTCTCTAAGGAACTCGGCAAAATGGCCCCGTAACTTCGGGATAAGGGGTGCCACCGCAAGGTGGTCGCAGTGAAGAGGCCCAGGCGACTGTTTACCAAAAACACAGGTCTCCGCTAAGTCGCAAGACGATGTATGGGGGCTGACGCCTGCCCAGTGCCGGAAGGTTAAGGAAGCTGGTCAGCGTAAGCGAAGCTGGCGACTGAAGCCCCGGTGAACGGCGGCCGTAACTATAACGGTCCTAAGGTAGCGAAATTCCTTGTCGGGTAAGTTCCGACCCGCACGAAAGGCGTAACGATCTGGGCGCTGTCTCGGAGAGAGGCTCGGCGAAATAGAATTGTCTGTGAAGATGCGGACTACGTGCACCCGGACAGAAAGACCCTATGAAGCTTTACTGTAGCTTGGTATTGTGCCCGGGCTCTGAATGCGCAGGATAGGTGGGAGGCTTTGATCCATTGCTTGTGGGTGATGGTGAGCCAACGGTGAGATACCACTCTTTCAGAGCTAGGGTTCTAACGGTCACCCGTCATCCGGGGACCGGACAGTATCAGGTGGGCAGTTTGACTGGGGCGGTCGCCTCCTAAAAGGTAACGGAGGCGCGCAAAGGTTTGCTCAGGCTGGTTGGAAATCAGCCGACGAGTGTAAAAGCAGAAGCAAGCTTGACTGTGAGACCTACAAGTCGAACAGGGACGAAAGTCGGCTTTAGTGATCCGACGGTTCTGAGTGGAAGGGCCGTCGCTCAACGGATAAAAGTTACTCTAGGGATAACAGGCTGATCTCCCCCAAGAGTTCACATCGACGGGGAGGTTTGGCACCTCGATGTCGGCTCATCGCAACCTGGGGCTGAAGTCGGTCCCAAGGGTTGGGCTGTTCGCCCATTAAAGCGGTACGCGAGCTGGGTTCAGAACGTCGTGAGACAGTTCGGTCCATATCCGGTGCATGCGCAGGAATATTGAGAGGATTTCTCCCTAGTACGAGAGGACCGGGAGGAACGCACCTCTGGTGTGCCAGTTATCGTGCCAACGGTAAACGCTGGGTAGCCATGTGCGGAGAGGATAACCGCTGAAAGCATCTAAGTGGGAAGCCCACCTCAAGATGAGTATTCCCATGGCGTTAGCCAGTAAGGTCACGGGAAGAACACCCGTTGATAGGCTCTACGTGGAAGCCGGGTAACCGGTGAAGCGGAGGAGTACTAATAGACCGAGGGCTTGACCAACATCTGGTTCTAAGCCGGCCATGTCTAACTGTAGATTTCGAGAGGAGTCTGGGGTTTGGAGATGGCGGAATGACTTCTTTATCCAGAGGAGTGATGGCGAAAGCTGTTGCTCTCACCTATGCAGTTCTCAGGGTTCACCCCCTAGCCGTGACAGTTGTTGCGTGGCGGGGAAACCTATCCTGGTGTCCATGGCGCTGTGGAACCACACCGATCCATCTCGAACTCGGTTGTGAAACGCAGCAGCGGCGACGATAGTTGGGGGGTAGCCCCCTGCGAAAATAGCTCGATGCCAGGTAAAACTTCTTCTCTGCAGCAGCCGTCAGGCGTTGTGTGAGTCAGCGGCTCATCTGTGAGCTGCAGGAAAGGCCACCCGAGCAGGGTGGCTTTTCTATTGGCTGTC
>NZ_JAGQCY010000032.1 GCF_024346455.1 Cyanobium sp. Aljojuca 7A6
GTCCGTTTCTTGGCCGTGGTCTGCTCGTAATCACCAAACCCAAGCTGCTTACCACCCATGAACCCAGCCCTTACCTGCGATCACAGGGCAATTTTCGCGTGAGTGCGCCGGCTTTTCCAGGGTCTCCCTAACTGTTCGCTCAAGCGTTAGCGCCACGCACAAGACACAACCTCACACCCATCAACGCCCCTGGCTCCTTCGGAGTAGATCGCTGCCCAGCAGGTCGCCGATCCGTTGGGCCAGCACGTCGAAGCAGGCGGAGAAGGCCGTTCTGGCTTCTTCGATCTCTGTGTGCGCTGCAGGGTCGGGCAGCCCCCAATGCAGCCGCGTGGTGTCGGCTGGCAGCGGGTCGCAGTGACGGGCCGCGTGATCGCACACGGTGATCACCAGATCGAACGGGTCGGCCGACGCCTCCAGCACCGCCGCCAGGCTCTTGCTGGTGAACCGGCCGGGGTCGACGGGCAGGCGGCTGATCTGCTCCAGCGCCAGCGGATGGACCCGCCCGGTGGGGGCACTGCCGGCGCTGGCGACCTCAACGCCCCCCTGACCAAGGGCCTGAAACAGGGCTTCCGCCATGATGCTGCGCGCCGAATTGCCGGTGCACACCACCAGCACCCGCTGCCTGGTTCTCTTCGTCATGAGGTTGCTGCTGAAAGGGTGGACAGGGGCGGCACCCGTCGTCGGGCCGTGGTGAACCGCTCTGGAACTACCGACAGCAGGCGGAATCGGATGGCCGCGCCTGGCGTCCGCCCGTCCTGCACAGGCAACGCCCCACGCGCGCTTATTCAAGGAAGACCCCTGATTCTTGAATAAGCTGCAGGCTTGTTCAAGGTTCGCGGGGGTCACCATGCAACGTGACGACACGGGCCGCTACGAGATCACCAGCACCGCTGGGGAGTCCATTCGCGCCTTCGTGCCGGCCCCGTTGCCGCCAGAGCCGCCCGTTCTGCTCGAGGGCGGCCTGCAGGCACTGCACGAGCGGGCGCTGCTGGCTTGCGGGCGCCTGGATGGCGTGTCAGCCCTGCTGCCCGACCGGGAACTCTTTCTCTACGCCTACGTGCGGCGGGAGGCTCTGCTGTCCTCCCAGATCGAGGGCACCCAGTCGTCCCTCTCGGATCTGCTGCTGTTTGAGCTGGAGGAGGCCCCTGGGGTTCCATTCGACGATGTAGTCGAGGTCTCCAGCTACGTAGCGGGGCTGGAGCACGGCCTGGGACGGCTGCGGGAAGGCTTCCCTCTCTCCTCCCGCTTGCTGAGGGAGGTCCACGCCCGGCTACTGGCCAGGGGCCGCGGAGCCGATCGGTTGCCGGGGGAGTTCCGCCGCAGCCAGAACTGGATCGGCGGCACCCGACCCGGCAACGCCAGCTTTGTGCCGCCGCCTCCGGGGCTGGTGGAGCCGTGCATGGGCCAGTTGGAACAATTCATCCATGGCACGCCAGACGGGGCCCATGCCCTGCCGGTGTTGGTGCGGGCCGCTCTGGCGCATGTGCAGTTCGAAACGATCCACCCCTTCCTCGACGGCAACGGCCGTCTGGGCCGGCTGCTGATCGTGTTGGTGCTGATCGATGCCGGGGTGCTGCAGCAGCCACTTCTCTATCTCAGCTTGTTCTTCAAGCAGCACCGCAGCCGCTACTACGAGCTGCTCAATGGCGTGCGCCAGAACGGCGACTGGGAGGCCTGGATTGACTTTTTCCTGGAAGGCGTGGAGAGCACGGCGACAGCCGCAGTTGCCACCGCTCACCGGCTGCTGGCGTTGTTCCGCTCCGACGAGGACCGTCTGAGCGGGCTGGGTCGCTCCGGGCCCAGTGTGCGCCAGGTGTTTACGGCCCTGTGCAGACGCCCACTCAACAGCATCAAACAGCTCAGCGCCGTCTGCAGCCTGAGCTTCCCCACGACAGCCAAAGCCCTGGAAACCCTTGTGGACCTGGGCATCGCGCGCGAGATCACCGGCGGCCAGCGCCATCGCCTCTTTGCCTACGACGCCTATCTGGCAATCCTCAGCGAAGGGGCCGAGCCGCTGTGAAAGGGCCTGGTGCCCTGCGCATGGCAACCGGATGCGGCGCAGCCCCTCCAGGGCGCTCAACCACACCAAACGAACCAGCGGCGGCTGATCTGGAACAGAGTGGAGCGGTTGCCGAGGTGGCTGTGCTGATGGGTGGCCGTGCACTTGCTCTGGTGTGTGGGCTGGGGCTGCTGGCGCAGGCGTCGCCGGCTCGCACCGACGAGGTGATCGGCCGTCCTGGCGACGGTGGGGTGATCACGGTGCGGCCGAACACCCAGCTGGACAGCCGCCAGGGTCTGGGGCGCTTCGTGGGCATCTCGGGTGCCAACAGCGGGGCGCGCACGCTCTCGCTCAACCGCGTCGTCATCCCGCCGGGTGCCAAGGCCCGCGCCCATCTCCACCGCAACTACGAGACGGCGATCTACCTGCTGCAGGGAACGGTGGAAACCCGCTATGGCGCCGGCCTGCGCCAGCGGGTGGTGAACCGCGCCGGCGATTTCATCTTCATTCCCGCCGATCTTCCCCATCAACCGGTGAACCTCAGCGCTACCGAGCCAGCGATCGCCATCGTCACCCGCTCCGACCCCAATGAGCAGGAAAGCGTGTTGCTGCTCGACGATCAGGGTCAGCCCCTGCCGGCTCACCTCCAGCACGGCCACGTCCATCCCTGAGCCGATTGGCTGCCTGAGGGTGGGAGGCGTTGCTGCTCAGGCAAGAACCTCCATCTGCAGCAGCGCTGCAGCCTGCTTGAGCCGGCGATTGCCCGGTGTCAACTACGTAGGCGGGTCGCGTCAATTACGTAGGCGGATAGGAGGCCCCACCCCCCTGCGATGGCAGGGGGGTGGCACGCGCTGTTGCCGTGGATCGGTTGGCGGGTAATTGACGC
>NZ_JAGQCY010000033.1 GCF_024346455.1 Cyanobium sp. Aljojuca 7A6
GCGGGCTTACTGAGACTGAGAGGCGCGAGCCGACGGTGCTGTAAGTTTTCTGAGTCGCCGGGAGGCGACGCGCCGCGAGAGCCCCGGAAGGGGTGGAGCGGTAGAACCTGGACAACCAAAAAAGTTTAGGAACTGACGCTTCCACTGCGTCGGTTGCGGCTGGCGAGGAGGTGCGAATGCGGGAGACCGTAGGCGGCTGAATCAAAAGTGCCTGTGTCCCTTGCTACGGCGAGGGGAGAGGACTTCCTGAGAGGGGAGGCAACGGACGAAGAGCGGTGGAGGTGTGAGGTCCCGTCAAAAGAAACAAGCGACGGGTCGAAGTGATCAAGGAGTAGCGGAGCGTTCTCACGACGCGCTGTTGCTTGGAGCGGCGCTATTTTTCAAAGAGATGGAAGGCCCTTTGGTTGTTCGGCTGGTTGCGAACCGGATCTGAGATTCGGGAAAGTCACGGCGCGTGATCTGTTGAGCCAACCGAAAGGAGGGCGAAGCAGAAAACGAGCAGTGCACTCTTTGAACCCATCGCGAGAGCGTTGGTGGCCCAGAGGTTTCTGTAGACGCCAGTCTGCAGGGACAGCGATAGGCAAATTCAGCTGAGGGTAGCGAGAGTTACCCAAGAGGGTTGGATCTACAACGGAGAGTTTGATCCTGGCTCAGGATGAACGCTGGCGGCGTGCTTAACACATGCAAGTCGAACGAGCCTTCGGGCGAGTGGCGGACGGGTGAGTAACGCGTGGGAATCTGCCCTCAGGAGGGGGATAACGGCCGGAAACGGCCGCTAATACCCCATATGCCGAGAGGTGAAATGAATTTCGCCTGAGGATGAGCCCGCGTCTGATTAGCTAGTTGGTGGGGTAATGGCCCACCAAGGCGACGATCAGTAGCTGGTCTGAGAGGATGATCAGCCACACTGGGACTGAGACACGGCCCAGACTCCTACGGGAGGCAGCAGTGGGGAATTTTCCGCAATGGGCGAAAGCCTGACGGAGCAACGCCGCGTGAGGGATGAAGGCCTCTGGGCTGTAAACCTCTTTTCTCAAGGAAGAAGACATGACGGTACTTGAGGAATAAGCCACGGCTAATTCCGTGCCAGCAGCCGCGGTAATACGGGAGTGGCAAGCGTTATCCGGAATTATTGGGCGTAAAGCGTCCGCAGGCGGCCCTGTAAGTCTGTCGTTAAAACGTGGAGCTCAACTCCATTTCAGCGATGGAAACTACAAGGCTTGAGTGTGGTAGGGGCAGAGGGAATTCCCGGTGTAGCGGTGAAATGCGTAGATATCGGGAAGAACACCAGTGGCGAAGGCGCTCTGCTGGGCCATAACTGACGCTCATGGACGAAAGCCAGGGGAGCGAAAGGGATTAGATACCCCTGTAGTCCTGGCCGTAAACGATGAACACTAGGTGTCGGGGGAATCGACCCCCTCGGTGTCGTAGCTAACGCGTTAAGTGTTCCGCCTGGGGAGTACGCACGCAAGTGTGAAACTCAAAGGAATTGACGGGGGCCCGCACAAGCGGTGGAGTATGTGGTTTAATTCGATGCAACGCGAAGAACCTTACCAGGGTTTGACATCCTGCGAATCCCTTGGAAACGAGGGAGTGCCTTCGGGAGCGCAGAGACAGGTGGTGCATGGCTGTCGTCAGCTCGTGTCGTGAGATGTTGGGTTAAGTCCCGCAACGAGCGCAACCCACGTCTTTAGTTGCCAGCATTTAGTTGGGCACTCTAGAGAGACCGCCGGTGATAAACCGGAGGAAGGTGTGGATGACGTCAAGTCATCATGCCCCTTACATCCTGGGCTACACACGTACTACAATGCTACGGACAAAGGGTTGCAAGCTCGCGAGAGTTAGCTAATCCCATAAACCGTGGCTCAGTTCAGATCGTAGGCTGCAACTCGCCTACGTGAAGGAGGAATCGCTAGTAATCGCAGGTCAGCATACTGCGGTGAATACGTTCCCGGGCCTTGTACACACCGCCCGTCACACCATGGAAGTTGGCCATGCCCGAAGTCGTTACTCCAACCCTTGTGGAGGAGGACGCCGAAGGTGGGGCTGATGACTGGGGTGAAGTCGTAACAAGGTAGCCGTACCGGAAGGTGCGGCTGGATCACCTCCTAACAGGGAGACACAACTGATCGTGATGTCTGAGCGCTGAATAAGTGAAAGCTTAGGAAGCACATTTGTCTCAGGCCACGGTCCTGTCATCTCGAAGGTCGATCGGTACCTCAAGGTGAGCCATCAAACCCAATGAAGACGCAACAGTTTCGTAAGA
>NZ_JAGQCY010000034.1 GCF_024346455.1 Cyanobium sp. Aljojuca 7A6
GCAGTAGGGCGCGGGGCTTGCGGCGCAGGCTCTCGATCACGTGCCGGAAATCGATGCGCCGCAGCGCCCTCTGCCCTTTCTGGGCATGCAGTCGCGGCAGGGTCTCCACGAACTGGCTGCGCAGGAACAGATCCAGCCGGTCGTGGCGCAGATGCACCGTCAGCTGCTGGCCGATCAGCCGCGACGGGACGCTGTAGGTGACGGATCTCACCTCGATCGTGCTGGTGCTCCGCACCCGCGCCACCACAGGCTCGTAGTCGGCAAAGCGCTCCACCGGCAGGGGGCGCAGGTTCAGCCGCTCAATCTCCAGCTTCTGCTGCACGCTCGGCCGGTTGTTGAGGTCTGCGCTGACCTGCAACACCAATTGGCGGTACTCGGCCTCGGTGGCGAAATCCCTGCTGCCGCGCTGGATCAGCTGCTGCTCCAGACGGTGCTTCCAATGCCGGTGCGGGCCCTCAATGGCCCCGTTCTCGTGGGCAACGCCGCGGTTGTTGCGAGTGGCGATCACGCCCAGATGGGCGCAGAGTTCGCGGTAGCGGCTGGTGTAGTCGCCGGCGTAGCTGCCGTCGCGGTTGCGAAAACAGGCGCTGAGGCTGTCGGTGCGGTGCTCCGCCGGCACACCGCCGCAGAGGGCCAGGGCGTTCTGCAAGGCCTCGGCCAGGGCGACAAAGCTTTCGCCGCCGTGGATCACCGCCACGTGGCACCAGCCCGAGAACGGCAGGCGGAAGTGGAACAGCCGGTGATCCAGCACCGCACCGGCCACCGTGATCGGTTCGCCCTTGAGCACGGTGAAGTCCGAGATCCCCAGCACCCCGGCCCGGTGTTCCTGCAGGAACATCACCTCCAGAGCCGGACCGTGCAGAGCCCGCCACTGCTCGATGCGGCGCTGGAGGGTCCGCTTGCGTCGGTACCACTCCTGGCCTGGGAACGTCCGCTCCAGATGCAGCAGCAGCGTCTGGGGTTCGAGCTGCGGTGCCCTCTCCAGCATTGGCACCAGGATGCTGTCCCAGACCTCGGCGAGGGGATCGGCGCGGGTGCGCCAGTGGCGACCCCGCCGCTGCTGTTGCTCCTCGGGCTGCAGCTCACCCCGATCGATCCGCTGGGCGCTGCGAACCGAAATCCCCACCGCATCGGCCGCCAGCTGCTGGCTGAGGCCCTTGGCCCGTCTGGCCATGTACCGCTCCTTGATCCGCAACGACAGAGGGGCGGGCATCGCGGGGCTCCAGACCAGCATCGGAGCCCTGTTGTCGCGTCCTGAGACCCGCCTATGTAGTTGCGCGGTCCCGCCTATCTAATCGTCGCCGAACAG
>NZ_JAGQCY010000004.1 GCF_024346455.1 Cyanobium sp. Aljojuca 7A6
GAACGCACTGTTGCCGGCCTACCTGCGGATCTATAACGGCTGCAGGTGCCACATGGCCCTCGGTGGCCTCACCCCCCAGCAGCGGCTCGCTGAGCTGCAGGCATGAACAACCTGGTGGGAAAGCACAACTAGGGCAGGCGCCGCTGGTGCTGGCTCCCGAGCTGATGCTCACGGAAGTGGCGAATGCGCTCTGGAAGCTGCAGCGCGGCGCTGGGCTGGTGGGCATGGATCCCCAGCCGCTGCTGGCGGACGCCGCCGATCTGGTGGATCAGATTGAGCCCGACCGCCATCTGCAGGTGGAAGCCCTGGCCCTGGCCTGCCATCTGAACCATCCCGTCTACGACTGTCTTTACCTGGCCCTGGCCCGGCGGGAAGCGGCTCTGCTTCTCACCGCCGATCAACGTCTGCGACGGCTTGCCGATCAGGTACTGCCATGAATTGATGGAGACTGGGGCTGCCTGTTCCTGTCCGCAGGCGACGTTCAGACCTCCCAGCTTCAGCCAGCTCCAGGTTGGGGAGCAGCAGCAGGGTGTATGAGGCTCTGACCCATTGTCCAACCTGTACACAATGTACAGGTTGGACAATGGCTTCTGGCATGGGTGAGTCGACGATCGAGATCCACGACCAAGCCTCGCTGTGTTCACGCATCACCCACTTGAATAGCTCCAGGATGCTGATGGAAGGAACCACCAGGCTCGCCTCGGCATCAAGTCCATCGAGAAACCGCTCACAGGCGTTCAGGCCTCCCAGATCTCCGCCAACTCCAGCCTCAGCCCGGGGAATCGCTCGCCAGCCTCCAGCGCGGTGGCGCCGTGGGGGGGTGGCGAGTTCAACCAGCAGATCGGGGCAGAGGGGCGGGAAACTGCGGCCCAGAGACGCTGCCCTGCCTCGCGCGTGGGCCTGGCCGGAGCATGGGCGACTTTAGTAGACTTAACTGAATACCCCAGTCCAATGGCTCCCGGAGGTACATTCAGTGCAAAAGATCAAGTACGTTCATTGGCAGGAGGATGATTCCTGGCTTGGGTACCTTCAGGAATATCCTGATTACTGGACACAAGGCGACACCCTGACTGATTTAGTTGAGCATCTGAAAGATCTTTACCTTGATCTCTCGGGTGGACATATTCCGGGTGCTCGCAAGGTCGGTGAACTAGTCATGCCATGAAGCGACTGATCTGATCAGGTCGATCGAACGGGGTAGATGCGTCCTGGTGCGCCACGGAGGCAAACACGATTGGTATCGAAATCCAGTTACAGGTGTCTCGCAGCCTGTGCCATGGCATCGAGAGATCAAGGAACCGCTTGCACGCCGCATTATCCGCCTCCTGTTGGATAGCTCAATAGAACCTACCAGCGGCGATGACTGACTGTCCGCAGAACAATGCCGTACACCAGACCCGCCACCAAGACGATCTGGTAGCACTTTTACCACTCTGCGGGCTGGTGCTCGGGGTTGCATCGCGCTCCAAGTCGTTCGGATTGACCATCGCCGTGATGTCTACTGCTGAGCAGGCAGATCAGACAGATCGTTCGCGGCCAGGCTGGATGCTCCTTACGGCGCTTTGGTTCGCTGCCCCTGGCGCGCGACGTGCTGGATGAGGTGATGCGTGGCTACCGGCGCCCCAACGACAAGGTGAGCGAATGGATTCGGGAAGGGGCGCTGCAGCCGCTGCGGCGCGGCCTTTACCTGGCTGGACCAGGCCTGCGGACCAGCCCCGCCTGCCTGCCCCTGCTGGCCAACCATCTCTATGGCCCTTCCTATGTTTCCCTCGACTTTGCCCTGGCGTTCCATAGTCTGATCCCGGAGGGGGTCGCGGAGGTCACCTCCGTGACGCTGAAACCAGCCCGCAGGATCAGCAACGGCCTGGGGCGGTTCTCGTATCACCATCTGCCGTTGCGCTACTACGGGATTGGGCAGCAGCTGGGCGTGGACGCTGCGGGTCTGAGTTTTCTGATCGCCACTCCCACCAAGGCCCTGTGCGATCGGCTGGTGCTCAGCCGGCAGCTTCCGGTGTTGTCGCGGACGGCGATGCGACAGTGGTTGCTGGAGGATCTGAGGATCGATCTTGAAGGCCTCGTCCAGCTCAACCTGGATGTCATCGGCCAGTGCCAGGCGAGCGGCTACAAGCGACGCCAGCTGGGAACACTGCTGAAGGTGATCGCCTCCCTGCAACAGGCGCTGGGCTGATGCAGGAGAAATCAGTGAACAGCGTGGTGGAACAGATGTTGCGGCGCGTACCGCAGGAGAGCGAGAAGCAGACAACCAGCCCCAGCCCGATTCTTTCCGCTTTCATCAAGGCCAGCACGACGATTGTTCAGCTGGCCATCACTGGGTCGACGACCCTCAGGATCAAGTTCGAGGTGGATACCGATCCTCCGCTTGGATTCAGCACCGAGGAGCAGCTGCTGCTTCAGCCCTATTCGTGTTACGTGAAGTGTTTCAGCCTGCCCGATCTGTTCGCCGGCAAGATGCATGCGGTTCTCTTCCGTCAATGGCAGCAGCGCGTCAAGGGCCGCGATTGGTTCGATCTGGAGTGGTACGTGCGTGGTGGTATCCCCCTGCATCTCGATCATCAGGCCGAGCGTGCGCGCCAAAGCGGCCATTGGCCTCTGGATCAGCCGTTCTCAGCCAGGTCACTGCAAGCCCTGCTGGCTGAACGGATCGGCCGCCTGGATGTCGCCAACGCCCGCCTCGATATCGAACGTTTCATCGCCCAGCCCGAATCCTTGGCGATCTGGTCGCAGGATTACTTCCAGCAGCTGGCACAGCGTGTGGTGCTGGCCACGTAGCATTACCTGTGGGGTTGCAGAGAGAGCTGATGGAGAGCGCCGCCCTGGTCGGGGCCCGGCACCATCGCAGTGCCGCCGAGCAGATTGAATACTGGGCAGCCCTGGGTCGCCAGGTGGCTCGGGTGCTTGACCCAGACAGCCTGTTCGATGTGGCCGCGGGACTGACACGCCTTCGGCTTGAGCCCGTTGTTGCACCGATCGTTGGCCCAGGGCAGGTGTTTGCGGCGCTGAATGCCGATCGCGTGTCCGGCACTCTGGTCGAAGCCGTGAGTACGGCGGCCTTCCGCTATCAGGCCTCCATCAGCCAACCTGGCCACCTGGACCAGATCGGCCCCGACGGCAAGCGGCTCGTGGGGACGTTTCGCCATGGGTCGTTTGAGCTGATCGAAAACGAACGCTCTAGCGGCTCGGCGTGTTGACCCAGCCCAGGCAGCTTTGGATGCTGGTGGGGGGCAATGGAGCTGGAAAATCAACGTTCTATCGCCTCTATCTCCAGCCTCTTGGCGTGCCGTTTGTGAATGCCGAGGTGATCGCCCGAGTTGCCTATCCCAACGCTCCTGAGGCGCACAGTTATGACGCGGCCAAGCTGGCTGAAGAGCAGCGGCAGAACCTGCTGCTCAGATCCAAGGTGGACTTCGTCGGTCGCGCCAAGTCCCTCGGCTACCAGGTGATCATGGTGATGATTCACCTCGAAAGTCCAGCCTTGAACCTGGCGCGCATCAGCGAAGGCGATTTTGATGTCCCGGCTGGCAAGGTGGTGAGCCGTCTCCTCAGGCTGCTGAGGCACGTGAGAGCGACGTTGCCTTGGCGTTTGGGTTGTGGGCAGCCGTGAACAGGACATTGGCATCCAGCAACAGTCGCGTCACCGACCGCTGAGCCGCTGGAGGATCGCATCGCGCTCAGCGGATGGGAGCGCATCGGCGCTGTCCCACTCCTGGATCTGGGCGTCGCTGTGGTGGTGGAGTTCCACTATGGCGGCCGGCTTCAGACGCAGCTCACCGTCCAACTCCTCAACGATCAGGGCACTGCCTGGGGTGATGCCGAGATGCTTGCGCATCCCAGCCGGCAAGGTGATCTGGCCGCGGCTGGACATCGTGAGCACATCGCGTTTGAGGCCACCCATGCAGCCCTCCAGTGGCAGAAATTCAGAATTTCACCCTACGGCCGGCGCCGTGCACAAATGAAGCCACTTCCTCCTGCCGCTGTCCGCCGCCCTCGCTCAGGCCTCTGTTCGACGACAATCTTGTTGAGGGGTTCGGCCATATGGATGACATCAACGCACGCCTCGACATCAAACTCTTCATCGCCAACCCTGAACCGATGGCGTTCTGGTTGCAGCATCAAGTCCAGCAACCATGTGCAGCGCAAGGGGAAGGTCAGTCGGTTTGGTGTCAACGATAGAGGTGGTTGCCTATCGAATCTTTCATGCAGGCACGAAAGGAGTATCAGAAATAGTATCAAGAAATGGTGTCGATGCTGATCTGAGTTGCGTCGGCATTGACTTGCCGAGCTCCGGCTGCCGCTTTCCTGACAGGTAGCACGTCAAGTGCCAAGGGACTGATGTCAGACCGTGAGCACGGCTACCCGAGCCTTGCCTGAAAGAGCATCCCTGGCTAAAGTCCGGCATAAATAACAAAGTGAAAGGCCATGTCGATTGAATCCTTGCGTGAGGTAATGATAGCTGCAGGGACTGCCGCGCAAACAGATAAAATATCCCATCATCATTACGAAAGGCCATATTCCAAATGTCTACAGAGTTTCAGGGAACAAGAAGAGTTTGCGATGCTTGAGATCGGATATGGAACCGGTGCCGGAGTCAACTTCTGGCGAACCGTCTTTCCAGGTGCGTTTGTCTATTGCTTTGATCGTGACTACGAAGGAGGAGACGAAAGACTACAAGTGATGAAAGTTGACCAATCTGACTTGGATAGCCTGCGACAAGGTGTTGGGCAGATTGCGCATCCTATTGATTTGATTATCGACGATGGTTCCCATCATCCATCGCATCAGTTGCTGACATTTTCTTATCTTTTCCAAGAGCTATTGAGAGGCGAAGGCATTTATGCTATTGAGGACATCGAAACGTCTTATTGGCGGAATGGATCACTCTATGGGTATGCAACAAACTATGGGCTCAACGATCCCTGGTCGACCATGGAGGCTTTCAAGACAGCCGCAGATTATGTCAATAAGAAATTCTTGTGCGATGAAGACAAAAATCTTCTCCAGTATAGAATGATGAGCATTGGCTTTGATCCGCAAGCCGTTGGAATGATTGATAGTATTCGCTTCTCACAGAATTGTATCTTAATTGATAAGAGTAATTTGTCTGATCTGCAGATCACTCCATATGGCAACGAGATGGGCTCAAGAAGATTCTTTTGATCTCAATCAAAACTTATCCTGAGCCTTGGTTGGGCTGCATTGGACGAAAGTCTATAATGCCTGCGCATAAATAATGAGCGGTCATTTGTTTGCCTCTAGGCATTCTGACTGCTTAAGCCCAGTGACAGTGAGGCAAAACTCTTCAAAATGGCGAACATAATCAGCCCTATTGACAACGCGATGCCGTTGACAAAGAATCTGCTTTCTTAAGCTATTTCTCTTGTCATCATTCTCTAGTAAATCATGAACGATCTCAACATACTCGGAGTTCGATCTTGCAATGGGAGGATCGAAAATTCCCATTTCACGGTAACCTGAGGAAACTACTCTGGAACGAAGATATCGCCCTTCCAAGGTGACTATTGGTGTGCCTGCGAGAACTGCTTCAAAAAATGTAATGCCACTTCCATAATAAATAGGATCTAACAAAATGTCCATACATTTACAGAGTGCCTGATACTCCCCGCGTTGCATTTTTGTGAGAACAAGCGTCTGCTCTTTCGCAGTTGGAGCGAACGAGCCAAGTCGATGAAGGAAAAGCTCGGTGGAGCAGCTATATGTATCTTCAACAAAAACAAAGATTGCATCAGGGTTCCGAATGGCAACTGCTTCTAGAAGAAGATCAAAGTCTGGATGGAGTTTATGTAGGGATTGCAGGCAGCCAATCAGCTTACAGTGATATGGAAGAAAGAAATACTCTCTTCCAACTTCTGGTGTGTCTAGAGAATCCGAGTAAAAACAGCAGGGCAACCCTCCTGGCAGTCGAATAAGCTTTTCCGTGTAAAGTTCCTCGGCTCCGTCAGGCTCAACCCCTTCTGCAGATATATAGTAGTCTACATAGCTACTGCCAGATGTATGTGGAATTCCCCAGCCCGTAATCTGAATAGGTGATGCTCTGAAGAAGGGATAGAGAAAGTCAAAGTGTGACATGCCAAGATCAGTAAAGAATAGGATGTCTAGCTGAAGATCATGCAACTGAGCGTAGATGCTGTATAGATCGTTAGTGAGAGTAACAATCTCATCAGCAAAGGAGTTAATCTCGTCTTTCACTGCGTCATCTATGCTGCCGATTCCATGGATCAAAATGACTTGAAACTGGCCTCGATCCAAGAATCGGATTAAGCCCTGAAAAGCCATTGTATTGCTGTGTCCATAGAAATAACTTGAGAGAAATCCAATTCTAATCTTTGCTTCCTGATCTTTGCTGACTAGTGGTGACGAGCTAGTAGCTTTTGCTCTTTTCTTGATAAACTCAGAAAGTAGTGGGTCGGCAAGTCTTCTCATGAGAGTCGAATATCTTTCGAGTAGGCCGCGATCGTTCTGGTTGTGGTAAGCAAGGGTAAATGTATGAAGGGAAACTGGATGCTGCGTAATTAATTGCAAACTTGGCATAGATTCTGCTTTGCATAGGCCTTCTTCAAACTGAACTCGGCATTCTGCAATCTGCTCAGCGGAAGTTGGAATGACCGGGAAAAGAAGATACTGGTTAAGCAGTAATATGGCAGACTCTGGAAAAAACATAGAAGCAGCGTGCATGGCCTCCGAGCACTTTGTGATGTCAGATAGAAGAAAGTAGATACTCGCCATCTTGCATCTGTAGATCAGGTTATAAGGCTGAAGAGTTATTGCAGTTCTGATCATTGCAAGTCCGTCTTCAAGTCTGTTGCTGGCAAGTAATATCTCACACATTAATGCATAGACTTCAGCTTCGGAATCCTCTGCTTTTGCCGCACACTGAAGGGTGCGAAGGGCTTCCATGTCTTTGCCTTCGTGCCGTAGAAGTCGCGCGCTCGCGAGATAGTATGTTTGCGTTAATTGCAATGATCTTTGCCAATCTCGCAAGATGGAGTGGCATTTGTCAATGTCTGTCTTTGCAAAAGAGCATTCAAACCGGCCGTTCCAGGCGGCATCGTTGTCTGCGTCTTGTTCTAAGACTGTGAAATACTCTTGATCAGAAGCTGAATACTCTGCTAGTGCGAAAAGGGTATTGGCGAGATTCTGGCGCGCTGGAAGATAAGTTGAATCGGCATCAATAGCTCTTAGAAGATACTTCTTAGCTGCTCGTAAATGTCCCAATTGATGCAGGCATGAGCCAAGGTTGCTGAGCGCTTTGGTGTGGTATTCTTTGTCATTCAGAAGGCGCACTAAACATTGAATCGCCTTGCTGTAATCGCAATTCTCGAAGTGAGACTTGGCAGTTGCGAACAAGTCGTCGCGGTCATTGAGTTGCACAGTGCTTTTCCTCTTTACTGACTAATAGCGAAAATAGCAACAAAGAGCGATTGGGCTAGGCACTTTGCTCGTTGCCTTGGCTTGAGTTGAACTATTAGGTACGCGCCAACAATTTCAGATCTAACGTTCGCATTGATGGCTGACTCTAAGTGATGAAGTAGTCTAGTCTCTCCTGCCTCTCTTTGTGGATTGAATGTAATGCTTTCTACTGGTTGGCGGCAAGGGTAAGGTGCTGGGTGGTGAAGCGGTAATACGTGACCATAAAAAAGGGGCATAAATGCCCCTTGCAGAAGTCAAAGATTGAATATTCTAGTATCAAGTCGTAAAGGTACAAGTCATGGCTCCAGTAGAGCCAGCAATTACTACTTTGACGCCCTTATTGGTTGAAACAGAAGTGGCATCGAGACAGCGAACTCCACCGGCACCTGCATCGAAGGCTTTAGTTACCGTACCGCCTCCAGTGCCACAGGTGATGGCAGGGCCACCAACAGTAGTTACAGCGGTTTGACCCACCCCACTTGAAGCAATAAATGTTGCACAATCTTTCGAAAGGCCAATAACTTCGCCCACTGCGGCACCGGCAGAAGCGGCAGCCCGTGCTCCCAAGAAGTTGGGCAACGCAACGGCGGACAGGATGCCCACGATCGCCACCACAATCATCAGCTCAATCAAGGTGAAGCCCTTTTGCAGAGGGTTCTTCTTATCGCGCAGGCTGCGCATCAGCGCCAACTTGGTCTTGGGGGAAATGTTCATGGGAAGGGCTGGGAGGTTCTTGACTTCCATCACATTAGGCAACACAACGGCTTGCGTCCACCTTGTTTCGGCCTTCGCTGTGATGGGCGCCGTTGTAGCGACTAAGCTCCAGACCGACTGCCCTGCCTGCGATCTTCAGGATAGTGGCCCCATCGGAGTCAGCCGTGATGTCGGACTTTTCATTGTTCAGTAGGATCGATTTGGTGCTGGATCTCGCTGAGGCCTAATGATCCTCTAATGAAACTGACGGGATTTTCTCTGGTGCTCGGGAGCTTCCGTTGGCCTTCCCAGGCCTTTTCCATACGCCGGCGGCTGCTTGGGCTCAGCTTGCTGGCCGTCCTGGGGGGCTACGCCCTGCTGATCGTGGCCACGGCCCTGCTGGCCAGCCAGGAACGGCGTAGCCAGCACCGTGCCACGGCGGCCAGCGTGCGTCGCGTCCTGTTTGAGCGCCAGCCTGTTCCAAAGAGCCTTGAGGCCATCAGCGCCACCATGGCCCAGCTGATCAGCCCCAACTTCCTGGGCTGGGTCGAGACCGACCAGGGCATTCCGTACGGTGCCGCCGGCCAGATCCGGATGTTCACCATCCCCACGGGAGTTTCCTTGGCCCGCCTGCCAGGCCTCAAGAGGGGCTCTGATCAGGTAGCGGTAGTACGGGGGGGAGGCCTCACTTACCTCACCAGTTCGCAGCAGATTCAGCTGGGTGATCGCTCCGTGCGCCTTCGCTTCCTGGAGGACATCACCCAAAAACTGGCCCAGCAGCGTCTGCTGCTGATTCTTCTGTCGGCGGCGGCCGGCATCGCCACCCTGTTCACAGGCCTGCTGCTGCGGCCCGTTCTGGTGCGGGGCCTCTCCCCCCTTGATGACCTTGGCCAGCGCATGCAGGCGATCAGCACCGACACCCTCGACAGCCAGCGGGTGCTGGTGGCCGTTCAGCCTCTGGAGCTGGCGCCGATCGCCCTGGCCTTCAATGACTTGCTCGATCGTCTCTCGGCCTCCTGGGAGCGCCAGCGCAGCTTTGCCAATGGGGTGAGCCATGAATTGCGCACCCCCATCAGCCTGATCCGTAATTACGCCAGCAGCCTGCGCCGCCGCTCCCTGGATCTCTCCGATCAGCAGGCCGAGCAGTTGGCTTTGATCGAAGACGAAGCCAGCCGCATGGGCCGTCTGGTGGCGGATCTGCTCGCCCTCACCCGCATCGATGCCCACCGCACCTTGATGCCCTTTGAGCCCTTTGATGTGGCCCAGGCGATCGAGCGGGTGGCGGAGCGGTTGCGATCGTGCTGTTATGGCCGCCTGCGCATCTGCCCCGGCGCCACCCAGGCCGCACGCACCTTCGCCCTGGGGAATGCCGATCGCTTCGAGCAGTGCCTGGCCAATCTGATCGAAAATGCCCAGAAATATGATCCGGGCGCCGGGCCGATTCAGCTGCGGCTGGATTCCAGCCTCGATCGGGTGGTGGTGCATGTGATCGATTCCGGCCCCGGCGTGCCCGACAACGAGAAGCAGCTGATCTTTGAACGCTTTGGCCGCGGGCGCCACACCAGCGCCATCCCCGGCAGCGGCGTGGGCCTGGCGGTGGTCAGGGCGTTGATGGAGGCGATGGGGGGGAGCGTTTCTGTGGCGGATGGGCCCCAGGGGGGGGCTGATTTCCAGTTGCGTCTGAAGGGCGCAGCTCCCCTTCTCGGAGCATGAAGCCCACGCCGCGCACCGTCTGGATCAGGGTGGGCAGGCCTTCGGGCTCCAGCTTGCGGCGAAGATAACGGATGTAGACACCCAGCAGATTTTCATCGCCGAAGTGGTTTTCGCCCCACACCTCCCGCAGGATCTCCTCCCTCTCCACCACCCGCCCCGCCCCGCGCAGCAGGCACAGCAGCAGATCGTATTCGCGCACGGACAGGGAGATCGCCTCGCCGGCCCGTGTCACCTCCCGGGTGGCCGTGTTGACCGTGACATCGGCGCAGCTGACCAGATCGGAATTGGCCACACCGCGCCAATAGGCGGTGCGCCGCAGCTGGGCACGGATCCGGGCCAGCAGCTCCTCGATCGAGAAGGGTTTGAGGATGTAATCATCAGCGCCGGAATCAAGCGCTTCGACACGGTCGCGGATGTCGTCGTGGCAGGTGAGCATCAGCACTGGCGTGATGTCGCCACTGGAGCGCAGCCGCCGGCAGATTTCCACACCGCTGAAATCAGGCAGGGTCCAGTCGAGCAGCACCAGATCCGTTGTGGCATCGCGAAGGTGCAGCAGCGCCCCCTGGCCGTCTTCGGCTTCGCTGACGCTGTAGCCCTCGCAATTCAATTCGCCGGCCAGGAAGGCGCGCATGCGCGCGTCGTCTTCGACGATCAGCAGCCGCGACGCCATGGTCAGCGGGGCGGGCCTTCCTTCAGCATGAAGCCGACGCCGCGCACCGTTTGGATCAAGGTGGGCTGGCCGGCCGGCTCGAGCTTGCGGCGCAGGTAGCGCACATACACATCCAGCAGGTTGTCGTCGCCCAGCCAGTTTTCGCCCCACAGGGCATCAAGAATGGCGCGGCGCTCCTGCACCTGGTTGGGGTGACGCAACAGATGCATCAGCAGATCAAACTCCTTGGCCGTGAGATGGATCGATTCACCGCCCCTGGCCACTTCCCGGCTGGCCGGATTCACCTCCAGATCGGCCATCCGCAGCACACCGCCTTCCTGTTCATCGATGCCGCTGCGACGCAGGCGGGCCCGCACCCGGGCGAGCAGCTCTTCGATCGAGAACGGCTTGATCAGGTAGTCGTCGGCGCCGGAATCGAGCGCCTCCACCCGTTGCTGCACCTCATCGCGGGCCGTGAGCATCAGCACGGGCGTGGAAATCCCCCCCTTTCGCATGCGACGACACACCTCCACACCGCTGAAATCGGGCAGGTTCCAATCGAGCAGCACCAGATCCCAGGTTTGGCTGCGGATCCTGCCCAGGGCCTGCTGCCCGCAGGCCGCTTCTTCACACTCATACCCTTCAACGGCCAGCTCGGAAGAGAGGAAGCCGCGCATCTCAGGATCGTCATCGACGATCAGCAGGCGAGCACCGGTCATCGGATCGGTAGGGTTGAACGTCGCTTGGCCAAAGGAAAATAAAGCTCTCTGGAGTTGAGAGGCGCAATCGCTTCACATTATACCAGTGTGAGAATTGTCTTGCAACCTTGTAGGAATCCTTCCCGCTTTGTTGCCTCTACGCGTTCAAACAGGTGAAGGCAGGCCCAAGCCGGCTGGGATGGGCTGGCTTGGCAGGGGTCAGCCCGCGACCACACTTGGGGTAAAAATTAGTTTCCTCGCCAATCTTTGCCCCTGAGGGGGCGGGTGACCCCATCGACGACGCGGCGACGGTACTGTGGCGCCAATCCACCTCACCGCACATGAGCAGAAGCTCATTCCCCGCGAGCCTGGTAACTATCACGAAGGCGTTGGTCTCCTGATGGGTTCGAGTACAGGACCTCACTGACGCACGCACCATGGATGCCAGTCGGGTCGGAACCCGCCCACTCTCGGCGCGAATGGCCCGCTGGGGCATCGCCATCGTGGCCCTCTATGGCCTGATGGCCCTGCTCACGCCCCTGCTGGTGCAGGGCGGCCTGCTGCCCGATCCCAATGCGGGCCTGGAGAATCCCATCTATGCCCCGCCCTCGTTCGGCCACTGGTGCGGCACCGACCGTCTCGGCCGCGATGTCTGTGTGCGCACCCTCGCCGGCAGCAGCGTGGCCCTGCAGGTGGTGCTCAGCGCCCTGGTGCTGGCTCTGGTGATCGGTGTTCCCCTCGGCATGGTGAGCGGCTACCTCGGCGGGGGGGTCGACCGCGTGCTCGTGCTGGTGATGGACACCCTGTACACCCTGCCTGTGCTGCTGCTCTCGGTGGTGCTCGCCTTTCTGCTCGGCCGGGGCCTGCCCAATGCCGCCGCCGCCCTCTGTGTGGTGTATGTGCCGCAGTACTTCCGGGTGGTGCGCAACCAGTCGGCCCAGGTGAAGGCGGAACTGTTCATCGAGGCGGCCCGCTCCCTGGGGGCCGGCCCCGCCTGGATCCTGCGCCGCTACCTGTTTCGCAACGTGATCACCTCGGTGCCGGTGCTGCTCACCCTCAATGCGGCCGATGCGGTGCTGGTGCTGGGGGGGCTGGGCTTTCTTGGCCTCGGCCTGCCGGAAACGATCCCTGAATGGGGCAGTGATCTGCAGCAGGCCCTGACGGCCCTGCCCACCGGCATCTGGTGGACCGCCCTGTTCCCGGGATTGGCGATGTTTGTTCTGGTGCTGGGGCTGTCGTTTCTGGGCGAGGGCCTGGAGAACTGGCTCAGTGGCTCTCTTGCCGACCTGAAGTAGCGTTTTGTTGCACGGTGGTAATGGCAATGCCCTGGTGGTTGGATCTGGTTCTGCTTGGCTCAGCCGTGCTGCTTTGGGTCAAGGGCGGCAACACGCCCGATGACGTCTGGAGTGTCTTCCAGAAGTTCCTGTCCGTGGTGGCCGTACTGGTGGTGCTGCTGGGCGGTCGCCAGATCCTGTTGGAGGTCCTGGTGCTGGGTTTCGCCGTCTTTCTGCCGAATGCCGCCCGCTTTGATGGCGGCCCGATCAGCACCGCAGACGACCCCCCCGCGGCAGCTCCTCGAGGATGGCGCCTTCGGGGCTGAGCAGCCGCTGCGTCGTCTTGCCTGCTGCGGCAGTTGGCTGTAAGACTCTTACTCTCGCGCCACACCGGATCGCCATGCGGATCACCAGCAAGGGTCAGGTCACGATTCCTCAGGCCATCCGCGAGCAGGCAGGCCTGCATCCCAACTGTGAGGTGCAGTTTCGGCTGGTGGGTGATCAGGTGGTGCTGGAAAAGACGGATGGCCAGGCCGAGCAGCGGGGCGAGGAGGCCTTGATGAGGCTGCGGGCCCACCGGCCCCGGCAGGGTCTGAGCACCGAGGCCATCCTGGCCCTCTGTCGCGGTGAGACCTGATGGCCATGGCCGGTGCCGCCGCAGTCATGGTCGATTCCTGTGTGCTGCTCGATGTGATCACCGCAGACCTGCAGTGGGAATCCTGGAGTGCCGAGCAGCTGCGTCGCTGCCTGATCGCCGGCCCTGTGGCGATCAATCCGCTGATCTATGGCGAGGTGGCTTTCGCCTATGAGCGAATTGAGCCGGTGGAGGAGGTGCTGCCCCGCCACCTCTACGCCTACTGGCCGATCCCCAGGGAAGCCGCCTTTCTCGCGGCCCGTGCCCATGCCAGTTACCGCGCCAGAGGCGGCAGTCGCCAGATGATCCTGCCGGACTTTTTGATTGGCGCCCATGCGCTGATCGAACGCTGCCGGCTGCTGACGCGCGACGCCCGGCGCTACCGGCAGGCGTTTCCCGGGCTGCAGCTGATCACACCTGAGTGATCACACGGCTGAGCAGCCGATGGCGGCCCGATCAGCACCGCAGACGAACCCCCCGCGGCAGCTCCTCGAGGATGGCGCCTTCGGGGCTGAGGGCTGGGTAGGGGCGCCCTTCGCGGCGGCACCAGGCCGCCACCTGCGGGTAGGCCCACTCAAACAGCAGCGGCCCATAGCGTTCCGGGTCCACACCTTCGCCGTGGCTGGGCAGGCAACCCTTTTCCTGCCGTTGCCGCAGGGTCTCGAACAGCAGGATCGCGTTCGCCACTGACACGTTCAGCGACTGCACCATCCCTGCCATCGGGATCACGATCGCCTGGTCGATCGCGGCGGCGGTGGCCTCGCTCAGTCCCCACTTCTCCGCCCCCAGCACAAAGGCCGTGGGTCCGGTGAAATCACAACTCCGATAGTCCACCGCGTCGGCCCCCAGGTGGGTGCCATAGAGGCGGAAGCCATCGGCCTTAAGCCGCGCGATGGCGTCGCAGCTGCGCTCATGCCGGTGCAGCGCCACCCATTTCTGGCTGCCGAGCGACGTGCCGTTGAAGGTGGGCACCCGCCCTTTCAGGCTCACGGCATGGGCTTCGAGCACCCCCACCGCATCGCAGCTGCGCAGGATTGCCGAGAGGTTGTGGGGCTTGTCCACATGCTCCAGCAGCACCGTCAGGTCGCCCATGCGGCGATCGAGCACCGTGCGCAGGCGCTCGAAGCGGCGGGGCAGCAGCGGCATGGGCCTGGTAAAACGCCATCATCGACCTTGCCCGCTGCGCCTCTCACCCCATGGCTGTCACGGAGCGCCCCTTCGACAGCCGCGTCTACGCGATGGTGCGGCGCATCCCCCACGGCCAGCTGGCCACCTACGGCCAGGTGGCCGAGTTGATCGGCGCCTATGGCTGCGCCCGCCAGGTGGGTTGGGCCCTGCGGCGCCTGCCCCTGCCCTCGGCGGTGCCCTGGCAGCGGGTGGTGAATGCCCAGGGGCGCATCGCCATGAGCCCCGGCCGGGAGGGCAGCGACTGGATGCAGCGGCAGCTGCTGCTGGCCGAAGGCATCGCCGTGGCCGCCGACGGCCGCCTGCCCCTGGCCCGGCACCGCTGGCGGCCACCGCTGGAGCTGGCCGAGCCCTCCTGTACAAAGGAGTGAACCGTCTAAGGAGCCCGCCGATTCACGCCAGCGACACCGTCCCCGGCGACACCATGCCCGGCCTGGCCTCGCGGCAGCTGGCCTGGCAGGTGCTCCAGGCCGTCGCGGCCGGCGCCTATGCCGATGCGGCCCTGGAGCGGGAGCTGGCCTCCCTGGCCCGCGCGGTCGGCTGCCTGTCGGCAGCCGACCGCGGTCTGGCCACCGAGATCGCCTATGGCGCCATCCGCCAGCGGCTGCTGCTGGATGGCTGGATTGACGCCCTTGGCAATGTGTCGGCCCTGCGCCAGCCGCCGGCCCTGCGCTGGTTGCTGCATGTGGGGCTCTACCAGCTGCTGTTCAGCGATCGGGTGCCGGCGGCGGCGGCGGTGAGCACCACCGTGGCCCTGGCCAAGCGCGTTGGGCTGGGCCGCCTGGCGCCGGTGGTGAACGGGATGCTGCGCTCCCTGCTGCGGCGGCGCGAGCAGCAGGGCGGCACCGAACCCCACCACGAGCCCTGGGACGGGTTGCCGTTGCCGGCCGATCCCGCCGCCGCCCTGGCCCTGCGCCGCTCCCTTCCCCCTTGGCTCAGCGCCGAGCTGCTGGGCTGGCTGCCGCCAGTGCGGGCCGAGGCCTTTGCCCTGGCCTGCAACGCCGTGCCGGCCCTCGACCTGCGCGCCAACCCGCTGCGCACCAGCCGCGACGACCTTCTGGCGCGCTTCGCGGCCGCCGGTGTGGCCGCCCGCGCCCTGCCCGGCGCGCCCCACGGCCTCACCCTGCTGGAGCGGGTCGGTGATCCCCGCGATCTGCCCGGCTACGCCGGCGGGCTCTGGTGTGTGCAGGATCGCAGTGCCCAGGCCATCGCCCCCCTCCTCGATCCCCAGCCCGGCCAGCGGATCCTCGATGCCTGCGCCGCCCCGGGCGGCAAGAGCACCCACCTGGCGGAGCTGGTCGGCGACGTCGCTGAGCTCTGGGCGCTGGATCGCTCCGAAGCCCGGCTGCGGCGCCTGGATCGCAATGCCGAGCGCCTCGGACTCACCGCGATCCGCTCCCTGGCGCTCGATGCCACCGCCCTCGCCGAAGCCAAGCCCCACTGGTGCGGCTCCTTCGATCGCGTTCTGCTCGATGCCCCCTGCTCCGGCCTCGGCACCCTGGCCCGCCACCCGGATGCCCGCTGGCGCATCACCCCCGACGCCATCGAGGGCCTGGTGACGCTGCAGCGCCAGCTGCTGGAGGCGCTGTTGCCCCTGCTGGCCCCCGGCGGCCGCCTGGTTTATGCCACCTGCACGGTGGAACCGCGAGAAAACGGAGGCCTGATCAACGCCCTGCTGACGGCCCACCCCGGTTTGTCGCTGCTGCAGGAACGCCAGTGGTGGCCGGAACCCCCCGAAGCCGAACGGGGCGGCGGCGATGGCTTCTATGCCGCCGTGTTGCAAGCGCCGGCCTAGGGAGGCGGCGGCGCGGCGACGGGGGGCGGTGGCGGCAGCGGGGCTGGCACGTCGGCCGGTGGGGCCGGTGGCGGAGCCGCCACGGGATTGCTCGGCGGCGCCTGGGGGGTCGGGGCGGTTTCAGCCGGGGGGCGCTCGCTGGGGGGCTCCCAGGTGGGTGGAGCTGTGCGGCTGGGCTCCTGGGCCGGCGGCTCCCAGCGCGGGCTTTCGCGCCTCCAGCTGTCCTCCGGCCGGTCGTCGCGTGGGGCCTGCTTCGCCGGGGCCACCGGCTTGAAGCTGCCGGTGAGCACCGGCTTGGGCGGGAACTTCTGCACCGGCAGGCCCTTGGTCACCGGTTCCATGAACGTCCGCCAGGCGTAGGTGGCCAGAACGCTGGTGGTGCCCGTGCCGCGGTTGTTGTCGTACCCCAGCCACACGCCGGTGGTGAGCTGGGGAATCGAGCCGATGAACCAGAGGTCCCGCGCCCCCTCGGAGGTGCCCGTCTTGCCGGCCACTGGCCGGTCGGGCAGGGCAGCGCCGCCACCGGTGCCGCCTTGCACCACCTGCTGCAGCATCCACACCATCGCGTCGGCGATGTCACTGCTCACCGCCCGGGTGCCGCGGGGGCCGTTGGCCCGGCGTGACCAGAGCAAGTCCCCCTCCGGCCCGAAGATCTCCTCGAAGGGCAGCGGCTGGATGTACACCCCCCGGTTCACCAGCGCCGCGTAGGCCGCCGTCATGTCGAGCACCGTCTGGTCGTTGGAGCCGATCGCCATCGACAGATAACGTCCGATCTCCCGGTGGATGCCCAGGCTCTTGACGGTGGCGATCACCGGGTCGTACCCGAGCTTCTGCAGCAGGGCCACCGCCACGATGTTGAGGGAGTTCTGCATCGCCGTGGCCAGGCTCACCCGGCCCATGTAGCGGTTGCCGAAGTTCCTGGGGCAGTACTTGCCGAAACAGCGGGCCGAATCCAGCACCGTGTCCTCCGGCTTCATGCCCTGCTTCAGGGCCGTGAGATACACGAACAGCTTGAACGTGGAGCCCGGCGAACGCAGGGCCTGGGAGGCCCGGTTGAACTGGGTCTTCTCCCAGTCCTTGCCGCCCACCATCGCCCGCACCAGCCCGGTGCCCGGCTCCATCGCCACCAGCGCCCCTTCCATGCTGCCGGTGGCGTAGCTGTCGATCGTTTTCTGGGCCTGGGCCTGCCAGGCCGCATTCACGCCGCTGCGGATCGTCAGCCCGCCCACCTCCAGCTGCTCCTTGCTGAGCACCTTGGGCAGTTCCTGCTCCAGCCAGCTGGTGTACCAGGGGGCCGGGTTATAGAAATACTTCGGTTCGGCTGGCTTCAGGCCCAGGGGAGCAGCCTCGGCCCGCTGCAGCTGGGCGTCGTCGATGGAGCCCGCCTCCCGCATCCGCACCAGCACGAGCGAGCGCCGCCGCAGGGCCACCTCCGGATTCACCAGCGGCGAATACACCGAGGGGGCCGGCGGCAGGCCGGCGATCATGGCGGCTTCCGGCAGGGTGAGCTGGTCGGGCCGTTTGGAGAAGTAGATCCAGGCGGCATCGGACACGCCGTAGGCGCTGGAGCCGAGATAGACGTAATTGAGGTATTGCTCGAGAATCTGCGCCTTGCTCAGCTGGCGCTCGATCTTCCCGGCCAGCGCCGCCTCCTTCAGCTTGCGAATGATCGTGCGGTCCTGGCTGAGGAACACCGTGCGGGCCAGCTGCTGGGTGATCGTGCTGGCCCCCTCCTCCACCGCGCCCTGCTGCAGGTTGCGCATCAAGGCCCGGCTGATGCCGAACAGATCGATGCCGTCGTGCTGATAGAAGCGGCGGTCTTCGGCGGCCACAAAGGCGCGCTGGATCAGCAGCGGCATCTTGCCGGCGGGCAGTTTCTCCCGGGTGGCCGGCCCCTTCTTGAGCAACACCTTGCCATCGGAGGAGAGGATCGTGATCGTCCCCGGCCGGTTGAAGCTGGTGATGCGGCCAGCGTCGGGAAGCATCCCGTCAAGGGCCCTGACCAGGGTCGTCTGGCCCAGGGCCACCAGCCCACCGGCGGCGGCCGCTGCCAGGGCCGGCACGAGCAGGCGCCAGTTCGAGCGCCGCGCCGGTCGGCTGGGCGGTGGGTCGCCAGGGTCCCGAGGGCCGGTGGCGGCCGTGGACGGCCCCACCCTAGTCATGGCAGGGTCAGGTCGCTGTGGCCGATCGCCAGGGCGGTCACGAGCATGCCGAGCACCAGGAAGGGCTGGGCGCTGGCCTGATACTTCACATCAAAGGCGACGGGATCACGCAGCAGCCAGATGTCCTGGAAGGTGATCTGGGGGACGATCAGCAACACCAGCAGCACGGCGGCGAAGTGCTGGCCGATGGCGATCAGCACCGCCACCATCGCCAGCTGGAAGAGGTCAATCATGCCGGCGCTGATCCAGCTGGCCCGTTCGATGCCGAACACGACCGGCAGCGATTGCAGCCCCAGGGCCCGGTCGCCTTCGACGCTCTTGAAGTCATTGACAACGGCGATGCCCAGCCCCGCCAGGCTGTAGGCCAGGGTCAGCAGGGCTGTGGCCCAGGTGAGCTGGCCGAACAGGGCCTGGCCGGCCCACCAGGGCAGGGCGATGTAGCTGGCCCCCAGCGCGTAGTTGCCCAGCCAGCCGTTCTGCTTCAGCTTCAGCGGTGGCGCCGAATAGATGTAGCTGACAAACGAGCCGCCCAGGGCCAGCAGCAGCAGCACCGGCGTGCTGTGGCCGGCCCAGACATCCAGACCCCAGGCCACGGCCAGACCGGCCAGCAGCAGCACCACGATCTGCAGCCGCACCTGGCCCAGGGGAATCGCCCCGGAGGGAATCGGCCGGTAGGGCTCGTTGATCGCGTCGATCTCGCGGTCGTAGTAGTCGTTGATCGTCTGGGTGTAGCCCGCCAGCAGCGGACCGCTCATCAGCATGCAGGCCACCGAGGCTCCCACCTCCGGCAGGGTCCAGTGGAAATTTCCCGACGCCGCCGCGCCGCAGATCACGCCCCAGATCAGGGGGATCCAGGTGACGGGCTTCATCAGCTGCAGCCGGATCTTCCAGATGTTGGAGCTGCCGGTGGCGCCCTTCATCCCGAGCAGCTGCCTGGCGCCGCCGGAGACGCCTGGCGAGCCGGCGCTGCTTTCGGGCCTCTGGCTCATGGGTGGGCCGTCTCAGGCAGGGGTGATCTCATCATCGAAGAACCAGGTGGTGGTCCCTCCGCTCAGCTCCACCACCACGCCGATCCCCGTGCCGTCGGTGACCCGGAAGTCCTTCACGGTGCCGGTGGCATCGGCCTTGAGGGCCGCCACCAGAGTGGCCGGAATCCGATCGCGCACGCGGGTGACCCGCACCTTCGAACCGATGGTGATGCCAGCCTGGGCCATGTCCGGCGCGATTAGAAAGTGGAGAAACCCTAACAGCGAACCCTTGGTAGCCAAACGGATCATCCCCTGTCTCGACGTGGCCGGGGGCAGGGTTGTGAAGGGCATCAACTTCATTGGTCTGCGCGATGCCGGCGACCCGGTGGAACTGGCCTGTCGCTACAGCCTCTCCGGTGCCGATGAACTCGTCTTCCTGGACATCGCCGCCAGCCACCAGGGCCGCGCCACCCTGGTGGAGATGGTGCAGCGCACCGCCGAGGCGGTGACGATCCCCTTCACCGTTGGCGGCGGCATCGTCAGCGTCGAGGGCATCACGGAGCTGCTGCGGGCCGGTGCCGACAAGGTGAGCCTCAATTCCTCGGCGGTCCGCACCCCGGAGCTGGTGACGGCCGGTGCCGATCGCTTCGGCTGCCAGTGCATCGTCGTGGCCATCGATGCCCGCCGTCGCCCCGGCGCGGGCGACGCCGCCCCGGCCTGGGATGTCTTCGTCAAGGGCGGGCGGGAGAACACCGGCCTTGATGCGGTGGCCTGGGCCCGGCGCGTGGTGGCGCTCGGTGCCGGCGAGATCCTGCTCACCTCCATGGACGGCGATGGCACCCAGGCGGGATACGATCTGGCCCTGACCCGGGCGGTGGTCGAGGCCGTGGAGGTGCCTGTGATCGCCTCCGGAGGTGCCGGCTGCATCGACCACATCGCCGCCGCTCTTGAGGTGGCCGGGGCCTCAGCCGCCCTGCTGGCCTCCCTTCTCCATGACGGGGTGCTCACGGTGGAGGAGATCAAGACGGACCTGCTGCGGCGGGGCCTGCCCGTCCGCCCCCTTTTGGCGCCCCAGACCACAGCCTGAGGTGTCGGAGGCCGCTTCGATCGCAGCGGTCGCTTCACTTCCCGTAACATTGAGGTCTGTCCGTGGATCGTGGTGCATCGGTGAACGCCTTTCTGCTCCTACCAACGCCGGTCGTCACGGCCATCGCGCTGGTGGTGGTGCTGGTGGTGATCGCCCTGGTGGCCTGGGCGTTGCAGCTGATGCAGGCCGCCACCGACCGCCGCGAATTTTCCCTGATGCTGGCCGGCTGCATGGTCTGCTCGGCGGCCGTTGGCCTGGCCACCGTGATGGTGCTCACCTTCACCAGCCCGGTTCGCCTCGAAGCCCGTGGCCTGACGGCTCCCGACCTTGAAGCGGCGGGCGTCAGCCTGGACGCCATCGTGCTGCCATGGGATGACTCCCTGATTGCCGGCCTTGGCGACAGTTGACCCCGGGCAGATCAGCGATCTGTTCGACGCCATCGCCCCCCGCTACGACCAGCTGAACGATCTGCTCAGCCTGGGGTTGCACCGCCTCTGGAAACGGCAGGCGCTGCTCTGGTTGCGTCCCCAGCCCGGCCAGCGCCTGCTGGATCTCTGCTGCGGCACCGGTGACCTGGCCCTGGTGCTCGCGTCTCGCGTCCGCCCCGGAGGCCTGGTGCTGGGGCTCGATGCGGCCGCCGCGCCCCTGGCGATCGCCCGCCACCGCGCCGCCCGTCAGCCCTGGCTGCCCCTGCAATGGCAGCAGGGCGATGCCCTGGCCACCGGCCTGGCCGACGGCTGGGCCGATGGGGCGGTGATGGCCTATGGCCTGCGCAACCTGGCCGATCCCGCCGCCGGCCTGGTGGAGCTGCGGCGCCTGCTGCGGCCTGGCGCGCGGGCGGCGGTGCTGGATTTCAACCGGCCCGCTCCGGCCTCAGCCCCGGCCGCCTTCCAGCGCTTCTACCTGCGGCGTCTGGTGGTGCCGGCCGCCCGTGCCGTGGGCCTGCCGGAGCAGTACGCCTACCTGGAGCAAAGCCTGGCCCGCTTCCCCACCGCCCCCGTCCAGGAGCAGCTGGCCCGGTCCGCCGGATTTTCCATGGCCCGGCACCGACCCCTGGCCGGCGGCCTGATGGGGCAGCTGGAGCTGCTGGCCTGAGCCCCTGGCTTGGGACTCCGGCCGCAGCTTCGGGGAGCACCGATCTGGCAGCATCGAGCCACCCTTCTTCCGTCCTGGCCACAACCCGACCGGCGCACCATGCTTTTCCAGGACATCATCGCCAGCCTCAACCGGTTCTGGGCCGACCAGGGCTGCCTGATCCTGCAGCCCTACGACACCGAAAAAGGCGCCGGCACCATGAGCCCCCACACCGTACTGCGGGCCATCGGCCCGGAGCCCTGGGCGGTGGCCTATCCCGAGCCCTGCCGGCGCCCCACCGACGGCCGCTACGGCGACAACCCCAACCGGGCCCAGCACTATTTCCAGTACCAGGTGCTGATCAAGCCCTCTCCGGATGCCATCCAGGAGACCTATCTGGCCTCCCTTGAGGCCCTGGGCATCCGCGCCAGAGACCACGACATCCGCTTCGTGGAGGACAACTGGGAATCCCCCACCCTGGGGGCCTGGGGTGTGGGCTGGGAGGTCTGGCTCGATGGCATGGAGGTGACCCAGTTCACCTATTTCCAGCAGTGCGGCGGCCTCGATTGCCGGCCGGTGTCGATCGAGATCACCTACGGCCTGGAGCGGCTGGCGATGTACCTCCAGGACGTGGAGAGCATCTGGGACCTGCGCTGGAACGGGGAACGCAGCTACGGCGACATCTGGCTGCCCTTCGAGAAAGGGCAGTGCACCTACAACTTCGAGGCCGCCAACCCCGAACGGCTGCTGCAGCTGTTCGCCCTGCATGAAGCCGAGGCCGCCGATCTGGTGGCGGCCGGGCTGCCGGCCCCGGCCCTCGACCACGTGCTCAAGTGCAGCCACACCTTCAACCTGCTGGAGGCCCGCGGCGTGATCTCGGTCACCGAGCGCACCGCCACCATCGGTCGCATCCGCCATCTGGCGCGGCAGGTGGCGGAGGCCTGGCTGGAGGAACGCCGGGCCCTGGGCTTCCCCCTGCTGACCCCACCACCGGCGTGAAGCGCACCCTGCTGGTGGCGGTGCTGGTGGTCGGCGCCTTCCAGGCCGGCCGCCTCACCGAGCGGGCCATCTGGCCCTGCCGCTTGCGGCCCCTGGCCGCCCTGGTGGCCCCCCTGCTGGGTCAGGAGCTGCCCAGCCCCCAGCTCTGCGAGCTGATGCTCAAGCTGCCGAGTTTCTGAGGCGGCCGGGTCCCCGGCTCAGGGCGCGGTGGCCACCGCCTTGACCTTGGGAGCGCCGCCGAAGAAGAACTTCACGCCCACTTCGATGCCGTTCAGGTAGGAGGCGAAGCCGTTGGACTGGGCATCGCCGTTGTTCCATTGCAGGCCCATGTACCGCCAGGACAGGTTCAGATCGGTGTTGTCGCCAATGGCATAGCCCAGGCCCACCTGGGCATTGCCACTGAGGTCCTGCTGGCCTGCCAGGCCGAAGCCCCCCACGTCGGCGCGGGCGAAGGCCCGCAGGCGCGGCGAGAGGAACACGGTGGCCTGGGTGCCCACCAGGGGTTGCACCCAGGTGCGCTGAAGGTTGCGGGTGGGCTCCAGCAGGGTGCGTCCGAAGGGGCCATCGAGGGTGGCGGCCAGATTCAGGCGGCCATCGATCAGCCGTATCCCGGCATAGGGGATCACCGAATAGGTCCCGGGCTTGCCCAGGGCCGATTCCCGCGCGCCGAAGCGATAGCGGAGGGCCAGGTCGTAGATCCCCAGCTGCTGGCCCACGTCGGCCGTGGTCGTGAACAGGTTGCGCTGACCCACCAGCCGGCTGGCCTGGTCCCCCAGGTTGATGGTCCAGAGATCGCCCTGCAGGCCCAGCCGTCCCTTCTCGACGCTGCCGCGGGCGGAGGCGGCGAAGCGCAGCACGCTGAGGATCTCCCCCAGGTCCTGGTCCACCTCGGCCTCCTGGCCACGGATGGTGACCGAGCCGGTGGAGCGCAGCGGCGCAAAGCCATAGAGCTCGACCGTGCCGCTCCAGGGATTGACGGCTGGGGCCGTCTCCCCTGGTGCCGGCTCCGCCTGAGCCGTCTCCGGCGCGGCCGCCACCGCCGAAGACGCTGGCGGCAGGCGCAGCTCCTGGCCGATCCAGCTGGCCTCCGCCGAGCGGCCCCGGGCCGGGTCGGCCAGGGCGGCTGCCCCCAGGAGGGCAGGTGAGGCCAGGGCCAGGCCCGCCAGGACTCGGACCAGGCTGCTCGGACGGTTCTTCATGGGCGGGATCTTAAGCAGACTAGCCGGGACTGGCGGGGCCAGGGCGGGATGCCTCAGCGGTTGGCACCCGTCACCCTGAGGCTCGTGCCGGGAGGCTCGCCGAAGAGGGCGCGGTAGTCGCGGGCGAAATGGCCCGCGTTCAGGAATCCCCAGCGGGCGGCCAGTTCAGCGACCCGCTCCGTCTCCGGATCGGCGCTCAGCAGGGCCTGCCGCACCCCGTGCAGGCGACGGATCTTGAGGTAGGCCATCGGGCCCATGCCCAGGTGTTCCTGGAATCCCTGCAGCAGGCTGCGCCGACCGGCCGCGACCTGGCGGCACAGCCCATCGAGGCTGATCGGCTCGTGGGGATGCTCCGCCATCCAGGCCTGGGCGGCCTTCACCAGCTCAATCCGAGCCGGCGGCCGGGCCAGCCGCGCGCCGTGGCCGGTGCGGTGCACCAGGGCCTCCACCAGCAGGGGCACCAGGTCCCCTCCCAGCTGCCGGCGGATCGCCGGATCCTCCATCAGGGCTGGAGACCGCTCGGCCAGGCGGAAGATCCGGCGCAGGCAGGCCTTCACCGTTTCGAAGCGCCGCGGATCGATCGCCTGCCAGTTGACACCCTCCAGCGGCTCCTCCAGGCCCGGTCCGCCCAGCTCGCGGGCCCACTGCAGGAACCTCTCCCGATCCAGGCTCAGCAACGCCAGGCTGCAGCGTTCGGGGGTGGTGAGGTGGATCTCGCCGCCGGCGGCCAGGCCGAAGAACGCCGTGACCGGCAGCTCCAAGCCGTGGGAGCGCATCACGGGCTGGCCGGGGTTCTCCTCCAGGTCAAGGGCGATCAGCTGGCGGCCTGTGGGTTTGGGCCCACCCCCGTGGAGGGGCCGATCGAAACGCAGCCGCATGACCTGGAGCGCACCGAGGTCGAGGGCCAGCAGCTCGCTGCCCAGGCGGCCGCCGGCCAGCTGGGTGAGTTGCACCGGCAGCAGGGGGCTCAGCACCCCTTCCAGGCGCGCGACGTCGTGGATGGGGCGGCACGGGGAAGAAGCGGATCCGCACTTTTTGAGTGTTCGGATCGTTCCACTCAGTGCATCCTTTAGGGGCGTGTCCCCCGAAGGCGTGGCGTCCGTCACGTGACAACGGGGGACCTGATCCCTCTTCCTACCCCACTTCCTCACCCGCCGGGTGTTCCCCGCCATGCCAAACGGCCAGCCCAACATCCTCATCCTCTGGGGCGACGACATCGGCCAGAGCAACCTCAGCTGCTACAGCGACGGCCTGATGGGGTACCAGACCCCCAACATCGATCGCGTCGCCAAGGAGGGCGGGCGCTTCATCCACTATTACGCCGAGCAGAGCTGCACCGCCGGGCGGGCCGCCTTCATCTCCGGCCAGAGCGTGTTCCGCACCGGCCTGAGCAAGGTGGGGCTGCCGGGTGCCGAGCTGGGCTACCGCGCCGAGGATCCCACCATCGCCGAGCTGCTCCAGCCGCTGGGCTACCGCACCGGCCAGTTCGGCAAGAACCATTTCGGCGACCGCGACGAGCATCTGCCGACGATGCACGGTTTTGATGAGTTCTTCGGCAACCTCTACCACCTCAACGCCGAGGAGGAGCCGGAGCTTCGGGATTATCCCAAGGCGGATGATCCGGAGTTCCCCAACTTCCGCAAGCGCTTCGCCCCCCGCGGCGTGCTGCACTGCTGGGCCAACGGCGACGGCACCCAGCGGATCGAGAACACGGGCCCGCTCACCAAGAAGCGGATGGAAACCGCCGACGACGAATTCATCGTCGAGGCCAAACGCTTCATCCGCGATGCCGTGGCCTCGGGCGAGCCCTTCTTCGTGTGGTTCAACACCACCCACATGCACTTCCGCACCCATGCGCGGCCCCAGGATGTGGGCCAGTCGGGCCGTTGGCAGTCGGAATACCACGACGTGATGATCTATCACGACAACTGCATCGGCCAGATGCTGGATCTGGTGGATGAGCTGGGCATCGCCGATGACACGATCGTGATGTACAGCACCGACAACGGCCCCCACATGAACAGCTGGCCCGATGCCGGCATGACCCCCTTCCGCAACGAGAAGAACTCCAACTGGGAGGGGGCCTACCGGGTGCCCGCCCTGGTGCGTTGGCCCGGCAAGATCGCGCCCGGCACCCTGTTCACCGACATCGTCAGCCACCTCGACTGGCTGCCCACGCTGCTGGCCGCCGCCGGCGAACCCGAGATCAAGCAGAAGCTCCTCGACGGCCATCAGGTGGGAAGCAAGACCTTCCACATCCACCTCGATGGCTACAACATGCTCGACTACTGGACGGGCAAGGCCGACAAGAGCCCGCGGGTGGAGTTCTTCTACTTCTCCGACGACGGCGATCTCACCGGCCTGCGCTACGACAACTGGAAGTTCGTGTTCATGGAGCAGCGCGCCACCGGCACGCTGATGGTGTGGGCCGAGCCCTTCACCGAGCTGCGGGTGCCGAAGATCTTCAACCTGCTCACCGATCCCTACGAGCGGGCCGACATCACCTCCAACACCTACTGGGACTGGATGCTCGACCACGCCTTCATGCTGGTCCCGGCCCAGTCCTTCGTGGCCGACTTCCTGGCGTCGTTCAAGGCGTATCCACCCCGCCAGAAGGCCGCCAGCTTCACCGTCGGCGATGTGCTCGAGAAGATGATCTCCGCCGGAGGTGCGAGCTGAGCTTCCGATGAGCGCTGCTCCCAGCATCAGCTGGGAGCAGCTTTGTATTGGCTGGCTTGCAACTTCACCCATCAACGAAGGGGTTCAAGATGAGTCAAACGAGCAAGCCCAACATCCTGATCATCTGGGGTGACGATGTCGGCATGTGGAACATCAGCGCCTACCACCGCGGCATGATGGGTGGCAGCACGCCGAACATCGACCGCATCGGCAAGGAAGGCCTGATCTTCATGGATCACTACGGCGAGGCCTCCTGCACGGCGGGACGCGCGGCCTTCATCACGGGGCAGTATCCGATCCGGGTGGGTCTGGCCACCGTCGGCCTGCCTGGTGCGGAACAAGGCCTGAACAAGGCTGATCCAACGCTGGCCAGCCTGCTCAAGCCGCTTGGATACGCCACGGGGCAGTTTGGCAAGAATCATCTGGGCGATCGCGATGAGCACCTGCCCACCGCCCACGGCTTCGATGAGTTCTTCGGCATCCTGTATCACCTCAATGCCGGGGAATACACGGAGCAGTACGACTTTCCGAAAGCCCCCGAAGTCGCCAAGCAGTTCGAGCAGCGCGGCGTCATTCACTCCTGGGCAAATCCGGATGGATCGCAGAAGATCGAAGACAAAGGCCCGTTTGGTCGGGAGCGACAACGCACGCTGGATGCTGAAATTCTCGTCGAATCCAAGCGCTTCATCAACGACGCGGTCGAGGCAGACACACCGTTCTTCGTCTGGCACAACACCACGCGGATGCACTACCGCACCAACTTGTCGCCCAAGTACGAAGGCAAGAGTGGCTATGGCCTCTATGCCGACGGCATGATGGAACTCGACGACACAGTCGGCGAACTCCTTCAGCAGCTCGACGACCTGGGCGTCGCGGACAACACGATCGTGATGTTCTCCACCGACAACGGTCCAGCCATGAACAGTTGGCCCGATGGCGGCAACACCCCGTTCGGCGGTGAGAAAGGTGTCGGTGGCAAGGAAGGTGGCTTCCGCGTGCCGATGCTCGTGAAGTGGCCCGGCACGATCCCCGCGGGCCAGACGACCGGTGAGTTCATGACCATGCAGGACTGGATTCCCACCCTCATGGCCGCTGTCGGCGAGCCGAACGTGAAGGAGAAACTCCTCACCCGTTACCAGGCCGGCGACCAGACCTACGCCCACATCCACCTGGACGGGTACGACCAGACCGAGCTCATCACCGGCAAGGGCAAGTCCAAGCGCAAGGAGTTCTACTACTTCACAGAAACCAAGCTCCACGGCATCCGCTACGGCGACTGGAAGTTCCTGTTCGTCAAGCAAGACAAATGGTTCAACGGCGTCCAGCAGAACATGCTGACGCCGCTGGTCACCAACCTGAAGCTTGATCCGTTCGAGCGCATGCACGAGGCACGCGGGTTCGACGAATGGCAGGAGAACCACGCCTGGACTTATGCGCCCGCCTTCGCTCAGGTTGGCGTGCTGATGCAGTCGCTCAAGGACTATCCACCGCGCATGGCGAGCCTCGACTTCGACATCGACGAAGCCATGAAGTCACTCACGCCCAAAGGGGATTGAGATCCAGCAACCGCCGCTGATCTTGGGCGTTAGCTTGCTCAACAAAACAGAGTCCTTAAGCACAAAGGAGTAATCGAGATGGAAAGAATGAAACCAGGCCTCCCGGATGCAGACATCAAGGTGACGCTGGAAACCTACATCCGCGCAGAAACTGATCGGCAGTTCGGCGAGATCGTAAAAATGGCGGGGGGTATCAATCGCTTCTACCACTTCCGCAGCCCCACACCGCTCGACAAGCAAAACGTCGTGCGGATGAACCGCGACACCCTTTACTCCATGGGCGTTGTCGATGCATCCAAGGGCGCTACGATCACCGTCCCGCAACTGCCAAAAGATCGTTATGCTTCGGTGTATCTTGTGGACAACGACCACTACTGTCCAGCGGTGATCTACACATCCGGCACACACGAATTGCCGAAGGACACAAAATACCTGGCCCTCGGAATCCGCATCCAGGTATTCAATCCGAAGGACTCGGGCGAAATTGCCCTGGTCAACCAGTTGCAGGATCAGTTCGTCATTAAGGCCAACAGCGTCGATCCACTGCCTGATTTCAAGTGGAACCCTGAGTCGCTCAAGACCTTGACGGTGAAATACGAAGAGGAATTCAAGACATTCACGAAGTACCCCTCCGACTGGCAGGGGCCGCGCGGCAAGGTCAACGAGCAAACCCGTCACCTGGCGGCGGCAGGCGCTTGGGGCCTCTTTCCTGAATGGGATGCCACCTACCTGAACTACAGCGGGGGCCATGATCCAAAGGTTGGCCAAAAGGCCACCTATCAGGTGCCTGAAAACAAGGCTTTCTGGTCCATCACCATCTATGGCAACGACGGCTTCATGAAGAGCGAGAACTGCATCGTCAATTCCTCGAATGTGAAGCTGAATGCCGACGGCACGTTCACCGTCTATTTCGGATCGCAGGAACTTTGTGGCGACGTTCCGAACCGGCTGGATATGACCGAGGGTTGGAATTTCCTGATGCGGGTCTACCGGCCCGGCGAGTCGGTGCTGGACGGCAGCTACAAACTGCCCAATGCCGAGCCCATCGGAAGTGGGGGCGACAAACCCCTTCAGTTCGCTTCACCGGCGGACTTTGGAGTTACCGATTACGCTTACAAAGTCTCGGAGACCGATTTTAATATCAAGCGGAGCCTTGCCAAGGCCGGTATCAACCAGTGGGCCTATCAGAACGATGTCAGCAACGTCAAGACACAGCAAGTCATTCGGGAGAATCAGGATGTCATTTATTCCAGCGCCGTCGTCGATGTTCGGGACGGTGCAACTCTCTCCATACCGGTAAGCAAAACCTATCACATCATCGAGGTCATCGATCAGCAGAACTACATTGTCGATGTCGTCTATCCCGGCAAGAGCCTCACGATTACGCCCGACAGCCTGACGTACGGCAACTACGTCTACCTCAACATGCGGATCCGAGGACTTCCAGATTCTGAAGGTGGAATCGAAGCCACGCGTAAACTTCAGCGGATGGCAACCATTGAGGCAAAGTCAGCCGTGGCTTATACGACTCCCGACATCGTGATCGATCAGACCATAATGGAGGCGATCCGGATGGCGCTGATCAAGGACGTTCAGGCGGGCAAACTACCCGACACCAGTAGATCGATAGGTGGACCGTATCAGACTGACCTGCAGGCCCATCTCTATGCCACCGCCTACGGATGGGGAGGCCTCTCTGTCGAACATGCAGCGTACGTTCCGATCACGAACTGCACGGAGATCAGGGAAGGCAAGGCGTTGCCATCAAGCATCACCTTCATGCCTCCCGAAATCGATTATGGCCGAGGTGGTTTCTGGTCGATCACCACCTACAACAGTGAAGGTTGGCTGGCCATGGACAAAGCCGCCATTTCGAATTCTGAGGCAACTCCTAACCCAGATGGAGCTTATACGATTCGATTCAATTCTCCGGGATTGCCGAACAACGTCGAAACACCTTCGCCATTCACTGCGTTGCTTCGCGTCTATGTTCCCAAGTCGAAGGAGAGCGCCATGCAATATCTGAAGAATGAGAGCAAGAACTTGGTTATCAAATAGTGATGCTCTCACGAATGGTTGGGTTTTCAGCGGGTCCGACGCGCTCAAACGTACGTTCTGGATGGAAGCCACCATCTGCCCTGACATGTTGCTGTTTCGAGAGCCGGCGAGGAGGCGGGATCATGTTGATCCAGACCCCATCCTGTCGACTGGTAACGATTCATAGTCGGAGCCTAAATATACTTGCGTCGAAATGATAAAGTCTCATTTCGAGGTCAAAGACTCAAGCGGGATCGCCCGATGATGTTGTTTTTGATGTTGGGGCCAGAATCCATGGCATGCCCCCTTCTATGTACGGGTCACCAGCTATGAGGGCCGCCTTGAAGTATGGCGCCTCCCGTGAGCATGGCCGCCCCCCGGCGCGGGACATGGTGTGGATCCCTGGAGGCACTTTTCTGATGGGCTCCAACCTCCACTACCCGGAGGAGGCGCCCGCCCACACGGTGAGCGTGGACGGCTTCTGGATGGATCGCTACCTGGTCACCAATGCCCAGTTCCGCAAATTCGTGAAGGCCACCGGCCACGTCACCCTGGCGGAGCAGCCCGCTGATCCGGCCCAGTATCCCGACGCACTGACGGAGTTGCTGGTGCCGTCCTCGATCGTGTTCGTGCCACCGCCCGGACCGATCTCCAAGGGCGATCCCTACCGCTGGTGGCAGTACATCGCCGGCGCCAACTGGCGGCATCCCGAAGGGCCGGGCAGCTCCATCAAGCAGCGCGACCACCATCCCGTGGTGCATGTGGCCCATGCCGATGCTGCAGCCTATGCCGCCTGGAGCGGCAAACAGCTGCCCGGCGAAGCGGAATGGGAGCGGGCCGCCTGGGGTGGCAGTGAAGGGGCTGAGTTCGCCTGGGGGGAGGAACTGCACCCAGGCGGGCGCCCGGTGGCCAACACCTTCCAGGGAGATTTTCCCCACCACAACAGCCTGCTGGATGGCTATGCGGGCACCTCGCCGGTGGGTGTCTTCCCGGCGAACGACTATGGCTTGTTTGACACCATTGGCAATGTGTGGGAGTGGACCGACAGCTGGTACGCCAGCCATGCCAGCAACGCCGGATCAACGGACGCCCGTGCAGCCAGCATCGATCCCACCAGCCAGCACGGAGCGATGCCGCGCAAGGTGGTGAAGGGCGGCTCCTATCTCTGTGCCCCCAGCTACTGCCGCCGCTACAGGCCAGCGGCACGCATGGCCCAGGGAATCGACACCTCCACCAGCCACATGGGCTTTCGCTGCATCGTGCGTCTCTGAAGCCGTGATTCCTTCCGATGGCATGGTGATCCAGAAGCTGCCCCATCCCCCGGCTGCTGACCCCACGGCGCCCCGTGCCCAGAGGAGCCGGATCGCTGGGGCCTTCGTCGGCATGGCCGCCGCCTATGCGATCACCCGCCAGCTGCCCTTTCTGCCGGCCACGCTGCTGAGTTCCCTGGTCCTGGCCGCCATCTCCACGTTCATCGGCAGGGTCCACTCCCCGCTGCGGTGGTGGGCCCTGCTCGGCACCGCCTGCGGCTCGGTGCTGGGCAGTGCTGTGGTGCTGGCGGCGAAACTTCAGCAGAGCGAACCGCAGTCAGATCTCTCCAGCAGGGCCGTACTGCTCGGTTGTCTCGCCCTTGCCGGTTGCATCGCCGGGCACAACCTCAGCCGCGATGCCGTTGGTGATTCCGCCCGCCACCCCAGGGACCTGCTGCGTTCGGCCAGTGCACTCACCACCGGCATCTTCGCGGTGCTGGTCACCTTCAGCTTTCTGCATTCCGGACTGGATACGGCGCGCACCTTCTCCAGTCGGCTCAGCACCTCCCTGACCATCCTGGTGGCGACGCTCTCCGTACCTGGATGGCTGACCCATCTGCTGACCCGCTCCAAATCTCAAGCCGTTTCCTCCCCCCGACCCTGACGCCATGGCCCAGGCAACCCTGCTGCTCGTCAGCCTCACCCTGTTCACGATCATGTTCGGCCTGGGTGTTGGCCTGAAGGGAGAGGCCATCCTCCAGCTGCGCCGCAGGCCTGCCCTGGTGATCCGGCTGCTGATCGGCTCCTGTGTGCTGGTCCCGCTGGTGGCCCTTGTGCTCATGAAGCTGACTCCGGACCTGGCCCTCTCCAGGTCCGCCCGTTTCGGCATAGCCCTGATGGCCATCTCACCGAGTGCTCCCCTCACCCTGCGCAAGGCCGGCAAAAAGGGGGGCGACCGCGAGCTGGCGGCGGTGCTTCAGGCCTGCGCGGCGGTGGCCGCGATCGTTTCGATCCCCCTGATCGCGGATCTGTTCCGCTCCTCCTTCGGGATTTCAGGGTGGGACATCGGCCCGAAGGAGGTGGCCCTGCAGGTGGGCCAGGTCCAGGTGCTGCCGCTACTGGCGGGCCTGGGGCTCAGGCGTTGGCGGCCGCTCTGGGCGAATCGGCTGTCGGGTCCGCTCGAGACGCTGGGGAATGGCCTGCTACTGGTGCTGATCGTGCTGGTGCTGGTCAAGTCGCTGCCGCTGCTGCTGCCCTTTGCGGCCGCCAACGTGGTGGCCCTGGGTTTCATGGCTGTGATGGTGCTGGCGGCCCTGGCCATCGGCTATGGGATCGCTGGCCCTGACCACCGGGAGCGCACCACGCTCGCCCTCGTCACCTCGATGCGCAACCCAGGGCTGGCCCTGCTGTTCGCCACGACCTACGGCGCCGGCTTCCCTGGCCTGAAACTCGCCGTTCTCGCCTACTTGCTGATCACTGTGTTGCTGTCGACTCCCTTCCTGCGCTGGCAGCGCCAGAAGCAGCAGGTGCCCTTCGTGACCCCTTAGATGCCCTGGCTCGAATCCCCCGAGGCCCTGCTCCAGGGGCTTGCCGGTGTCGTTCGCTTCACCCTGGAATTTTTTTCAGTGCTCTGTGTGGCGGCGGGGGTGATCACCACCCTTCGACTGGCCTTGCCGTTCCTGCCTGTCCTGGGCCATCGCGGCCGACGTCCCCCCAGCACGATCCGGATCAACTTCGGCAGCTGGCTGTCGATGGCACTGGAATTCCAGCTTGGGGCCGACATCGTGGCCACCACCGCGGCTCCCTCGGAGAGCAACCTGATCCAACTGGCGGCGGAACGGCGGCTGGAGCAGGATCGTCCTCTGAGTCCGAAACCCTGAACAGCCCCTTGCTTTCGGCACCGATCGGCACCTCCATGAACCTCACCAACGAACTGGCCAAGGAGCGCAACAGGGCGGCCGCCGAGCACACCTCGCCGGTGGGAACCTACCCGCCGAACGGGTATGGACTGCGCGACATGATCGGCAACGTCTGGGAATGGACCGACGACTGGTACGTCACCCATGCCAGCGGCATCGACAACCCCGGTGGTTGTTGCCGGGAAGCCAGCATCGATCCCACCTCCAAGCACGGCAGCCTGCCCCGCAAGGTGGTCAAAGGCGGTTCGTTTCCCTGCGCTCCGAGCTACTGCCGCCGCTACCGGCCCGCCGCGCGCCTGGCCCAGGGGATCGACACCTCCACCTGTCACATGGGCTTTCGTTGCCTGGTGAGGAGCTGAACCATGCCAGACATCCCGCTGCTGGAGTGGCTCGATCGGTTCGCCTTTGGCCTGCGTGTCGTGCTGGAGGCCGTGTCGCTGGTGTGCGTGGCCCTGGGCTTCGCCGCCACGCTGCGCCTGAGCCTTCGTCAGACCCTGCGCCAGTCGCTGCTCCATGGCCACGGTCGCCAATCCCAGGGGCGGCGGTTCAACAGCCTCCGCCTCACCTTCGGCAGCTGGCTGTCGATGGCGCTGGAGTTTCAGCTGGCCGCCGATATCGTGGCCACCACCACCGCACCCTCGAATCAGAACCTGATTCAGCTGGGGGTCATCGCTGTGATTCGAACCTTCCTCAACATCTTCCTGGGCCGGGAAGTGGAACTGGAGCTGAAGTTTGAGGAAACCCAGAACCAGCAGAGCCAGCCGACTTCTCCCACCGACACCACCGCTTCTTTCTGATGGCGAATCTCAACAACGAACTGGCCAAGGAGCGCAACCGGGCGGCGGCCGAGCGCACCATGATGGCCTGGATCCGCACCTGCCTGTCGCTGATCAGTTTCGGCTTCGGACTCGACAAGATCATCGGTGCCATCAACAGCAGCCGCTTCGATCGCAGTGCCCATGCCGGCCTGAGTGTGCGGCTGATCTCCATGGGGTTTGTTCTGGTCGGGATTTTGGCGATGGCGGCGGCGACCCGTCAGCACCTGCGCACGCTCAAGCTGATCCGGCGCGACGACTTTCTTTACGCTGATCAGCGCTCGATTTCCATCTTCACGGCTGTTGCCCTCACTGTCATCGGCATCTTTGCCTTCGTGCTGCTGATCATGGGTTCCCCTTTCACCTGACTGCCATGCCCCAAGCCGCCGCCTTTCTGGTCACCGCCACCATCGTCACGCTGATGTTCAGCCTCGGCCTGGGGCTGAAGCAGTACCCGTTCCGGCTGCTCAAGGATCGCCCCGCCTTTCTCTGGCGCGTGCTGCTCGGCACCTGCCTGCTGGTGCCCCTGGCTGGGCTGGTGCTGGTGCTGCTGCCCCTGCACGGCCTGCTGAGCCGGCCCGCCTGGGTGGCCATGGGCCTGATGCTGGCGTGTCCCAGCGCCCCTTTGATCCTGTTCCGGGTGCGCAGCAGTGGCGGCACGGCCGAGCTTGCGGCGCGGCTGCAGATCGCCGCGGCGCTGCTGGCCATCGTCACGATTCCGCTGCTGGAGATCGTGTTCCGAACCGGCGCCGGCCTGCGCGGCTGGGAGATGGTGGATTGGGGAATCACCCCTGCCCAGGTGGCGGGCCAGGTGCTGAAGGTGCAGGTGCTGCCGGTGATCGCCGGTGTGCTGCTGGGGCAATGGCAGCCGCAGCTGGCCCAGCGCTGCAGCCAGGCCCTCGGCAAGCTGGCCACCTTGATGCTGCTGCTGATGATGGTGGCGCTGGTGCTGCTCAGCGGCAAGCTTCTGCTGCCCTTCCTGCAGCAGAACCTGGTGGCCCTGGCCGGTATGGCCCTCCTCTGCGTGCTCAGCCTGGCGATCGGCTACGGCCTCGCAGGGGCGGACCCATTGGAGCGCCGCACCGTGGCCCTGGTGACGGGCATGCGCAACACGGGCCTGGCGGCCCAGCTGGCTCTCACCTACGGCAAGGCGCTGCCCGGTCTGGTTCCCGGCATCCTGTCCTACGTGCTGATCACGGTGATCGTCACCACCCTGTTCCTGAAATGGCAGCAGCGGGAACTGGCGCCCACCGGCTGATCAGCCGTTTGGCTCGACGGTCTTGGGCACCGTGCTGCGGTTGCCGTTGCGGATGGCGTGGTAGCCCGGCGAGAGGATCTCCACATCGGCGGCGGCGAACTGATCCTGGAGCGCTGCCAGCACCTCTGAGAGGGTCTGGCGGTAGGTGTCCGGATGGCGCACGAAGGCGTTGAGTTCGTAGCTGATGTGGAAGTCGTTGAGGGAGGTCTGGAGCACGAACGGCGCCACCTCGTCGGTGATGCCCTCCACGCTCTGGGCGGCCGCCAGCATCAGCGTGTGCACCCGGCGCCAGGGCACGTCGTAGCCGATGGTGATGGTGGTGGCGATCGCCACGGGCTGCTGGATCTCGCGCCGCGAGAAGCTGTAGTTCACCACCGAGGCGCCGATCACACTGGCGTTGGGAATGCTCACCAGTTCGTTGCGGGGCGTCTGCAGGCGCGTCACCAGCAGGGCCCGGTCCTGCACCACCCCCACCACCCCGTTGACCTCCACCCGGTCGCCTTCGCGGAAGGCCCGGGTGTAGATGAGCATCAGGCCGCTGATGATGTTGGTGGTGACGGCACTGGAGCCGATGGCCGCCAGAGCGCCGAGGAACAGGCCGGCGCCCTGGAACACCTTGCTGCCGGAGCCGGGGATGTAGGGAAAGGCCGCCGCCAGCCCGAACAGACTGAACAGAATCGTCACCAGCCGGGAGGTGGGCAGGGCCCATTCCTGGTAGAAGCCTGGGAGGCGGATTCGCCCGTGGTGGATGGCCCTGAACCAGGCCTGGCTGGCCCGGATCACGAGCACCGTGATCACCAGAACCACCACCATCGAGGCCAGGTTCGGAATCGCCTGCACCCCCGAGCGCAGGACACCCAGCAGCGTGGTTCTGATCTGTCCCCGTAACCCTTCGGCGATGCCTGCGGTGGGAGGAAAGAATCCCAGCAACAGGGGAATCAACAGGTAGCTGACCACCAGCACCAGCGTCCAGTGCACCACTTGGCGCAGCCATTGCATCAGCTGGCGCACCTGATCCGCCTCGACGAACCCGGCCACGCCCAGGCGGCCCAGCCCCTGCATCACGAAGTGGGGGCGCTCGGCGAAATGGCGCCGAAGCCGCCGGTTGAGCCATCCCTGCAGCCGCAGCCAGAGGATGTAGACCGCCAGAACAAGCGCCGCCAGCGCCGTCCCCTTCAGCCAGGCGCTGGGGGTATGGGTACCCCGGTAGGTGCTGATCGCCCGCCGCAAGTCGTCCCGGTAGCGGAGCGCCAGCTGCTGCCGGCTCAGACCGAAGCAGGCACCGGCGGGATCGTCCACGCCCAACTCAGGCGTGAAGCGGCCATCGCTTTTCAGGATCCCGACCAGGGAGAAGGGTGGCTGCTCCTGCACCACGATCTGGTCCGGTTCGAAGCTGCGGTCCTCGGCCAGTTGCCGCAGGCGGAGGTTGCTGCGACGCACGTAGTCGTCGATTTTCTGGGCGCCGGGAGCACGGCGGATCTCCAGATCGCGGCGGCCATCAAGGCCGATGAAGCTGGGCGTGGGCGCACAGCCTGCCATGGCCTCCGCCATGGCCCAGGTGGGCCTGGGTGGCAGGCTCAGCCCAAGGCCGAACACCAGCACCAGCAGGGTGGCCAGCGCGCCGAGGCGCCACCGCGTGCGATTCCCACTGTGTCGCTCGACCACCGTTCCCCTGGATCAGCCGATCGGATTGTCCCGTGGTGACCCAGTGGCGTCGATGGCTGTGGTGGTCGTGGCTTTGGAGATCATCGCGGCCTCCGGGAACCCTGGAGCATGCTCCGTTCTCCCCTGCTGCCCCTGTTGCTGCTGCTCGCGGTGCTGGTGCAGGCCCAGTTGCGGCCGCTCCAGCCCGGCGCTGGGGATCCGCTGCGGCTGCTCGACGGTGGGGATGGCCCCCAGCTGGCGATCCTGACGGGACAGCTCTTGAGCGATCCGGTGGCCAGCGCGGCTTCCGAGGCTGCCCCCGCCGGCCAGGCCGGCCCCTGCCGGGTACTCCTGCAGACGGCTGGAGGCCGCAGCGAGCTGAGCTTCGGCACCTGTCCGGCGTTGCGCGAAGGCTGGGACGTGCGGGTGAGCGGACAGCTGCGGCGCCCCCGGCCGGCCCCCCATCCGCTGCTGGCCGGCCCGGCCGAGCGCCTGGCCCGCCACGGCAGCTGGACCCGCCTGACGGTGGAGCGGCTGGAGGTGCTGCGCCGGCCCGCCACCCCGATTGCCGACCTGCGCCGCAGCATCGCCGCCCGTTTTGTGGCCGCGGCGGGCCCGGAGCGGGGCGGCCTGCTGGCGGCCCTGGTGCTGGGCAGTGCCGTGGTGCCCCTGCCGGCGGAGCTGCGCGCCGACTTCCGTGTCGCCGGCCTCTCCCATGCCCTGGCGGCCTCTGGATTCCATCTCAGCGTCCTGCTGGGGGCGGTGCTGGCCTTGGGCCGGGGCCTCGGCCGCTCGGCGCGGCTGGCCCTGGGCGGTGGTGCCATGGCGCTGTTTCTGCTGCTGGCCGGAGCCCAGCCCTCGGTGGTGCGGGCGGTGCTGATGGGGGCCATTGCCCTGGTGCTGCTTGAGAGCGGCCGGCGGGGGCGCCCCCTGGGGATCCTTGGCCTGAGCCTGGCGGGCATGTTGCTGCTGCGGCCGGCCTGGCTCCACGACGTCGGCTTCCAACTCAGCGCCGCCGCCACCGCCGGCCTGGTGCTGACGGCCAGGCCCCTGGAACAGGCCCTGGCCCAGCGGCTGCCTGGCGCGGGCTGGCTGGCGCCCGCCCTGGCGGTGCCGCTGGCGGCCAGTCTCTGGACCCTGCCGCTGCAACTGCTCCACTTCGGCGTCGTGCCCCTCTACGCCGTGCCGGCCAACCTGTTGGCGGCCCCCCTGCTGACGCCACTCACCCTCGGGGCGATGGCCCTGGCGCTGGTGGCCGTGCTGGTGCCGCCCCTGCTGGCGCCGCTGCTGGTGCCCCTCGGCTGGCTGGCCGCCTTGCTGCTCCAGCTCGCCCACGTCGTCGCCGGCCTTCCCCTGGCCCAGTGGCAGAGCGGCCGGCCCCTGCCCCTGCTGGTGCTGCTGTTCACGCTGGCGTTGCTGGGCCTGGTGCTGCCGGGCCTGGGCCGGCGCCGGCGACTGCTGGCGGCAGGCCTGGGCCTCGGGGTGCTGGTGCTGCACCTGGTGCTGCTGGGTGGCGACCAGCTGCTGCTGGTGCACCAGGGGGAGGGTGGTCCCGGCCGCGATCTGTTACTGGCCCGCCACCGCGGCCGCGCCGCCCTGGTCAGCACCCGCGCCGATGGTTTCAGTTGCCGCCAGGCCGGCCAGCTGGCCCAGGGTCTGGGGGTGGCCCGCTTCGATTGGGCCCTGTTGCTCGATCCGGTGGCGGGCGCCGATCCGGCCTGCTGGAGCCGCCAGGCTGCTCGAGTGGTGGCCTACGGCGATGGCGCGGTCCCCCTGGCGGCAGGGCAGCGGTTGGCGAGCCGGGGGCTGGCGGTGCAGGCCCTGGCCATGGACAGCCACGCCCTGCGGCTGCAGCTGGGCCACCAGCGCTGGCTGCTGCTGCCCGATCGACAGTCGCTGGCCAGCTGGCGATCGGGCCAACCGGCCAACGCCTCAGGGTCGGCGGCGGAGTCCGTGTGGCTGGGGTTCCGCCCCCGGCCCTCCGACCATCGCGTCCTGTTGGCCCACGGGCCGCGGCAGGTGTGGCTCAGTGGACCGGGCCCAGGAGGGTCTCCCTTGCCGCCCGGTTGGCGGGCCAGTGGGGCGAGCGGGGCGCTGGCCGCTCCGTAAGATGCCACCTGGCCGAAGGGCTTGGAGAGGTGGCTGAGTGGTCGAAAGCGAACGACTCGAAATCGTTTGAAGGGAAACCTTCCGTGGGTTCGAATCCCACCCTCTCCGTTTTCTGAGATCTGAGGGCCTTCCCGGAGGTCCCTTGCCGTCTTCTGGGGCCGGATCTGGCTATTCGCCCGCCTGGAGCAGCAGCAGCGTCTTGCCGCAGGCGTCCTGAAGCAACAGGCTGCGCTTGTCGATGCTCCAGCGGCGAACCTGATCCAGGGTTTCGCTGAAGCGCCCTTCCAAGGCCATCCGCTCAGGGCTGCAGGCCATTCGGGTGCTGGCCAGTTGGGAGAACCGGATCGTTTCGCCCTCAAGGCTGAACGCGCCCATCAAGCGGTTGCAGCCGCCGCTCCCAGCCAGGCGCAGGGTCTCGGCAGCCAGCTGCAGCTCGATCGCCCGGCCGGGGGGCTGCTGGGGCTCGACGGTCTCCCCACCAAGGGCCAGCAGCCGCCAGTTGGTACCCCGCAACGGGGCCACCAGGGGCGGTGGGCACTCCTTGCCGGGCCTGAACGTCCCGAACGTCTCCACCACCAGCGTGCGGCGAGCCGGCTGCCCTGCCTCCATCGACGGCCTTTGGGTGATCAGCCCCTGCAGCTCCACCAGCAATGGCTGGCCCGGTTGGTTTGCCGGACGGGCCTGGAGATAGGCGCGCTGCAGGGCCAGAAAGTCGCCCTCCATGGCCACCGGCAGCTGCTCGCCGGTGGCGCACAGCCGGATGCTGGCCGCGTCGGCCAGGTAGGTGAACATCCCCGTCACCGCCGTGCCCGCCACCGCCGTGCCCGCCATCGCCGGGGACGCCAGCAGCACCAAGGTGCTCGCCAGGGCGACCCTCCAGCTCCAGAGACGAACCGGATGCGAGTGCAGCACGAACGGGTGGGGATTCGGGTGATGAGTAAAACGTACAGGCCGGCTGAGTGCCGCTTCAAGGGGCGATGGCTTGGAGTCTTGCCTGGAGCCTCGTGGCTGAGAACTCCCCTAAGTTGCAAGCCGAGGTTTCATAGGGGCAATTGAGTTTGATTCAATTGCAATAATAGTCAACCCAGGAGATTGCCTCAGTTTTACTCAGGCCTTTGTAATCAATGCCGTATTGGCGATTGTCGCACCAGCCATTGACAAACGAGCCATCGTCCCAGAAGACTCCAATTGACTCGTTGTCACGAAAAATCTCAACGCGATTACCGCTGTCATCCTTGCCTTTGCGACAGTCGCTGCCTTTCCAGTCCGCTGCGCTGGATGGAACTACGAAGGTGAATGGCAGTACCAGTCGGACGGCTAAGTAGCGAACGAATGGCATCTTTAATGCCGTGTCGATGTCATTTTATGGACGCGACTAGGAAGTATATCTAACTGTGTCGTAAAACTTTTTATGCCGCAAACCTGGCCTCCATGTTGGTCGCCTCCAGGTCTCGGCACGATCAGACAGTGGCATCGACACTGTTGTTGGACATAGCAGGGAAGATCGCGATGGTGCTGGAGGCAGGATCTACGGGAGGTCGTTGAGCGGCTGGAACGCCTTCAGCAGTGCCCGATTGAGGCGGTCTTCACATCCCACCACCAACTGGAGGTAGATGGTGCCGTCCTTGTAGGGGGCATAGGCGTGGGGACAGACCTCCCTTGTAGCCTCCTGCCACTGCTCGAAGCGTCGCTTGGGCAGCTTGCGCTTCAACTGGTCGGTGGATTGCTCCCAGGACAGAGCAGCGCAGTAGCGCATCTCCACCGTGTTATCGCCAGGACACTGGATCTTGGCTTCCTGGGCGTGGATGGCCGTGGGGAGCAACAGCAGCAGCAGTGCCCATCGAGACCGAAAACAAGTCATCCAGATTCCTGGCTGTGGACGTTCTTGCGTAGCACCGGGCGTTGCGACAGGCGTTGCGGTTGGCATCGGCGCGTCAACGCCAAGGGTCCGCTCAGGAATGGAACAGCAGCACCAGGCCCGATTTCACCTGGTGAAACTCCCGTTCCTCCCGGCTCAGATCCAGGCCCACCAACAGCCCTTCCCGGAGCGCCACATCAAACGGTGGGGCCGGCGGCGGTTTGCCGTCGCACCAGAGCGCCGCAATGCCCACCGAGGTGGCATGCCACCGGAAGCAGGCGGTCTCGCCGATGGAAGGCTCCTGCAAGGCGTCTTCGAGGAGCTCGCGGATCGCCATCGTGCTGCGGCTCTCGCCATCCCAGTCGTCGCCTTAGCTTCGGCAGGGAGTCCCGCAAGGGCAATCGGCTGAGAGTTTTCGTGATACTGGCGCCTTACGGTGCCTGGCATGGAGGCCTTCCCCACCCCTGTCGCCCTGGTGCACGAGTGGTTCACACCCCGGTCCGTGGGTGGGTCCGAGCATGTGGTGGCGGAACTCGACCGGCTTCTGGCGCAGCGGGGAACCCCGCCCGAGCTCTACGCCCTGGTGGATGGGGAGAGCGGCCGGCCCGGCAGCTGGCTGTCGGGGCGCAGGATCCACACCAGCTTCATTCAGCGCCTGCCCTGGGGCGTGAGCCACGTTCAGCAGTACCTGCCGCTGCTGCCCCTGGCGATCGAGCAACTCGACCTGTCCGGCCATCCCCTGGTGATCAGCAGCAGCCATCTGGTGGCGAAAGGGGTGATCACCGGCCCGGACCAGTTGCATGTCAGTTACGTGCACACCCCGGCCCGCTACGCCTGGGACCAGATGCATCCCTACCTGGCCCGTTCCGCCCTGGCCCGCGGGCCCCTGGGTCCCCTGGTGCGGTTGCAGCTGCACCAGCTGCGTCAATGGGACGTGGTCAGCAGCGCCCGGGTGGGTGCCCTGGTGGCCAATTCCCGCTTCACCGCCCGCCGGATCCGCTGTTTCTGGCGCCGCCGTGCCCACGTGCTGCATCCCCCCGTGGCCGTGGAGCGGTTCCGTTGGGATCGGCCCCGGGATGACGTTTACGTGAGCCTCTGCCGGCTGGTGCCCAACAAACGGGTGGATGTGGTGGTGGAAGCCTTCAACCGCACCGGGCTGCCCCTGGTGGTAATCGGCGACGGTCCTGAACGGCGCCGCCTGGAGGCGATGGCGGGGCCCCAGGTCCGCTTCCTCGGTCGCCTGTCGGATCAGGAGAGCGCCGCCTGGTTGGCGCGGGCGCGGGCCTACGTGTACGCGGGCCTGGAGGATTTCGGCATCGCGCCGGTGGAGGCGATGGCCGCCGGTGCCCCGGTGATCGCCTTCGGGCAAGGCGGGGTGCTCGACAGCGTGCGCTGCCTCAGGGAAGGGGAGCGGGGCGCCACTGGTCTGCTGTTCCCGGAGCAGAGCGCCGCCAGCCTGGCGGCGGCGCTGGAGCACTTCGAGGCGAGCCGGCTGTGGCGATCCCTGCCGGCGGAGGAGCAGCGGCGCTGGGCGGAGGGCTTCGCCCCGGCGGTCTTCCGGCGACGCATGGAAACGCTGCTGGACAAGCTGTGGCGGCAGCATCGCCGCCGCCTCCGCGGTCCTGTGCCTCTGGTCTGAGTGGCCCCCCGCCATGGAGTTCGGGTCCTGCTGATCCTTAACTTCATCTATCGAAGCAGGCTCCCATGCTCTCTTCCATCGGGACCCCCTACGCCTCTGGTCAGCTCGTGACGGCTCCGGCGCAGGTGTTCACCGCTGAAGAGTTGATCGCCATCCAGTCCAAGCGGGATCGCGTCGTCAAGCGAAGTGGAGACATCCTTTTTTCGTTGACGGTGCTTACGGTCGGAGCCCCGGTGCTGCTCACCCTGGCCCTGCTGGTGAAGATCACCTCCAGGGGGCCCGTGTTCTACGTGCAGCAACGGGTCGGTCGCGATTACCGCAGTTTTGGTTGCATCAAGTTCCGCACCATGCGTCGGGACGCCGATCGACTGCTCTCCAAGCTGCTGGCGGAATCGCCCGATCTCGACGAAGAGTTCCGCAACGATTTCAAGCTCAAGAACGATCCCCGCATCACCCGTCTGGGCAAGTTTTTGCGCCGTTCCAGCCTTGATGAACTGCCCCAGTTCCTCAATGTGCTTCGCGGCGAGATGAGTGTGGTCGGCCCCCGTCCCATCGTCACCAGTGAGCTGGTCCGCTACGGCGACCGCATGGACGAGGTGCTCGCCGTCCGCCCCGGACTCACGGGCCTCTGGCAGGTGTCCGGCCGCAACAACCTCAGCTACCCGGAACGGGTTCGGCTGGATGTGCGTTACGCCCGCCGCCGCAACCTGCTGATGGATCTGCGCATCATCCTGCGCACGATCAGCGTGATGCTGGATCCCCGCGACCGCGGCGCCTACTGAAACGCCGCCGTTGCGCTAAGCGCCCAGAGGGCCGGCAGCGCCACCAGCAGCCAGAGCCCTTGCAGCCGATCCCCCAGGGCCAGGATCCGCTCCACAGCGTCCGCATCGGGTGCGCGCCCTGCGGCCGCCAGGATTGGCTTGATCCGAACGCCATCGGCGTAGGTGTTGGCGCCTCCCAGGCGCACGCCGGCGGCGTGGGCGAAGGCCGCTTCCGACACCCCGGCGTTGGGGGAAGGGTCGGGGGCGCCGTCCCGCAGGGCCGCCCGAAACCAGCGAAGGGTCTGACCGGGGTGCCCTGCGGCCAGGGGCAGGGTCAGGGCCACCAGGCGGGTGGGCAGCCAGGTGAGCAGATCGTCGAGGCGGGCGCCGGCGGTGCCCAGCCAACGCAGGCGACCGTGGCGGTAGCCGAGCATCGAATCGAGGGTGCTGGCCGCCTTGAAGCTCCAGGCCAGGGCGAGGGGCCCCGGCAGTGGTAGCGAAGGCGCTGGCGGCCCCAGCGCCAGCAGCGCCCCCCCCACCAGCATCCAGAACAGCGGCGCGAACAGTCCGTCGACGGCGTTTTCAGCGGCGGTCTCGGCGGCGGCCCGCAGGATCTCCGCCTCCGGCAGCTGGTTCACCTGGCGGCCCACGATCCGGGCCAGGCGCTCCCTGGCCATGGGGACATCCGGCAGTGCCTCCAGCACCGCGCGCACCGCCCGGGCCAGGCTGCCGCCCGCCAGGGCACTGGCCAGGCCCAGCAGCAGCAGGGGGGTTCCCACCAGGGGCGCGCGCCTGGCCAGGACCTCGATCCCCCAGCCCGCCAGGCCACTGCCGGCCACCAGCAGCAGGGTGAGCAGCGCCCCGCCCAGGCGCAGGCGCCGGGGGACATCACCGGCCAAGGCTTCCACGGCCCGGCGCAGCACGCCGATGGCCCAGCCCATGGCCTGCACCGGGTGCGGCCACCAGAGGGGGTCCCCCAGCAGCCGATCCAGCCCGCAGGCGAGCAGCACCAGCAGGGCGGGGGTCAACGCCGGCGACGTTGCAGCAGGGGCAGCAGGGCTCCGGCCCCCAGGAACGCCAGCAACTGGATCGGCAGGCTGCCGGCCAGGCCGATCACCTGGGCGATCAGGCCCATCCCCAGGCTTCCCACCAGGCCCCCCAGGGCTGAGGAGCGCTCCAGGCGGTTCCAGCTGCGCTGCAGGTCGCCGGCCGGATCCACGCCGATGGCCAGGCTGGCGTCCGCCACGGCCGCCAGCAGGCCGAAGGGCACGAACAGCAGCACGGCGCCCCAGCCGCCGATGAGTTGGGTCGCCACCAGCACGGCGGCCATCAGCAGGTAAGGCAGCCGCGGCGGCAGCCGCAGGCCCCAGGCTTCGGCGCCGGTGCGGCCCAGGCCGTAGGCCGTCAGCACCAGGCCGAAATCAAAGCAGTTGCCTGCCGCCTCCTGGCGCACCCACAGGGGCAGCAGGGCGAACAGGCCCCCGAACAACAGCCCCTGCAGCACACCGCTGGGCTCCAGCCGCAGAGCCTGAGCGCCCTGATCAGCGCTGGGGTCTGGCTGGGGGCGGTCGCCGGCCTGGAGCGCGCCGATCACCGGCACCAGGGGCAGCAGCAGCAGCAGGGCGGTGCCGAGCTGGAGCAGGGCCTTGCCCAGGGGAAACAGCAGTGCCGTGAGCAGGTTGCCCACCAGCCGGCCCGCCTCTGCTCCGGCCCGCAGCTCACCGACCGGCACCGCCCCGAAGCCGTGCAGCTGGCGCTCCAGCGGCTCCTGGGTCAGGCGCAGTCCTACCGCCAGCAGGGCGATGCCCAGCAGGGGCCCCAGCACGGAGCGGCCCAGCAGTTCGGCGGCCACGGCCAGCAGCAGCAGCAGGCTGAGCAGCTGGATCAGGTAGCCGAGGCGGATGCGCTGGGGCAGGGGCACCAGCAGTGGCAGGGTGGCCAGGGCCGGCAGCACCCCGTTCAGCAGTGGTGAGGGGGTGAGGCCGCTGAGCAGCCAGGCGGTGGCGCCAATGGCGAGGGTGCCGCCGCCCTGGCTGCTGCTCCAGGCCAGGGTCAGCAGGCGCCTGTGCATCGGCTGGGGATCAGGCGGCCTTGAGCCAGCTGAACATCGAGCGCAGGCCTTTGCCCACCGCCTCGATCGGATGGGCGGCATCGCGTTCGCGCGCCTTGGCCATCTCGGGCTTGCCCGCTTCGCACTCGGCCACGAAGTTGCGGGCAAAGGTGCCGTCCTGGATGTCGGCCAGGATGCGCCGCATCTCCGCCTTGGTGTCGGCGGTGATCAGTCGCGGGCCGCTGACGTAATCGCCGTACTCGGCGGTGTTGGAGATTGAATCGCGCATGGCGGTGAGACCGCCCTTGACCATCAGATCGACGATCAGCTTCACCTCGTGCAGGCACTCGAAGTAGGCCAGCTCGGGCTGGTAGCCCGCTTCCACCAGGGTCTCGAAACCGGCCTTCACCAGCTCGCTGAGGCCGCCGCAGAGGACGGCCTGCTCACCGAACAGGTCGGTTTCGGTTTCTTCCTTGAAGTTGGTTTCAAGGATGCCGGCGCGGGTGCCGCCGATCCCCTTGGCGTAGGCCATGGCCAGGGCGCGGGCGTTGCCGGTGGCGTCCTGCTCGATGGCGAACAGGGCGGGCACGCCCTGGCCGTTCTGGAACTCCCAGCGCACGGTGTGGCCGGGGCCCTTGGGGGCGATCATCACCACGTCCACGTCGGTGGGCGGCTGGATCAGGCCGAAGCGGATGTTGAATCCGTGGGCGAAGCTCAGCACCTTGCCGGCGCTCAGGTGGGGCGCGATCTCGGCGGCGTAGACGGCCTTCTGGGCCTCATCGGGCAGCAGCACCATGATCCAGTCGGCCTTGGCGCAGGCGTCGGCGACGCTCAGCACCTCGAGGCCGTCGGCCCGGGCCTTGGCGGCGGAGCGGCTGCCGTCGTAAAGGCCCACCACCACGTTGACACCGCTGTCCTTGAGGTTCAGGGCGTGGGCATGGCCTTGGGAGCCATAGCCAATGATGGCCACCGTCTTGCCGGTCAGCAGGCCGAGATCGGCGTCGGAGTCGTAGAAGAGCTGGGCCATTCCGGGCGGCGGGCAGGGCAAACGCAGACTTTAGGTGTGCGTCCGCACCGTCTTCAGCCGCCTGCTGCTTCCGAGGGATGGGCGATCACCCGGTCGATCAGGCCGTACTCCTTGGCTTCGGCGGCGCTGAGGAAGTAGTCGCGGTCCGTGTCCTTGGTGACTTTCTCCAGGGGCTGATCGCACATTCCGGCCAGGGACTGGTTGAGCATGTCCTTGATGCGCAGGATTTCCCGCGCCTCGATCTCGATGTCGCTGGCCTGGCGCTGGCTGGTGCCGCCGAGGGGCTGGTGGATCATGATCCGGCTGTGGGGCAGGGCCAGACGCTTGCCCTTGGTGCCGGCCGCCAGCAGGAAGGCGCCCATGGAGGCCGCCAGGCCGACGCAGATCGTCACCACGTCCGATTTGACGTATTGCATCGTGTCGAAGATCGCCAGCCCCGCCGTCACCGAGCCGCCCGGGGAGTTGATGTACAGGTAGATCGGTTTGGAGCTGTCGTCGGAGTCGAGATACAGCATCTGGGCCACCAGGCTGTTGGCGATGCCGTCGGTCACTTCCTGACCGAGGAACAGGATCCGCTCCACGCCGAGCCGGGTGTAGATGTCGACCCAGCGCTCGTACTGGCTGCCGGGAAGGCGGTAGGGAACGCTGGGGGTGCCGATGGGCATGTCGGGAAGGCTCTCGTTCGGAGCCGGGGAGAAAAGGTGGTGGAAGGGGTCGGCCGAGGGCCGGGTGTTGGCGAGGCTCAGCCCACCTGGTGCGTCACGCCATTGGGGCGGCCGTCGGCAGGTCCTTGCGGCTGGTGAGCACCCGGTCGATCAGGCCGTAGGCCTTGGCCTCATCAGCCGTCAGGTAGGTCATCCGGTCGGAGTCGCGGGAGAGGTCCTCGACGCTCTTGCCGGTGTTCTCGGAGAGGATTTCCAGCATGCTGTGCTTGTTGTGCAGCACTTCCTTGGCCCGGATCTGGATGTCGCTGGCCTGGCCGCGGGCGCCGGAGCGGGGCTGGTGCAGCACGATCGAGGCGTGGGGCAGGGCGGCCCGCTGGCCCTTGGTGCCGGCCGAAAGAATCATCGCGGCGGTGCCCATGGCCTGGCCGATGCAGATGGTGTGCACCGGCGGTTTCACATAGCGCAGGGTGTCGCAGATGGCGAAGGCTTCGGTCTCGAACCCGATGGCGTCGCCGGAGTACCAGCTGGTGCCGGTGGAGTTGATGTAGAAGAAGATCGGCTTCTCAGGATTGTCGAACTCGAGGTAAAGCAGCTGGGCAATGATCAGCTCGGTGACATCGATGCCCATCTGACGCTTGGCTTCATCGTCGGAGAACAGGGGCAGGCCCAGATAGACGATCCGCTCCTTGAGCAGCAGGGACGGCAGATCCGGCGGCGGCGTGCGCATCGCTGCGGAATCGCCGTAGTAGGGGGCCGACACCGTCATCCGCGCTCACCAGCACTCTTGAGGCAGGAGCCTAGCCGGGGCCAGGAGGCTGGTGCTCCCGCAGGGCGACGGGTTTCCCTCCCTGCTTGTCGAGGCCGCGGCCATTGCCCTGCTCGCCGGGGCGGTCCTGGTTGCGGTCGCAGCGGGCGAACACCATGCGGCCGGTGGGTGTCTGCAGGGCACCGGTGACGGTGACTGGCAGACGTTCGCCAATGCGGCGACGGGCATCTTCCACCACCACCATCGTGCCGTCCTCCAGGTAACCAACGCCCTGATCGGCCTCCTTGCCCTCGCGCACGATCTTGAGCTGGAGAGCATCACCGGGCTGCACCTCGGGCCGCAGGGCAATGACCAGTTCGCTCAGGTTGAGAACCCGCAGCTCCTGCACCTGGGCCACCTGGGCCAGGTTGAAGTCGGCGGTGAGAAGGGTTCCGCCGGTGTCCGCAGTGAGCTTGAGCAGTTTGTCGTCGGCGCCGTTGCCGGTGTAGCGCGTGCTGTTCAGCACCAGCCGGCGACCGTAGTTCTCGCGCAGTTCGGTGAGCAGCTTCAGGCCCCGGCGTCCCTTGGCGCGCTTCTCGCTGTTGGAGGAATCGGCCAAGGCCTGAAGTTCGTCGATCACGGCCTGGGCCACGATCACCTGGCCTTCCAGCAGGCCGGAGGCCAGCAGGGCACGGATGCGGCCGTCGATGATCACACTGGTGTCGAGGATCTTGGCGGTGGCGGGCAGCAGAACCCCATCGGCCACCAGCAGGGCCTCGGTGCTGGCCGGATTGAACAGCCGCAGCAGGGTGCGGCCATGCACCTCCGCCAGGTTGTACCCCAGCACCCCGAAGAAGACGTTGCTGAGCACAGCCGCCAGCGGCTTCACCAGCACCACCTCCCAGGGCAGGGGCAGCAGCAGGATCGGCGCCAGCAGCAGGTTGGCCACCAGCAGGCCGAGGATCAGTCCCACCGCCCGGCTGATCAGCAGGTCGGTGGGCATGCTGCGCACCTGGGCCATCAGCCGCCGGCGCAGTTGCTGGAAGAAGATGCCGGCGATCAGCCCGAAGAAGGCGCCGAAGCCCCCCATCACCGTCCGCAGCCCTTCCTGGTTGGTGACCTCCAGCAGCAGCTGCTCCGGCAGCAGGTCAACCCCGAGCCAGCCGGTGGCTCCGCCTGAGATCAGGAACAGGAGCAAGATGAGGGTGTCCACCATGCTTCGAAGTCCCGACGCCTTGGCCGCCCAGCAGGTCTTCAAAGCAGCTTGGCCGATCTTCCGCCGTTTGGGTCCCTGGGATTACCGCCCGTGATGGATCCCCGATCCGCCTACGTCCACATCCCTTTCTGCCACCGGCGCTGTTTCTACTGCGATTTCCCGGTGGTGCCCCTCGGCGACAGGGCCGATGGGGCCGCGTCCGGCTCGATCGCCGCCTACCTGGCCCTGTTGCATCAGGAGATCGCCACTTCCCCCGGCGGCCCACCGCTGGCAACGGTGTATCTGGGCGGTGGCACTCCTTCGATGCTGAGCAGCGCCCAGGTGGCGGCGATCCTGGAGGCCCTGGCCAGCCGCTTCGGCCTGGCGCCGGGGGCGGAGCTGAGCCTGGAGCTGGATCCGGCCAGCTTCGACGAGGCTCGCCTGGCGGGCTACCTGGCCGCAGGCATCAACCGCGTCAGCCTGGGGGGCCAGAGCTTTGACGACGCCGTGCTGCTCGACCTGGGCCGCCGCCACCGGGGGGCCGACCTGCGGGAGGCGGCCGGTTGGTTGCGCCGGGCCCGCCGGCGGGGGGAGCTGGCCAGCTGGAGCCTGGATCTGATCCAGGGGCTGCCGCGGCAGGACGCCGCCCACTGGGACGACCAGCTCAGCGCGGCCATCGCCCTGGAGCCCCCCCATCTGTCGGTGTACGACCTGAGCATCGAGCCGGGCACGGTCTTTGAGCGGCGCCTGGCGCGGGGGGAGCTGGATCTGCCGCCGGAGGATCTGGCCGCCGACCTGATGGACCTGACCTGGGCCCGGCTCACGGCTGCCGGCTACGGCCACTACGAGGTGTCGAACTACGCCTTGCCCGGCCACGCCTCGCGCCACAACCGCGTCTACTGGAGCGGGGCCGGCTGGTGGGGGTTCGGCATGGGCGCCACCGGTGCCCCCCGCGGTCGCCGGCGGGCCCATCCCCGCACCCGTGCCGGCTATGCGGAGTCCCTGGCGGCAGGCGTGTCCCTGGGGGCCCAGGTGGAGGAGCCGGATGAAGCTGAGCAGGGCATGCCTTTCGATGAACGGCTGATGGTGGGCCTGCGCCGCCGGGAGGGGGTGAACATGGAACAGCTGGCCCGCCAGAAGCGACTGGAGGCGCCCCAGCTGAAGGGCCTGCGGGAGCGGCTCGTGGCCTATGAGCAGCGCGGTCTGCTCTGCGTCGAGGGACCCCGTTGGCGCCTGGCGGATCCGGCGGGGCTGGCCCTCAGCAATGGGGTGCTGCGGGAGATGCTGGCCTGGTGGCAGGACCTGGAGCTGGAGCAGGCCCTGGAACCGCTGCCGGCCCCTGCTCCTTGACCCAGCGGCCGAGGACCTCCACCGCCAGGGCCCGGCCCTCGATCAGGGGGGGGCTGAAAGGGGGTTGGCGACTGGTGAGCCCCAGCAGATCGGCGGTCACCCGCACCTGGCCGTCGCAGCCCTCTCCGGCGCCGATGCCGATCACCGGAATCACCAGGGCGGCGCTCAGCTCACTGGCCAGCTCCGCCGGAACATGTTCGAGCACCAGGGCGAAACAACCGGCCTCCTGCAGGGCCAGGGCCCGCCTCCGCAGCCGGTCCTGGCTGACCGGATCGCCGGCCTGGCGCCGGTAGCCCAGCCGATGCACCGACTGGGGGGTCAGCCCCAGGTGGCCCATCACCGGAATCCCGCTGCGCACCATCCGGTCGATCACGGTGAGCGTCTCGGGCTCGGCCCCCTCCAGTTTGACCGCCACCGCGGGTGTTTCCTTCAGCACCCTCCCGGCGGCGGCCACCGCCGCATCGGCGCCGCACTGGTAGCTCAGAAAGGGGAGATCGCAGATCAGCAGCGGCGGATTGGGCACCGCTGCCGCCGCCAGCCCCCGGCCAACGGCGCGGCAGTGGTGCAGCATCTCCTCGAGGGTGACCGGCAGGGTGGTGGCGTGGCCGAGCACCACCATCGCCAGGGAGTCGCCCACCAGCACCGCATCCACCCCGGCGCCGGCCACCACGGCGGCGGAGAGCGCGTCCCAGGCGGTCAGCACGGTGATCGGCAGACCCCCCCGCTTGCGCCGTGTCAGATCAGCGGGTCGCAGGGGCACGGCACGGAGGGCGGAGGGGGCATTGCTAGCATCGACCCGACTCGGACCCACGCGGCTCTGACGCCCAAATCTGGTCAGGACCGGAAGGGAGCAGCCACACGGGATGCTCAGGGCAGGCGTGGATTCCGGGTCACCCTCTTGTAACCAGGACGATCAGTCGATCCGGTTCTGGCGATTGATCAGGAACGGCGGGATCATGGCTCCGCGCTCCTCAGGGGTGTGGGTGAGGTTGTCGGCGAAGCTCGCGGCACTGGTGCGCTCCGGTCGGTAGTGGCCGCCGCTCTGGAAGCCGGTGGCGATCACGGTGACGTGAATCTCGCCCTCGAGGGATTCGTCCACCACGGCCCCCACGATGATGTTGGCGTCCGGGTCGACCACGTCGTAGATGACTTCGGAGGCGGTGGTCATGTCCTCCAGGGTCATGTCCTTGCCGCCGCTGATGTTGATGACGCAGCCATTGGCGCCGTCGATGCGGGCCGACTCCAGCAGCGGGCTGCTCATGGCGGCCTGGGCCGCCTCGATGGCCCGTGAACGCCCGGAGCCCACGCCGATGCCCAGCAGGGCGGTGCCGGCATCGGCCATCACCGAACGGATGTCGGCGAAGTCAACGTTCACCAGACCCGGCCTGGTGATGATGTCGGTGATGCCCTTCACGCCCATGCGCAGCACGTCGTCGGCGGCCCGGAAGGCCTCCTGGAGCGGCGCCCCGGCAATGGCGTCCCGCAGGCGATCGTTGGGAATGATGATCAGGGTGTCGACGTGCTCGGCCAGGCGGGCGATGCCCTCCTCGGCCTGACGCAGCCGTTTGCGGCCCTCGAAGCCGAACGGTTTGGTGACGATGCCCACGGTGAGGGCGCCACATTCCTTGGCCACCTCGGCCACGATCGGCGCCGCACCGGTGCCGGTGCCACCGCCCATGCCGGCGGCGATGAAGACGAGATCGGCGCCCTCAAGCGATTGCTGCAGATCGGCCCTGGATTCCTCCGCCGCCTTCTGGCCGATCACCGGGTTGCCGCCGGCCCCCAGGCCCCGGGTGAGCTTCTGGCCGAGCTGGATGCGCTGGCCCGCCGCCGACTGCAGCAGGGCCTGGGCGTCGGTGTTGAGCACCCGATAACCCACCCCTTTGAGGTCGGTGGCGATCATCCGGTTGACCGCGTTGCTGCCGCCTCCCCCCACGCCGATCACCTCAATCCGGGCCGATTGGCTCGGGACGATCCCATTGCTGCTGGGCGAGGTCTGGCTCATCGCGTGGGGCTCCTGCGGGGACGAAAGATCGACGTGGTGAAGGCGGTCCTGATCGCGCGACATCGCGGGAGGGGAGGCGTGGCCGTTGGTCTGCGGCTGCATTATGTCGGTGGCCAGCTCAGCCAAAGTTGCCGATAGATCACATTGGACTGAAACGCATCAGGGCGCAACGGCCTGTGAGGATTGTCTGGCTGGGTGGCTGATGGCCTGGCGGTGGCTGAGATCCCTCACTGGGCGCCGGCTGGAGTAGGGCGGGGCTTCAAAGGCCGGGGCGGTGCGGCGGTTCCGCCTTTGCGCCCCAAGCTGAGCTCGGGTTGTTCGGGATCGCTCAAATCGATCAGCAGCGGTGGGCCTCCTTTCATGCTGGCCGGCAGGGTGCGACTGAGGTGGGCAACCACCTCCAGCCGGCGGGGCAGGCGGGCGTCGGGGGGGCCCAGCCGCACCCGGCCCAGCTGGATGGTCGTGAGCCAGAGGCTGCCGTCCGGTTCGAAGCGGATTTCCCGCAGACCGGGACCCAGCACCTCCCGCTCCTTCAGCACCTGGGCCAGCACGGCCCGGTGGCGGGCGTTCCAGCCGACGACCAGCAGGGACAGGTCGCCCTGGCGGCGCACTCCCATGTGCTGGCGGATGCTGATCCAATTTCCCAGCCGATCCACGAAGCCCATTTCCGGTCCGCGGTCGGTGCGGCGCTCAGCTCGGGCCACCGCCTCCCTGTCCTTGAGCTCCACCCGAAGTCGGGGCGGCAGCATCAGCCGGCTCACCTTCACCTGCTCCACGGGCAGGGCCCCCATCAGGTTGCTGGCCACCTGGCGGGGCTGCAGGGCCATCAGGGGCTGGGGAAAGCGCAGTCCGGCCGCCGTGATCACCTGGTCGCGGCTGACCACGGCACTGCCGATGACCTCCACCTGGGCCGGATCCCGAAGGGTCCAGCCCTGCCGCAGCAGCAGGTAACCCAGGCCGGCGGAGACGGCACTGAAGACCAGGATGCGCCAGAGCAGGCGCAGCCGCTCGCTGCGGCGCTGACGGCGCAGTTCCTTGCGGCGCAGCACTCCCGGCGGCAGGGGCGCTCCCGGCGACGGTGGCGCTCCCGGCGAAGAGGGGGCCTGCTTCACAACTCGCAGCGGGAGCGGGCCATGAGTTCATCCATCCAGGTGCGGGCGCGACGGGCGTCGGTGAAGGGCAGCTCCTCCTGCTGGCCACTTCCCACCAGCCGCAGCCGGCAGGCCCCTTCGCTCTCCTCGGTCAGGGGAGCTTCCCCGGAGCTGAGCGAGAGCAGCTCGACCATTTCGAGGCGCTTGATGCTGAAACAGCCCACCGGCTGGAAGCTGCCGGCCACGAACCGGCTCCAGCTCAGTTCCCCATTGATGAGCCGGGCGGCCCCACAGCCATCCAGCTTGGCCAGTTCGGCGCCACTGGCCCAGTCGCGGAACAGCTGTTGCCGCCGCCGCTCAATCCAGCCGAGGGACACCAGGAGCACGAAGGCCGCCAACAGGGGCAGCCACAGCAGGCCATGGATCATGCGGCTGGTCCTTCCACGTTCATCCAGTGCTCCGATCTTCTCGCGCCCAGCACCAATTGATGCACCAGGTCGGGGAGTGGTAATCCACTGGCCTCCCACAGCATGGGGTACATGCTCTGGCTCGTGAAGCCCGGCAGGGTGTTGATCTCGTTCAGCCAGAGGCCGCCAGAGGCTTCGTCGTAGAAGAAATCGACCCGGGCCAGCCCCCCGGCCGCCACCGCCCGGCAGGCGTCGAGGGCCATCGTCCGGGCCCGTTCGCTCACCGCCTCGCTCACCATGGCGGGGATCACGGTGTGGCTGAGCCCCTCGCTGTACTTGGTCTGGTAGTCGTACCAGTCGGCATCAAAGCGGATTTCGCCCAGCACCGAGGCGCTCAGACCATCTCCCTGGCCATCGCTGCGTTGCAGCACGGCGCATTCCAGTTCCCTGGCCTTCACGCCTTGCTCCACCACCAGGCGCCGGTCGAGGCCCGCGGCCAGCTCCAGGCCCATGAGCAGGGCGGCACGGTCGCCAGCCTTGCTGATTCCCACCGAGGAGCCCATGTTGGCCGGCTTGACGAAGCAGGGATAACCGAGCTGGCTCTCAAGCCGCTCCAGCAGGGCCTCCCGGGCACCGGGGCTGGAGGCGGCCAGCTCAGCCGCCTCGACACAGGCGTAGGGCACCTGGGGCAGGCCGGCGGCGGCGAAGGCGGCCTTCATGGCCTGCTTGTCCATCCCGAGGGCCGACCCCAGCACGCCGGAGCCGACGAAGGGCACCCCCATCAAGGTGAACAGCCCCTGGACCGTGCCGTCCTCCCCGTTGGGGCCATGGAGCACCGGAAACCACACCTCCATCTCCAGGGCACCCTCCGGAAAGCCCCGGAAGCCGCCCGCCTCCGGCTGGCCCGGCAGATCGTCCGGTTCGGCGGGCAGGCCCCGCTCCAGGACTGCCGTCGCCACGGCCTCCGGCCACCAGCCGCCGCAGCGATCGATGTAGAAGCAAGTCACCCGGTAGCGCTCGCCATTGGCGCCGCTGCGAAGTCCCCGCAACACGGTCTGGGCCGAGCGGATCGAGACGGCGTGTTCGCCGGAGGCTCCCCCGAACACCAGGCCGACGCGGGTGGGGTGAGGGGGCATCGGCACAGGAAAGAGGGCCAAACGTATCAGTGAACCGGTTGCCGGCCCAGGGGCCGGCCGCTGAGACTGAACGGCCGCACCGTCTCGATCAGCACGTCGACCAGATCCCCCGGCGCATAGGGGCGGCCATCGCCGGGGTCGGCGGCGAAGAAGGTGAGGCGGTTGGTGCGGGTGCGGCCCATCAGCTGATCAGGATCCCGGGGGTTGACCCCTTCGGCCAGCACCTGCTCGCGGCGGCCCAGGTAGCGGGCACTGCGCTCCGCGGCGACACGCTCCACCAGGGCGTTCAGCTCCTGCAGCCGTTCCACCTTGACCGCTTCCGGCAGCTGGTCAGGCCAGTCGGCCGCTGGCGTGCCCGGCCGCGGCGAGTAGGCGGCCGTGTTGACCTGGTCGAAGCCGATCGCCTCGATCAGGTCGAGGGTGTGGCGGTACTGGGCGTCGGTTTCGCCGGGGAAGGCCACGATCACATCGGCGCTGATGGCCGCATCGGGGAGACGCTGGCGGATGCGGTCGATGATGCGCCGGTAGCGCTCCACGGTGTAGCCCCGCGCCATGGCCCGCAGCACGGCGTCGTCGCCGCTCTGGAAGGGGATGTGGAAGTGCTCGCATACCTTCGGCAGGTCGGCGCAGGCGTCGATCAGCCGGTCGGTGAAGTAGCGCGGGTGGCTGGTGGCGAAGCGGATCCTCGCCAGGCCCCGCACGTCATGGACCTCCCGAAGCAGATCGGTGAGGGTGTGGGCCCGCCGGCCCTCGGCAGTGATGCCGGGCAGGTCGCGTCCGTAGGCGTCGATGTTCTGGCCCAGCAGGGTCACCTCCCGGAAGCCCCGGGCCGCCAGCCCCTCCATTTCCAGACGGATGGCTTCGGGCAGGCGGGATTGCTCCCGGCCCCTTACCGCCGGCACCACGCAGTAGGTGCAGTGCTCGTTGCAGCCGTAGATGACATTCACCCAGGCGCAGACGGCGCTGTCACGCCGGGCGGCAGTGATGTCCTCGAGGATGTGGTGCTCGTCGGTGGCCACCACCTGCTGGCCGGTCTCCACCCGGGTGAGCAGGGTCTCGAGCCGGTTGGCGTGCTGGGGACCCATCACCAGATCCAGTTCCGGAACACGGCGCAAAAGGGATTCCCCCTCCTGCTGGGCCACGCAGCCGGCCACCACCAGGGTGAGGCCGGGGTTGGCCCGTTTGCGCTGGGCCTGCCGCCCCAGGTAGCTGTAGACCTTCTGCTCGGCGTTGTCCCGGATCGTGCAGGTGTTGTACAGCACCAGATCGGCCGTGTGTTCGTCGACGCCCGGGGTGTACCCCATGGCTTCGAGGATTCCGGCCATGCGCTCGGAATCGGCCTTGTTCATCTGGCAGCCGAACGTGGTGATCCAGTAGCTGCCGCGCCGTGCCGAGGGCGCCTGGTCGGCCTGCGGGCCGGAAACGGTGGCTGTCATGGGATCCAGTTTCCGCTATCGCCCCGTCGCCGCCAACCGGGCGGCTGTGGCAGCGTGAACTCCCTGGCTGTTTTCTGGAATGCGCTGCCGCCTGAGCCGCTTTCCCCTCACCAAGGCGGTGCCTCTGGCCATCAGCCGCGGCACCACCGGCGCCGTGCAGCATCTGTTGCTGGAGCTGGAGCATGACGGCTGCACCGGCCTCGGCGAAACCGGTGGCTTCGACACCGGCCCCAGGGCCTACAGCACCGAAGCCCTGGAGGCCGAACTGGAGGCCTTTTTGCCGGCTCTCGAAGCCCGTGAGCCGGAACCGCTCCAGGCCCTCGAGCCCCTGCTGCAGACCTTGTCGCCCCCGGCCCGCTGCGCTGTGGATCTGGCCCTGCGCGATTGGTGGGGGCGGCGGTTGGGACAGCCGCTGTGGAAGCTCTGGGGCCTCGACGACGGCGCCATCAGCCCCACCAGCGTCACCCTCGGCCTCGGCAGCGAGGCGGCGGTGCTGGAGCGCCTGGAGCGCTGGTGGGGCCAGCTGCCCGCCAGCCGCATCAAGCTGAAGCTGGGCAGCCCGGAGGGCCTCGACCACGACCGGGCGCTGGTGCAGGCGGTGGCCCAGGCGCTGGAGCGGCGCCAGCAGAGCCATGGGGTGGCCTGTGAGCTGCAGGTGGACATCAACGGTGGCTGGAGCCTTGAGCAGGCCCTGCCGATGCTGGGCTGGCTGGACGCCCAGGGCGTGGTTCTGGTGGAGCAGCCCCTGGCTCCCTTGGAGGATCCAGAGGCCGACTGCGCCGCCTTCGCCGCCCTGGAGTTCGACTGCCCCATCGCCCTGGTGGCCGATGAGAGCTGCTGGAACCTGGCCGACCTGGTGCGGCTCGCCCCCTATGTCGATGGGGTGAACATCAAGCTGCCCAAGAGCGGCGGGCTGGCGGAGGCCCTGTTGATGGCCAGGGCGGCGCAACGCCTTGGGCTGGGCTTGATGCTCGGCTGCTACTCCGACAGCGCCCTGCTCAACGGCGCCGCCGCCCAGCTGCTGCCCCTGGTGCGCTGGCCGGACCTCGACAGCCACCTGAATCTGGTCGACGACCCCTTCACAGGGCCTGGCCTCGACGGCGATCGGCTGGTGCCCGCTGCGTCCCCGGGACTGGGGGTGATCCGTGCTCGGGGCTGATGTCCCGATCGTGCTGCTGCAGCACGGGGGCCTCGACAACCTCAGCGGCAAGACGGGCCTGTCGATGCTCCGCTACCGCCAGGGTCCGATCGTGGCGGTGGTGGATCCGACCCACCCCGGCGCCGATCTGCGGCAGATCACGGGAATCGAGCGGGCCGTGCCGGTGGTGGGCTCCCTGGCGGAGGCCCTCCCCTACGGCCCGAAGGTGGCGGTGGTGGGGCTCGCTCCCTCCGGCGGCCGGCTACCGGAGGGGATGGGCGCCGATGTGGCGGCCGCCCTGGCAGCGGGGCTGTCGCTGGCCAGTGGTCTGCACAGCCGCCTGGGCGACGATCCGGCCCTGGCGGCCCTGGTGCAGCCGGGACGGTGGATCTGGGATCTGCGCCAGGAGCCCCCCGACCTCACGGTGGCCTCCGGCCGGGCCGCCGGGCTGCCGGGCCGCCGCTTGCTGGTGGTGGGGACGGACATGTCGGTGGGCAAGATGAGTGCCTGTCTGGAACTGCAGGCGGCCGCCCGCCGTCGCGGCTGCGATGCCCGCTTCGTTGGCACCGGCCAGGCCGGCATCCTGATCAGTGGCGGCGGGGTGGCCCTTGACGCCGTCCGCATCGACTACGCGGCCGGCGCCGTGGAAGCGGCGGTGATGGCCGCCGCCGTCACCGCCGACCCTGACACCCTGGTGCTGATCGAGGGGCAGGGCTCCCTCTGCCACCCAGGCTCCAGTGCCACCTTGCCGCTGATCCGCGGCAGCCAGCCCACCGATCTTCTGCTGGTGCACCGGGCCGGGCAAGGCACGATTCACCGGCTGGAGGCGTTCCCTCTCCCCCCCCTGGCCCAGCTGATCACCGCCGTCGAGACCCTGGCGGCCCTGGCCCGGCCGGCGGGCTCCGGTCCGTCTCCCCGGGTGGTCGCCATCGCCCTCAACACCGCCCTCCTGGACGGGCCGGCGGCGGCGGCGGCGCTGAGCGCCACGGCAGCGGAGACGGGGCTGCCCTGCGTTGATCCGGTGCGGCAGGGCGGCGAGGCCCTGCTGGACCTGCTGCTGGGCCAAGAAAGAAGCCCGACGCCGAAGCGCCGGGCCTGAAGGGCGAGCGAGGGGACTCGAACCCCCGAATGGTGGCGCCACAAGCCACTGCCTTAACCACTTGGCGACGCCCGCCGCGGTCTTTGCCAATGTATCAAGCGAGCCTGCCGGCCCCCCTTGCCACCGCCGACCACCGCCAGCCGCACCGTTTCCCGCCTCCTGGGCCTGACCGCCGTCTCGGCGGGCCTGATCGGCCTGGCCATCACCAACCCCGGCCCCGCCGCCTTCGAGGAGTTCGCCGCCGAGAAGCTCACCGAGATGGCCAGCAAGGAGCTTTGCCAGAACGAGGGCCTGCCGCTGCTGGCCCGGTTGCTGATCCAGAACTGTCCGGAACTGGTGCGCTCCCAGCGCAAGGTGCTGGGTCGTCTGGCCCGGGACAACTCGCGTCGCTACAACTTCGGCCTGCTGAGCCTCTACGGCACCCGGCTGGGCGGGGAGAAGGTGCTGCCCAACTGGAGCATCCCCCGCTATGACGCCGTCACCCTGGCGGTCGCGGGCCATTTCGTGCTGCTCACCGCAAGCGAAAGCGCGCCGGGGAGCCCGGTGCCGTGAGCGCCGCGCCGCTGCCGGCTGGCCCGCTGCCGCCGATGCGCCTGCCCAGGGCCCTGCTGGATCCCCAGCTGCGGATGCCGGCCGCCGACAACCAGGGGCTGGTGGCGGTGCAGCTGGAGCAGGGCGACGGCCGGATTCGCGCCATTCATGGCCTGGCCACTGGCCTCGCGGGTGATGGGACGGGAGGTGGCACCCCCCTGCCCCTGGCGCTGACGCCGCTGGTGGAGCCCCATGCCCACCTCGACAAGGCTTTCAGCGGCGAGGACTTCCCCAATCCCGACGGCACCATGGCCGGGGCCATGGCGGCGAACGGGCGGGAAGCGGCCGAGCGCCAGGCCGAGGCGGTGCGACGGCGGAGCGAGCGGGCCCTGGAGCGGGCCTGGCGCTATGGATTGCGGGCGATCCGCAGCCACATCGACAGCCTGGGTCCCTGGGCCCTCCCCAGCTGGGAGGTGCTGCTGGAGCTCCGCCGCCACTGGCAGGGCCGGGTGGAGCTGCAGCTGGTGGCCCTGGTGCCGGTGGGCCACTGGCGCACCGCCGAGGGGCAGGCCTTCGCCGCCTGGGTCGCCGCCCGCGGCGGCCTGCTGGGGGGGGTGCTCGGTGCCCCCTTCCGCTCCACACCGGCCGACCGAGCCGGCCTGCTTGCCCTGCTGCGGCTGGCGGAGCGCCTCGGCTGCGGGGTGGATCTGCACGTCGACGAGAGCGCCGACGACCACGGCCGGGGCGTGGCCCTGGTGAGCGAGCTGCTGCTGCGGCACCGCATCGTGGTGCCGCTCACCTGCAGCCACGCCAGCAGCATGGGGCTGCTGGCCGACCGGCCCTGCCGCCGCCTGGCGGAGGCGATGGCGGACGCGGCGGTGGGGGTGGTGGCCCTGCCCACCACCAACCTGTGGCTGCTCGGCAAACACCAGCGCCGCACCCCGTCCCTGCGACCCCAGGCGCCGATCCGCCAGCTCCAGGACGCTGGCGTGACCGTGGCCGTGGGGGGCGACAACGTGCAGGATGCCTGGTTTCCGGGGGGAGATTTCGATCCGATCGCCCTGCTGCGCTTCAGCCTGGCGGCCAGCCACCTGGTGCCCTGGCGCCGGCTGGGCCTGAGCCCCTTCAGCACCGCGGCGGCCCGGCTGCTGGGACTCGACTGGGACGGGGTGCTGCGGGAGGGGTCCCCGGCCGATCTGCTGGTGCTGGGGGCCTCCTCGTGGGGCGAGCTGCTGGCCCGTCCCCCCCGGCGGCGGGTGCTGCGGGCCGGCCGCTGGCTGGAGCCGCCCCCCTGCGAAGAACCGTCCCCCCTGCTGACCCCCTGCCATGGATGACTTCAGACCGGTTGATCCCGATCGGATCCGGGCCCTGGTCGACGAACTGGAGGCCAGCCCGCTGGCGTTGACGCCGATCCTTGCCCCCGCCGAGCTGGGCCGGCTCTCGGCCGACTTCCACGACTATTCGCCCGTGCTGGAGCCGCTGCTCAAGGGCCGGTGCGCCCAGCTGGCGATGAAGGTGGAGCGGCTGGAGCAGGTGATGGCGGTGGCCGGCGCCTGCGCCCGCCACCGGGTGCCGTTGACGCTGCGGGGTGCCGGCACCGGCAACTACGGCCAGTGCGTGCCCCTGGCCGGTGGGTTGGTCCTCGACCTAGTGGGGCTGAACCGGCTGCGGTCGGTCGACCCGGACAGCGGCGTGGTGGAGGCGGAGTCCGGCTGCATCCTGGCCCACCTGGACGGCCAGCTGGCGGCCCATGGCCGGGCCCTGCGGCTGGCCCCGAGCACCTACCGCAGCGCCACCCTGGGGGGCTTCATCGCTGGCGGGTCGGGCGGCCTGGGGTCCCTGCGCTGGGGCTTCCTGCGCGATCCAGGCCACCTGCTGGGACTGGAGGTGGTGACGCTGGAAGCCGAACCCCGGCTGCTGCGGCTCGACGCCGCCGCCAGCGCGCCCCTCAACCACGCCTATGGCACCAACGGCATCATCACCGCCCTGCGGCTGGCCACCACCGAGGCGGTGGCCTGGGAGCAGGTGGTGGTGGGCTTCAGCCACTGGGAGGAGGCCCTGGAGACCTCCCGCCAACTGCCGACCACCGCCCTGCTGCTCAACGCCCTCTGCCTGCTGGAGGCCCCGGTGGCGGCCCGGATGCCCTGGCCGACCGGCTGTCCTGCCGCTGCGCCTGGTGAGCAGCGCCTGCTGCTGCACGTCTCCCCCGACAGCCTGGAGCTGCTGCCCGGCTGGCTGGCGGCCCGGGGCGGCCAGCTCCGCTGGCAGGGCCCCCGCCCGGAGGCGGGTCGGGGTCGGGGCCTGCCCCTGGGGGAGCTCACGTGGAATCACACCACCCTGCACTGGCGGGCCCAGGCGCCCGACTGGACCTACCTGCAACTGCTGCTGCCCCGGCCGGAGGCGCCGCTGCTGGAGGCCGTGCGCCTGCGCTGGGGCACCGACGTGCTCTGGCACCTGGAGGGGGTGCGTTACCAGGGGGCGCCGCGGCTGACGGCCCTGCCCCTGGTGCGCTGGCAGGGGCCCCGGGCCCTGGCCGACCTCGTTGCCCAGTGCTGTGAACTGGGGGCGGTGCCCTTCAATCCCCACGTGATCACCGTCGAGGACGGCGGCCTCGGGGTGGTGGATGCCGATCAGGTGGCGGCCAAGGCCGCCTACGACCCGGGCGGACTGATGAATCCGGGCAAGCTGCGGGGCTGGATGGGTTAGGGGCGCCCCTAACCAGCAGCGCCTTCGCCCCGCCTCAGCCGCAATCCAGGCTGAGCCGGGTGTCGGTGCCGGTCACCGGGTTGGTGCCGCGGGCGTCGCGGCAGAGGAGGCGCTGGTCCACCCGGTCGAGCAGGGCGTCGGTGAAGTCGGCATCGATGACCGTGGCGCCGGTGAAGTTGCTGCCGGAGGCGATCGCTCCCCGCAGCACGGCGCCGGTGAGGTCGGTGCCGCTCATGTCCACCTTGTCCATCAGGGCGTCGCTGAGATCGGCGCCGCGGAAGTCGGCCTCAGGAAAGGCCGCCTGGGTGAGGATCGCCCCGTGCAGATCGGCCCCCCTGAAGCTGGCCTGGCGGGCCGTGGCCCCAGCGAAGGAGCTGCCGGCCAGCTGCTGGCCACTGAAGTCCTTGCCGCTCTGGTTGGTGAGGGTGTAATCGACCCGATCCTGGTTGTCAGCCCGGGCGCTGGGGGGGGCCAGCAGCAGCAGGACCAGCAGGAGTGGCAGGAGTCCCCCCCGGAGCGCGTTGCCAAGCCGCCGCCTGGGGCTGCCCGCGGGCCGGGGGGCATCGGATCGGAAGGCCGTCGTCATGGACCGTGGCTGCCGGGGACCTCCCCAGGCTGGCCCAGCGCCGGGGCTTCGTCAGCCTGGGGCTTGTTGAGCAGCGGAAGGACAGCGCCCAGCAGGAACAGGGAGCCCGCCACCACCGGCACCGGGCCGGGGGCCAGCAGGCTGTCCAGCCCGGCGGCCAGGCTGCCGGCCTCCTCGAGCTGGTCGGCGAGGCCGGGACAGGTGGCGGCCAGCTCCTGCCGCGTCCAGCTGGCATGCTCCGGCACCGCCACCAGCACCGCCTGATCACCAGGGCGCAACAGCAGCTCCAGCATTGCCGCCCCCTCCTTGTGACGTTGGATGCCCAGTAGCCAGCGGCGCGGCCCGCCATCGAGCCGGTCGAGTTCCCGGCGCAGGGCCGCCGCCGCCGGGGGGTTGTGGGCGCCATCGATCAGCAACTCGCGGCCCCGCCAGCGGTGCCTCTCCAGCCGTCCGGCCCAGCGGGCCGCCGCCAGGCCGGTGCGGATCATCCCGTCGTCGAGGGGCCTGCCGGCCAGCGGACCGTCCGGGGCCGTCAGGGCCCGGGCCATGGCCACCGCCACGGCCCCGTTGTGGCGCTGCAGCTCCCCGGCCAGACCCAGCGCCGGGCCGCCATCGGCCGGGGCGGGGAGGGGATCCAGCCACTCCAGGCTGGCGCCGCAACGCAGCGCTTCGGCCTCCAGCACCCGGCGGGCCTCCGGCTCCTGGGCGGCGCTGAAGGCCCGGCAGCCCGGCCCCATCACGGCGGCTTTTTCGGCGGCGATCGCCGCCAGGGTGTCGCCCAGGTGCTCGCGATGGTCGAGGCCGATGGCCCCGAAGCCGATCACCGGTCGGTGCGGATGCAGGGTGGTGGCATCAAGGCGGCCCCCCAGCCCCACCTCCAGCACCGCCAGCTCCACCCGCTCACGGGCGAAGCGGTCGAAGGCCGCGGCCGTGATCAGTTCGAAGGGGGTGAGCCTGTGGCGGCGGCCGAGGGGCTGCCAGCGGGCCAGGTCGTTGCGCAGGGTGGCGGCAGGGATCCAGGCGTCATCGATCGCGATCCGTTCGCACCAGCTCACCAGATGGGGGGAGCGGTAGGTGCCCACATGCACCTGGGCGGCCCGCAGGATGGCGTGCAGAAAGGTGCAGATCGAGCCCTTGCCGTTGGTGCCGGCCACCTGGGCCGCGGCGTAGCGCTGTTCCGGGTGTCCCCCGGCAGCCAGGGCGCGGCCCAGCCGCTCCAGGCCCAGGTCGACACCGCGGCGGGCGAAGGGTTCGAGCAGGTCGCCCAGGTCGACCGGGGGGGGCAGCGGGGACGGCACGGACGGACGGATCAGGCCAGGCGGTGGAGAGCCTTCTCCAGGCGCTTCACCGCCTTGCGCAGCTGGCGGGGCTTGATCACCAGCGGCGGCACGAACCGGACCACCCCGGGCCCTGCCGGCACCAGCAGCAGGCCTTCCGCCATGGCCGCCTTGACGATCTCCGGGGCCGTGACCCCGCCCTCGCGCAGCACCAGGCCCCGCAGCAGACCCCAGCCGCGCTCGCCGGCCAGGGTATCGGGATGGCGAGCCACCAGCTCCTGGAGCAACGACTGCAGCAAGGCACCGTTGGCGCTCACCTTCTCCAGCAGGCCGCGGCGTTCGATTTCCTCGATCACCGTGAGGCCGGCGCGGCAGGCGAAGGGGTTGCCGCCGAAGGTGCTGGCGTGGTCGCCGGGGCGGAAGTGGTCGACCGCGGCCTTCACCGCCAGGGCGCCGATGGGGATGCCGCCGCCCAGGCCCTTGGCCATGGTCAGGGCGTCAGGCTCCACCCCCAGCTGTTCGTAGCCCCACCAGCGGCCGCTGCGGCCAACGCCGATCTGCACCTCGTCGAAGATCAGCAGAATCTGGTGGGCGTCGCAGAGCTCGCGCACCCGCCGGAAGAAGGCCGGATCGCCGGGGTTGACCCCGCCCTCCCCCTGGAGGGGTTCGAGCAGCACCGCTGCCACCCGGGGACCCTCGGCTTCACAGGCGGCCAGCAGCGCTTCGAAGCCGGTGATGTCGTTGTAGGGGAAGTAGCGGAAGCCCGCAACCATGGGCTCGAAGCCCTGGTGGTACTTGGGCTGGCCCGTGGCGGTCACCGCCGCCAGGGTGCGGCCGTGGAAGCTGGCCTGGGCGGTGAGGATCAGGGGCTCGGCGATGCCGCGCACCAGATGGCCATGCTTGCGGGCCAGCTTGATGGCGGCCTCGTTGGCTTCGGCGCCGGAATTGCAGAAGAAGACCCGGTCGGTGCAGCTGCGGGCGGCGATCGCCGCGGCCAGCGCCTCCTGCTCCGGGATCCGGTAGAGGTTGGAGACGTGCTGGAGCCGGCCCAGCTGCCGGCAGAGCCGCCGCTGCAGCACCGGATCACTGTGGCCCAGGGTGCAGACGGCGATGCCGGCCACCATGTCGAGGTAGCGCCGGCCCTGCTGATCCCACACCCAGACCCCACGACCCCGCTTCAGCTCCAGGGGGTAACGGGCGTAGGTGTCCATCACCGGTTCGATGGGAGCGGTGGGACTCGAACCCACATGCCCGAAGGCGCTCGATTTTGAGTCGAGTCCGTCTACCAATTCCGGCACGCTCCCGAAGGGAGGACTCTAGGTCGCGACCGCTGGCTAGGCAGAGACAGAGGGCAGCCTGCGGATCGAAGCGCCGGCGGCGTTGAGTTTGCCCTCCAGATCGGCGTAGCCCCGGTCGAGGTATTCCAGGCCCCGCACGGTGGTGATGCCGTCGGCGGCGAGGCCCGCCAGCACCATGGCGGCGGAGGCGCGCAGGTCGGTGCCATGCACCGGGGCGCCGCTGAGGCGGGCCACCCCCTCGACGCAGGCGGTGTTGCCCTGCATGCGGATCGACGCCCCCATGCGCTGCAGTTCGGCCACGTGCTGGAGACGGTTCTCGAAGATGTTCTCCACCACCATGCTGGTGCCCTCGGCGGTGGCCAGCAGGGCCATGAACGGGGCCTGCAGGTCGGTGGGGAAGCCGGGGAAGGGTTGGGTGCGCAGATCCACCGCCCGCACCTTGCCGGCGGTGAGGATCAGGCCCTGGCCGTCGGCTTCGATGTGGCAGCCGGCCTCCTCGAGTTTGGTGATCACGGCACCGAGGTGCTCGGGCAGGGCAGGGAAGACCCGCAGCCGGGAGCGGGTGATGGCGCCGGCCAGCAGGAACGTGCCCGCCTCGATGCGGTCGGGGATGACGGCGTAGTCGGCCCCATGCAGCCGCTCGACGCCGACGATGGTGATGGTGGGGGTGCCGGCGCCGCGCACTTTGGCCCCCATGGCCAGCAGCAGGCGGGCCAGATCGATCACCTCCGGCTCCTGGGCGGCGTTGTCGATCACCGTCTCGCCGTCGGCGAGGGCCGCCGCCATCATCAGGGTTTCGGTGGCGCCGACGCTGGGGCAATCGAGGTGGATGTGGCCGCCGGTGAGACGGCGCTGGCGGCCGGGCACCACGGCGGTGACCACACCGTGCTCGATGGTGACCTGGGCACCGAGGGCCTTCAGTCCCTTGACGTGCTCCACCACGGGCCGGGTGCCGATCTGGCAACCACCGGGCAGGGGCACCTGGGCCATGCCCATGCGGGCCAGCAGGGGGCCGATGCAGAAGAAGCTGGCCCGCAGGCTGTTGACCAGCTCATAGGGCGGGGCGGCGGTGGTGATGTGGTCACCGTGCAGCACGATCGCGTCGCCCCCCCGCTGCACCCGCACCCCCAGGGCGGCAAGGATCTCCCCCATCGCCGTGATGTCGGTGAGGGGGGGGACATTGCTGAGCCGCAGCCCGTCTTCGGTGAGCAGGCAGGCGGCCATCAGCACCAGGGCCGAATTCTTGGCGCCGCTGACCCTCAGTTCGCCATCCAGTCGCCGTCCACCACTGATCTCCAGCCTGGTGCCGGCGATGGCCTTGACAGGCATGGGGGATACGGTCATGGACAGGAGTCCTGGTATCAATTTCTGGGGCATCTTGACAACGATTGATCCCGTCGTCTAGGGGGTCGCCGCTCAAACTGTCTTGTTTTCCGAAGCCTCTCAGGCGGTGTTCCTCCCGGGCTGCGGCTGGACGGTCGGATGGGGTGTCCCCCACCGGTGATGATTTATGCTCCCTGGAGCGCCGCGGTTTCCGTGGCGGCTGACGCCCGCGGATGTGGCGGAATTGGTAGACGCGCTAGTTTCAGGTACTAGTGGCAGCAATGTCGTGGGAGTTCAAGTCTCCCCATCCGCATGATCACTCCATGATTGTCCTTAAGATCACCAACGCCTCCGATGTCGTCGCAGCGAACATCGGCAAATTTCTGGAGCGACTCACTCCGGACGGCTACGACCAGACCAAGGTGGAGGACATCGTGATCGACCGCCTGGTCGCCAACCTCAAGGCCGAGGGCATCCGCGGCGAGGTGGCGGCCTTCAAGGGTCTCGATCTCAACGACGACGACCTGGTCATCCACGACCACCTCAAGCTCCGGCGCCGCAAGACGATCTGACGCCGACGGGCCCCTCCCCTGACCTCAACGGCCCGCACCCTGGCGGCGATCCGATTCGCAGTGTCCGCAATCCCCTCATCCAGGCGGTGCGGCGTCTGCACCGCTCCAGTGGGCGGCTGGAGCAGGGCCTCCTGCTCCTGGAGGGAACCCACCTGCTCCAGGAAGCCCTCGGGCTTGGCCTGCGACCCGACCTGGTGCTGGCCACACCCGACTGGCAGGAACGCCATGGCGCCCTGTTGGCGCGGCTGCCGGACGCTGGCCGGCTCCGGACCGCCAGCCCCGAGGTCCTGGCCGCCGCCGCCACCACCGGCCACCCCGACGGGGTGCTGCTGACCCTGGCGATGGCCCAGCTGCCTGCCCCCGCAGCGGGCGCCTCGGCGCCGGGCTTCGTGCTCGCCCTGGACCGGATCCAGGATCCGGGCAACCTGGGTACCCTGCTGCGCACGGCGCTGGCGGCGGGGGTGGAGCGGGTGTGGCTGGGGGAGGGGGCCGATGCGCTGCAGCCGAAGGTGCTGCGGGCCTCCAGCGGCGCGGCCCTGGCCCTGCCGATCGAGCGGATGCCAGCCCCTGACCTGGAGGCCCGGCTGGTCGAAGCGCAGTCCCGCGGCGTGCAGTTGGTGGCGGCGATGGTGCCCGGGGAGGCGGGGGCGGTGCAGGCCTACTGGGAGCTGGACTGGTGCCGGCCCACGGCCCTGCTGCTCGGGAACGAGGGGGCCGGGCTGGCGCCTGAGCTGGCCCGGCTGGCCGACCAGTGGGTGACGGTCCCCCACAGCCGCGCCGTGGATTCGCTCAATGTGGCGGCCGCGGCCGCCCTGCTGCTGCTGGAGCGGACCCGCCAGGCCCACGGGCGGCCCGCGCCCTGACAGGGGAGAATGCCGCTACCCATGCAGCCCCGTCCGGTGACCGCAGCACCCGCCACTCCCCCCTCCGGCTTCGATTTCGACGTGATCGTGATCGGTGCCGGTTATGGCGGTTTCGATGCTGCCAAACATGGGGCCGACCACGGACTGAAGGTGGCGATCGTGGAATCCCGCGACATGGGCGGCACCTGTGTCAACCGGGGCTGTGTGCCTTCCAAGGCCCTGCTGGCGGCCAGTGGCCGGGTGCGGGAACTGGGCGACGCCGAGCACCTCAAGGGCTTCGGCATCCATGCGGCGCCGGTGCGCTTCGAGCGCCAGAAGATCGCCGACCACGCCGCCCAGCTGGTGGCCACGATCCGCACCAATCTCACCAAGACGCTGGAACGCTCCGGCACCACGATTCTGCGGGGCAAGGGACGCCTCGACGGGCCCCAGCGGGTGGCGGTGCGCGAGGCCAGCGGCGTGGAACGCGTCTATGCGGCCCGCGAGGTGATCATCGCCACCGGCTCCGATCCCTTCGTGCCGCCCGGCATCGAGACCGACGGCCGCACCGTGTTCACCAGTGACGAGGCCATCAACCTGGAGTGGCTGCCCCGCTGGATCACGATCATCGGCAGCGGCTACATCGGCCTGGAGTTCGCCGACGTCTACACGGCCCTCGGCTGCGAAGTCACCATGATCGAGGCCCTCGATCGGGTGATGCCCACCTTTGATCCGGACATCGCCAAGATCGCCGCCCGCCATCTGATCGATGGCCGCGACATCGACGCCCGCTCCGGCGTGCTCGCCAGCCGGATCACCCCCGGCTGCCCGGTGAAAATCGAGCTGGTGGACATGGCCAGCCGCGAGCCGGTGGAAACTCTGGAGGTGGATGCGGTGCTGGTGGCCACCGGCCGGGTGCCGGTGAGCAAGGATCTCAACCTGGCCAGCGTCGGCGTGGAGACCAACCGGGGCTTCATCCCCGTGGACGACGGCCTGCGGGTGCTCTCCGGCGGTGAGCCGGTGCCCCACCTGTGGGCCGTCGGCGACGTGACCGGAAAAATGATGCTGGCCCACACCGCTGCCGCCCAGGGCACGGTGGCGATCGAGAACATCCTCGGCCACGCCCGCCGCATCGACTACCGCTCGATCCCCGCGGCCACCTTCACCCATCCGGAGATCAGTTCGGTGGGGCTCTCGGAAGCGGACGCCAAGGAGCTGGCGGAGGCCGAAGGCTTTGCCCTGGGCAGCGTGCGCAGCTATTTCAAGGCCAACTCCAAGGCCCTGGCTGAACTGGAAAGCGATGGGCTGCTGAAGCTCCTGTACCGCAAGGACACCGGCGAAGTGCTGGGGGCGCACATCTATGGCCTGCATGCGGCCGACCTGATCCAGGAGATCGCCAACGCGGTGGCCCGGCGCCAGGGGGTGCGGCAGCTGGCCAGCGAGGTGCACACCCATCCCACCCTCAGCGAGGTGGTGGAAGTGGCCTACAAACAGGCCGCCGCCAGCCTGGCCACGGCGGTGGGTGCCTGAGATGGAGATCCGACGCCGGCCCCCCAACCCTTCGGTCCGGGTGGCCCACCTGGAATTCGGCACCCCCCATCCTGAGCAGAGCCCCCGCCACATTCTTGAGGAGATCGTCTGGGAAAAGGACAGGGAGGTGACAGCGGCTCGCGAGCGGGTCAGCCTGGACACGCTGAAGCAACAGATCGCGGAACTGCCCCCCAGCCTGGATTTCTGCGCAGCCCTGCGGGCCAGCTGCCGCAAACCGGCAGTGATCGCTGAGATCAAGAAGGCCAGCCCCAGCAAGGGGGTGATCCGGGAGGATTTCGACCCCGTCGCCATCGCCAGGGGCTACCGGGACGGTGGCGCCAGCTGCCTGTCGGTGCTGACCGACAAGCGCTTCTTCCAGGGGGGCTTCGATGTCCTGGTGGCCGTGCGCGACGCGGTGGCGCTGCCCCTGCTCTGCAAGGACTTCATCCTCAGCCCCTACCAGCTGTTCCAGGCCCGGGCCGCCGGGGCCGACGCGGCCCTGTTGATCGCGGCGATTCTCACCGACCAGGATCTGGCCTACCTGCTCAAGGTGGCCAGGGGCCTGGGGCTGGCGGTGCTGGTGGAGGTGCACGACGCCACAGAGATGGAGCGGGTGCTGCAGCTGGAGGGCGTCAACCTGATCGGCATCAACAACCGCGATCTGGCCAGCTTCACGGTGGATCTGGCCACCACCGAACAACTCATGGAACGCTTCGGCGAGCAGGTGCGTGCCTGTGGTGCCCTGCTGGTGAGCGAATCGGGCCTGTTCAGCCGCGCCGACCTCGACCGGGCCGTCGGTGCCGGTGCCGATGCGGTGCTGGTGGGAGAGGCCCTGATGCGGCAGGAGAACGTGACGGCGGCCCTGGAGACTCTGATCGGGGGCTGAGCCAGGCGCGCAGCAGGGATCACTCCTTCTCCAGCAGGGCCCTGGCGGCATCGAGCTGGGTGCGGGCGTCCGGGCTCACTTCTGGGTAATGGAGGTGCAGGGAATCGAGGGTTTCGATGATGGCGGCCGCCACGGCCATACGGGTGAACCACTTGTTGTCAGCCGGCACCACATACCAGGGGGCATGACGGCTGGAGGTGTGCCGGATGGTTTCGGTGTAAGCGTCCATGTAGTCCTCCCAGAAAGCCCGTTCCTTGATGTCGTTGGCGGAAAACTTCCAGTTCTTTTCCGGACGGTCGAGGCGTGCGAGAAAACGCTTGCGCTGCTCCTTCTTGGAGACGTTCAGAAAGAACTTTCGGACGATGATTCCATTGTTGCTCAGGTACTCTTCGTAATTTCTGATGTCGCGAAAGCGCTCTTTCCAGATGTCCTTCGTGATGCGATCGGGCGGAAGTGTCTGCCTGGTCAGCATCTCGGGATGGACTCGAACCACCAAGGTTTCCTCGTAATAGCTGCGGTTGAAGATGCCGATCCGCCCCCTTTCCGGCAGGGCATTGTTGGATCGCCAGAGAAAATCATGGTCCAGATCCACTGAGGAGGGCGCCTTGAAGGAGCTCACCTGGCATCCCTGGGGATTGACGCCACTCATCACGTGCTTGATGGTGCCGTCCTTGCCGGCCGCATCCATCGCCTGGAAGATCAACAGCAGAGCATAGCGATCCTGGGCATAGAGCAGATCCTGGAAGTCCGCCAGCATCTGCACCCCCATCGTCAAGGCTTCCTGGGCCCGGTCCTTGTCTTTTTTGTCGAGATGCAGTGTGTCGCCAGGATCAAAATCCTTCAGCTGAAAACCGTCTCCATCCTCAATCCGGAAAGGTTTGGAGAAACTTCTGGCCCGCTCCAGGAAGTCCTTCTTGTCCACGCGTCTTTCCCCTTGAAGATCTTCCACTGATAGGTCGGCCCGCTGCGGCGACGGGGGCCATCAGCATCATTCGTAAAACGAGGCAACCTGACTTGGCTGAATGCCGAGGATCAGAGGGCGTCGAAGCGCCAATCGAACGCGTACAAAGAGATCTAGCTCGACGAAGCCTTGTGCCTACTTTAGCCACACCCTCTGGTACGGACCAACATGTCATAAAACTTATGAACATGGACTTTCCTCTGTCCTTGACTACAGTGACAGGGGAGAACAATCCGGCTTCACGACGATCCTCCCTCAGCAGGTTCTGGCATTCCTTCGGCACCGGTCCTGATCCTCTGATCGCTCTTCCCATGCCTGCGTCCCTGGTCAGTTATTCGAAGATTCTCGAAATCGTCGGCGATATCCTCCGGGTCGAGGTCCCCGCTGATGCCAGCCAGAGGGAGGCGGCACCACGGTTCAACGATCTGGCTGTCGTGCAGAACCGCAATGGCACCTCTTCGCTGGCGCAGGTGATTGCCCTGAAGCAGGATTCCGTGTCTTTGCAGGTGTTTCGAGGCACCAAGGGGGTGGCCACCGATTCTGCCGTGCATTTTCTTGGTCACCCGATGGAGGCCACCTACTCCACCAACATTCTGGGTCGGGTGTTTCGAGGCACGGGTGAGCCGATCGATGGCGGTCCAGGCCTTGAGGAGGATCCGAAGGTTCCGATCGGCGGGCCTTCCGTCAACCCGATGTGCCGCATTCTGGCCTCCAAGATGATCCGCACCAACGTGCCGATGATCGACGTGTTCAACTGTCTGGTGGAGAGCCAGAAGATCCCGATCTTTTCAGTCTCGGGGGAGCCCTTCAATGCCTTCCTGGCCCGCATTGGGATTCAGGCCGATGCCGATGTGGTCGTGTTTGGGGGCCTGGGGCTGATCTTCGACGACTACTACGCGTTTCGCAAGACCTTTGAAGATGCCGGCGTTTTCGCACGCACCGTGATGTTCGTGAACCTGGCCTCCGATCCGATCGTGGAACGCTTGCTGATTCCGGACATGGCCTTGGCGGTGGCCGAGCGGTTTGCTGTGGAAGAGGGCAAGCGGGTGCTGGTGTTGCTCACGGACATGACCTCGTTTGCCGATGCCCTCAAGGAAATCAGCATCGCCATGGACCAGGTGCCTGCCAACCGCGGTTATCCAGGCGATCTCTATTCCCAGCTGGCCCGCCGCTATGAAAAGGCGGCTGATTACGCCAAGGGTGGCTCGGTGACGCTGCTCACGGTCACCACCATGCCAGGGGACGACATCACCCATCCCGTGCCTGATAACACGGGATACATCACGGAAGGGCAGTTCTATCTGCACGATGGAGTCATTGATCCGTTCGGTTCCCTGTCCCGCCTCAAACAGAACGTGATCGGCAAGATCACCCGTGAGGACCATAACCAGATCATGAACACCTGCATCCGCCTCTATTCCGGTGCGCGGGATGCGGAGCAGAAGCAGGCCATGGCCTTTGAACTGTCCGATTACGACCAGCGCCTGATCAAATTTGGCGGACTGTTCAAAGCCAGATTCATGGATATCAATGTGGATATCTCCCTGGAGGATGCGCTGGATCTGGCCTGGACAACCCTGGCCGAGTGCTTCCAGGCCAGTGAGTTGCTGATGAAGCAGGAGCTGCTCGATAAGTACTTCCCCGGCGACACGCCGCCTCGCCCTCCCTCCGCGTAGTTCCCATGGCCAGGCTCTCGCTCACCAAGGCCTCCCTGACGAAGGAGAAGTCCCTGCTGCGGACCTTTCAGGATGTCCTGCCATCGCTGGACATGAAGCGCCGCCAGATCGGTGCCGAACGGGAGAAGGCCCGCCGCCTGCTGGCCGAGGCCATGGAGAAGGCGGCGGCGATCGAGCCGGATGTGGCGGCCAGGTTGCCGATGGTCGCCAACACATCGATCGATCTGACGGATCTTGTGGCCGTTTCCAGTCTGGAGATCGGCGAAGAGAATCTGATGGGCACCCGGCTGCCGGTGCTTCGGAGCCTCGCCTTCCGGGTCATCCCCTATGGCGTGCTCACCAAGCCATTCTGGGTCGACGCCCTGGTCGTTGTTCTCCAGCAGGCCATGGAGCAGTCGATTCGGATCCAGGTGGCCAGGCGTCGCGTGGATGCACTGGAGCAGGCCGAGAGGATCGTGACGCAGCGTTATAACTTATTTGACAAGGTTCTGATTCCAAGAGCCAGACAGAACATTCGCAAAATCTCCATCTATCTGGCTGATGCGGAACGGGCCGGTGTGGTCAATTCCAAGATTGCCAAACGCAAGAAGGAGCACCAGGAGCCATGACGATCATCGCGCTCGCCAAAGTTTCGATCTTCGGTCTTGCGGCGGAGAAGCAGGCCGTGCTGGAAGGACTGCAAGCCCTGGGGTGTCTGCATCTGATTGACCTGGGAGCTGCGGAGGGCCCTGCTGATTTCAGCGCTCCCCAGCCGGCTGTCGAGGCCCGCGAGGCTTTGCGCTATCTGATGGATGTGCGCCAGCGTCGCTACCAGTTGAAGGTCGATCCCACCTTCCAGCTCGAGGCCGTGGTGGCCAAGACACTGGCGAACCGCTCACGCAAGCGGGCTGCCGAGGACAGAATCCTCAGCCTCCGCCACCATCTTGCTGAACTGGCCCCGTGGGGGAACTTCCGGCTGCCTGAACTGGGGGAGCTGGGTGGCCAGCGCCTTTGGTTCTACCGGGTTGCCCATCCCAAGCTGGAGCCCTTCCAACAGGCGCTTGCAGGGCTGGCACTGCCGTGGCAGCAGATCCATGCCAGCCCCAGGCATGCCTATGTGGTGCTGATCTCCGAGCAGGAACCGGACCAGAACCTGCTGCCGGTTCAGCGTGCCCATGTCGGTTCCGAGTCTCCGGAGGACCTCAGGGCTGAGCTCGACCAGGCCCATGTCGAACTTGATGACTGCGAGGCGGAGCACGAAGCCCTGAGCCGCTGGATCTTTCTGCTCTCGAAGCACCTGATCCGTGCCGATGAACAGGTGGCCCTCAGGCAGGCCAGCGAAAAAACCGCTGATCGGGGCCGCGTCTTTCAGGTGCAGGGCTGGATGCCGCGCCAGGACCTCCCCCAGCTCACGTCCTTTGTCCAGCGCATGGGGCTGGCCTCGTGGGCCGAAAGCCCGACCTCCGACGACACCCCTCCCACCTTGATGACGAATCCGGATGTGCTGGCGGGCGGTGCAGATCTGGTGACGTTCTATGAGACGCCGGGTTATCGCGACTGGGATCCTTCTGTCGTGGTGTTCTTTTCCTTCGCCATCTTTTTCGCCATGATCCTGGCGGATGCAGGCTATGCCCTGGTGCTGGGGGTGCTGCTGGCGACGTTCTGGAAAAGGATGGGAACCAGGCCGTCCTCACGCCGGTTTCGCGTCCTGGCGGCGGTCGGTCTGCTGTTCTCACTTTTCTACGGGGTGCTGGCCGGGAGTTATTTCGGAGCTCCCCCCCCGAGTGGATCCGTGCTGGCCCATCTTCAGGTTCTGAATCTGGACGATTTCACTGTGATGATGAAGGTCTCACTGGTGGTGGGTGCCCTGCATCTGATCCTGGCCAATGGGATCGTGGCGTTGCGCGGTGTGACGCTCGCCGAGCACGCCAAGCCCATCGGCTGGATCGCCATCATTCTCGCGGGCCTCAGCCTCTACCTCGGGGCGGGCACCGCGGCAGGCCGTGATCTGGGCCTTGGCCTGGGTAGCGGCGGGCTGCTCACCATCCTGCTGCTGAGCAGCGAGCGTCGCCTCGATTCGCTTGGTTCCCTGCTGTTGCGACTGTTTGATGGGCTTGCCTCACTGGCTGAACTCTCCAAACTTTTTGGAGACGTGATGAGTTATCTGCGTCTGTTTGCCCTAGGATTGGCCAGTGCCTCTTTGGCACTGACGTTCAATCAGTTGGCCGGCGAAATTTACCGCTCCGATGTCCCCCTTGCGGTGGTCATTTCGCTGCTGATCCTGATCCTGGGTCATAGCATCAATCTGTTGCTTGCCATCATCAGCGGATTTGTCCACGGCCTGCGGCTCAACTTCATTGAGTTTTTCAACTGGAGCCTCAGCGAGGAAGGCTATCCCTTCGCACCCTTCAGCAAAAAGGAGACGGCATTGTGACCAACGACACATCCATTTTGGTCCTTGGCTGGATTGGCATCTATGCGCCGGTGGCCTTGGCGGCCATCGGCGCCTCCATCGGTTGCACCACGGCGGGTCAGGCGGCGATCGGCGCCATGATGGAGGTCAGCAGCGGCTACGGACGTTTCGTCGGCCTGTCCGCGCTGCCGTCGTCGATGTCGATCTACGGCATTGTCGTGATGTTCATCCTCAATCGACCGGTGACCCCGGCGAATTCCGGCGGGCTCTTCGGCATCGGACTGCTCTCGGGACTGGCGTTCCTGATGGCGGCGATCTACCAGGGGTTGTGCTGCGCCTCCGCCATTTCCGGCTCCAAGGCCAAGCCCGAGATCTTCGGGCTTTCCCTGGCGCCGGCCGCGATCGTTGAGGGCTTCGCCGTGTTTGCCTTCGTGTTTGCCTTGGTGGCGGCCGGAGGGATTCCCAAGTAGGGCTCCCTGAAGGGCACCCCCGCGTCTCTGGACGCCTGCCTTCGCCATCTCTTTTCCGTCGTTCCTCCCCAGCCGGGCAGATCCCATGGCCAACCCGAAGAAGCTCCGGCACGACACTCCCCTGGCGGTGGCCTCTGGCGTGGAGGACTTGATTGCGCGCCTGCGCGATCAGGGCGTCGAGAAGGGACGCGCCGAGGCCGAGGGCCTGCTGCACCAGGCCCAGGCGAAGGCGGCGACCCTGCTCGCCGAAGCTGAGGCTCAGGCCAGGCAGATCGTCGATCGGGCCAGGAAGGAGGCCGAGTCGCTCCAGACCTCAGGGCAGCAGGCCCTGGAACTGGCCTTCCGCGATGCCAACCTGGCCCTGAAGGCCCAGCTCAGCGATCGCTTCACCGGTGAGGTGCGCCAGCTCGTTGGCGAAGAACAGGAGAAGCAGGAAATTCTGGAGCGGATGATCCTGGAGATCGTCGGCACACTCCGCCCGGAAGCCGACCAGTCACAGCAGGTTGAGGTGCTGCTGCCACGCCGGGTGGCCGGCCTGGCCGAGCTCAGCCAGCACCCGGAGGAGCTGGAGCAGGGCATCCTCAGCCGCTTCGTGCGCCTCACCGCCCGGGGCCTGCTGCGGCAGGGGGTCAGCTTCGGTGTTTCGAAGGGACCCCAGGCCGGGTTGAAGTTGCGGCTGGTGGACCGTGATGTGGTGCTCGACCTGACGGATGCGGCGATCGCCCAATCCCTGCTGGCCCACCTGCAACCCCGGTTCCGCGCTCTGCTGGAGGGGGTGGTGAAGTGAGCGCCCCATGAAGTACGTCGTGCTGATGGCCAGCCTGCCGCCGCTCGGGTCGCTGTTGGAAGCCGCGACGCCACCGATTTCCAGACTCAAGCTGGAAAGCCGATTGGGTCTGCTGGAGGCCACCGATCTGCATACGCTCGAACAGATCGCCAACCTGATCGCCTGGCCGTCCCAGCCACTGGAGCGCACCGATGCGGCCTTCATTGTTGAGGCCCATCGCTTCTTGGCGGCCAACCGCAATCCGACGCTGCGGAGTCTGGTGACGCAGCGCCTGGACATGCGCACGATCGTGGCGGCGTTTCGCCGCCGGCGTCGGGGGGAAGCCCAGCCGCCCACCGGTGAGGTCTGGGGATTCGGTGAATGGGTGGGCTTGATCGAGCGCAACTGGAGTGCACCGACATTCAAGCTTGAGGTGATCTTTCCTTGGGTCAGGCAGGCTCACGACCTGCTGGAGGAGGATGACCTGATTGGCTTCGAGAAGTTGCAGTTTTCTGTTGTCTGGGCCATGTTGAACCGCCTTGGGGCCGGCCATGCGTTCGATTTTGAGGCGCTGATCATTTATCTGGCGCGCTGGAGTCTGGTCAGCCGTTGGTCATGCTACAAAGGTGAGACGGCTGTCGTTCGGTTTCGAGAGCTCGTCGATGCGGGCCTTGCCAATCACAGAGAACTCTTTTCGGGTGTAGCTCAATGAACAGCAGCATTGAGTCCCTGGCTGAGTTCAATCCCGCCAGCGTTGTTGCTGTGCAGGATGATCTCGTCACGATCCAGATGGCGGAGAGCAAGCCCCGGCCTCTGCTCAAGAATGAGGTGATCTACATCTGTCTGCAGCGCCGTAGTGGAGATCGCCAGGAAAAGCTGAAAGCCGAAGTGTTGCGTGTGCGAGGGAGGCTGGCCGATGCCCAGGTCTTTGAAAGCACCAAGGGTGTCGGCATTGGCGATCCGGTCGAGCAGACGGGCGAGCAACTCTCCGTCACCCTCGGCCCTGGCCTGCTGAGTCAAGTCTATGACGGACTGCAGAACCCCCTGGCCCAGCTGGCCGCCGGCTATGGCACGTTTCTGCCCCGTGGTGCCGATGTGTCGCCCCTGGATACGGAAAAGAAGTGGTCGTTTCAGCCCAGGGCCAAGATCGGTGACACCCTCCATGCCGGGGATGTGATCGGTACCGTTCAGGAGGGTCGCTTCACCCACAAGATCATGGTTCCCTTTGATCAGCAGGGGGTGACCACCCTCGACTGGATTCAGCAGGGAAGTTTCACGATCGACACCGCCGTGGCCCGCATCCGGGATGGCAGTGGTGCCCCCCGCTCACTCACGCTGACGCAGCAGTGGCCGGTGCGGCGCGCCCTCCCCCAGGCACTGCTGGAATCAAACCTCTGCGAACGGCTTTATCCGCAGGAGCCGATGATCACCACCCAGCGGATCATCGACACCTTTCTGCCCATCGCCCGTGGTGGTACCGGCTGCATCCCGGGCCCTTTCGGCGCTGGCAAGACCGTGCTCCAGAACCTGATCTCGCGCCACTCCGATGTGGACATCGTGCTGGTGGTGGCCTGCGGGGAGCGGGCGGGGGAAGTGGTCGAAACCATCACTGAATTCCCCAAGCTTTCTGACCCGAAGACTGGTGGATCGCTGATGGATCGCACCATCATCATCTGCAACACCTCCTCGATGCCGGTGGCGGCCAGAGAGGCCTCCATCTACACCGGTCTCACCCTGGGTGAGTATTACCGCCAGATGGGATACAACGTGCTTCTGATTGCCGACTCCACCTCGCGCTGGGCCCAGGCGATGCGGGAAACCTCCGGTCGGCTGGAGGAGATTCCTGGTGAAGAGGCGTTTCCCGCTTATCTCGATTCCTCGATCAAGAGCGTCTATGAGCGGGCCGGCATCATCCGCACCAGCGACGGCTCCGTCGGCAGCCTCACCATGATCGGGACAGTGTCGCCGGCGGGGGGCAATTTCGAGGAGCCGGTCACCCAATGCACCTTGGGCACCGTCAAGGCGTTCCTCGGACTGAGTGCGGAGCGGGCTTACAAGCGCTTCTATCCAGCCGTCGACATCCTGCTCTCCTGGACGCGCTATTTCCAGCAGCTCGAGGGTTGGTTCTCCCAGCATCTTTCACCGGAGTGGGTGGGTCGCGTCGCCCAGATGAATGGGCTGCTCAAGGAGGGTGATCGGGTTGGCCAGATGATTCAGGTGACCGGCGAGGAAGGCGTCAGCATGGAGGACTTCATCGTTTTTCAGAAAGCTCTGTTTCTGGACATGGTGTATCTGCAGCAGGATGCCTTTGATGCCGTCGACTCCACCACCCCCCTGGAACGGCAGAAGACCTCCTTCGATCTGGTCTTCGATCTGCTGCACGGTGACCACACCTTCGCCGACAAGAAGGCCGCCAGGGACTATTACACCCAACTCACGGGTCTGTACCGGAACCTGAACTACGCCGCCTCCGGTTCGCCCACCTACAAGAGCTATCTGCAGCAGATCCAGGCCCTCTCCGGAGCCCCTAGGGCGATCCCAGTCGCGACGCCTTGATCGTCAGTGGCCAGTGAAGGCGCCGTGGCGTCTGCGCCTTCCCCCAGACGGCGGCCAGGGCCGGACGAAGCCAGTCGATGGGGTCGCTGCCCAGGGCGGCCCGATAGCGGGCGCTGGCCGACCAGCTGGAGCCGTAGCCGAGCAGTTGCTCCAGGCTCCAGGCGGCTTCCATGGCGAACGACGGGGCCGGGAGGGCCGCGAAGGGCAGCACCAGGTCGCGGTAGCCGGTTTCCACCTGGGCTTTCTCGGCAGGCCAGTAGGGACCGACGATGTCGCCGTAGAAGTGCTGCAGCAGGGCGTCGGTCGCCTCCCCGTCCAGGTGGGGGATGCCGTAGCTCCAGACGGCCAGAACGCCTCCGGGGCGCAGCACCCGCGCCACTTCCGCGAAGAAGCGGGGTCGATCGAACCAATGCAGGGCCTGGGCCACTGTGACCAGATCGATGCTGCCCGCCTCCAGACCGGAGCCCTCCGCCGCCGCCAGTCGGTAGTGCACCCGGGGATGGGGGCTGGCGGCCTCGAGCTGGGCGGCGCTGGCGTCGGAGGCCACCACCTCGCTGAAGTGGGCGGCCAGGGCCACGGCAGCCTGACCCGTACCGGTGGCGCAGTCCCAGGCCCGTTGCCGGGCGGGAGCCACCGCGGCCAGCCAGTCGAACAGGGGTGGCGGGTAAGTGGGACGGAAGTGGGCGTAGGCCCCCGAAACGGAGCCGAAGTGATCGATGAAGGCTTCGCTCATTACAGGGGCTGAATGGGGGAATCAGAAGCCATCAAGTGCCTGAAGAGCCTCCCTGCTTAAGGCGACGTGCCACGGCCTTGAGATCCTGCGTGAGGCAGGAGAGCCTCGTCCTTGTCGTCATGGAGATCGGCGTCTCGTAGCCCAGAGCCTCGCGCAATCTGTGCAGTGACTGTGAGTGCACGGCTTCACGAAAGACATCTGTGGTGAAGGGGTGGCGCTCCATGATCAGGGGGCGTTCGGCCTTGCGGCCACTGGCTCCAGAGCCCATCTCCGCGCGGGAAATCTGGATCGGTTGTTCAGCCACTTCGAGACGGGTCGCAGTGGTCATGCCAAGAACAGATGAGCGGATTCGATCTTTCTCCCGCTGCTCATGCAAGGCGAGTGTCTGCATGTGAAGGTCGTTCAGTGGATGGCTGTGGTTCTTCCAGGCCAGCCAGCTATTGAAATAGAAATCTGCGTAGTCATCCAGGCGCTTGAACGCTTTCGCCATCGAGGAGAAGGAGCGGCGCATGGCCAGCCAGGTGTCGAACGGGTCGCGATGGGTGTAGAAGCAGGTGTGGGGAATCTGACGGCTGTCCAGGATCTCAACCAGAGCTGGAGTGGCTGAGCCATCAGGGAAATGTCGTAGTCTCCAGCCCTCACCAAAGCTGTGGTCGCGGATCATCAAGACCGAGGCGGCGTCGTTGGCGAGGAAGGTGTCGACGAGCAACTCAAGCCGTCTTGAGTATTCCTTAAGCGCCTCTTGTCTGGAAAATAATTCCAGAGCTCGAACCCGATGCAGGGGATCCTCCGGGAAGTATGTCGTTGGTGAATTGTAGGAGTAAGGGTTGGTTTCACCGGTGAGCCAGGCGTTAGCGTCCAGCGCTTTGGCGATGTAGTGAAAGAGATAGGTCCCCGCCGAACACGGAAGATTGGCCACCAGGACAATTCGTTTGTCCATACTCTCTTTCTGATTTGTTGGGATAATAGGCTGCAAACCTGCTGGCCATGCTGAGTTTCTTCAGAGGCTGGCTACAAAAAGCCCCCGCCGTTGGGCGAGGGCTGGGAGGGTTTGCTGTGGAAGCCGTTCAGACCTTGCGGCTGTAGAACTCCACCACCAGCAGTTCGTTGATCTCTAGGGCGACCCATTCGCGCTCAATGCGGCCGCCCACCTTGGCGGTCATCTTGGCCTTGTCGAACTCCAGGTGGGGAGGGATGTTGGCCAGGCCGGGGAAGGCCATGTTGGCTTCGGCAAGGGCCTTGCTGCACTTGCGCTCGCGGATGGCGACCACGTCGCCGGCCCTGCACTGGAAGCTGGGGATGTCCACAACGCGGCCGTTCACGGTCACGTGGCCATGGTTCACCAACTGGCGGGCGCCGGGGACGGTGGGACCGAGGCCGAGGCGGAAGCAGATGTTGTCGAGTCGGCCTTCGAGCAGCTTGAGCAGGTTGGTTCCGGTGGAACCCTCCTGGGCACGGGCTTTCTTCACGTAGCGCACTAGCTGACGTTCGGAAATGCCGTAGTTGAAACGCAGTTTCTGTTTTTCTTCGAGACGGATCGCGTATTCGGAGCGCTTGCGACGGGCTTGGCCGTGCTGACCGGGGGGATAAGACCGTTTGGCGGCCTTACGGGTGAGACCGGGAAGGTCCCCCAAGCGCCGCGTGATCCTCAGGCGAGGGCCGCGGTAGCGAGACATAAGGGAAGGTGAAGGAGGTGGTGGGTGCGGCCCAGGGGCCGACGGCGCGGTTCACGGTTGCGGCATGCTGGACGAACCCGGATGCCTTGCGCGTGCAGCGCCAACCACTCACCTTAGGCGTTGACAGTCCCACAGGGATCCCAGCGGCCTTCTCGGCTGCCGTGGCCACCCTGCTGCTGGCCCTGATCGGCGCCTACCGTCGCTGGCTTTCGCCCCTGCTGGGTCCCCGCTGCCGCTTCATTCCCAGCTGCAGCGCCTATGGGCTGGAGGCGATCGGCCGCCACGGACCCTGGCGCGGGGGCTGGCTCACCTTGAAGCGAGTGGGCCGTTGCCATCCCTTCACCCCCTGCGGCTGCGACCCGGTCCCGGATTGATGCAGGAGCTCCTGCTGTTCACCCGCCAGGGCTGCTGCCTGTGCGAAGGCCTCGAGGAGAAGCTTCGTGCCCTGGATCCCCCCCAGCCGCTGCTGTTGATCGACGTGGACACCGATCCGGCCCTGCAAGGGCGCTACGGGCTGGCCGTCCCCGTGTTGGCTGTGGCAGCCGGTGACGACGGCCCCCTGCGGGAGTTGCCTCGGGTGTCCCCCCGCCTGGCAGGAGCCCAGCTGCGAGCCTGGCTGACCAAGCAGGGTGTCCGCTGAGCATCACGCTATGACAGGCGCCAGCTTCGTCCCGCCGGACGCCGCCGGCGCCACCATGTCACCGCTGCTTCAGCCGCTCCTGCATCAGGTGGGCCTGCCGCCGCTGCCCGACCCCACCGGCGCCCTGGCCCAGGCGACGGTGAGCGGGGTCAGCTGCGATTCCCGCCGCGTCGGCCCCGGCACCCTGTTTGTCGGCCTGCCCGGCACGGCTGTGGACGGCGGCAGCTTCTGGCCCGAGGTGCTGGCCGCCGGCGCCGTGGCGGCGGTGATCGGGCCGGCGGCGGCGGCGGCCCGGCCCCCGGCCCCGGGCGATCCGGTGTTGGTGGTGGAGCCGCCCCTGGCTCTGTGGGCCGGCCAGCTGGCGGCGGAGTTCTGGGGCCAGCCCAGCGGGCGCCTGGCCCTGATCGGCGTCACCGGCACCAACGGCAAGACAACCACCACCTATCTGATCGAGCATCTGGCCGCGGCGGCCGGCCGGCCGGCCGCCCTGTTCGGCACCCTGCACAACCGCTGGCCGGGGTACAGCGCCACCGCCACCCACACCACCGCCTTCGCCGATCTTCTGCAGGCCGACCTGGCCCGGGCTGTGGTGGCCGGCAGCGCCATCGCCGCCATGGAGGTGAGCTCCCACGCCCTCGATCAACAGCGGGTGGCCGGCTGCCGCTTCGCCGCAGCGGTGTTCACCAACCTCACCCAGGACCACCTCGACTATCACCCGTCGATGCAGGCCTATTTCGAGGCCAAGGCCCGGCTGTTCGCCCCGGAGCTGCTTGCAGGCGGCGCCGTGGTGAATGTGGATGACCCCTGGGGCGCCAGGCTGGCCGAGCGGCTGCGGGAGGGGGAGTCCGGTCCCTGCTGGCGCAGCTCCCTGGAGGATCCGGCGGTGGAGCTGCACATCAGCGATCTGGTGATGGGCGCCGACGGGGTGAGCGGCAGGCTGCACTGCCCGTCAGGGGAGGGGCCCTTCCGATCCCCCCTGGTGGGTCGTTTCAATCTGATGAACCTGCTGCAGGCGGTGGGGGCCCTGTTGCAGCAGGGATTGCCCCTGCCTTTGCTGCTCGACGGCCTGGCCAGTTTCCGGGGCGTGCCGGGACGCATGGAGCGGGTGGACGGCCCGGCCGGGGTGGCCCTGCCGGCAGTGCTGGTGGATTACGCCCACACCCCCGATGGCCTCGAGAACGCCCTGGCGGCCTGCCGGCCCTTCACCGATGGCCGGCTGATCTGTGTGTTCGGCTGCGGCGGTGACCGCGACCGCAGCAAACGGCCCCAGATGGCGGCGATCGCGGCCCGCCTGGCGGATGCGGTGGTGGTCACCTCCGACAACCCCCGCACCGAAGACCCCCAGCGGATCCTCGACGATGTGGTGGCCGGGATCCCTGCCGGCACTGAGCTGGTGGTGGAGGGCGACAGGGCCGCCGCCATCGCCGCCGCCATCGCCGCCGCGACGCCGCAGGATCTGGTGTTGATCGCCGGCAAGGGCCACGAGGACTACCAGATCCTCGGCACCACCAAGGTGCATTTCGATGATCGGGAGGAGGCCGCCAGGGCCTTGATGGCAAGCGCCGCCGGCTGAGGTGTTTTTGCCTTGTGATGAACACGATCCGCTTGGTGCGGTTCCGTTCGGGTGTAACTTACCGATGCAATCCACCGATGTATATGGCCGCGTCCACTCCCATGCCGAAGAAGTTCCTGGCGGAACTGATCGGTACGTTCTGGCTGGTGCTGGGCGGCTGCGGCAGCGCCGTCCTGGCGGCCGTCTTCCCCTATGACAACGCCGCCGCCAATCCGCTGGGCCTGGGTTTCCTGGGCGTCTCCCTGGCCTTCGGCCTGACCCTGCTGACGGCTGTCTATGCCATCGGCCATGTCTCCGGTTGCCACATCAACCCGGCGGTGAGCTTCGGCCTCTGGGCCGGTGGCAAGTTCCCGGGTTCCGGCCTGCTGCCTTACATCGTGGCCCAGGTGCTCGGCGGCGTGATCGCCGGCGGCGTGATCAAGCTGGTGGCCAGCGGCCGTCCCGGGTTTGAGCTGGTGGGCTCCAACCCCTTGGCCACCAATGGCTTCGGTGCCCACTCCCCCGGCGGCTACAGCCTGCTGGCGGCCCTGGTGATCGAGGTGATCCTCACCTTCATCTTCCTGCTGGTGATCCTGGGAGCCACTCACAAACAGGAGCTCGGCGCCATCGCCGGTGTGCCGATCGGCCTGTCCCTCACCCTGATTCACCTGATCAGCATCCCTGTCACCAACACCTCGGTGAACCCGGCCCGCAGCACCGGCGTGGCCCTGTGGGTGGGTGGCGAGGCCATCGGCCAGCTGTGGCTGTTCTGGCTGGCCCCGATCGTTGGTGCCCTGCTGGCCGGCTGGTTCTACAAGGCCTTCTTTCAGCCCACCGAAAGCTGAGCCAGCTGAGCCAGCAGCCGCTCCACCTCGTCAGCGGTGCTGACCAGGTGGGTGCAGGCCCGCATGCAGGCGGGGGATTCCAGGGTGCGCAACCAGATGCCCCGATCCCCCAGTCGCTTGACGATGGCCCCCGGATCGAGGGGCTCTCCCGTGGGGCCTGCCAAGGTGAAGCTCACCAGGCCCGCCGGCGGGGGCACCTTCAACAGGGTGCGGACCCCAGCAAGCCGTTGCAGGCCTTCCCACAACTGGACACTGCGCTCCCGGATCGCTGCTAGCCGTGTCTCGGCCTCCCCTTCGGCCTCCAGCAGCTGCAGTGATTGGTCCAGCCCTGCGAGCAGGGGCGTGCAGGAGGTGGCCACCTCGAAACGACGGGCATCGCGGTGGTAGCCCCCGGCACCGGGCCCGTCGTGCTCCAGACTGCGCCAGCCGATCAGGGTGGGGCTGCTCTCTGCCAGCAGGCGCTCGGAGAGGGCCACGGCGCCGAGCCCTTCCGGACCGCAGCACCACTTATGGCCGGTGCAGGCATAGATGTCGGCAGCAGAAGCCGCTGCGGCCACCGGCAGGCTGCCCAGGGACTGGGCCGCATCCACCAGCAGCCAGGGATGGCGGGGATGGCCGGCCAGCTGGGCCGCCACCGCCGCGATCGGCATCGTCTGGCCGGTGTTCCAGAGCAGGTGGGAGAGCACCACCAGGCGGGTGCGGGGGCTGAGGGCCGCCTCCAGCCGTCGGCCCACGGCCGCTGCCGTGTCCCCGGCCCCACCGGTCAGATCGGCCACTGCCAGGGAGGTGATCCGCAGCTGGTGGCGCCGGGCCAGCTCCTCGAGGGCGGCCACCACCCCGTAGTGCTCGGCATCGCTCACCAAGAGTTCGTCGCCCGCCTGCCAGGGCAGGCCCCAGAGGGGCAGCACACACCCCGAGGTGACGTTCTCGGTGAAGGCCACCCGCTCCGCATCGACGCCAAACCAGGTCGCCAGCCGCTGCCGCAGCCCTGAGATGGTGCGATTCACATAGGGCCAGACGTCGTCGCTGAACGGGCCCAGCTCCTGGATGGTGGTGAAGGCCTCGCTGATCGCCGCCAGCGATGGTGAGGGCAGGGGGCCCTGACCGCCGTAGTTGAAGTACGTCTTGTTGGCCAGGGCGGGCATCAGCTCCCGCAGGGGGATGGGGGGCTCGGCGGGCAAGGGCAGGGGTGGGAGCGCCGCTGAAGCATGGCAGTGGACGCCTCCTGCTGGAGCCCTAACGGATCCAGTCGCGGCCTCACACGGCTCCTACTCCAAGCAAAGTCAATGACCGACGGATGAATCGCCCAAGCGATCCTGTGAACCGTTCGGTGTCACATCAGCCCATGATTAACTTCTCCGTGCTGAATCACTCAGCACAGAAAGAATCAGTGGACAGGAGTCAATCCTGAACAACTTTTGATTTTCGTCCTCAGTTGCTCGAGATCACCTGGCCCACCACCACGGCCGCCACGGCCGAGAACAGTGTGATACCAAGGGCTGTGAGGGGGCTCTGGCCCTGGGCCACCGCCAGGGTGGTGATCACGCCGGCCCCGAGGCTGGCCACGGCGAGCTGGGAGGTGAGTTCGCTGCCGGTGCGGGGGCTGGGGCTCGGGGTCACGGCGGCGATTTCAGGGATGTTCGCCAGACGCTACGGGCAATGTCTCTTGCGTCACCCTCACCGCGGCCAACCTGTTACCAGGCGTGGTTGTTCTTCATGAAGCCGTTACATCGGGCCGCATGGATGCAATGAAAGTCTTCCACTTTCGTGCCGATTTGCCTTATGGAAGCCGCCCGGCCCCGGAAGCCGGCCGGGCGCGGCCACTGCTGGCCCAGCTGCGCAGGGCCTCCAGTTGCTCCCGGGCCGTGCGCGACAGGGGCACCACCTGGCTGGCGGCAGCGATCAGATCGGCCTCCCCCAGCTCGCGGCCCTCGCCGAAGGCCAGGTGCATGGCCTCGATCACGGTCTGCTCCAGCTCGGCGCCGGAGAAGTCGGCGGTGCGGTCCACCAGCACGTCCAGCGGAATCGTGTGGGCCGGCCGCCGCCGCCGCAGCTGCAGATCCAGGATGGCCCGGCGCTCTTCGGCATCGGGCAGTTCCAGCAGGAAGATCTCGTCGAAGCGGCCCTTGCGCAGCAGTTCCGCCGGCAGCCGTTCCACCGCATTGGCGGTGGCCACCACGAACACGGCGCTGCTCTTCTCCGCCATCCAGGTGAGCAGGCTGGCCAGCACCCGTTGGCTGGTGCCGCCGTCGCTGCGGCCGTCGCCGCCGCCGCCGAAGCCCTTGTCGATCTCATCGATCCAGAGCACGCAGGGGGCCATGGCCTCGGCCCGCTGGATCATCTCCCGGGTGCGCGCTTCGCTGGCTCCCACCAGGCCCGCGAACAGGCGCCCCACATCGAGACGCAGCAACGGCATGGCCCAGCTGTGGGCGATCGCCTTGGCGGTGAGCGATTTACCCGTGCCCTGGGGACCGATCAGCAGCACCCCCCTGGGCAGGGGCAGGCCGTAGCGCTGGGCCTCCTCGCTGAAGGCCCGGTGGCGTTGCTCCAGCCAGTGTTTGAGGGTGTCCAGGCCGCCGATGTCGGCGGGGGTGGCTTCGGTGGGGCAGTACTCCAGCAGCTCGCTGCGGGCGATGGCCTGGCGCTTCTCCTCCAGCACCTCCGTCAGGTCTTCGATCCCCAGCTGGCCCCGTTGGGCCAGGGCCCTGGCGGCCAGCTGGCGCACCCGCTGTTCGCTCAGCCCGTGGCAGGCGGCCGTGAGTTGCTCCAGGACACTGGGCGTCAGGGGCTGGCCGCTGGCCTCGGCGATCGCCCGCAGCAGCCGGCCGATCTCGCGGGCCTCCGGCAGGGGCAGTTCCAGCAGGGTAACGCTGTCTTCCAGCTCCCGCGGCATCTGCCACTCAGGGGCGCTGATCACCAGGGTGTGGGGCACCTGCCGCAGGCTCACGGCGAGGTTGCGCAGCCGCCGGCAGACGCCGGGATCATCGGCGTAGCGATGGAAGTCCTTCAGCAGCAGGATTGCCCCCTGTTCGGCGGGGAGCCCGTCCAGGCCACTGAGGGCCGCCATCGGCTGGCGCACCGCCTGGCCCTGCAGGTTGGGGGCCCCGGCCATCCCGCCGATGAAGTCCCAGCGCAGCAGGGTGCGGCCCCCAAGGCGCTCGGCGGCCCGCTCCAGCAGCCCCTCCACCCGCTCCTCCTCCAGGCTGCGGATCCAGAGGATCGGCGTGCGGGAGCGGATCAGAAGATCCAGCTGATCGGCCAGGTCATGGACCATGGCTCAGCGCAGGGAGCGGAGGGCCGCCCAGCGGGGATCACCGGCTCCATCCCCGTTGGCGTCGCCCTGGGAGAGCGGTGGGCCTGGACAGTCCGCACCGCAGCGGTTCACCAGGGGCAACTGCAGCGTGAGCTGTTCGAACAGCCAGCGCTCCGGATCGAAGTTGCTGCCGGGATCCAGGCATTCCACCGGATCCTCGGCTGCGAACACCACCTCTTCCTCCTGGGGGCCCGCCACGCCGATTTCCAGCAGCTCGCGGGCCTTGGCTGCAAGGACGTGGTTATAGGACTGCAGGCAACGGTCGCAACAGAGGGTGATGATTGTTTCGGCCGTGCCCTCCACCGCGAGCACCGTGCCGTGGTGAATGGCCCGCATCTGGCCCCGCACCGGGGTGAGGCTGGCCAGCCCCGCGATGGGCTGGTCGACCGTCCAGGTGCGACCGTCGCTGAGCAGCCGCAACTCCTGCAGGGGCAGTGGCTGCAGCCGGGGAATCATTTCTTGGCCTTGGGCTCAAAGGGCAACCGGCCGCCGCCACCTGCGCCGGCCGTGGCTGTGGCCGGCTGTTGGGCGAGTTGCTTGTCGAGGATCGCCTGCAGGTTGTCGGGCAGGGCCTCTCGGGTGAGCAGGAAGGTCTGGACCCCCTGGAACACGTTGGCCACCACCATGTAGAGCAGCACCCCGGCGGGGAGCGGAAAGAACAGGAACATCGCCGTGATCATCACCGGCGTGATCTTGTTGGCGGTGGCCTGCTGGGGATTGGCGGGCATGCCCATGCCTGAGAGCAGCTGGGACGCGAACAGGGAGGCACCGAAGGCCCCCACCAGGATGGCGATGTCCCAGTTGATCGCCCCATCGGTGTAGAAGCCCACCTGGCCCAGGGCCTTGATGAACAGGAAACCGCTGCGGGCGGCCAGGCCGGGGATACGCGCCTCAACGGTGGCGTCGCCGGTGGTCAGGGCCGTGATCTTGCCCTGGTCATCCACCTTCACCACACCCTCGCCCTTGGTCACCACCCAGCTGGGGGTGAAGCTCTCGCCGTGCTCGACCGTGCCCAGCAGGGAGCTGAAGCTGGTGCCGTCCTTGCCGTGCAGTTCCACCGTGGTGCTGTCACCCACGCCGAGCTTGGTGCCGCCCTCGAGGCTGGCGATCACGGGAACGTGCTCGGTTTCGCTGATGAAGATGGAGTGGCTGGCGCTGTTGAAGGGCTTGGTTTCCACTGCTGCGATCTCCTCGGCCGGCAGCACCTTGAGGTTGATCGGGTAAGGGACATCCGCGAACGGCGATCCCCGCAGGGTGGCGAACAGGGCGAAGAGGATCGGCATCTGCACCAGCAGGGGCAGACAACCCGACAGGGGGCTGCCGAACTCCTTCATCAGGCCGCCCAGTTCCTCCTGCTGCTTCTGCGGATTGTTGGCGTACTTGGCCTTGATCTCCGCCTGGCGCTGCTGCATCACCGGCTGGGCAATGCGCATGCGCCGGGCGCTGCGGATCGAGCCGGCGCTCAGCGGGAACAGGGCCAGGCGGATGACCACGGTGAGGGCCACGATCGCGAGCCCATAGCTGGGAACCAATCCGTAGAAGAAATCAAGGATCGGGAGCAGCAGGTTGTCGGAGATGTAGCCGATCACGGCAGGGGTGCGCTGGGGTGGGGAATCTCGGCTGCCAGTGTGCCCGACCGGGGAGACCAGATGGGGGTCAGGTGGTCAGGCGCTTTCCCGGGCCGGGGGCGCGAAGCCGGCAGGACCGGTGGCTCCGGGCGACCGGGGGCTGGCTTTGCTGCGGCTGTCGCGGCGTTCCTCGATGTAGGTCTCGAGTTCGCGGAAGCGGGGCACCGCCCGCATTTCGAGCTTGGCGCCGTCGCTGAGCACCAGCACCATGTCGCCCCAGGCGCCGAAGCCCCGCGGGACGGAGCGCACCTCGCGGATCTGGCTGTAAACCACCTGGGTGCGGTCGCGGCCGAGCCAGCCGCCGCTGACGCTGATGCGCCGGCTGGTGATGCGGAACCGTAGCCACAGGGCCCGCACGATCGCCCCAACGGCGAAGGGGATGCCGATCAGGGTGAGGCCGAACAGCAGGTTGATGACCAGATCGCCCTTGGCCGGTCCCCCCTCGTAGAAGACCGTTTCATTGATCTCAAGTTTGTTCTCCACCCTGTCCTCCGGGGTCAAGGAGCAATCCTGCCTGGCGCAGCAGATGGGTGCATTCTCCCAGCAGCTGGGCCTCACCGCGCTCGAGGCAGCCGGGCTTGAGCGTGATCAGCAGCCAGAGGGGGCTGGCTGGCGTCGGGGGGTGGCGCAGCAACTGATCGTGGAACAGACGCCGCAGGCGGTTGCGGCGAACCGCCAGCTTGCTGACCTTGCTGCTGACAACGATGCCGCAGCGCCAGGGGCTGGGGCATGGAGGTGTGCCGGGAGGAAGCAGGGACTGATCCGCGGCAAGGATGCGCAGAAGCAGGGCCGGACCCTGGAAACGGCGACCCTGGCGATAAAGGCGATCAAAAACCCGTCGGCCCCTGAGCCGATGCTGCTGGGGCAGGGCCACAACCCCTCCCGCTCGGCCTCAGACCGCCAGGCGGGCCCGACCCCGGCGACGGCGGGTGCGGATGACGCGACGACCCGTATGGGTGCGCATCCGCACCCGAAACCCGGAGACCCGCTTGCGTTTGCGGCTTGTTCCTTCCAGTGTGCGCTTCGTCATGCTGCTGCTTGCTCAGTGGGTCACCCTATCAGTTGGTGTTGTTGGGGACGATCTGGATCAGCCAGCTGCCCAGGTAGCCCGAGACGGGGATGTCGCCAGGGGCCTGGGCCAGGGCGTTGAACTGATACATGCCGGCGTTGAACGGGTTGAACACGTTCATGTAGACGCCAATGGTGTCCTTGTCGGAGACAGGGGTTTCAGGGAAAATGTCGATGGATTTGCCATTGGCCGACACTTCGATCGTGGCCGGGATCGTTTCCAGGCAGCGGGTTCTCTTCAGCATTCCCCCTTCACTCATCCTGCAGAGCTTGACCTGCTTGGGATCGATCGTGGTGTCGAAGTGGGTGGGAACGCTGATGCTCAACTTCAGAATCGCGGTCTTGCGGTCCTTCGGCCGCAGCATCAGGTAGTACTCCGCCCGCTGCATGCGGGTGGTGTCGGTCGTGAAGAAATAAAGCTTGCGGTAATCCCTGTTGTTCTCCCAGCGGAATTCCATCAGCCCGGGCGTGCCCTGGGCGAGGGAAGGTGGGGTGGCGACAGGGGAGAGGACGCTGGCCGTGGCCACGGCCAGCGCTCCAAGGCCGGCGGTGCCCAGACGGCCGATCAGGCCCAGGGCATGGGACCGCTGGCGCGGGATGAAAGGCATGGCTGGAAGAAACGTGATTGTGAAAGTCTCAACACGCCCGTGCGCCTGGCGCGAGTTCAGTGGTCGGCGGGGGAGCTGGCTGGGGCCGGGGGGTGGTCCGGATCAGCCCGATCGGGCCTCAGCCGGGCGGCGTCTCGCAGGTAGGGATGCACCACTTCCCGGTTGCCCTCCATCCAGGCATGGGCCAGGAGGCGGATGCAGTGGGGCAGGTCGCCGGCCACCGCCATCTGCTGGCAGTCGAGCAGGGCCACCCGGCCCCAGTCGGCCCGGCGCCTCGCGATGGCGGCCGGGAAGCAGGCGTCCAGGTCGGCCGTGACGGAGAACGTCACCGAGAGCACCCGATCTCCCACCAGGCCGTTGCGTTGCAGCAAGGCGTCGATCAATTCGGCCACGGCCTCTGCGATCGCTTCGCCGCTGTTGGCGCTGGCGGTGGTGGCTCCCCGCAGGGCCCTCAGCTCGAGACCAGGCTTCATGACGTCAGGGGCGATGGAGCCAGAGGGGCTGGCCAGTCCAGGCCAGCTCCAGGCTCAGGGACTGGGACAGCTGCTGCAGCAGTGTGGCTCCCGGCAGCAGGCCGAGCAGCTTTCTGGGCGGTTTGCCGAAGCTGACGGTGCGGGTTTTCTCCGGATCCAGCCCCGCCAGCTCCGCCGCCAACAGGCGGGCGCTCTCCTCGTCACCCAGGACGTCCACCAGGCCCAGGGGCAAGGCCTGGGCGCCACTGAACACCCGCCCGTCGGCGAAGGCGCGCACAGCAGCCTCTTCCAGGCCCCGCCCCGTGGCGACCGCGGCGACGAACTGGCCGTAGCTGGAATCGATCAGCTCCTGCAGCAGCTGCCGTTCCGCTTCGGAGAGGGCACGGTCGGGCGAAAGGATGTCCTTGTAAAGGCCGCTCTTGACGGTTTCGAAGCGGATGCCGATCCGTTTCAGCAGGCGGGACAGGTCGTTGCCCCGCAGGATCACACCGATCGAACCGGTGATGGTGCCGGGATTGGCGACGATCTTCTCCGCCGCCACCCCCACATAGACCCCGCCGGAAGCGGAGATGTTGCCGAAGCTGGCCACCACCCGGCAGCCCTTCTCCCTCAGGCGCAGCAGGGCCGCATGGATCTCCTGGCTGTCGCCGACGGTGCCGCCGGGGCTGTCGATGCGCAGCAGCAGCGCGGGGCACTCCCGTTGCTGCACCTGCTCGATGGCCTTCAGCACCCGGACGCGGGTACCCCCGGCGATCGGCCCTTCGATGGCGATGCGCGCCATTGTTCGACGGGACTTGCGGCGCCAGGGCCAGGGCATTGTGGAAAGGCGTTGTGGCTGGATCTTAAAAAGAAGCCCTTGATGGGCCCGCTGCCACGCCGTTCACCCCTCCACCTCCGACCCAGGCCGCACGCCCCATGCCCCGGACCCTGCGCTGGGTGTTGATGCTTCTGCCCTTCGCCCTCTGGGGCACCGCGATGGCGGCGATGAAGCCGTTGTTGGTGGGGGCGTCCCCGGCGATGCTGGCCAGCCTGCGGCTGCTGCCCGCCGGGGTGGTGCTGCTGCTGGCGGCCCGCGTCCTGGGGCGCTCCTGGCGCATTGACCCTGTGGATTGGCCCTGGCTGCTGCTGTTCGCCGCCATCGACGGCAGCCTGTTCCAGGGGCTGCTGGCCCGGGGGCTGGGTCAGACCGGGGCCGGCCTCGGCTCGGTGCTGATCGATTCCCAGCCCCTGCTGGTGGCCCTGCTGGCCCGCACGCTGTTCGGGGAAGCGATCAATCCGGTCGGCTGGCTGGGCCTGTTGATCGGCCTGCTGGGCATCCTCTGCCTGGGACTGCCGGGGGAGGTGCTGCGCCACTGGTGGCTGCAGGGCCCTCCTGCCCTCCAGGGGCAGGCCTGGAGCCATGGCGAGGCCTGGATGCTGGCGGCGGCGGCGGCGATGGCCGTGGGCACCGTGCTCTGCCGCTACGCCACCCGCCGCAGCGACCCGGTCGCCATCACCGGCTGGCACATGTTGCTTGGGGGCGTGCCCCTGGTGCTGGTGGCCGGCGGCGAGTCCCTGCTGCGGCCGGAGGCCGTGCCCTTCTGGCCCCATTGGAGCCTGGGCCAGTGGGGTCTGATGGCCTATGCGGCGCTGCTCGGCAGTGCCCTGGCTTACGGACTGTTCTTCTGGTTCGCCAGCAGCGGTGATCTCACCGGTTTCACGGCCCTCACGTTCCTGACGCCGGTGTTCGCGGTGCTCTGCGGCGTGCTGCTGCTCGAGGAACGGCTGGGGCCCCTGCAATGGCTGGGCGCCGTGCTCGCCCTGATCTCGGTGCTGCTGATCAACCAGCGCGGCCGGCTCTGGCAGGCCAGCGGCAGGACGGAGCCGGCCGCGCCGTGACCCGCACGCTGCTGTTTGTCCACCAGAACTTCCCCGGCCAGTACCGCCACCTGGCGCCGGCCCTGCAGCGCCGCGGCGATCGGGTGTTGGCGATCGGTGGCCCCACCAGCCAGCCCCTGCCTGGCACCCCGCTGCATCGCTACGACCCGCTGCCGGCCGGTGGGGTGCCCTCTTGCCACCCCTGGGCGGCTGATTTTCAGGCCAAGGTGCTGAGGGCCGAGGCGGTCGCCCGTTGTCTGGAGCCCCTGCTGCAGGAAGGCCTGCGCCCCGATCTGGTCATCGGCCATCCGGGTTGGGGCGAATTGCTGGTGGTGAAGGACCTGTTGCCGGACGTCCCGGTCCTGCACCAGGTGGAATTCATCTACCAGCTGCAGGGGGGTGACGTGGGATTCGACCCGGAGTTTGCCGACGCCGACTGGCGGCTGCGGGCCCGGCTGCGCCTGCGTCGGGCCCCCCAGCTGCTGGCCCTTCAGGACCTGGACTGGGGGCTGGCCCCGACCCCATGGCAGGCCAGCACCGTGCCGGCCCCCTACCGCCACAGGCTGAGCGTGATCCATGAGGGTATCGACACCGCGGCGATCGCCCCGCAGGGTCACGCCCGCCTCCAGTTGCAGCGCGCCGGCCTGAGCTTCGCCCCCGGGGACGAAGTGGTGAGTTTCGTGGCCAGGAACCTGGAGCCCTACCGCGGCTTCCACACCTTCATGCGCATGCTTCCCCTGCTGCAGCGGCTGCGGCCCAGGGCCCAGGTGGTGATCGTGGGTGGGGAAGGGGTGAGCTACGGCGCGGCGCCCCCCGGCGGCGGCAGCTGGAAGGAGGCGATGCTGCGGGAGCTGGGCGACGACCTGGATCGGCGCCGGGTCCATTTCGTCGGCCGCGTGCCCCACCCGGTGCTGCACGAGCTGTTCCGCGTCACCGCCTGCCACGTCTATCTCACCGTTCCCTTCGTGCTCAGTTGGAGCCTGCTGGAGGCGATGAGCTGCGGTGCCCTGGTGATCGGCTCGGCCACGCCCCCGGTGCAGGACGTGATCGTCGATGGCTGCAATGGTCTGCTGGTGGATTTCTTCGATCACCAGGCCTTGGCCCAGCGGGTTGCGTCGGTGCTCGCCGATCCTTCGCCCCACGCGGGGCTTAGGCAGGCAGCCCGCCAGACTGTGGTGGAGCGGTTCGATCTGGCCCGGGTCTGCCTTCCCCAGCAGCTGGAGCTCGTGGACCGCCTGATGACCTGAGGGGGGACACAGGACCAGGACGGTGGGGAGCGATAGGTTCCCTGCGGTTCGCCCAGCCGGTTTGACCGCCCTGCCCAGCCCCCAGCGCCGCCGCTTGCTGCTGATCACCTTGCTGCTGGGCCTGGCCCTTTATGCCTGGCAGCTGGGCAGCACGGGTCTGGTGGATGAAACGCCGCCGCTGTTCGCGGCCTCGGCGCGGGCCATGGCGGAAACGGGCGACTGGCTGATCCCCCGGGTCAACGGACTGCCTCGCTACGACAAGCCTCCGCTGGTCTACTGGCTGATGGGGCTCGTCTACGCCCTGCCCGGCCAGGAGCAGTGGAATCCGCTGGGCACCTGGGCCGCCCGGTTCCCCTCCGCCCTGGCCGCCATCGGGGTGATGCTGGCCCTGGCCGACACACTGCTGCGCTGGCCCCAGCCACCCTTCGCTGCCCCGCCCCTCTCCCCCCAGGGGCCAGGGCCCTCGGCCCTGCGCCCCGGGCTGACGGCCGTCACCGCTGCCCTGGCCTTCGGCCTCTCGCCCCTGATGCTGGCCTGGGGCCGCACGGCCGTGAGTGATTCCCTGTTCAGTGGCCTGGTGGCCCTCTCCCTGCTGCTCTGCTGGCAGGCCTATGCCGACCCGGCGCGGCGCTGGTGGCTGCCGTGGCCCGTGCTGGGGCTGGCCGTGCTGGCCAAGGGGCCGGTGGCGGTGGTGTTGCTGGGGATCACCCTGCTGCTGTTCGGCTGGCTCCAGGCCGATCTCGGTGGGCTCTGGCGCCGGCTGCGCCCCCTGCGGGGCCTGATGCTCACCGCCCTGGTGGCCCTGCCCTGGTATCTCCTGGCGCTCCACAGCGAAGGCCGACCCTTCTGGGAGAGCTTCTTCGGCTATCACAACCTGCAGCGCTTCACCGAGGTGGTCAACCACCACCTGCAGCCGTGGTGGTTCTTTCTGCCGGTGATGGTGGTGGCCAGCCTGCCGGTGACCCCGCTGCTGCTGCTGGGCCTGGCCCGGGCCATCGGCCCGCTGCGCCTGTCCTGGTGCCCCACGCGGCCACAGCCGCCCGCCGCCTCCCTGGCCCGCTTTGCCGCCTGCTGGCTCCTGGCGGTGCTGCTGTTCTTCACCGCCGCCGCCACCAAGCTGCCGAGCTACTGGCTGCCTGCCACGCCCGCCGCCGCCCTGCTGATCGCCCTGGCGGCCCAGACGGCCTGGGCCGGTGCTGGCGGCGGTGGAGGTGGCCGGCCCTGGGAGCGCTGGGCCTGGGACCTGAGCCTGTTGCTGGTGACGGGCCTGGGAGTGGCGTTCCTGCTGGCTCCCCTGTGGCTGCCCCTGATCAACGATCCGGAAATGCCCACCCTGGCGGCGACGCTCGACGGCAGCCCGTTCATCCCCTTGGTGGCCGCCTTCTGGTTGTTGGCGGGCCTGCTGGGCTGGATCTTCCGCCGCCGTCGCCCCCCCCTGCGCTTGCTGGCCCTGCAGCTGCCGCTGGTGCTGTTCGTCCCCACCGCCCTGATTCCGTTGTGGAGCGTGGGTGATCGCCTGCGGGGCGGGCCCGTGCGCCAGATGGCGGCGGCGCTGCACCGCGAGGGCCGTCCCGGGGAGTCCGTGGCGATGGTGGGCGTCCTCAAGCCCTCGCTGCACTATTACGGACGGCGGGTGGTGATCTACGAGGGCATCGGCGTGGAGGGTCCCATCAACCTGGCGGAGAGGCTGCGCCTGGAGCGCCGGGCGGGCCAGCAGCCCAGCACCCCGGACGCCCAGCCCACCGTGCTGGTGGTCATCGACCAGACCACCGCTCGCGCTCCCTTCTGGCGCCACCTGGGCGCCACCGAGATTGACCGTGCCGGGGTGTACCGGCTCTGGCGCCTCGACCGCCGTCGCCTTGAGGCTTCTGTCGCGGAGCTGCGGCGGAACGGCTTCGCTTCCGACTGGCAGGCGCCCCGGCCGGAGCGTTACTAGGCCGCCGGCAGGTGGATGTGAAAGCGGCTGCCGACAGCGATTTCGCTTTCGACGTTGATGGAGCCCCCCATCGCCTCCACCAGCAGCTTCACCACCGACAGGCCGAGGCCCGAGCCCCGCTCGTGCTCGATGGCATTGCGACCGCGGTGGAAGCGATCGAACACCTTGGGGATGTCCTCCGGGGAAATGCCGATGCCCTGGTCCTGGACGCTGATGCACAACTTCCCCGCGTCCTGGGACAGGTCGAGGCAGATCGGTCGGCCCGGTGGCGAATACTTGTCGGCGTTCTCGATCAGGTTGAGAAGCACCTGCTGCAGGCGATCGGTTTCCGCCACGGCCTTGATCGGCCCCTCGGCGGCCTCCTTGGGCAGGGTGAGCAGCAGGGGCCTTGAGAGCTGGCTGCGGGCGAGGTCGCAGGCGGTGGTGAGCACTTCATCCACCGCCACCGGAGCCAGGACCATCTGCAACTGGCCGGATTCGCTGCGGGAGAGGTCCAGCAGGTCGTTGAGCATGCGGGTGATCCGGTGGGTCTCGGCCTCGGTGGTGGCCAGGGCCCGCATCTGCTCCGGATCCAGGTTCTGGCCGCGGCGCTGCAGCCGGCGCAGGTAGCCACCGATGATCATCAGCGGGTTGCGCAGCTCGTGGGAGACCAGCCCCACAAAATGACGCTGCTGGCTCCAGGCCAGAGCCAGACGATCCAGAAGGTCATTGAAGGAACCAGCCAGTTCCTCCACCTCGAGGGGGGCCTGATCCAGCTTGAGGTGGCTGCTGGCCAGGCTTTCGGAGGTGACCCCGGCCGCCATGCGATGCAGATCCTGCAGGGGCTGGAGGATGCGGCGCGTCAGGATCGAGATCGCCACCGACGTCAGCACCAGGCACAGGATCCAGACCCCGGCCACAGCCAGCAGGATGGTGCGGAAGGTGGCGATGTTGGTGCTGACGTCTTCGGCCACCCAGAGCTGGCTGCCGTCGGCGGAGCGATGCAGGGGGTGGGTCAGATAACTGTTGCCCTCCAGGTCCTTCACCAGCCGGTGATTCGTGCCGACCAGCAGGGGGGTGAAGGACTGCCGGGACCAGGAGTCCTGGTAGGACGCCATGGACAGTTCAACGAGGCGGGGCGAGGCCGTCGCCTCGCTGGACGCCGCCGCCGGCAGCAGCAGGGAACCATCACTTCGCTCCACCCAGAACAGACGCTCTGTGACACTGCGACGATTCAGTTCCTGGCGCAGTTGGTCGGTGTTGGCCAGGGATGGATCGCTGCCGATCTGATCGAGCCAGGCGGTCAGGGTGGTCGCGGCCTGCCGCTGCCCCGCCTGCTGCTGACGCAGCAGACACTGCTGATTGATCAGCACGGTGAAGGCGGAGGCGGCGGTGAATCCCAGGAAGACCGTTGTGAAGGCCGCCAGCCTCAGCTGGCCAAGCAGGCTGCCGAACAGGCGTTGACGCCAGCCATGGGGAGGTGTTCCAGCCTGGGGGGCCATGGGTGGCTGGGTTGTCAAAGGTGGCGGTTCTCGGTCCTTTTGGGCAGGAGCCGCTCCAGCAGGTCGGGCAGCCTGTCGAGAAGTTCGTGCTTTAGCACGTAGTCGTCGGCGCCGGCCTCCTGGGCCTGCCGGCGCCGTTCGGGGTCGTTCAGGGAGGTGAAAATGACCACCGGCACAGTGAAACCGTGGGCGCGCAGGTCACGCAGGCATTCAATGCCGTCGCAATCGGGCATCTGCACGTCGAGAATGACGAGGTCGATCCCCCCTTCACCCAGCACCTTCTCAAGGGCCAGGCCGTTCGCAAGGGAAAGGACCTCGCAGCCGGAGTCCACCAGCTCCTCGGCCACCATGGCCCGGATGTTGGGGTCATCGTCCACGATCGAAACCGTGGGTCTTTCAGGGCAGGTCATGACCTGGGTGGCGGTGGGGACGATCGCCCGCTGTGAGGACCGTTCCCGAAGGGGGAGAGGTGAGTGCATGGAGCTTGGAACCGTGCTTCATTTTGACCCGATCTGAGCCAATCGGCAGGGCTTAAAAGTGGCTGAGTAAGGCCAGATCATGCGGCCACTGGTTGGGGACAGAGCTCCTGGTAGAGCTTCTCGAGAGCGTCGATGTTGCCTGTCAGGGTGTAGCGCTCCAAGGCTCTGTTGCGGGCCCGTCGTCCCAGTTCGGCCGTCAGGACCGGCTGGTCCCGCAGCACCGGCAGCAGGGTGCGCAACTGGGTGGTGACGCCCTGGGTGCTGATCACGATCCCCGCACCACCCTCCAGCACTTCTCCATCGGCCCCAGCATCGGTGGCCACGCAGGCGGTGCCGCAGGCCATGGCCTCGAGCAGGGCCAGGGAGAGGCCCTCCACCAGCGATGGCAGCAGAAAGACCTCAGCCAGTTGCAGCAGGGCCACCCGCCGGGCTCGGCTGGCCTCGTAGCCCCACCAGATCACGTCGGCTTCGGTGCCGCTCTGGAGGGAGGAGCGCAGGGGGCCATCCCCCACGATGACGAGCACACAACCCTCGGGACGCACGAGCCGCCAGGCCTTCAGCAGGGCCTCGACATTTTTTTCTGTGGCCACCCGGCCCATGTACAGGAACACGCGCCGGCCGCCCACCCTCAGCCGCAGTTGGGCCAGTTCGGGTTCGCTGGCTGGGGCGGCCGGCGTCCAGGCGTCGGTGTCCACACCGTTGGGGATCACCGCCAGCCGCTCCCGACGCACCCCCAGGCGCACCAGCACCTCCGCCTGCAGCTCGGAGAACACGATCACCCGATCAAATTTCGCCAGGGAGGGCGCGTAAAGCTGGTAGGTCAGCTGCTGGGTGCCCGCCGTCAGGTTGCGCAGCCCGGCGTCGAACGGGGGATGGAAGGTGGCCACCAAGGGGAGCCCCAGCTGCTGACAGAGGTCGGGCAACCGGAAGTCGAGGGGGGAGAGGGTGAGGCTGGCGTGCACCAGATCGGGCCGCTGCCGCTCCAGGGACTCCCGCAACTCCCGCTGGGCCCCTGGGGAGGGGATCGTGTACACCTGCGACTTCACGAGGTAGGGGAGGGCCACCTCAGGGTTGTCGTCTGGCCGCCCGAGCACGGTGGGCTCACCCGCCCCCGCTTCCGGCCTGCCCAGGGAGGGAGTGGGCGTGTCGAAGTGGATGAAGCTCACCGAATGGCCTCGCTGCCGGAGGGCTTCGGTGGTGCTCAAGCCGTAGGTGACGTTGCCGCAGAACGGGGATTTCTTGCCCAACCAGGCAATGTGCATCACCTGTATGGCCTTACGCAACAGCCGAATTTAGCAGCGTTGGGCCAGCCTTCAGCTGTTCCGCCAGGGGCGTTCACTCAGGGCGGCGACGGCCGCGATGGCCGCCAGCCCCCACAGCACCGGCAGCAGCCCGTAGCGGCTCACCACGGTGCCCGCCAAAACCAGGGGAAGGCTGAGGGCGATGTTGATCAGGTTGTTCTGCAGGCCGAACACCCGACCCCGCTGGTTTTCCGGAGTGTCTTCCTGGATCGTGGTCTGGGCGGGGATCGCCAGCAGGGCGGCGCCCACCCCCAGCAGGCCGCAGAGCAGCAGGGTGAAGACCAGATTTCCGCGCAGCTGGCCGAGCAGCACCAGGCACCAGGCGATGGTCCCCAGTCCCGCACTGGCCAGGGCACGCCGGCTGAAGCGTTCACCCAGCTGGGCCATGGCCAGGGCCCCGACGGCCAGTCCCAGCCCGCTCATGGCCAGCAAAACCCCGAAACGGGTGGGACCGAGCCCGCCGATCTCGGCCGCGAGGCTGATCGCCAGTACATAGAGGGCCGCCAACAGGCTGTAGAGCAGCACCAGCTGGATCATGGCGCTGCGCACCTTGGGCCGCTCCCGCAGCACCTGCACTCCTTCGCCGATCTCTTCCCACACGGAGATGGTGCGGGGCAGCCGCGGCGGTTCCGGGATCTCGATCCCGGCGATGGCCACGGCCGCGGCGCCGTAGCAGAGCGGCAGCAGCACGAATTCCCCGCCCGGGATGCCCACCTGGGCGAGCAGGGTGCGCAGCAGGCGCAGGATCGGATCGCCGAGGGCGAAACCGACGATGGTGGCGGCCATGCTGGTGGCCTGATACACCGAGTTGGCGGCGAGCAGCTGGTTGTAATTCACCAGCAGGGGGATCGCCGCCTGCTCGGCCGGGGCGAAAAACTGGGTCAGCACCGACTCGAAGAACGTCATCAGCACCAGGGCCCAGTAGCCCCAGCTGAGCCCCAGCCACATTGGCCCTGGCAGCAGGCACAGGGGGGCGAGCATCACCAGTCCGGCGCGCAGGCCGTTGGAGGCCACCATCACGGTGCGCTTCGGCCAGCGGTCAGCCCAGACGCCGGCCACCGTGCCCAGAAGCATGGCCGGCACGGTGTTCGCCACGTAAATCCCTGTGGCCAGCAGGGTGATCATCTGGGCCCGGGTCTCGAAGCTCATCCGGAAGGCCGCGGCCGCCTCGGCAAGCGCTTCGTTGCTCTGGGGGGTGTCCGTCACCCAGTACTGGGCGATCAGGAACACCATCAGCACGATGTAGAACTTGTCCGCCAGCTGGGAGAACACCTGGCCGATCCAGAGACGCCGGAACCCCGGCAGGGCGAGGACTCCGGCCAGCCCCCTCTCGGTCTTGCCGCTCGGGCTCATGCTGGCTCGGACGGTTGGGAGGGCATCGAATCGCAGGCGGTCCGCAGCAGTCTGAAGGCTCGCGGTCTCTGACCGAGATGCTCGCCGCACCACGACTCCACCAGATCCAGAAGGTGCAGCCATACCGCTTCCGGCCCCATCAGCTGCCCGTCATGGCGGCGTGGGGGAGCAGGGCGCGTCAGCCTTTGCAGCAGGGCCAGTTCGGAAGGGTTGAGCATCACCCGGGCACCGGGGATCGCACCGATCGCCAGTCCCTCGTTGGGCAGCAGGCTGCAGCGCCAGTCCCAGTCACCGATCGGCGGCAGCAGCGGAGCGCCACTGCGGATGCAATGCTGCAGCGGCAGGGCGAAGCCCCCCAGGGCCAGCAGGTGGACGCTTCCCTGCACGGCCACCGCCAGGGCCTCGGCCCGATCGGCGCGATCCGTCACCACCGCCTCCAGCCGCCCGAGCTGGAGCAGCAGGTCGGCGAGCACCCCCGGGGCAGGCGCCTCACTGGGCACGAGTTTCAGGCACAGCTCGGCCAGGGCCTGGGCGGCGGCCAGGGTCTCCAGCCGCTGGGCCAGGCCGCTGTAATTGCGCAGCATCCGCAGCTGCCTGACCCGCCCGAGGCCGCTGCGGTCGCCCACCTGGAGAAACAGGTGGGCCAGGGGCACGGCGGCGGCCAGGCTGCTTTTCGGCCGCCGTGCGCCCGGCACCGCCAGCCGGGTCAGACCTTCGCCCTCGCTGAGCAGGGTGAGCAGCCGGTCGTGTTCCCCCAGGGGGCGACAGGTGAGCGCCAGGCCCTCAAGCTGGCGTTCAGGCACCGGCGCGCAGGGCCTGCATCAGGGCCACGCCTCGGCTCGTACCCAGGCGGCTGGCCCCGGCGGCCACCAGGGCGAGCGCCTGCTCCAGATCGGCAATGCCGCCGGAGGCCTTGACCGCGGCCCGGCCCCTGGCCAGAGCCACCAGCTGGCCTACCTGGTCGGTCGTCACCGGAGGACCGAAGCCGCTGCCGGTCTTGAGGTAGCGCACGCCGGCGTCGATGCTGATCTCCACCAGCAGGGCCAGGGCTTCCGGATCGAGGCGGCCCACCTCCAGGATCACCTTCACCGGCAGGCCCAGGTCGGTGATGGCCGCCAGGTCATCGAGCACGGCGCTGCCGTCGCCATCGGCGAGGGCGCCGAAATCCGGCACCACGTCCAGCTCATCGGCACCGGCGGCGGCGGCCCACTCCGCCTCGGCCCGTTTGATCGCTGCGGGGATGGCTCCGAAGGGAAACCCCACCACGGCGATCAGTTTCACTGCCCCTTCGACCGGCAACCGTTCGCGGGCCAGCGGTAGCCAACGCGAGGCCAGGCACACGCCGGCGAAGCCGAAATGGCGGGCCTCATCGCAGCAGCGGAAGATCGCCTCCTGGCCTTGGTGGGGGTCCAGGAGCGCGTGATCGATCAGGGGCGCGAGATCGGGCCGTTCCTGCTCCCGCTTAGGTGTCACGGGCCTGGATGACGCCGAAGCCACCGTGGTTGCGTCGGTAGACCACCTGGATCTGGCCCGTGGCCGCATCCCGGAACACGTAGAAGTCGTGGTCGATCAGATCCAGCTGATGCAGGGCTTCCTCCAGGTCCATCGACGGCATGGCGAAGTACTTGCGGCGCACGCCCCGATGCGGCACGGCGGGTTCAAGCCCCTCGGTCAGGGAGTCGCCGGGATTGGGAAGCGTGGCCGCTCCGGCCTCTTCCGCGGCGGCTGAGCGGTGCACGGGTCCCTGGGTGCGCTCCTGGAGGCGGTCCTTGTAGCGGGTCAGCTGACGGCTCAGCTTGGTGGCCACCAGGTCGATGCTGGCGTACAGGTTCTCGCTGCGTTCCTGGGCCCGGATCACCACGCCGTTGGCGAAAACGGTGACTTCGGCTGTCTGCTGCGGAACCCTGGGGTTGCGGGCCACCGACAGATGCACATCGGCTTCCTTGACGAGGCCATCGAAGTGACTGATGGCGCGGTTGAGCTTGGCTTCGGTGTACTCCCTGATCGCTGGTGTGACGTCGAGGTTGCGGCCGTGGATCAGCAGTTTCATTCGGGTGCTCGCCTCCAGAGGAATTCTGGCTCTGGGGCTCCCCCAGGCTAGGAACACAGGTGCATGGCCCCCAACACTCCCGCAATTCTTTTTGAAGCCCAGTCCCCGGTGCCCTTTCCGCTGGCCTGGGACTGGCAGCGCCGTCTGCAGCGTCGTCGACTCGACGATCCCTCCACCCCCGACGCCGTGCTGCTGCTGCAGCACACCCCCTGCTACACCCTGGGCCGGGGGGCCAGCCTGTCTCACCTGGGCTTTGACCCGGACCAGCCGCCCCTGCCCCTCTATCGCATCGATCGGGGGGGAGAGGTCACCCACCACGGGCCCGGCCAGCTCGTCCTTTACCCGGTGCTCGATCTCCAGCGTCATGGCGGGGACCTGCACCTCTATCTGCGGGCTCTCGAGGACGTGGTGCTGGCCGTGTTGCAGGGCCTCGGGCTGGAGGGAGAGCGCATCGAGGGACTCACCGGAGTCTGGCTCGAGGGCCGCAAGCTGGCGGCGATCGGGGTGGGGGCCCGGCGCTGGATCAGCCAGCACGGCCTGGCCCTGAACGTAGACGGCTCCCTGGAGGGCTTCGGGGCGATCGTTCCCTGCGGGCTGGCCGGCCGGCCGGTGGGACAGCTGGCGGACTGGTTACCTTCCCTTACCTCGGAGCAGGTGGCCCCGCTGCTGCTGGCGGCTTTTGCCCGCCGCTTCGGTCTGACCCTGCGGCCGCCGCGGCCGGAAGAAGGACTGGGAGAATCCTGATCTTGCTTTGCACCGCGCCGGCTGCCCATGAACGCCAGAGCCGAGATTCACTGGGGCGGCAACGCCCAGGACCGCCTTGCCCTTGCCGGCCGCCGCGACTGGAGCCAGCTCAAGGGACTCGAGGGCCTCTGGCCTGAACTGGAGCGCCTGTATGGCTCCCAGGTGGCGTTGGACGCCCCCCATGGCCGCCATCCGGAAACATTGCGATTCGACGAGCTGCGCCAGGCGATCGACCGGGCCGCGGCGGCCTTTGCCGATCTGGGGGTGGCCGGCGGCGACGTGGTGGCCCTGTTCGCGGAAAACGGTCCCCGCTGGTTGGTGGCCGACCAGGGGCTGATGCGGGCCGGCGCCGCCAATGCTGTACGCGGCAGCGCGGCTCCGGCCGAGGAGTTGCGTTACATCCTCGAAGACTCCGGTGCCGTGGGTCTGGTGCTGGAGTCGGCCGCCCTGCTGGAGCGGCTGGCCCTCGATGGACCGGCCCTGGAGCGACTCCGCTTCGTGCTGCTGCTGGAGGGGGAGGCCCCCACGGCCCCTGTGGCGCTGCCCTGCCTCACCTGGGAGGCCTTCCTGGCGCTCGGCGCCTCCAGGCCCGTGCCGCCTTCCCCCACGGGGGGGCCCGAGCGGCTGGCCACGCTGCTGTACACCTCCGGCACCACGGGCCAGCCCAAGGGAGTCCCACTCAGCCATGCCAACCTGCTGCACCAGCTGCGCACCCTCGGGGTGGCGGTGTCCCCGAGCCCGGGTGATCACGCCCTTTCCGTGCTGCCGATCTGGCATGCCTACGAGCGCACCGCCGAGTACTTCCTGCTGAGCTGCGGCTGCCGCCAGACCTACACCACCCTCAAGCAGTTGCGCTCCGATCTGCAGACGGTGCGCCCCCAGTACCTGATCAGTGTGCCGCGGTTGTGGGAGGCCCTGCTCTCCGGCTTCGAGGACGCCCTGGCGGCCATGCCGCCCTCCCGACAGCGCCTGCTGCGCAAGGCCCTGGGTGCCAGCCGGGCCTTCCACCGGCGCCAGCGTGTGGCCCTTGATCTCACCTTGAAGCAGGAGTCCCCGGCCGATCGGCTCCTGGCTGCGGCGGGTGCCCTGCTGATCTGGCCGCTGCACGCGACGGCCGGGGCCCTGCTCTGGCCGAAGGTGCGCGGCCAGTTGGTGGGGGGTCGGCTGCGCACGGCCATCAGCGGTGGCGGTGCCCTGGCCATCCACGTCGATGGCTTCTTCGAGGCGGTCGGCATCGAGTTGCTGGTGGGCTATGGGCTCACCGAGACCAGCCCGGTCCTCGCCTGCCGCAGACCCTGGAGCAACCGTCGCGGCAGCGCCGGGCTGCCCCTGCCGGACACAGGCCTGAAGGTGGTGGACCCCGCCAGCCGGGCCCCACTGGCCCTCGGTGAGCGGGGGTTGGTGCTGGCGAAAGGCCCCCAGGTGATGGCGGGCTACCACAACAAGCCCGAGGCCACGGCCAAGGTGCTGGATGGGGAGGGCTGGTTCGACACCGGCGATCTGGGCCTTTTGCTGGCCGATGGAACCCTGGTGCTGACGGGCCGGGCCAAGGACACGATCGTGCTCAGCAGCGGCGAAAACATCGAGCCCGGACCCCTGGAGGAGGCCTTGGTGGCCTCGCCGCTGGTGGAGCAGGTGATGCTGGTGGGCCAGGATCGCAAGCAGCTCGGAGCCCTTGTGGTGCCGAAGGCAGAAGCCCTGCAGTCGTTCGCCGCCGCGGCCAACCTGCCCTATTCGGGCTCCGAAGCCAGCCCCGACCCGGCCCTGCTGCGGGCCCTGGCCCGCGAGTGCAATCGCCTGCTGGCGGCCCGCCCGGGGTCCCGCCCGGACGAGCGGCTCGGCGGCGTGACCCTGGTGGAGCCCTTCAGCATTGACAACGGCCTGCTCACCCAGACCCTGAAGCAACGACGGGATCGCATCGCCGACCGGGACCGGGGCGCCATCGCCGCGCTCTACGGGGAGAGCTGACCCATGGTTGACCGGATCGCCCGTGGCCTGACAGCCTGAGCCCTGCACCTGCAGTCCCATGGCCGACGGCAACAGCCTGAACATCAAGCGATCGATCACGGTGAGAGCCGTGGTCACGCCGCGCTGGAAGGAAGATGCCGAGCGTGAGCTCAGCAATGCCCTCACCAACTTCGACCAGCAACTGGCCCAGCTGGAGCAGGAGGGACAACGGCTGGTCGACGAGATCCGTCGCCAGAGCGCCAATCCCCTCGATCCCCGGGTGCAGGAGCAGGTGGGCTCGGTGCAGCAGCAGGTGGCGGCCAAGCGGGCCGAGTTCGAGGAGCAGAAACGCCAGGTGCTGGAGCAGCAGCGCCAGGTGCGGGAACTGGAGATGGAGCAGGTGGTGGAGCAGGGGCAGATCGAAAGCTTCTGCGATGTCCAGGTGGGCGACAACCTGGTGCAGAAGCTGCAGGTGTCGGTGCTGGTGCGGGACGGGGTGATTGAGGCGATTGAGGGGGGTTGATCCTTCCGCCGCCTAAAATTCCCCCCATCAAAGAGGCAGTCCCCCGTTGGCCACCCACGAAATCTTCATGCCGGCCCTCAGCTCCACCATGACGGAGGGCAAGATCGTGGAGTGGCTCAAGAAACCCGGTGAGCGGGTCGAACGGGGCGAGTCGGTGCTTGTGGTTGAGTCCGACAAGGCCGACATGGATGTGGAGGCCTTCCAGGAGGGCTTCCTGGCGGCCGTGTTGATGGAGGCGGGAAGCACGGCTCCGGTGGGCGAAACGATCGGTCTGATCGTGGAAACCGAAGCTGAGATCGCGGTGGCCAAGGCGTCGGCACCGGCACCGGTTGCGGCGGCACCCGCTCCGGCCGCCCCCACTCCTGCTGCAGCCACGCCCACCCCAGCCCCGGCCTCGCCCCCACCGGCTCCGGCCCCCGCTGCTCCGTTGCCGGTCGCGGTGCCTGCCAGCGCCGGCGACGGCCGTGTGGTGGCCACCCCCCGGGCCCGCAAACTGGCCGCCCAGCTGGGGGTGGCCCTGGCTTCGGTGCGGGGCAGCGGACCCAACGGCAGGATCCAGGCCGAGGATGTGGAGCAGGCCACCGGCCAACCGGTGAGCCTGCCGCGGGTGGCCGAGGGCACCGCTCCGGCGATGGCGGTGGCGGCCGGCAACGGCGCCGCTGCCGCCCCGGCCGCGCCTGCGGGTCAGGCCTTCGGCCGCGCTGGTGAGACGGTGGCTTTCAACACCCTGCAGCAGGCCGTCGTCCGCAACATGAACGCCAGCCTGGCGGTCCCCTGCTTCCACGTCGGCTACACGATCACCACCGACCGACTTGACGCCTTTTACAAGCAGGTGAAGTCCAAGGGCGTCACCATGACGGCCCTGCTGGCCAAGGCCGTCGGCCAGACCCTGGCCCGCCACCCCCAGCTGAACGCCTCGGCCAGTGAGGCCGGCATGGCCTATCCGGCCGCCATCAACGTGGCGGTGGCGGTGGCCATGGATGACGGCGGCCTGATCACACCGGTCCTGGCCGATGCCGACCGCACCGATCTCTACGCGCTGTCGCGCCAGTGGGCCGATCTGGTGGCCCGCTCCCGCTCCAAGCAGCTCAAACCGGAGGAGTACACCACCGGCACCTTCACCCTCTCCAACCTGGGCATGTTCGGCGTCGATCGCTTCGACGCGATCCTCCCCCCCGGCACCGGCGCCATCCTGGCGGTGGCCGCGTCACGCCCCGTGGTGGTGGCCCTCAAGGACGGTTCGATCGCCGTGCGGCGCCAGATGCAGGTGAATCTCACGGCCGATCACCGCGTCATCTACGGCACCCATGCCGCCGCCTTCCTCAAGGATCTGGCCGACCTGATCGAGAACCGCCCCGAAAGCCTGGCCCTCTAGGGATCGCCGCCCCGCCGTGGTTCCCACCAACGCGCCCGATCCCACCGACGGGCTCCTGTCCAGCTACGCGTTCGTGTTGCCGGAGGCGCTGATCGCCCAGCGGCCGGTCGAGCCCCGCCATGCGGCTCGCCTGCTGGCGCTCGACGCCGTCGCCGCGGCGGATCCGGGGGCCGCCGGGGCCCGGCACTTGACGGTGTGGGACCTGCTGGAGGAGCTGGAGCCCGGCGATCTGCTGGTGGTCAACGACACCCGGGTGCTGCGGGCCCGACTGGCGGCGCGGCGGGCCAGCGGCGGGGCGGTGGAGTTGCTGCTGGTGGAGCCCCGCGGCGAGGGTCTGTGGCTCTGCCTGGCCCGTCCGGCCAAACGGTTGCGGCTTGGCGAGGTGCTGGAGGTGGTGGCCCAGGGTGAGCCGCCGTTTCCCGTGCAGATCGAAGCGATTGACCCGGACAGCGGTGGCCGGTTCGTGCGCTTCCCGCCCGGCTGCGCCGATGCGGCCGCGATCGAACCCCTGCTGGAGCGCTACGGCTCCATGCCTCTGCCGCCGTACATCGAACCCGCCGAAGGCCAGGATGACAGCCGCTACCAGACCCGCTACGCCGCCAAACCCGGAGCGGTGGCGGCCCCCACGGCCGGTCTCCACCTCAGCGACGAGCTGCTGGAGGCCCTACGGGCCAAAGGGGTGCGGTTGGCCACCGTGACCTTGCACGTGGGGTTGGGCACCTTCCGCCCTGTGGAAACCGAGGACCTCAGCCGGCTCACCCTGCACAGCGAGTGGGTGGAGGTGGGCGTGGATCTGGTGGACGCCGTGGCTGCCTGCCGGGCCCGGGGGGGCCGGGTGATCGCCGTGGGCACCACGTGCGTGCGCAGCCTGGAGGGCGTGGCCGCCTTGAACGACGGTCGGCTGGTGCCCCACGCCGGACCGGTGAACCTGGTGATCCAGCCTGGGTTCCGGTTCGCTGTGGTGGAGGGGCTGCTCACCAATTTCCACCTGCCGCGCAGCTCCCTGCTGTTGCTGGTCAGCGCCCTGGTGGGGCGGCGCCGACTGCTGAACCTCTATGCCGAGGCGATCGAGCGTCACTACCGCTTCTTCTCCTATGGCGATGCCATGTGGATACCCCCCGGGGCCGTGCGGTCGGAGGCACGGCCCCGGGGGGCAGGATCGGGCGGAGCCTGATCAGGCGGCGGCCAGGTTCGCGGCCACGAAGTCCCAGTTGACCAGCTTGTCGAGGTAGGTGGTCATGTAGTCGGGACGACGGTTCTGGTAATCGAGGTAGTAGGCGTGCTCCCAGACATCCATGGTGAGCAGGGCCTTCTGCCCATGGGCCAGGGGCAGATCGGCGTTGGCGGTCTTGGTGATCTTGAGGGTGCCGCCATCGACCACCAGCCAGGCCCAGCCGCTGCCGAACTGGGTGGCACCGGCGGTCTTGAATTGCTCAGTGAAGGCCTCGAAGCTGCCGAAATCGGCGGCGATCTTGTCGGCCAGAGCTCCGCTGGGGGCGCCGCCGCCACCGGGCTTGATGCACTGCCAGTAGAAGCTGTGGTTCCAGACCTGGGCGGCGTTGTTGAACACCCCGGCCTTGGTGGCGTCACCGGCGACGGCCAGGATCACCTCTTCAAGGCTCTTGCCTTCAAGGTCACCGCCTTCGATCAGCTTGTTGAGGTTGGTGACGTAGGCGGCGTGGTGCTTGCCGTGGTGGAACTCGAGGGTCTGCCGGGAGATGTGGGGCTCGAGAGCGTCGAGGCCGTAGGGCAGTTCGGGCAGCTGGTGAGCCATGGAAAACTGTTGGGGTTACGCGGCATTGTAACGATCGTCACCCGAATCCCGGCTGCCCGGGGGCCGTGGCTCAGCCCTTGATCTCCAGCAGCTCCACCTCGAACACCAGGGTGGCGTTGGGGGGGATCACGCCACCGGCGCCGCGCTCGCCGTAGGCCAGATCCGGGGGAATGACCAGCTTGCGCTTGCCGCCCACCTTCATCCCCGCCACGCCCTCGTCCCAGCCCCGGATCACGCGGCCGGCGCCGAGGGGAAAGCTGAAGGGACCGCGGCCATAGCTGCTGTCGAACTCCTTGCCGCTGGTGAGGGTGCCGCGGTAGTTGACCACCACGGTCTGGCCGCTCTTGGCTTCGGTGCCCTCACCCAGGGTCAGGTCGGTGATGCGCAGGCCGCTGGGGGTGGTGCGCTCGGTGGGGGAGACAAGCTCCCCGCCCAGGGCCGAAGCGCCGCTGGAGGCCAGTTCGGCGCTGGAGGAATCGGGGGCCATGGTGAACAGGGTGGGGTTGGGGACGTCGGGATCGAGTTCAAGTGGCGCCGCTATGGCGGGGCTGGCCTGCGGCGCGGTGGGGGCAGGGCCGGAGCTGGCCAGGGCCTGCTGCACGCCAGCATCTAGCTGGGCCGGCGCCGCCGCCTCCACCACGGAAGGGGACACCAGCTGGCTCACCAGGGCCAGCATCAGGCAGGCCACACAGACGAATGAGCTGATCAGGATGTCGCGCATGCGGAAAGTTCCTGGATGGGGCGATTCTGCCAGTGCGATCAGTCGGGGCTCTCGCCGCTGTTCTGGCGCTGGCGCAGGGCCTGCTCAAGCCGATCGATGCGGCCGCGCAGTTCGTCCAGCTCCCGCTGGCGGGCCAGGCCCAGATCCTGCAGCAGCTGGTCGCGGTTGCGCTCCAGCTGGCGTTCCGCCTGCTGTTCCACTTCCGGCGTCTCGCCCCGCAGGGCGCGCATCACATCCTCGACCAGGGCGGAGGCGTGGTTGGGATCGAGGCGGCCGCTGCTCACCCATTCCTGGCTGACGTACTTGAGTCGGTCGGCCACCAGCGAAGTGGTGCCGAGGCCGCGCAGCAACAGCATCTGCAGCAGATTGCCCTGGTCCATGAAAAGGATTCCTTGGAGGAACAGCGTCACTCTTCCGACCTTGGCGCCTCCAGCGTCAGCTGACCATGGGCAATGACCGTCGTGCCGGCTGGGTCATCGTCGGGGCCGCCGGGCTCCTGGCGGGGGTGGCCCTGCCGCCGGTGGGCTGGCCCTGGCTGCTCTGGCCCGCCCTGATCGTGCTCTGGTCCCTGACGGCGAGTCGCGGTGGCACCGCGCCGTTCAGGTTCTGGCGCGGCGGGCTGTGGGGGCTGGCGGCGGTGCTGGTGAGCCACCGCTGGCTGCTCTGGCTCCACCCCCTCGACTGGATCGGCGTTCCGGGCCCCCTGAGCCTGCCGATCTGCCTGACGCTGTGGCTGGCCATCGGCCTGGCCGCCGGACTGCTGGTGGGGTCCTGGACGGTGCTGGTGGGCCGGCTCGAGCCCGCACGGCCCAGCACGGCACTGCTGGCGGCGACCCTGTGGGGACTGGCCGAGGTGCTGCTGGCCCGTGGTCCCCTGTTCTGGCTGGGGCTGGGGGCGGCGGCCCTGCCGGGGGACCGGGCCCTGGCGGGTCTGGCGGCCCTGGGGGGCGCCGGGCTGCTGGCCGCGGTTCAGCTGCTGATCGGCTGGGGCCTCTGGCGGGCCCTGCTGGCGGTGCCCCCCCGCCGCAGCCGCTGGCTGTTGATCACCCTGCTGCTGGTGGCCGCCTGCCATCTGGCCGGTGTGGCCCTGTTGGACCAGGCCTCCGTTCCCCCCGGTGGCAGGGCCGAGCGCTGGCTGGTGCTGCAGCCGGCCATCCCCACCCGGGAGAAGTTCGAGGCCGATCAGCAGCGACGGCTGCTGCAGCGGCTGGCCCAGGCCCAGCGTCGGGCCGCCAGCGCTGAACCGCCGCTGCAGGGGGTGCTGCTGCCGGAGGGCTCCCTGGCCCTCGGGCAGCTGTTGCCGCAAGCGGCGCCGGTGGAGGTGCTCAGCGGCGGCTTCCGCCGCGAAGGCGTGGAGTTGCGCAGCAGCCTGCTGCGCTTCGAGCCCGGCCAGCGCCAGGCCGACCGTTGGATCGACAAGCACCGGCTGGTGCCCCTCGGCGAATGGGTGCCCCTGGCGGACCTGTGGCGTTGGAGCGGCCTCTCGGCCGTGGGAGGCGTGGAACCGGGCCCCGTCTCCCGGCTGTTGGCGCGCCCCGGGGGGGACGTGGCGGTGGCCATCTGTTACGAGCTTTCCGATGGGACGGCCCTGGCCGCTGCCACCCGCCAGGGGGCCCGCTGGCTGCTGGCCAGTGCCAACCTCGATCCTTACCCCCTTCAGCTGCAGGGGCAATTTGCCGCCCTGGCGCAGTTGCGCGCGATCGAGACCGGCCGCTGGCTGGTCAGCTCCGCCAACACGGGTCCGAGCCTGCTGGTGGACGCCGCTGGACGGGTGCTGGAGCAGCTGCCCGCCGGCCGTCCCGCCACTGGAGTGCTCACCGTGCAGCAACGCACCCAGCTCACCCCCTACGACCGCTGGGGAGAAGGCCCCCTGCTCTTGATCGCCCTGCTGGCGGCTGCCTGGCGCTGGATCGCCGCTGTGGTCCCCGATGGGGCGGGAGCTGTCAGTCGGGAGGGCCGCTGAGGGGCGGCGCTGAGGGGTCCTGGGCAGAGCCGGCGAAGGCGATGCCCTGATCCTGGAACGCTTGGAGGAGGCCCAGATTGATGGCCTGCTGCAGATTGAGATACACCACCACGTTGCTGTCGGGAACGAAGAACACGAACTGGAATTCCAGGGCGCCGTCGGTGAAGCGGGTGAAGTGGCAACGGTCATACGTGGCCGGCGGATGGGCCCGCACGACCCCTTCCACGAGTCCAGGAATGGCGGCGGCTTGCTCCGCCGGCAGCTGATCAGACAGGCGCAGGGTGTGGGCGACCCGGCGCCGGGGCAAATCACCGAAGTTGCGGATCGTCTTCTGCAGCAGTTCCTCGTTGCCGATCACGATCCGCTCGCCGCCCAGGCTGCGGATGGAGGAGGAGCGGATCCCCACCCGCTCCACCGGCCCGAGGACATCGGCAAAACCAATCAGATCGCCGATCTGGAAAGGTTTGTCGATGACGATGGTGATGTAGCTCAGAAAGTGGCTGAGCGGCCCGCGCAGGGCCAGGCCGAGGCCGATGCCGGCTCCGGCCAGGGAGGCATAGATGGCACCGAGGGGCACCCCCTGCTGCTGCAGGAACACCAGGCTGCCGAGGCCCCAGAAAAGGGCGCGGATCATCGGTGCCAGGGCCTGCAGGGTGCTGGTCTGCTCCTCCCGCCCGAGGCGCTGCAGGGAGCGCTCCAACAGCAGCAGCAGGCTGCGGTTGATCAGTCGCAACACCACCACGACAGCCACCAGCAGGGCCGCCCCCTCCACCAGCCGATCGGGCCCGGGATCGATGCGCAGCACCTGCCAGCCGCGCACCAGCGACCGCCAGCCCCAGACCACCATGGCCAGGTAGCCGAGCGACGCCAGGCTGTTCAGCAGCAGGGGCGCGATCAGACCGTCGGGCAGGGAGTCGGGGCGGGGGACGGCGCGCCGGAGCCAGCGGCGCAGCAACCGCACCAGCAGCCACACGGCCAGCGAACCCAGCAGCACCCTGGCGAGGGCCATCAGCAGGGCGACTCCCGCGGCCTGCAGCGATGGGTTCAGGATCGGGCCCATCCCTTCAAATCCGTCCATTGTGATCGCCTGATGGCGATCACCCAGTTGCCGTAGCAGCCGCGAAGCTCAGTCCGCCCCGTCCGGCGGCGATGGGGCCAGCCGGTGCAACAGGGCATCCCTGATCTCGGCGGGGAAGGCCACCTCGAGGCGTTCGTTGCGCAGATGCAGATCCCGCTGGGGGAAGGGCATCGTCAGGTCGTACTGGCGCAGGATGGCTTCGATGCGGAAATTGAGTTCGCTGCGAATCTCGTACTGGCGCCGGGGCTGGTTGATCCAGACCAGCAGCAGAAAATCCAGGGAACTGTCCCCGAAGCCCTTGAAGAACACCTGGGCTGGTGGGGTCTCAAGGATGTCGGGCAGGTCCTGGCAGGCCAGCAGCAGGGCTTGGCGCACCACCTGAGGGTCACTTCCGTGGGCCACGCCCACGGGAATCCGTAGCCGGGCCACCGAACTGCCGTGGCTCCAGTTGACGACGCGGGACTCGAGAAACTCCACATTGGGAACGATGATCGAGATGCGGTCGAGGGTCACCACCTCGGTGCTGCGCAGATTGACGCGGGTCACGGTGCCCTGCAGGTCGCCCACTTCGACGAAATCGTTCACCTTGATGGGCCGCTCGAACATGATGATCAGGCCACTGATCAGGTTCTTGGCGATGCCCTGCAGGCCCAGGCCCACCCCCACCCCCAGGACGCTGGCGAACAGGGCCAGGGAGGTGAGATCGAGGCCCCACAACTGCAGCAGCACCAGCGTGCCGAGGAACAGCAGGCCGTACTGAAGGATGAAGGCGATCGCTTCCTGGGAACCTGGCTCAATGCCCGTGCGCTGCAGGACGCGGATCTGGAGCAGGCCCTTGAGGAACGCCACCCCGCGCACCAGCACGAGGAACAGCGCCACCAGGACGAAGGCATCCAGCACGGAGTAGCGGCGACCCCCCAGGGGCAGGAAAGGGGAGCCCACGCTCTCGGTGAGGGCCTCCAGCAGGCGGCTGATCAGCAACCGGGTGACCGGAAAGAAACCGGCGATCACCAGGATCGCCGCCACCCAGAGGCCAAGCCGCAGGATCACCAGCACCCCGTGCAGCAGCCAGTCCATGGCCCGCAGCGGTCGGCTGCCGGGCTCACTGACCAGGGGTTGGGTGAGGGCTGAGGGCAGGTACCGCCGCCACAGCAGCCAGAGGAGCCGCTGCAGCAGGAACGTGGCCCCCAGGATCGCCAGGGAGATGGGGACCATGCGGGCCGTATAGCCGGGCTGGCGTTCGAGTCGCCCCCGGTTGAGGGCCGTTGTCAGATGTTGACGCCAGAGCTCGGCCTGCCCTTGCACCGTCAGGCCCTCCGGCGTGTCGCGCCGGGTCACCGTGAGGACCACCGCGTCATCGAGGGTGATCACGGGCAGGTTGTGAAGCTTCTTCACGCCGATCCTGGCCGGGCTTCCGGTCGCCACCGCCTCCTGCAGCAGCCGGTTGGCCCGCTCCACCCGTTGGTCAGCCGTGTAGTCCTTCGAAGTGGCAACCGGGAAAAGGCGGTTGCCATCCAATTGGAGGAAGGCCTGGGCCTCCATCGGCTCCTGGGAGCGGGCCCTACCGAACGGGGGCACGACCACCCAGATGGCCAGGACCATCAGGGCGGACAGGGCCAGCCATCGGCCCCGATGGCGACCCGACCAGAAGCGCCGCGGCAGGGTGGGGCTCAGGTGAGGACCGGCTGGGGGTCCTGGCTCGCCGACCGGGGCACCAGGATCTTGCGCATCGAGAGACGTGCGGCCCCGTCCGAGTGCTCCGGATACCCCTCCGGGGCGTTTCCCTCCGGTTCCAGAGCGCTGTCTGCTCCTCCCCCCTCCTCGTCCAGGGGTTCCAGCAGATCGAGCACGGCCTGGCGCACCCCTGAGAGGCGCCTCTCCAGCCTGAGGCGTACCTGTTGCTCCTGCTCCAGCTCCTGCGTCAACATCCGGCACTGCCGTTCGGCGGCCTCCTGGCGCAGGCGGTCCCGTTCCCGCTCGGCCTCCTCCAGGGCCGCCTGCTCCTGCTCGGCGATGGCCAGTTGCTGGCGCACGGCCTCGTGGAAGCGTTCCACCTCCGCTTCGGCCAGGCGCCGGCCCTCCCGGGCTTCGGCCAGATCGGCCTCAAGCCGTTCCCGCACCCGACGGGCTTCCTCCTGCTGGGCGGCCACCTCGTGGGCCCTGGCGGCGGCGTTGGCCTCCAGGTGGCGCCGGAAGCGCCGCTCCTGCTCCAGTTCCTCGCGCAGGGCGTCGACTTCGGCGGTGGTGGCGGCGATCAGCGTCTGGGCCTGGGCCGTGAGGGCCTCTACCGCCTGGGTGAAGGAGGTGGACATCGGCGTGCACAGGGAGAACGGTGACATTGATCTAAGTCTGCGAGGGGGCCCCTGTCGGTAGCGAACGGCTCCTCGCATGGGTGGCACCGTTGCTGCATCAGCTGGTGTGGGTGCGCGATCGGCGCAGCAGGATGGAGGGAGCGATCCCGTAGCGCTGCTGAAAGCTGGCGGCGAAGGACGACAGCTGGACGAAACCGTGGCGGCGGGCGATGGCGGCCACGGTCTCGCCGGGCTGGGCCCGTTGCAGATCGGCGTGCACGGCGCTGAGCCGCTGACGCTTCACCCACTGCATGGGGCTGCAGCCGAACCTGCGTTGAAACAGATACTGCAGGTTGCGCTGGGAGTAGGCGCTGCGCCGACTGAGCTCGGTGGGGGTGATCGGGGTGTGCAGATGGGCCCGGATCCACTCCAGCAGCTCGTTGAAGGGGTGATCCCGACGCGGGTCGGGGTCGGCGCGATCCATCCCCCTCACCGCGTCCGGGCAGACGATGGCGGCCACCAGCCGGAACAGCAGATCCTCGAGTTGGGAGGCGCTGAGCCCGCCCACCGACTGCAGCAGCGGGGCCTCCAGCATCCGCAGCGCCAGGTGGAGATGGCGCAGCAGCTCGGCCTGCTCCGCTGATGCGCTGCCATCCACCCGCAGGGTGCGCACAAAGGCCGGCGCCCAGCCACCGGCCCTGTCGCCGAAGCCGCCGATGGCGGCGGCCGTCTCGGCCAGCCGCCGCCGATCAAGGCAGATCATCACCTCCTCGAAAGTGCCGGTGCTGGCCGTGAAGGCGGCGCCCGGCAGGTACGCCGCCATCGGCCCGGCCTCGAGCTTCAGCCGTTGACCGTCGCTCGCCACCTCGGCAACACCAGACAGCGGCAGGGTCAGGGTGGCGATCGGGGAATCGTCGAAGCCGATCTCCAGGGGGGAGTGGCGGCTGCAGGACACCGCGATCTGCCCCATGTGGATGACGCCGCTGCGATGGAAGAAGCCCCCGCTCATGGGACTCTCCAGGAAGGCATGGAGGGGAAAATTCCGCGCCACCCGATCGAGCAGGGCGGCGGGGTCGTTGACCTCCACCGCCCGTGACTCCAGCAGCGTGAGCGGGGCCGTGGCCGTCATTCGTTGACGACCGACGCCGTGACCTCGACCGAGGCATCGCCGCACTGCACGATCCGGCCGGTGGGATTGGCCACCAAGGTGCCGAGTACAAGCTGGGGATCGGCCGGACGGATCTGACCTGGCTGGATGTTCATACAGATGATCGTGGTGATTTTGGGATTCTGGGTGGGCGTGAGGAAGGCCGCGCCCACGTAGGCATTGAGTTGACCCACCTTGGGCGACTGGGCTGGAGTCACATAGCGGCTTCTTCCGGAATGCGCTGCGCACTTCCGCCGGGATGCTCTCCTTCAGGGAGTCCCTGGCCCTGCCGCCATCGCTGCAGCGGGTGATCTCGGATGTGGATGGGCGCGGCACCGATCTGGGCGTGCTCCTCTTTCTGGCCGATCTGCTGGTGCTGCCGCCCTTGCGGGGCTGGCCATCCGAAGGTCATCGGCTCGATTCGATCCGGCGTGGTGATCTGCTGGATCGGCACCTGCCCAGCCCCGACAACCCGCTGCACCGACTGAACTGGCATCAGGATCGATGGGCCTCGCCGCAGCCGCTGAAAGACAGCGCCATCCCGGTGGATCACATCTCTGATGGCGCCGATGCGCCGCGACTCGAGGACTGGCTGTGCCACCAAGCGCCCCTCGGTGATGACGGGCTTGCGGTCGTCGCCTTCGCCGCCGTGCCCAACAACGCGGCGGCCAGCGGCATGCCCGTCAGCCTCTATGGCGCCAGCAGCCACGCCGCTCAACGACTCGGCCTTCGGGGAAGGCGATCTGCCCCACCTGGGTCCCGCCTACCAGTGCCTGAGCCACGATCGGCTCAAGAGCGAGTACGAGGACCTGCTCCTTCGCCGCGCCCGTTCGCCGGCGGAGTACCGCGCCTACCTGACCTTGCTGGTTGAACCCATGCGCCGCGGCCGCCGAGAGCATGGTGTCGACGCAGCTTGCGGACAACTTGCTCTGGTTCTCCTTCACGCATGCCTTCATAACGACGGCCCTGCCAGCATCAGCAAGCCTGAAAGCAGTCAGCAGAAACATTTCTATTTCTACTTCCTTCGCGATTCGTTGTTTAAGAAATCGTTCTGCTTGCACCCAGGCGGGCGACTACCAGCTGGCTCCGCCGCGCTGCACACAGGCCACTACTTGGCGCCAGCGTTGTACTGGTAGTTGCCCTCAAGCTGGTCGAGAACGACGGTGTTGGGCGGGTTGGAGTCGGCGGCGGCCGTCAGAACCATCTCCTTGTCCAGTTTGCGTGATCTGAACTGCCATCCCTTCGGCAATGTCAGGCGCTTGCCCAGGGTGGGCAGGTTTTCGATGGTGTTCTTGGGGTCGGCTTTCAGGGATAGGCTGAACATGGTGTAGACAGCGCCCTCGGGAGTGATCAGCTCATACACCGTTTCGCCCGCATTGAAGATCATGCGACTGTCACGTTTGGAGACCAACGGCTTGTAGGCCACCGGCGGTCCGGAAACGAAAGCCTTGAAACTTGGGACTTCGAAGGTGCCGTCCAGGTTCAAGGGGATCGTGCCGATCACTCTCTGTTTGCAGCCATCCCAGGACGACGCGGTTACGGTATTCGCCACCAGACGCCGCGGGCCATTGAAGAAGATCCCGTCGCCCCCGAACTCCTTCTTCAAGGTATCCCCATTCAGGGCGCGGAAGCGCGCGTCCATCACGTCGTTGGGCGCGGGAAGGGCGTTGCTGAGAGAGTTGAAGTAGTTGCCGATCCCGCCGCCGTTGGGCTGGCGGAACATGAACAGAATCTCGTAGAAGGCATTGCCGCGCCAGTTCTCAGCCTTGATCGGGCAAGGATCCGTCAGGTTGACGATCGGTCCGGCTGCCGGTTTTGCTTGCGCTTGTGCCGTGGTGGGGTGCCAAGCCAGCACAGTGACCAATGTGGCAGCTGTAAAGAAAGCAGGCAAAGCGTACTGAATACTCATCATGATCAAACCTTTCAGGGGGTTGAGTGAGGGCGAATCGAGACAGCGAATCATTTGACTTGCATCAACGCTGGCGGCTGCCAGCTGCCTTGGCCGGGTGGCAGGATCGAAGGCGGCGTGACCTTCGGCCAGTACAGGCGCATCACCATGTAGATCGGCCCATCCGGCGCGGGCAACCAGTTGGCTTCCTTGTCCTTGCCGGGCGAATCCTTCTGGATGAGCAGCGTGAGCGAGCCGTCCGCGTTCTTCTTCATTGCGGGCAGTATTGGTGAATTGATCAAGTAGCGGTTGATCGGGTTGTCGATCAGCAACTGCGTCTTGCCGTCGTACATCGTCACCGACGAGAACGAGTTCACTGGCGGCAACTGGTCCTTACCGAAGGTCAGGGTGTAGCGGTGCTTGCTGCCGTCCAGCGCAGCGCCGGTGCCGTCGGTCTTGGCCAGCGGGTACATGGCCTCGGCGGCGTCGTTGCCGTAAATGCCAGCCATTGCGGCCGCGGCGCGCAGCTCGTAGTCACCCTTGAAGAAGGCGCGGTCGCCGAAGGCCGCGCCAACGAGCCAGCCGTTGATGTCCTTGCCGATCTTGTCGCGGCGCTTTTCGATCGCCTCGTAACCCTGCTTTACAGCCAGGCCAACCGCCGCCTTGCGTTCGGGCGCGAGGTCATGGAAGTTGAAGGTCTTGCCTGGGCCGATGCCGATGCTGGCGAACTTGGCGCGCAGCTCCTTTTCTTCCGGCACCACGGGCGCGAACTGCAGCAGGAAGTCGAGGGTGGCCGCGAAGTCGGTCTTGAAGGGGTCCTGGCCAACGAAAGGTGGGAACGCGATGGCCGGTGCGGCGGGCGGCGCGGGCTGCTTCAGGAAGGCCGACAGCGGCTTGGCGCGGATGCCAGCCTGCACCTTCTTCACGTTGTCGATGTCGGCGGCGTTGAAGAGCTGGGTGCGGAAGATGATCAGGCTGAACTGTGTTTCCGAACGGAACACCTTGGCGATGCCTTCGGGCTTTTCACCCTTCCAGTTGGGGCCGGCAACCAGATAGCAGCCCGCTCCGTTGCCGGTGGTGCGGCTGCCGACGTAGCCGTAGTTGAACGAATACAGGTCGGCCAGTTGCACCGAGAAGTAGCGCCCCTTCTCGACCTCGGGCACGCAGAACACCAGCGGCTCGGCGCGCAGGTCGGCCTGGATCATCGAGTAGGGCGTGTCGGCGTTTGGCGTCGGTATGGCGGTATCTTTGGGGGTGAAGGTCTTGGCGTCGTTCCAGACCTTGTTGAAGCCAGCCTTGAACTGCGGCGATGCCTTGTCGACGTTGAACTCGTACATCGCCTTGTAGGCAGCGATCATCGGGAAGCCATAGATGTAGGCCTGCTCGGCAATACGCTTCGTCTCCTCGATGCCGTGCGCAGGGACATCGGCCTTAACGGCCTGCTTACCCGCCTGACTTAAGGCGTCAGCACTCTTGCCATAGGCGGCGAGCGCCGGCACCGATACGAGCAGGAAGCTGATCAGCCCAGCTCGGAACGCGACGTTTGCCGAGCGCATGTTCGCGTGTCTCATCGCCAATGGCCCCATGAAATAAGCAAAACGGCTCGACCCAGCATAAGTCGATATAAAGAGTCTTCACGGTATGGGTAAGAGTCAGCAATGAGATAAAGCCAAATCATGCTAGATTAGCCATCGACTCATTCATGCGCGTACGCTCTTCTTGGCTGCGGGCTGAGACAGGTCTCATTCGTTGACGACCGACGCCGTGACCTCGACCGAGGCATCGCCGCACTGCACGATCCGGCCGGTGGGATTGGCCACCAGGCTGCCGAGCACAAGCTGGGGATCGGCCGGACGGATCTGGCCTGGCTGGATGTTCATGCAGATGATCGTGGTGATTTTGGGATTCTGGGTGGGCGTGAGGAAGGCCGCGCCCACGTAGGCATTGAGCTGCCCCACCTTGGGCGACTGGGCCGGAATCACATAGCTGTAGGCCGCTTCGGTGGTGGTGCGCACGGCGTAGTTGAAGGAGGCCGGCAGGGTGATGCCGAAATCCTGCTGGATGTTCGAGACCGTGGCCCGGAAGGCGCCGTTCTTCTGGAAGTAGGTGCGCTGCGCTTCCATCATCCGGGCCACGGCGTTGAGCGCCGCCGTCTGATCAGGGCTCGCCTGGGGCTGCGCCCGGGCTCCGGGGCAGGCCGCCGCGATGCCGAGGACCAGGCAGGCCAGCAGCGTCGGGCGGGCGTTGCGGACAAGGGGGAAAGTCATGGGTGGGGGAGAGGAAATCCTGGAGGCGGGATCGGGCTGTGGAACAGGACGGGGAATGGCCTCAGCCCGGTTGTGCCGACAACCTGCCTCCCGAGGTGTCTCCTCTTCCGGCGCCGGTGCCCCTGAGCAGACTGGCCCATCGTGCCAGCCTGCACAGCCCGTACAAGATATGGAACAGCCTGCTGTTTTTCCTGACAAGACCCGGGCAGAACTTCTGCGCCGCTGCAACAGTCTTGCCGTCCTGCGTTCAACGGCGGCCGGATGTCCGATGGCGGTGACCATGGGGTGTGCCACTCCGCTGTGCCAACGAGTGTGTCGAAGGTGATCGATGCGACCCTGGAGCTCACATTTACGGCCCCACAATGCGGTTCGTGAGCCATCCGCAGGGCCCAGCGAATCCGTGCTTCTTCATCTTCATCGTCCTGAGGTCAGCTCTCATGCGCTTGCCGCCCTGCTGATCCTGGCTCTGGCGGTGGGAATGGTGCTGCTGGCGCCCGCTCCCGCCCCGGCGGCGGAGAGCTGCCCTCCATTGATGGTGTCGATCCCCGGCGGCGGCTACCGGATCGGCGCGGCGGGCCGCCTGCCGGAGGAGGCGGAGGCCTCGGTGCGGCTGCAGCCCTTCTGCATCGGCCGCACGGAGGTGACCAACCGCGCCTTCGCCGCCTTCGTGGCCGCCACCGGCTACCGGACCCAGGCGGAGCAGCCCCTGCCGCAGGAGCAGTTCCCGCAGCTCACCGCCGCCGAGCGTCGCCCGGGCTCGGTGGTGTTCCGGCCGCCCTCCCCCGGCGAGCCCCTGGCGGAGCTCAGCTGGTGGCAGTGGGTGCCGGGGGCCGACTGGCGCCACCCCGAGGGCCCCGGCAGCTCCATCGACGACCGGCTCGACCATCCGGTGGTGCAGGTGTCGCTGGCGGATGCGGAGGCCTACGCGGCCTGGGCCGGCGCCGCCCTCCCCAGCGAGGCCCAGTGGGAGTTCGCCGCCCGGGGCGGCCTGCGGGATCGGGCCTTCAGCTGGGGCAACACCTGGCGCCCCGGCCTGGCCAACACCTGGCAGGGGGAGTTCCCCGTGCGCAACACCGCCGACGATGGCTTCGCCGGCACCGCTCCGGTGGGCCGCTTCCCCCCCAACGGGTATGGACTGCAGGACATGACCGGCAATGTCTGGGAGTGGACGGCGGACTGGTACCGGCCCGGCCACGAGCGCCTCGCCGGCCAGGACGATCCGGTGCTGGCCGACCCTGCCGCCAGCAGCGACACGCGGGAGCCCGGGGTGGCCAAGCACGTCATCAAGGGGGGCTCCTTCCTGTGCGCCCCCAACTACTGCAGCCGCTACCGGCCGGCGGCGCGGGAGGCCGAAAGCCCCGACACCGGTACCTCCCACATCGGTTTCCGACTCGTTTCCCCACCCCTGAGCACCCATGCCTGAGCGTCCCCCGAACCGCCTCAGCGCCGCGTTCGGCCGCCTGCTGCGCCGTCTGGTGCCGGCCTGCCTGGCCCTGGCCCTGATGGGCTGGTCGTTCAGGACCGTGCCGGCCCTGGCCCAGCGGATCACCGGCACGCCGGGGGCCCCCAATGCCACCACCACGATCTCCGGCACCCAGCTGCCGGCCCCGGCGCCCCCCTTCGGTGGGGTGATCAAGGACGGGGCGCTGCAGTCCAAGCCCTGGTGGGCGCCACGGATTACGCCGCCCGCGGGCGCCCCCAACGTGCTGCTGATCATCACCGACGACGCCGGTTTCGGCGTGCCCAGCACCTTCGGCGGCGTGATCCCCACCCCGGCGATGGAGCGGGTGGCCAAGGCGGGCCTGCGCTACAACCGCATGTTCTCGACGGCGCTGTGCTCCCCCACCCGCGCCGCCCTGATCACGGGCCGCAACCACCATTCGGCCGGTTTCGGGGTGATCTCGGAGCAGTCCACCGGCTTCCCCGGCTACAACAGCCTCATCGAGCGGGACAAGGCCACGATCGGCCGCCTGCTCAAGGACAACGGCTATTCCACCGCCTGGTTCGGCAAGGACCACAACGTGCCCGCCTTCCAGGCCAGCCAGAGCGGGCCGTTTGATCAGTGGCCCACGGACATGGGCTTCGAATACTTCTACGGCTTCGTGGGCGGTGACGCCAACCAGCGGCAGCCCAACCTGTTCCGCAACACCACCCAGATCTATCCCTTCGAGGGCAAGGAGCCTGGCAGCTGGAACCTGGTGACAGAGATGGCCGATGACGCCATCGACTAAATGGCGCGGATGCACCAGATCAACCCCAGCAAGCCGCTGTTCATCAAGTACGCCCCCGGAGCCACCCATGCACCCCACCACCCCACCAAGGAGTGGGTGGAGCGGATCCACGCCATGCATCTGTTTGATGATGGCTACGAGAAGCTGAGGGAACGCATCTTCGCCAACCAGAAGAAACTCGGCGTGATTCCGAAAGACGCCAAGCTCGACCCCTGGCCCGCCGACGTGATCACCCCCTGGGACCAATTGAGCCCGGAGGCCCAGAAACTGTTCATCCGCCAGGTGGAGGTGTTCGCCGCCTATGCCGCCTACAGCGACTACGAAATCGGCCGGGTGATCCAGCAGTTCGACGACCTCGGCAAGCTCGACAACACGCTGATCGTGTACATCAACGGCGACAACGGCACCAGCGCCGAAGGCGGGCCCCTGGGCACTCCCAACGAGGTGGCCTTCTTCAACGGCCTCAACAAGCTGCCGGTCGAGGTGCAGATGAAGTTCTACGACGTGTGGGGCACCGATCTCACCTACAACCACATGTCGGCGGGCTGGAGCTGGGCCTTCGACACCCCGTTCAGCTGGTTCAAGCAGAACGCCTCCCGCCTGGGCGGCGTCAACCAGAACATGGTGGTGTCGTGGCCGGCCCGGATCAAGGACCGAGGGGGCCTGCGGGAGCAGTTCGTGCACGTCATCGACGTGGTGCCGACAATCCTGGAGGCGGCCGGTCTCCAGGCGCCCGAGGTGGTGGATGGCATCCCCCAGAAGCCGATCGAGGGCACCAGCTTCGTGTACACGTTCGACAGCAAGAACGCCAAGGCGCCGTCACGCCACAAGACCCAGTACTTCGAGATGATGGGCCAGTGGGCGCTCTACAACGAGGGTTGGTTGCTGAGCACCAAGGTGAACCGGGCCCCCTGGGAGGCCTTTGGCCCGGCCAACCCCGACCCGCTCAACAACCAGACCCTGGAGCTCTACAACCTCAACAACGATTTCAGCCAGACCACCGACCTGGCGGCCCAGAATCCCCAGAAGCTGAAGGAGATGAAGGACGCCTTCATCGCCGAGGCCAACAAGTACCAGGTGTTCCCGCTCGATGCCTCGGTGGCGGCGCGGATCGTGGCGCCACGGCCCAACATCACCGCCGGCCGCTCCGAGTTCGTCTACACCCATCCGATGGTGGGGCTGCCCCAGGGCGCTTCGCCTGTGCTGCTCAACACCTCCTACACGGTCAGCGCCGATATTGAGGTGCCGGCCGCCGGCGCCGAGGGCATGCTGCTCACCTCGGGCGGCCGCTTCGGTGGCTACGGCTTCTACCTGAAGAACAACCGGCCTGTGTGGCTGTGGAACATGGTCGATCTGGAGCGCCTCAAGTGGGAGGGCAGCGAGCCCCTCACCCCCGGTAAGCACAAGGTGGAGTTCGATTTCGTCTACGACGGCAAGGGGGCCGGCACCCTTGCCTTCAACGACTTCAGCGGCGTTGGCCGCCCTGGCACCGGCACCCTCAAGGTGGATGGCAAGGCGGTGGCCACCAAGACCATGGCCAAAACCCTGCCGATGATCCTGCAGTGGGACGAGAGCTTCGACGTGGGCTCCGACACCCTCACCGGCGTCAACGACGCCGACTACAAGCCGCCGTTCCGCTTCACCGGCACCCTCAACAAGCTCACCATCAAGCTGGACCGGCCCAAGCTGTCGCCGGAGGAGATCAGGAGCCTGGAGGCGGCGATGCGCACCAAGGCCGCCAGTGAGTGAGCAGGGGGCCCACGGTGCTGCCGCGGCTCAGGGCCTGGCAGGACACAGCCGCCGCCATTCCCCCAGGGCCTCGCCGGCGGCGTAGTACTTGCGCAGGCTCAGGGCCGTGTCGTAGCTCTGCTTCTGCATTGAGCCGGCCCAGGAGGCGGCAGGGCAGCTCTGGGGAGAGGCTCCAGCCTTGGGCGTCTGTTCGGCCGCCTCCACCCCCAGCCGCAGCCGGAACAGGCTTTCCTGGCCGTACTGCTGCCGGAAGGCTTCGCGATCGATCGGCGCCAGGGAACTGTTCCCGGGTTCCACGATCCCCTGGGCCCGGCCGATGGACGGGACAACGAACGAGACGAGCACGGCAAGGCCCGCCGTGAGGCCGGCGGCCCGACGTCCCCGCCATGGGGCCCGGGGTGGGCGGGTGGCCAAGGGGCAGCTGGCAGCGGATGGGGCCATCCTGTCGGCCGCACCGGCGTCAGCACGTTCCTTCGCAGCCAGGTTGCCCACAGCACAAAGGCCCACCAGGGGCCCGATTAAAGAAAACCCAGGAGAGCCCTGGATCAATGAAATGGAGCCAAGCGGATTCGAACCGCTGACCCCCTGCATGCCATGCAGGTGCTCTACCAGCTGAGCTATGGCCCCATTGATGCGCCGGCTGACCGGTGCTTGAGGAGCTTACAACGTGGCCGATCGCCCCCCAGGCGCCGCTCAGACCTGGCGCCAGACCGCCACCAGGCGCCCCTGCACGCTCACCTGGTCGGCGGGAAGCAGGATCGGTGCGTAGGCGGGGTTGGCGGCCTCCAGCCGCACCTGGGCCCCCTGGCGGTGGAAGTGTTTGAGGGTGGTGCCGCTGCCCGGCACCAGGGCGCTCACGATCGTGCCCTCCCGCAGCCGGGAGGGGTCGGCCACGGGCTCCATCAGCACCACGTCGCCATCGGCGATGTGGGCGTCCACCATCGAATCGCCGTTGACGGTGAGGGCGAACAGGCCGCGGGTGTCGAGCACCGGGGCGAGGTCGAGGTGCTCCTGCACGTCATCGAAGGTTTCCACCAGGCCACCGGCGGCCACGGCCCCGAGCACCGGGATGCCCGTGGGGGCGTTGCCCAGGAGCTGCAGGGTGCGGGCCTGGCCCTCCTGCCAGGTGATCCAGCCTTTCTGCTGCAGGTGGCGCAGGCGGCTCTGGATCGGTGCCGGCGAGCGCAGGCCCATGGCCTCCATCATCTGGCGGATCGAGGGGCTGTGGCGGTGATGGCCGATGTAATCGGCGAGCCAGTCGTAGAGCTCCCGTTGAGCCTCGGTGAGCTCCTGGAGTGTGGCGAGCACGGACAGTACGGATGAACCACTCCCTTTCTGCCATCCCGGGCGCGGTTTGTCCAGGGCTGGGCCGGCGGCCGCTCGGGGGCGCACTCAGTCGGAGACGCCCCCCAGCAGGGTGGCCAGCAGGGCCTGCTGCACGTGCAGGCGGTTCTCCGCCTGGTCGAACACCCGGCTGGCGGCCCCCTCGATCACCCCGGCGCTGATCTCCTCGCCCCGGTGGGCCGGCAGGCAGTGCAGCACAATCGCCCGCGGATCGGCTTCGGCCAGCAGGTCCTCGTCGAGGCACCAGCCGGCGAAGGCCTGCTCCCTTTGGGCCTGCTCCTCCTCCTGGCCCATGGAGGCCCACACATCGGTGTAGAGCACATGGGCGCCGCGGACCGTGGCCAGGGGCTCCTGCAGCACCGTGATCGCGCTCTGCCTGCCGGCGAGGGCCCGGGCCTGCTCCACCACCGCCGGGCTTGGGGCGAAACCGTCGGGGCTGCCGATGCGCACATCCATCCCCAGCAGGGCCCCGACGAGCATCAGCGAGTGGGCCATGTTGTTGCCGTCGCCCACGTAGGCCAGGGTGAGGCCGTGCAGGCCGGTGGGGCCATGGCCGAAGCGCTCCTGAATGGTGAGGGCGTCAGCCAGGGCCTGGCAGGGGTGCTCCAGGTCGGTGAGGGCGTTGATCACCGGGATCGAGGCCCAGTGGGCGTAGTCGACCAGGTCCTCCTGGGCGAAGGTGCGGATCGCCAGGGCATCGCAGTAGCGGCTCAGCACCCGGGCGGTGTCGGCGATCGGCTCGCCACGGCCCACCTGGGTGACGGCCGGGTTGAGGTCGATCGTCTGGCCGCCGAGCCGGGCCATGGCGACGATGAAGCTCACCCGGGTGCGGGTGGAGGCCTTGGAGAAGATCAGCCCCAGCACCCGCCCGGACAGGTCGATGCGCTGCTCGCCGGCTTTGAGCTGGCGGGCCAGTTCCAGCAGGGCGAGGGTCTGGGCACCGTTGAGGTCCGCCGAAGAGAGAAGGTCGCGGCCCCTCAGGGCGGCAAGTGGGGCTAAGGGGGACACCATGGCCCACGTCCCAAAGAACCCTTATGCGGGATCGACCCCCCCCACGTCAAGGGCAGGGGCGCAGGCCATGTTGCTTGGGCCGTGCGGTGGTGCTGCTGGGGAGGAGGATGAAAGGAGTGCTGGGCCAGGCGCCGGGCGCTTCCCAGCAGGTCATGGTGGGATTGGCCGCACGAAGGGCGGGCCGATCCTCGAAGGCCCCTTGAAAGCCAAGGAACGGCTGTTGCAGGGGTCCGGCAAGGGCCAAAGAATCGATTGGCGCTTGCTGCAACTGGCCGGCCTGGAAGTAAAGGGGGCTGAGAGCCTCCAGCGGCCAGCCGTCGCTCCAGCAGCCCCGGTCGCAGACGTTGCTGCGCTCAACGAAACGGGCCATCAGTTTGAAGTTCTGCAGGGGCGCCCGTTTCTCGCCCAGCTGCCGCTGGCCTAGCTGCCACTGCAACACCAGCCAGACCGCCAGCAGGATGGCCAAAGAGAGCCGCCGCCAACGGCCGAACTGACGGCCCAGCTCCCAGCCATCGCCGCAGAGATAGGCCAGGGCGGGCAGTACCACGATGTAGTACCTGGCCTGGGACAGGGGCTTGATCAGGTCGACGGCCAGCATCACAGCGACGAAGCCACCGATCGCCAGCAGCAGGAGGCGAGCCTCCCCCAGCGCCGCTGGCGTTGCGGGCTCCGGGTGACGCTGCGCGGCCGTGAGGGCGAACACCAGGGCGGTGGCTGCCGCCAGGACAATCAGCAGCAGCCGTCCCTGTCCGGCCTGGGCTGACAGGGACGGCAGGGTGCCGCTCAGGAACTCCCTGAGAGTGCCGCTGATCGGCGTCACCTGAATCCAGTCGAGACGCTCCAACTTGTTCGCGAACGAACTCGACAGCAGATGGGCCAGGGGCCAGGCCAACAGGCCCAGCAGCAAGGGGAGCACCTGCCGGCGTCGACGCAGCACCAGGCCTTCGGCGCAGACCACGGCCAGCACCACCAGGACGAACAGCAGCGAGAAGTAGTGGGTGAGGGAGAGGAGCAGACAGGCGAGGCCGAACAGGCGCCGCAGGGCCGGGTCGCTCCAGCCGACCAGAAGGCTGTTGCTGGAGCTGCCCAGGCGCCGTTGCCTCAGTTCCAGGGCCGCTCCGAGCATCACGGCCGACAGGGCCAGGGAGGTGGCGTAGCTGCGGGATTCCTGCGCGTAAAACAGAAACGCCGGACTGGTGCCCAGGAAGGCGACGCTCACCAGGCGGCGGCCTGCCCCCCGACCTGAGGTGAACAGTGCCGTGGCCACCAGGCCGATGCCGGCCATCAGCAGACTCAGGCTCCTGGTGGCCATTTCGCCGCTGCCGCTGAAGCCGATCCAGAGCTTGAGCAGGGACTGGTAGAGGGGGGGATGGGTGTCGGGAATCAGCCAGTCCCGCAGCATCACGCCCCAGGCGGCCCGGCTGGCGGACACCGACCAGAGCTCATCCACCCAGTAGGAGTAGTTCTCACCCAGGCCGCGACTGGCGGCCACAAGGAAAAAGAGGACCAGCAGCGCACTGATGGCGAGCTGGATCCTCTGGTGCCCAATCAGTGAACGCCCCTTCCAGGGGGAACCCTGTCGGTGGGACGGCTCCGGCGTCAGGCGACGGCACCCTCCAGCACCGGTGCATCGGGCAGGCAGCTGGAGGCCAGCAGCTGCTTCAGCTCGTCGCCTTCGATCACTTCCTTCTCGAGGATCTTGTGGGAGATGGCCTCCAGCAGGTCCCGGTTGTGGTGCAGGATCGCCAGGGCCCGGTCGTGGGCCCGGTCCACCAGACCGCGCACTTCCTTGTCGATCTCCAGGGCGGTGGCATCACTCACGGCCCGGCGGGGGTTGGAGTTACCACCCAGGAAGCGGCTGCCGCCCTGCTTGTCGTAGGCGAGGGGGCCGAGGGTCTCACTCATGCCGTAGGTGCCGATCATCTGCTCGGCGATGTCGGTGGCCCGCTGCAGGTCATTGGCGGCACCGGTGGTGACCTCACCGAAGACCACTTCCTCGGCGGAGCGGCCGCCCAGCAGCGTGGCGATCTGACCTTCGAGGTCCTCCTTGGAATTCAGGAAGCGCTCCTCGGTGGGCAGCTGCAGGGTGTAGCCGAGGGCCGCCATGCCGCGGGGCACGATCGAGATCTTGGCCACTTTGCTGCCGCCGGGCATCAGGTGACCCACGATCGCGTGGCCGACTTCGTGGTAAGCCACCACCTTCTTCTCATCGGGTTGCAGCACCCGGCTCTTCTTCTCCAGACCCGCCACCACCCGTTCAATGGCTTCATTGAGGTCGGCCTGCTCCACCTGGGTGCGATACACCCGGGCCGCCAGCAGGGCTGCCTCATTGACGAGGTTGGCCAGGTCGGCGCCGGCAAAGCCACTGGTGGCCTGGGCAATCTTGTCGAGATCCACCCCATCGGCCAGCTTCACCTTCTTGGCATAGATGTCGAGGATCATCTTGCGGCCGGAGAGGTCGGGACGGTCCACCAGCACCTGGCGGTCGAAGCGGCCCGGACGCAGCAGGGCGGCATCGAGGGTCTCCGGCTGGTTGGTGGCCGCCAGCACGATCACCGGCTTGTCCTGGGCAGTGAAGCCGTCCATTTCGGTGAGCAGCTGGTTCAGGGTCTGCTCGCGCTCGTCGTTGCCGCCCACCACACCCATGGACCCCGAGCGGCTCTTGCCGATGGCGTCGAGTTCGTCAATGAAGATGATGCAGGGCGCTTTCTTCTTGGCTTCTTCAAACAGGTCGCGCACCCGGGCGGCGCCGGCTCCCACGAACAGCTCGACGAATTCGGAGCCGGAGATGATGAAAAAGGGCACGCTGGCCTCGCCGGCCACGGCCTTGGAGAGCAGGGTCTTGCCGGTGCCGGGGGGGCCCACCAGCAGCACGCCCTTGGGGATGCGGGCGCCGATGTCCATGTAGCGCTGCGGCGTCTTGAGGAAGTCGACGATCTCGGTGAGTTCGGTCTTGGCTTCATCCACGCCGGCCACGTCGGCGAAGGTGACCCGGGATTCCTCATCGGGCACGTAGACCTTCGCCTTCGACTTGGTGAAGCTCAGGGCCCCCTGGGCGCCGCCGCCACCCATGCCGCTGCGGCGGGCGAAGAACTGCAGCACCAGGATGAAGATCAGCGGCGGCACCACCCAGCTCAGGGCCGTGGTGATGAAGCTGGGCCGCTTCGGCGGGGCTGCGGCGAATTCAACCCCGTGCTGCTCCAGGCGCTGGGGCAGCTCCATGTCGAAGATCGGTGTGGTGGAGAGCACCGTGGGAGCGCCCTCTTCTGGAGCCTTGGTGAGCTCGTAGCGGATCTGGTCCTGGGTGATGTAGGCCCGTTTGACGTTGTCGTCATTCACCTGATCGATGAACAGGGAGTAGGGCACCCGGGGCACCTGGGTGGCGGGATTGGGCAGGAAGTTGCTGAACAGCAGCAGGACGCCGAAACCGATCAGGAGCAGATTGACGAGTCCGAACCGCCGGGTGGGGCGATTGTCGTCCTGACGGATGGCCATGCTGCACAAAACGGCGATTAAGCCCAAGCTAGGTCTGGTCGTCAACGGCCGTTCCACCACCCGGTCGGGAGAACCGAACGCCCCTCCCCTTCGGCTCCCCCCTGACCCATGTGCGGCCGCTACTCCCTGGCCACCCGCCTCGATCAGCTGCTGCCCCGGCTGAAGGGACCGATGCCGCCCGGGTTGGTCGACCATTACGCCCCCCGGCCCCAGGTGCGGCCCGGTGAACCGGTGCTGCTGCAGCGCCAGGAGCACGGCCGCCTGGAGGTGGCCCTCGCCCTCTGGGGACTGGTGCCGGACTGGTGCCCCGACCCGATGGCCCGCCGCCGACCCATCAACGCCCGCAGCGAGACGGTGGGGGAGAAACCCTTCTTCCGGGGTGCCTGGCGCCACCGCCGCGCCCTGATCCCCGCCGATGGCTTCTACGAATGGCAGACGAAGACGGTGGAGGGCCGGCCCTTCAAGCAACCCTGGCTGTTCCGCCGCCGGGATCGGCGCCCCTTCTGGCTCGGTGGCCTCTGGGAGCGCTGGTTGGGAGGCGATGGCGGTGAACTCGAGACCTGCGCGGTCCTCACCACGGCCCCCAACGATCTGCTGGCCCGGGTGCACGACCGCATGCCGGTGGTGATCCCCGACGGGCTGGAGGAGGCCTGGCTGGCGGCCGTCGATGGACCGGAGCTGCGCGCCCTGGAGCCCCTGATGGCCCCTTGGGATCCGGCGGCGTGGGAGGCGGTCAAGCTGGAGCGGATGCCGGGGGCGGGTGTCCAGCTGGATCTCCTGGATCAGGCCCCGGACGCCCCCGCCGGCGGCTAGAGAGGACAGACCCTGATGCCGGTCCCATGAGCCTCGACCAGCTGGATGCCTTCCTGGCCCACGCCCGGGCCGATGCCGCCCTCGATCGCCGCCTCCACGACCCCGCCGATCCCCCTGATCTGGCGGCCTTTCTGGCCCTGGCCCGCGGTGCCGGTTTCGCCGTCGAGGAGGCCGACGTGATCGCCGCCCAGCAACGGGCCGAAGCCAGCCTCAGCGACGAGGAGCTGCAGGCCCGCGCCGGCGCCGAGGCACGGCGTCTGCGCCACTTCATTCCTGGTTGATCCCCATGGCAGAGCGCGTTGCCGGCTATCCCCGCCCCCCGGTGCTGGTGCCCTGCCTCCAACACGTGCGGGTGGAGGCCCTGGGGCGGGTGCTGTGTGACACCCACCGCAGCCTGCGGGTGCTCGAAACCTTCCACCCCCCCGTCTTCTATCTCTGCCCGGACGATGTGGACCTGAGCCTGCTGGAGCCCGTTCCCGGCGCGAGCTTCTGCGAATGGAAAGGCCTGGCCAGCTATTTCGATCTCGTAGCCACGAACGGGACGGGCGAGGCGCAACGCCTGCGCCGGGCCCTCTGGGCCTACCCCTCACCCACGCCGGCCTTCGCCCCCCTGGCCGGCTGGCTGGCCTGCTACCCGGCACTGATGGACGGCTGCTGGCTGGATGGTGAACGGGTGATCCCCCAGCCAGGTGGCTTCTACGGCGGTTGGATCACCAGCGCCGTCGAGGGGCCGTTCAAGGGGGACCCCCTGCACCCGGAACTGCGCTGAGCCCGGCCCCGTCAAGGCGCCCCTGCCAGAGGAGGTCCGGCCCCAGCCAGCGGATGTCCAGCCCCTGCAGGGCCCAGGCCCCATCCAGGCGTTCCAGTCCCAGATCCCCCAGAGCTGTCCGGGCCGGATGGCCGCCAAGGAGCTTGGGCGCGATCACCGCAGCCAGTTGCTGCACGCAACCCTGGCGCACGGCCGCCGCTGCCAGTTCAGGGCCGCATTCCCACAGCACCCGGTTGCAGCCCCGCTGGGCCAGGGCGAGCGCCAGGGCCCCCGGCTCGCAGACCTCCAGGGCCAGCCGCTCTAAGCCCAGCCGATCAAAGCGGTCGCGGCGCTCCTGCGGCGCCTCCGGGCCGTGGACCAGCAGTGTCGACGCCGTTTCCGTGTCCCAGAGGTGGGCGGCTTGGGGCAGATCCAGGCCGCGGCTCAGCACCACCCGCAATGGCTCGGGCTGACGCTGCCCCCGGCTGGTGAGCAGGGGGTCGTCGGTCCGCACCGTGCCGCCCCCGACGATCACCGCATCGCAGCGGGCGCGCAGACGATGCACCCAGCCCCTGGCCTGTGGACCGCTGATCCACTGGCTGACGCCATTGGGCAGGGCCGTGCGGCCATCCAGGCTCATGGCCCACTTGAGGATCCCCAGGGGCCGGCCGGTGGCGACCCGGTGCAAGAAGGCCCTATTGAGACTTCGTGCCTCGGCTTCCATTACCCCTTCGATCACCTCCAGGCCCGCCGCCCGCAGCTGGGCCACGCCGCCACCGGCCACCAGCGGATGGGGATCGGCCATGGCCAGCACCACCCTTGCGATGCCTGCAGCAAGGACCGCCTCGCTGCAGGGGGGGGTTCGGCCGTGGTGACAGCAGGGCTCCAGGGTCACGACCAGGGTGCCGCCCCGGGCTCGTTCGCCGGCCTGGGCCAGGGCCCCCACCTCCGCATGGGGCTCTCCGGCGCGGGCATGGAACCCCTCCCCCACCAGCTGGCCGTCGGCGCCGAGCACAACAGCACCCACCAGTGGGTTTGGGCTGGTGCGGCCCTCCGCGAGGGCAGCCAGTTGCAGGGCCCTGGCCATCCAGGGTTGCCAAGGCGAGGCGTTGCTCACGCGGCCGGGGCGTCCGGGAGGCGGCGCCACTCCGCCACCACGTAGGGCGGCACCGCCAGCTCGCTGAACACCCCTGGCAGCCGCAACCGCAGGGGACGGTTCCGTTCCAGATCGGCCAGCAGCGGCGTCAGATCGAACTCGGCCGCCGCGGAACGGGTGTCGCCGGCCAGGGCGGGGTTGCTGAGGGTCACATCTTCAAGGGCCCACAGCAGGCGGCCGCTGCGCACCTCCAGGGCGGTGGGGTGGTCGAGGCGCACCTTGCCGGGGTAGCCGACGATCCGCAGCCGCAGCGGCCCACGGGGCGGCCCCTCCCGGTAAGCCACCACCTGCCAGCTCTGGTCGTCGAGGTCGCGCAGGCTCTCCAGGCTGCGCACCACCGGCGTGCCGTTGTTATCCGGGTGGGCGTGCAGCAGCGCCAGGGCCGGCGCCGGGGCCACGGTCAGCACCAGCAGGGAGCCCAGAAACAGAGCCAGAAACCCTGCCGCCAGAGACTTCAATCGGCCGGATGCGCTCATGGCTGGCGGTCGGCGCCGGGGATCAGTTGCCAGCCGGTGTGGGTGGCCCAGAGGGCCCAGATCGCCATGGCCCGCAGGTAGTGGCAGGCGCGGAAGGTGCCGGCGGCGGTGATCGCCTCCGGGGTGCGGAACTGCAGCCCCCCCTCGTACACCTGGCGCACGACGGCGCCGGTGATGGCGAAGGCGGTGCCGCTCTGCCCCATCAGCCGGTAGTAGGCGGCCAGGCCGAAGTTGATGCCGGTCCAGACCTCCAGCGGATGGGTGCCCTCGGGATCGAGGGGGGTGCCGTCGCGGCGAAGACCATTGGCCACCCCCAGGCGGCCCCCCTCGAAGGACTCGAAACAGGCCTGCCGGATCGCGTTCAGGGCCGAGAGGGCCCGCTCGTCGGCCACCACCGGCGGGAGCCCCAGCAGCCGGGCATAGAAGTCGCCGCAGAGCTGGTCGGCCATCACCACCGGGGTGCCGCTGCCGACATCGATCTTGTAGTACTCGCCGTTCCAGAGCAGGGCATCGAAGTGGCGGCGGGACTGCTCCAGCCAGCCACCGAAGCGCCGTTGCTCCTCGGCGGTGTCCAGCCCCAGCTCCAGCTGCAGTTGCTGGCCGATGGCCAGGGCCGCCTCCAGGGCGGCGATCCAGAGGGCACCGCAGTAGGCGCTCACTCCCTGCAGGGGCCAGTCGTCGAAGGTCTGGTCCGGGGCACCGCCGTTGTCGGGCAGGCCATCGTCGTTCACGTCGAACTGCTTGAGATAGTCGAGGGCGGTCACCGCCGCCGGCCAGCAGTCCGCCAGGAAGCGGATGTCCGGGCCACCGGGGGCCAGCCTGTAGGTGCGCCAGACCTGCAGCACGAAATCGCTGGCCAGATCCTTCCAGAGGTTGCAGTCCTGGTAGGCGGTGTAGTTGGTGGCGTCGAAGGGGCGCTCGTTGGGGGCGCCGAGGTCGTGGGGGGTAGCCCCCGCCAGCTTGCGGGCCGCCTCCACCCGGCCCCGGCCCTGGGTGAAGTACCAGCCGATCGGCCGCAGCGTCGGATCGGCGGCGGGGATGGCGCGGGCGAAGCTGCGCAGCACCGCCTTGTCGAGCTCCGGCCAGAGCTGCAGCAGGGCAAAGGAGCCGTACAGCCGCACATCAAGGCTCTCGTACCAGGCGTAGTCGAGGCACTCCAGCACCCCGAAGCGACCCACCGGATCGGCCGGGCTGGCGGCCGTCCAGAGGCTGCCGCCGCTGGCCAGGTCGTAGAGCTCGTTGAGCAGCGCCATGCGCAACGGCTCCGCCAGATCATGGCGTTGCACCACCGGCGCCTGCCAGGCCTCGATCGCGGCCTGCCAGTCGCGCCACTCGGTCAGGGCTTCGCCGGCGATGGCGGCAGCGTTGTCGCCTTCGGTGCCGAAGAAATCGGTGTAGCGACGCAGGGCCCGGGTGCCGGTGGCAAAGGCCGTCACTGGCAGGTCCCAGCTGATCACCACCGGGATCTCGAGCGAGGCCCCCGGCTCCAGCCGGAAGCGCACCGCCAGGGCGCCGCTGAGGGGATCATCGCCGGTGCTGCGGCGGTCGTTGTCACCGTCGGGGATGGAGCCGTCACGGCTGAATGGTTCCCAGAGTTCCGACCCGTCGCCGCTGGGATCCCAGCGGCTGCAGCGCAACACCTCCACCCCCGGGTGGTTCAGCGCCGCCTCGTCGGGCACCGCCAGGCACCACTGGCCCTCCCCTTCGGCCAGGGGTTGCGACCGCTCGCCCTCCAGCAGGAGCCCCTTGAGGCCGTCCGCGTCAACCCAGCGGTTGCGCTGCCCCTTGCCGCGGCCGATCGCCGGCACGTAGTTGTGCTCCGGGCTGCCGTCGTCGCGGAAGTGGACCTCCGCCGCCGGGTCGGTGTTGGTGAACCAGCCGACGGTGTTGCGCCAGCTCAGCAGCAGCGACAGCTCCAGCGGCTGGTTGGTGGGGTTGCTCAGGGTCCAGGCGAAGACAGCGACGGGGTAACTGGTGCGGCGGTAGTCGCCCGGCAGGATCGGGCTGAAGGTCTCGCAGCGGACGTCGGCGGCGAAGACCGCGGCGTAATGGTGGGAGCTGACCGGGTAGCGCACCGCCACGGTGCCGCTCGGTTGCGCCGCTGTGGCGGCGGGATACCAGCTCCAGGCGGAGAGGGGCTGGCCGCTATCCGGGCGGGAATCGTCGCGTTGGGGCGCCGTGGCCAGGGCGTGGGCCTGGGTCCCGCGGCCATCGTGCTCAAAGAGGGCGAACTGGCAATCGGGCAGCACGCCGAACCAGTGCTCGCCCCCGTCGAGGTGCCAGAGGTTGAAGGCGCCGTCGAGGCCCCGCCCCAGGCAACCCGCGCCGAAGCCCCCCAGGGGCATGCCGTGGTTGGGGCCGTCGTCGAGGTTGCTGGCGTACCGCACCGTGTAGGGCTTGTCCCAGCCCTGGCCGAAGGGCCGCGACCAGCTGGCCTCGGGTGGCTGCCAGGGGGTCCTGCCGCGCCGCAGGTTCTGAAGAGCGGAGAGGCCGAAGGGCGCCATGGGGCCAGGCGAGGTGGGGCCAGCTTGTCAGAGCTGGGCCCTGGGCGAAGGTCCAGGCAGACCGCCATTACCCTGCCTGCAATCGTCGGGACGGCGTGAAACCTCTGGTCGGGCTTTTTGGCGCGGGCATCGTGCCGCCGCAGCGGTCGAGGGCCTACCGCCCGGAGATCGATGGCCTGCGGGCGGTGGCCGTCATCGCGGTGCTGATCAACCACCTCGATCCCCGCTGGCTGCCGGGCGGGTTTCTCGGGGTGGACATTTTCTTCGTGATCTCGGGTTACGTGGTGACGTCCTCCCTGCTGGCGCGGCGGGATGGCAGCCGCTGGCAGTTTCTGCGCCGCTTCTATGGACGCCGCATTCGGCGCCTGATGCCGGCGTTGGTGGTGAACATCGCCGTCGTTTCGGCCCTGTTTTCGATGGTCGTCTCGCCACTGGATGATTTCTTTGCGCCGGTCATGCGGACCGGCATGGCCGCCCTCTTCGGCGTGTCCAATCTCTACCTGCTGCGGCAGGGCTCGAATTACTTCGCCACCGACAACTATTTCAATGCCTTCATGCACACCTGGTCGCTGGGGGTGGAGGAGCAGTTTTATCTCGTCTGGCCGGCGGTGCTGCTGCTCTGTGGCCTCGGGGTGGCCGGCGCCGGCGGCGGCGCCCTGCGGCGTCTCAAGATCGGCAGTCTGCTGCTGCTGGGCCTCTCCCTGGCGCTGTTCCTGGGGCTGAGCCTCCGGGGGAATCCCGAGCGGGCTTTTTTCCTCACGACCGCCCGGTTCTGGGAATTGACGGCGGGCTGCGGGGCCTACCTGCTGCACCGGGGCAGCGGCAGCGCCCAGGATCTGGGCCAGAGGCTGTCCCTGCCGCGTTGGCGGCAACCCCTGAGCCTGCTGGCCGCCTTGGCGTTGCTGGTGGTGCTGATGCTGCCGGAGGCCTGGCGGATGGCCACCACCCTGGGCATCACGGCGCTGACGGCGGCGCTGCTGCTGCTGCTGCGGCCCTCCACGGGCCTCGGCCGCTGGCTCTGCCATCCGGTCAGCCTGGCCATCGGCATGGTGTCGTACTCGCTGTATCTCTGGCACTGGCCCGTGATCGTGCTGGCCCGCTGGACGGTGGGCTTCAACGCCCTGACCCTGCTGCCGGTCCTGGTGCTGATCACCCTGTGCACGGCGCTGTCCTACCGGCTTGAGTGTCTGTTCCGCTATGGCAACCTCGCCATTCCCGGTCTGGGGCGTCCCGGACTGGCCTACCCGGCGATCACGGTGCTGGCCGCCGTGTTCAGCGCCGGCCTCCAGGGCCCCCTCCTGGGCAAGCTGTTCCTCGGCAAGCGGAGCCACACCGTCGGCACCACGGCCAACATGAAACGCATCGGCGGCACGACTGTTGACACGGTCCATTGCTTCCAAGAGCCGACCGATCCCATCGCCAGGCTGGATGGTCCGGATCCCTGCACAGCGACAGCACAACAGGACCTCCCCACCCTGTTCTTCCTGGGGGACAGCCATACCCATGTGCTGATCCCCCTGGGGGAGAAGCTGCTGGCCAGCGGCCGCTTCAATGTGGCTTTCATGGCCCGGGGCGGCTGCCCGGTGCCCTTCTTCTCCCGCTGGGGGGAGGCCGCTCCGGTGCCGCCCCGCTATCGGCGTTGCCGGCCCTATGCCGACAACGAGGTGCGCCGGGTGCTGGCCCGTCTGCGGCCGGCCGACCGTGTCGTGTTGGTGTCCAACCTGGCTGGCTATCTCAGCCGACCGAAGGGCCCAGAACGCCTTAGCGCCGAAGCCTCCTATGCGGCCGCTGTTCGCCAGCTCGATGGCCGGGTGCGCCGCCGCGGGGCGGAACTGGTGCTGTTCGGTCCCTTGCCCACCTTTCCCCAGAAGAAGATCGGCGGTCCGCTCACCCTCTGCCAGCCGGAATGGTTTCGCCCTGCCTGGTCCCTGGGTCCCCAGTGCCAGCCGGTGCTGCGGCCCCGGCGCCAGGAACTCGCCGCGATCGCGTCGGTGCAGCGCCTGCAGGAGCGGATCAGCGCGGACCTGCCCGGCACGCGCCTGTTCAGCCCCTTCGACAGCCTCTGCCCGCCAGAGCAGCAGGTCTGCGCCAGCGTCCGGTCCGGCACGCTCCTCTACAGCGACGAGACCCACCTCACCAATGCCGGGGCCTTGCTCCTCTATCCCCGCTTGATGGCGTTCCTCGCCGATCAGCCGGAGGGGGAGCCGCCCCCCAGCTGATCGCTGCCCAGCTCCTGCTCGATCAGGGCATCGAGGGTGACGGCGCTGCGCACCAGGGCCTGGTAACGCTGCACCACGCGCCGGTTGCGCTCGATCCAGCTGCCCGGGTCACCGCCGCCCCCCAGGGGGCTGGCGATGGCACCGGGCCGATCATCCTCGAGCAGTTCGAGATCGCTCTGGTGGGCCAGCAGGGCCAGCACCAGGGTGTGGATCCGCTGGCGTCGATCGCTCATGGGCAGGGGGGTGTGGCCGGCACTGGTGGGGAGCATCATGGCCAGCAGTGGCGCAGGGGCACGGCTGGAGGGTTCGCTGCTGGAGGTGCTGGGCACCGATGCCGCCGGGATGGCGGGCCTCTCCCGCCACTGGCAGGACGAGATCCTGCGGGCCGATCTGGTGGCGGCCCCCCGGCGGCTGCTGGCGGATCTCGAGGCCTGGCGTGGCAACGCCACAGCACCGGAGCTGCTGGCCAGTGACCGGCCCGCCGAACTGCTGCCGCGGCTGCAGCAGTCCCTCGCCGCTGGTGAGCGGGTGGTGCTGCTGGCCAGCGGCGATCCCCTCTGGTTCGGTATCGGTCGGCTGCTGCTGCAACACCTCCCCGCCGAGCGCCTGCGCTTCCACCCGGCCCCCACCTCCCTGCAGCTGGCCTTCGCCCGCCTGGGCCGCCCCTGGCAGGACGCCTCCTGGATCAGCCTGCACGGCCGCGATCCCGAGCCCCTGGCGGCGCGGCTGCAGCAGCGGCCCGCCGCCCTGGCGGTGCTGACCGATCCCGGCCGGGGGGGAGTGGCCGAGGTGCGCGCACTCCTACGGGCTTCGGGGCTGGAGGCCGCCTATGGGGTCTGGCTGGCGGAGCGCCTCGGCCATCCGGCGGAGCGTCTGCAACGGCTGGCGCCCGCCGACCCTCTGCCGCCGGATCTCGATCCCCTGCACCTGGTGCTGCTGATCGCTGTCCAGCCTGCGGTACTTCAGCCGGAGGCTCTGCCCCTGTTCGGTCTGGCCGATGGCCTCTGGCTGCAGCACCCCGACCAGCCGGGACTGATGACGAAGCGGGAGGTGCGCATCCAGCTGCTGGCCGATCTGGAGCTGCCCGAGACGGGTGTGCTGTGGGACATCGGTGCCGGGGTGGGATCGGTGGGGCTGGAGGCACTGCGGCTGCGCCCCAGGCTGGCCCTGTGGGCCGTGGAGCGCAGGGCCGGGGCCGCCGCCCTGATCGGTGCCAATGCGAACCGGCTGGGGGTGCGGCCCGCGGGCGTGCTGGAGGGGGAAGCGCCAGCGGCCCTGGCGGACCTGCCCGATCCCGATCGGGTACTGATCGGTGGCGGTGGTGCTGGACGCAGCGCGCTGCTGGAGACGGTGCTGGGGCGGCTGCGGCCCGGCGGGGTGGTGGTGCTGCCCCTGGCCACGGTGGAGGGCCTGGCCCTGTGGCGCCCCCAGCTGGAGCAGGCTGGCCTGGGGGTGACCGTCACCCAGATCCAGGCCTGGCGTGGCGCTCCCCTGGCGGATGGTACCCGCCTGGCCCCCCTCAATCCGGTGCTGGTGCTGAAGGGGACGCGCCCGTCAGCGGGGTGATCCGCACCGGAGTGCCCACCGTGAGGCCGAGCACGGCGGCCTGGCCAGCCGCCAGTTCCAGCACCCCGTCCACCGGCGTGTAGGGGCCGTAGCTGCGGCAGGGCAGGGTCATGCAGGGGGGCACGGCAGGCTCGAGGTACACAACGCGACCGTCGCGGACGAACAGCATGTCGAGGGGTTCCGGCGTGCGGTGCATCCAGAAGCGGGCCACCGTGGGGGGGGCGAAGGGGAACCACATGCCGCGCAGGTGGGGCAGGGGCGGTCGCAGTTGCATCCCCATGGCCTGCTGGCGCTCGCCCCGGGGCACCTCCAGTTGGATGCAGCGCGCCGGCGCCGGGCCCTCCAGGCACCACTGGGCGGTGATCGGCAGGTACTGGGGTGGGCCCTGGGTCAGACCCGGTCCGCAGCCGGCCAGCACGACAACGCCGGCGAAGGCCCAGCGCCGGAGCATGGAGGTGTTCATGGCCCGGGCCCCGTCGGGGGGCGGCCGTCGCTGAGGCGGTAGCCCTGGCCACGCACGGTGTGGATTAGCCGAGAGCCGCCATCCTGCTCCAGTTTCTGGCGCAGGTAGCGCACATACACCTCGATAACATTGCTGGCGCCGCCCCCCTGGTCGGCCCAGATCTCCTCGAGAATGCGCTCCCGGCTGACCACCGATCCACGGTGTCGCAGCAGCAACAGCAACAGCTGATACTCCCGGGTCGTCAGACTGAGCTGGCGCTGCCCGCGCCATCCCTGACAGGCCACTGGGTCGATGCGCAGATCCGCCAGCTTCAGATGGGCGGAGACCGGTGTGGGGGCCTGACGCTGGGCCAGACCCAGGTGCAGCCGCAACCGGGTCAGCAGATCGCTCGTGCCGAGACTGGGCAGCCAGAAATCATCGGCACCCCATTCCAGGCAGTGGCTGCGGCTTTCGACGCTGTCGCTGGTGATGCCGAGCAGCAGGGGGCGGGCCCCCAGCCTGCGGCGCAGCTCAGGAATCCGCCCTTCGCTGCCGGGCGACAGGATCACCGCTGCGGGACGTTCATCGCCAGGCTCCTGCTCCAGGGTCCGGTAACCAGAGACCTCCAGCCGAGGGGCGAGGTCGGCGGCCTCCGGACCCACCAGCAGCACCACCACTGGCGCAGGGGTGGCCGTGGCAGCTGTCGTCACAGCGGGGCGTCGGCGTGGTTGTTGGAGGGCTTGGCCACGTGCGGCAGGCCCCAGCCCAGCTTGTTGCGCAGCACCTGGAAAAATTCATGGTCGGCCAGCCGCACGAAGCGCACCGGGTGCTCGCTGCGCCGCACCAGCACCCGATCCTCGGGCCAGACATAACAGCCGGCGCTGCCGTCGACCACCATCATCAGGCGCTCGGGGGTGGCGGGGAACACCGTGACCGGCTCCTGGTCGCTGAACACCAGGGCCCGGGAAGCGAGGGAGTGGGCGGCGATCGGCGTCAGCTGCAGCACCGGGCAGTCGGGGGTGATCACCGGGCCGCCGGCGCTGAGGGCATAGGCGGTGGAGCCGGTGGGGGAGGAGAGGATCACCCCGTCGGCGGCGATGTCGACGGGGGCGTGGCGGCCGATGGCGATCTCGAAGTGGCACATGCTGGTGAGCGGCTCCCGGTGCAGGGCCATCTCGTTGAGACACAGCACCTCCCAGCGCCGCTGCTCGCCGCGCATCACACTCACCACGAGCATGGAGCGTTCCTCGACGGTCCACTCCCCGGCCACCACCTGGGCCAGGGCCTTGTCGAGGTCCTTCAGGTAGGCCTCAGCCAGGAAACCTAGATGGCCGGTGTTGATCGTCAGGATCGGCACCCCGATCGGGGCGGTCTGGCGGGCGGCGGACAGCACCGTGCCATCCCCCCCCAGCACCACCGCCAGGGCCATCTCCGCATCGAAGCTGGCGGGGACGCAGGCGGCATAGCCCCTGGAGCGCAGGTGCTGGTCGGGATTGGCGAAACCCACCACGCCGCCGGAGCTGCTCACCCGTGCCACCTCGAGCCCCGCCGCAGTCAGCCGGCTCTCGATCAGATCGGCGGTGTTGATCGCCAGATCCTTGCCGTCGTTGACGATCAGTCCGACCCGGGGCACCGATCGCGGGCATGGGAGCCCATCAAGCTTATGGGGGGAGATCAGAACTGCTCCAGGAAGCGCAGATCGCTGCTGAACAGCCTGCGGATGTCATCAATGCCGTGGCGCACCATGCAGAACCGCTCCACCCCCAGGCCGGCGGCAAAGCCGCTCCAGCGCTCCGGATCGAGGCCCAGGCCCTCGAGCACCGCCGAATCAACCATGCCGCAGCCCATCACCTCCAGCCAGCGGCCCCGCCACTGCACGTCCACCTCAGCGGAGGGTTCGGTGAAGGGGAAGTAGCTGGCCCGGAAACGCACCGGCAGATCGCCGAAGAACTGTTGCAGGAAGGTGGTGACGGTGCCGCGCAGATGGCTGAAATCCAGCCCCTCATCGAGGGCGAGCACCTCCACCTGGTGGAACACCGGCGAGTGGGTGGCATCCACCGCGTCGCGGCGGTACACCCGGCCGGGGGCGATCACCCGCACCGGTGGCGGGTTGGCCTCCAGGTGGCGGATCTGCACGGGGGAGGTGTGGGTACGCAGCAGCCGGTCGCCCCCCAGGTAGAAGGTGTCCTGCATGTCCCGGGCCGGATGGTGCTCCGGGATGTTGAGGGCGGTGAAGTTGTAGTGGTCGGTCTCGATCTCCGGCCCCTCCGAGACCCGGTAGCCGAGGCCGGCGAAGATGTCGACGATCTCCTCGATCGTGCTCTGCAGCGGATGGCGGTGGCCCGGAGGCACGTAGCTGCAGGCCGCCGTCACGTCGATCCGCTCCCGCTCCAGCCGCTCCGCCATGGCGGCGCCGCGCACGGCCTCGAGCCTGGCGCCCAGCAGCTGCTGCACCTGGTCCTTGAGGCGGTTGGCCCGCTGGCCCACCAGGGGGCGCTCGTCGCCGGGGAGGCGGCCCATGGCCCCAAGCACGCCCGAGAGCCGACCCTTCTTGCCCAGCAGCCCCACCCGCAGCTCCTCGAGGGCGGCGGCATCACTGGCGTTGGCGATGGCGGCGGCGGCCTCCGCCTCCAGGTGCTCCAGCTGGTCGGTGAGCTGCTGCAGGCTGACGGTGGCGCTCACGGGACGGATCGGGGAAGGAAGCGACTGTAGGCAGCAGCGTCTAACTTGCCGGCAGTCCCCGCGGTCGAGGCCGATGGCACCGCTCCGGATCCTGATCAGCAACGACGACGGGGTCTTCGCCGATGGCATCCAGGCCCTGGCCGCCGAGGCCGTGGGCCGCGGCCATGCGGTCACGGTGGTCTGCCCAGACCGGGAGCGCTCTGCCACCGGCCATGGGCTGACGCTGCAGACCCCCCTGCGGGCGGAACGGGCCGATGAACTCTTCGCCGCGGGAGTCACCGCCTGGGCCTGCAGCGGTACCCCTTCCGACTGCGTCAAGCTGGCCCTGTTCAGGCTGTTGCAGCAGACGCCCGACCTGGTGCTCTCTGGCATCAACCACGGCCCCAACCTCGGTACCGACGTGCTCTATTCGGGCACGGTTTCAGCCGCCATGGAGGGGACGATTGAGGGCCTCCCCGCCCTGGCGGTGAGCAGTGCTGATTTCCACTGGCGCCGCTTCGAGGCGGCGGCGGCCCTGGCCCTCGATGTGGCGGAGCGGATGCATGCCGGCGGCTGGCCCGAGGGGTTGCTGCTCAATCTCAATGTCCCGCCCCGGCCCGCCGAGGCCCTCGCCCCCCTGCGCTGGTGCCGCACAGCCGTGCGTCGCTACATCGATCAGTTCGAGAAGCGCACCGACCCCCGCGGTCGCACCTACTACTGGCTGGCCGGCGAAGTGGTCGACGATCTGGAGGGCACCGGTGTCGGCCCGGCGGCGTGGCCCACCGATGTGGCCTGGGTGCAGCAGGGGGGGCCTTCCCTGACCCCCCTGCAGCCCGAACTCTTCTGGCGTGGTTCCGTCGCGTCGCTGCCGGCCGTGGAGGCCCTGGGGCTGAGTGATCAGCTCTTGCGATAGATCCGCTGCAGCAGCCACAAGCTGATGATCAGGCCGATCAGGTGGGCAAACAGCACCTGGGTGTTGCTGAGCACCGAGAGCATTTCGATCGAGGTGATCGGAAAGCTGCTGATCGGACCCCGGGCGCCGGGCACCGCCATCGGACCGAACAGCCCCGGCGCCTGCAGGGAGGCTTGCAGGAACAGGCTTCCGGCCAGGGACTGGTACCCCACCGAGGCCAGGGTCAGGCCGATCAGGTCAGCCATCAGACCCCGCTTCACCAGGCCGGAGGTTTCCCCCCGGCTGGGGCGGACCGGACTGGCCAGGGCCCGGCCGCAGCGCACCACCAGCCAGGATTGCCACAGACTCCAGAGCAACACCAGGAACGAAAGGGTGGTGATCGAGAGACCGGGGCCCAGCCCGAGGGACCGGTCGGCATTGGCCACCAGCCGCCCGCCGATGTTGTTGAACAGCAGCACCCCCACCACCACCACGCCAAGGGCCAGCTGGATCCAGAAGCGCACCCAGCCCATGCGGCGGAGCGCATCGGCCATGCGCTGCAGATCCAGCGTGTCGACCATGGGGAGAACGGCGAAGGCCCCAAACTTGGCATGGGAGGATCCAGGCGGCGAGGGCGCAGGCCGTTGATCCCGCTTCATGACCCCTCCCACGCACTGCGGCCCACCGCCATTGCCCTGGGCAGCTTTGATGGGTTGCATCGGGGTCATCGCCGTGTGATCACGGCAGTCACCGAGGCGCAGCCGGCGGCGCAGGAGCCGGTGGTGCCCACGGTGGTCAGTTTCTGGCCCCACCCCCGGGAGGTGCTCCATGGCGAGACGCGGCTGCGGCTGGATCTGCCCGAGGAGAAGCTGGAGCTGCTCGAACCCCTCGGCATCGAGCAGCTGGTGCTGGTGCCCTTCAGCCGGGAGCTGGCGGCGCTCACGCCGGAGCGCTTCGTGCAGGAGGTGCTGGCCGAGCGGCTCCAGGCCCGGCAGATCGCCGTGGGGACCAACTTCCGCTTTGGGGTCGACCGCAGTGGTGACGTGGATGATCTGGCCCGCATCGGCGCCGCCCTCGGCATCGATGTGCGGGTGCTACCGATGCTGTGGGATGGGGCCGAGCGGGTGAGCAGCAGCCGCATCCGGCGCGCCCTGGCGGCCGGCGACATCGAGGAGGCGGGGCGCCTGCTGGAGCGCCCCTACCGCTTCAGCGGCGCGGTGGTAGGGGGGCGGGGTCTGGGCCGCCAGCTGGGCTGGCCCACCGCCAATCTGGCGGTGGACGGGCGCAAGTTCCTGCCCCTGGAAGGGGTGTATGCGGCCCTGGCCTGGCGGGACGGCGAGGACGGGGCGATGGCGGCGGTGATGAACCTCGGCCCCCAGCCCACGGTGGACCCCCTGGCTCCGTCGACGGTGGAGGTGCACCTGCTGGAGCGAAACCTCGAGCTGGCGGGCTCTCGGCTGACCGTGCAACCTTTGAAACTATTGCGGCGGCAGCAGGCGTTTGCCAGTCTCGAGGCCCTCAGTCGCCAGATCCGGCTGGATGCGGATCTGGCTTTACAGGATTGTCAGGCCTGTCGCGATGCGCTAACGGGATGAAGCAAAGCACCAACAAGCTCGGCAATTGCTGATAATGTATTTATAGCTTAAGGGGGATTAGAGGGTGGGTGGCAAAATCACTAAGTTTATAGCTGCCTGCTCTAATTATGTTGATGAATCGATGCTCAGGCTTTCTGATTCGCTTGGACTGAGTGTCCAAAGGCTGAAGATTATTGTCATCAGTCTTCTTCTGTTATGTTTGCTTGCAGTCAGTGCATCGCAAATTACTGGTGCAGTCCATCAAAAGGATGCACTGGCTAATCTCAGGTTTGCTCACAATCTCTCTCGCCATGGAGTTTTGTCACTCAATGACAGTTCTCCCTATCTGCCCTCCAATGCTCGCGAGCCCTTACCCAACATCGTAACAGGTTTGCACCTTCGTTTCGTAGATTTGGTTACACCTGACCTCACCTACCGAGACCTGCTGCAAGGGGAAGGATCCCGCCAGGTGAAGCTCGTTAATCTTCTGTGGGTGGCCCTTGGCCTCGTGGCGACTGCACTGATTGCCAATAGACTATTGAGCAATTTCTTGTTAGTCCCTTTGTCTATCTCCCTGGTAGGTCTCTTTTTCTTTTCTGTGCCGATGTTCGTCGACACTCTTTACACTGAGTTGCAGACAGCAGTGCTCATGCTTTGGGCAAGTTGGTATCTTTTGATGGCTGCTTCCAAGGGAGGAAGGCTAAATTTCATTCTGGCGGGCCTTTTTTTAGGCTTGTTGAGCTTAACAAAAGCAATTTTCTTCTATGTAAGTATTTTGCTATTTGTCCTTCTGTTTTTACGAGTAGTGTGGAAGCCTCTTAAAGGTAAATTTTACCGTTTCCGACTCTTTCCCCTCATGATGGTAGCGGGATTCTCCCTCGCTGTGATGCCTTGGATGCTGCGCAACAAGTTGCAGCTTGGGACTTTTCAGTTGACCCAGAGAGGAGGAAGAGTGATGTACGTACGTGCAATCAAGAATAATATGAATAATTCTGAAATTCCAGGCGCAGTCTACTTTTGGGGCCCCTCGTTCTATCGCCATGCCTCTGCTCTACTCGGCTTTGGAGCTTTTCCAAAGGATTTTCAAGCGGGAGGTCGCTATCAAAGAATTAATCGAGAAGAGTCAGACTTTAAGCAATCCGATCTAGAAGCCGTCCAGGCAGGCCGTCCTCAAAATGCTACCAGCTACATGAGGCAAGGGGGGGCTGAAGTTAACAGAATTACGATTGAGGCTACAGCCAAGGGTATAGATGATCCTTATCGATATGCGGAATCAAAAGTAGGAGATATTGGCAAGCGACTAATTCTTTCAGATCCTTGGCGTCACCTATCGATGACACCCTTGTTCATGTGGAGAGGGATTTGGTCGTGGCCGAACGAAGGGGTGCGAATCTTGAAATCCACTAGTTCCTATGTAATTTTGAAGGATGTACTGGCCTTGGTATCCTATGTCTCCCTTTTGGGCCTTTTCCTGTTGGGTGTGATTCGTCGCAATGCATTTTTTCTTTCAATAACAGTTATGCCCATAGGAATGATCCTCGCCTATGGATTCCTTAGTCACAACATTCCTCGCTACTCTTCGCCAGCCATCCCACTCATGATTATCTCGATGGCGGTACTTGTGGATAGGATTTCACGTCACAAGAGCTCTTTATCCGACGTTAATCATTTCACTATGAAATCATGAATTTAGCAAGGTCCTTATGCTTTTGGCTGATAAATTATTTGACATTGCAAATCTTCTCGCTGAGCCATCCTCTCACTACCCAATTGCTATGAGTAGCCTTTCGTGGACATTCGTGACAGCCCCAGCCAGTGGATGGGCGAGCATCTGCAGGAAGACCCATAGTATGAATGTATTGGTTGATGTCTTCGATTCCTCCTCCTTCTGATTGATCGCTTCATGAAGCTCATCATCCAGATTCCCTGCTACAACGAGGCCGCCACCCTGCCGCTGGCACTGGCGGCCCTGCCGCGGCATGTCGAGGGTTTCGATCAGGTGGAATGGCTGGTCATCGATGATGGCAGCCACGACGACACCGCCGGGGTCGCCCTCGCCCACGGTGTGGATCATGTGGTGCGCCACTTCCACAACAGGGGGCTGGCGCGGGGGTTCATGACCGGCCTTGACGCCTGTCTCTCCCGCAATGCTGATGTCATCATCAACACCGATGCTGACAACCAGTATGATGCCCGCGATATCCCCCTGCTGGTGGCCCCGATTCTCGATCAGCAGGCCGAGATCGTCGTGGGGGCACGTCCGATCAGCCAGATCCAGCACTTCTCTCCGCTCAAGAAGCTGCTCCAGAAGATCGGCAGTGGCGTTGTACGCAGCCTGAGTGGTGCGGACATCCCCGATGCACCGAGCGGATTCCGGGCCATGAGCCGGCGGGCGGCCCAGCAGTTGATGGTGTTCAGCGATTACACCTACACCCTGGAAACGATCATCCAGGCCGGCCAGAAGAACATCGGTATCACGTCAGTTCCGGTGCGGGTGAATGGCTACCAGCGGCCTTCCCGCCTGGTCAAGAGCATCCCCTCCTACATCCAGCGGAGCATCGTCACGATCGTTCGGATCTTCGTGATCTACCGGCCGTTCCGTTTCTTTTCGCTGCTGGGCACCTTTCTCTTCGGCATCGGCGCAGTCATCGGTCTGCGTTATCTCTTCATGGTCTCGATCGGTCGCGGTGGCGGCCACATCCAGTCCCTGATCCTGGCGGCCGTGCTGTTGGTGGCCGGCTTTCAGTCGTTCCTCGTCGCCTTCGTCACCGATGTGATCGCCGCGAATCGCAAACTGCTCGAGGATCTGCGCTTCGAGTTCCGCCGCAGCCGCTCCTGACCATGGAGGAACGTCGCAGCTTCGGCACCATCCTGGATCGCTTTCTCAAGAAGCGTTGGAGCCCGTCCGACATTGAGCGCTATGTGGGTATCTACAGGGAAGCCTGGCTCACCCATGCCACGGATGGCGCCATTCGCGAGCGGGCCGCTTCGGGCGGCACCACCAGCGCCATCCTGATCGAAGGACTGCGCCAGGGGCTGTTCGAAGGCGCCGTCGTCTGTGTGGCGGTGGTGGAGGACGGCAAGGTGCGCCCCCGCTTTCAGATTGCCACCGAGCCTGCCCAGATCCTGGCCGCCCGCGGCAGCAAATACGTGGAATCGCGCTTTCTGCCGTCGGTGCTGCCCCTGCTGCGCGCCTTCCAGGGGCGTGTGGCGGTGGTGGGGCTGCCCTGCGACATCGCTGCCCTGCGCCAGCGTGCCCAGTCGGATCCGGCCCTCGCGGCCAAGCTTGCCGTCACCATCGCCCTGGTCTGCGGACACAACTCCCGTACCCCCCTCATCGATGCCGTCACGAGCCGGCTGGAGAAGCAGGCCGGCCAGCCATTGCGCGCCTATCGCTTCCGGATTGGTCACTGGCGCGGACATCTGGAGGCGGAGTTCGCTGATGGCTCCCTGCTGCGCAGGCCCACCAAAACATTCAACGATTACCAGAACATGTTCTTCTTCTGCGAGCGTAAATGTCTCTCCTGCTATGACCATTACGGCTACGCGGCCGACCTCACCATGGGGGACATCTGGCTGTTCCGGCTAAAGGATGACCCGATCAAACACACCGCTGTGATCACGCGCACCTCCGCGGGCCAGGCCCTGTTTGACGCCGCGACCAATGCTGGCGCCGTGGCGGCCCATACCCTCGACATCCGCGACATCATGGATGGCCAGGCCCGCATCGGCCCGGCCCATTACAACGTCACCGCCCGGGCCCGGGTGGGCCGATGGCTGGGGTTGCACATTCCCGATCGGGTGCAGGCGGCGGTCACCTGGCACGATCAGCTCAATGCCTTCTGGACCCTCGCCAATGTGCGTCTCAGTGAGACCACTTGGGGTCGCCGTCTGATCTTCGCGATGCCGCGCCCGCTCATCCGATCCCTTCTGTATCTCAAGAAGGGGCTGGAGTCGGTCAAATGAGGGGGGGGATCCGATGAGCACCGTTTCGATCATTGCCGCCACCTTCCACGGCAACCGCGGTGCCGAGGCGATGCTCAGCACCACCATCGGGGTGCTGGCCGATCGCTGCGGGCCTCAGACGCGCTTTGAGGTCTTCAGCTATTATCCCGAGGCCGATCGTCAACTGGTCTCGGACGATCGGGTACGTATCTTCTCCAGCACGCCGGCCTATCTCGTGCTGGTTCTGGTGCCGGGGGCCCTGCTGCATCGGCTGCTGGGCGCTCTGCGCCTGCATTGGCTGCAGGGGTTGCTGCCGGCATCGGTGCGGGCCCTGGCCCGGTCCCGGGCCCTGCTCTGCCTTGCGGGGGTCTCCTTCATCGATGGCCGAGCCAAGTTCCTGCCCTTCAACATCGCCACGATCTGGCCGGCGATGATCCTCAACGTGCCCGTCGTCAAGATGTCCCAGGCGATGGGGCCGTTTCGCAGCTGGCCCAACCGGCCCCTGGCCCACTGGTTTCTTGGTCATTGCCACCGCCTCCACACCCGTGGAGCGGCGACCCAGCGCCACGTGGCCGCCCTGCTGGGCTCCCGGGGCACCTATGGGCGCAGCGATGACGTGGCCTTTCTGTTTGAGGTGCGGTACTGCCTCAGTACCCCCGCCCCCGGCCTGGATGGGGGACTGGCGGCCCTGCAGGCGCTTAGAAACCGAGGCCGTCCCATCATCGGCGTCTGCCCCAGTGCCGTGATCGCCCGCCGGGCGGCGGCCGAGGGACACGACTACCCACGCTGGATGGCTGGCCTGATCGCTGAGCTGGTGGGGCTGGGCCATGGGGTGGCCCTGTTCCCCAATGCCACTCGCGGCCGGGACGAACCCAGGCTCCACAACAACGACTTGCCCTTGCTGCGGGGCATCCTGGCCTGTCTCGACCCGGCCGTGGCCGCGTCCGTGGTGGGCTTTGAGGACGGCTGGAACGCCGCCCAGATTCATCGCATCCTCGGGGCCTGTGACGTCCATGCGGTCTCCCGCTTTCACGCCATGGTGGGGGCCCTGGTGGTGGGGGTCCCCGTGCTGGTGATGGGATGGAGCCACAAATACCTGGAGGTGATGGAACGCTTTGGCCAGGCCGACATGGTGTTTGATGGTGCCGATCTCGACGGCCCCCGCACCGTGGCGCTGATCCAGCGGCTGCTCGCGGAACGGGCTGATCGGCACGGCCGCATCGTGGCCGCCCTGCCTGAAGTGAAGGCGCTCGCCTCCCTTCAATTCGATGCGGTGCAGGACCTGCTCGCCCCTTGAAGCGGCCCTCCGGCTCCTTGGGTGTGCTGGTGAAGTGGGCCTGGATCGGCCTGGTCGCCGTCGCTGTGGCCGGTTTCGCCATCACCCGCCGGCAGGTGATCCTTCAGGACCTCGCCCGCTTCTCCTCCCAGGAGCTGGTGGCCGTGGCGGCCCTGCTCCTGGTCGGCAAGCTGGGGATGAACGCCACGATGCTGTTGGCGACGCGCCACTGCGCCATTCCCGTGAGCCTCCGGGATGGCTTTTACATGTACAACCTGGCCCAGCTGGCCAAGTACGTGCCGGGATCGATCTGGCAATTCGTGAGTCGTATCGCCATGCTGCGGGCCCGCCAGGCCCCTGCCACAGCCATCCGCGATTCGATGCTCGCCGAGAACGGTTGGGTGATCGGTTCGGCCCTGCTGATCGGCGCCGCCCTGCTGGGGCTGGCCCAACCGGGGTTCTTTCCACGGCTGGTGGGTTCCGTTGCGCGCGTTCCTGCCCCCCTGCAGGTGCTGTTGGGGGCGGCTGCGCTGCTGGGCCTTGTGGTTGCCCTGCTGTGGTTGCGCCACCGTGGGTCCCGGCTGGGGCCCTGGTTGTTCCGGCTGCGCCCCCCACCGGCGGCCTGGGCGACGTTGGCGCTGGGCTGGTTCGCCCTCGGGGCCTCCTTCTGGCTCTGCCTGCGGCCATTTCTGGCCGGTGGACCGCCCTGGCCGGCGGTGATCGGGGTGTACTGCCTCGCCTGGGTGGCCGGGTACCTGGTGCCCTTCGCCCCGGCGGGGCTGGGGGTGAGGGAGGTGGTGCTGGCCCTGGCCCTGGATCCGTTCGTCGCTGCGGACACTTCCCTGGTGGTCGTGGCCGTGCATCGGGTGCTCTACTTGCTTGACGAGGTCTTGATCGCTCTTCTGGCCCTGGCCCTTGGACCGGAGCCAACCAAGGCCCCTCCGCCCGCCTGAAGAACAACCTCTCCCATACCCTGGAAGGCTCACCCGTGCCGGTCCGGTGACGCCGCAGCCTCCAGTCCCGTCGCCGACCAACGGCAGCGAGCGCGCCGCCATCGAGCGTCTTCTCGATGCCAACCTCGATCGGGCCCGGGAGGGGCTGCGGGTGCTGGAGGACTGGGCCCGCTTCGCCCTGGACCGACCCGACCTGGTGGCCCGCTCCAAGGACCTGCGCCAGCGCCTGGGGCTCCTCCACCAGACCCGCTACAAGCTGGCGCGGCACACCGCCACCGATCCCGCCGCCGGCATGGCCCATCCGGCCCAGGCCGAGCGGCACGACGGCGCCAGCGTGCTCGCTGCCAATGCGGGCCGGGTGCAGGAGGCCCTGCGGGTGCTGGAGGAGTTTGGTCGGCTTGAGGATCCCCAGCTGGTGGCAGAGGCGGCGGCGATCCGCTATGCCCTCTACGACCTCGAGGTGAACCTGCTCCAGGCCGGCCGCGGCGGCGACGAACGCCGGGCCCTGCTGCGCCGCTGCCACCTGTATCTGATCACCAGTCCGGTGCAGGGGCTGGAGGCGGTGGTGACCGCTGCACTGGCGGCGGGGGTACGGCTGGTGCAGTACCGCGCCAAACCTGGGGACGGCCCCACCCCGGCAGGAGCCGCCCTCGATGACCGGAGCCGTTTTGCGCAGGCGAGCGCCCTGCGCCAGCTCTGCCATCGCCATGGGGCCCTGTTTCTGGTCAATGACCGCATCGACCTGGCCCTGGCGGTGGGGGCCGACGGTGTCCATCTCGGCCAGGGCGACCTGCCGCCGGCCGTGGCCCGCCGTCTGCTGGGCCCCGACCGCCTGATCGGCCGCAGCACCCATCGCCTCGAGGACCTGCGCCAGGCGGTGGCGGACGGTTGCGACTACGTCGGAGTGGGGCCCGTCAACGCGACGCCCACCAAGCCGGGCCGCGAGCCGGTGGGGCTGGCTTACGTGAGCCAGGCGGCGGCGGAGTGCCCCCTGCCCCTTTTTGCCATCGGTGGCATCGATCGGACCAACCTGGCTGCCGTGCGCCAGGCCGGGGCGGAGCGTGTGGCCGTCGTGCGGGCGATCACCCAGGCAGGGGATCCCGGGGCCGCCGCTGCCGCCCTGCTGGCGGAGCTGGAGACGCTGGCATGACGGAACCGGCAGCCGCGAAGGAACCGGGGGCCCTGCTGCTGCGGGTCAACGGCGAAACGCGTTCCTGCCCAGCGGGCCTCTGCCTGGATGCTGTGCTGGTGTCCCTTGGCTACCAGCTGCGTCTGGTGGTGGTCGAGTTCAACGGCGAGATCCTGCCCAGGGACCGCTGGGCTACGCAGTCTGTGGGGGAATCCGATGTGCTGGAGGTGGTCACCATCGTTGGGGGAGGTTCCTAGATTCCCGACAACAAAAGGTCATTAGAGATGGGTTCCCGCTTGTTCCGGCGCCTGGCCGGTCTGATGGTTGTCCCTGTGCTGGTGGCAGGCCTGGTGATGGCGGCCCCCCAGCCGGCCCAGGCGGCCAGCGGCGGCCGCATCGGTGGCGGCAGCTTCCGTTCTGCTCCTTCCATGCCCCGCAGTTTCAGCGGTGGCGGTTCTGGAGGGAACTTCGGTGGCGGCGGCTTCCGGGGCGGCGGCATGGGTTTCCCCTTCATCGTGCCGATCTTCGGCTTTGGCGGCGGTGGGCTGTTCGGTTTCCTGATTCTGATGGCTGTGGCGGGCGTGGTGGTCAATGCCCTGCGAGGCGGGGGTGGCGGCGGGCCGGCCCTGGGCGGCTCCGGGTCTGGTCTGGCCTACAACCCCCGCCCCGACGGCCCTGTGGCGATCGCCCAGATCCAGGTGGGGCTGCTGGCGTCCGCCCGCGACCTTCAGGACGATCTGCGCCGCCTGGCCGGCTCTTCCGATACCTCCAGCAGCTCCGGCCTTCAGCGGGTCCTGCAGGAAACCAGCCTCTCCCTGCTGCGCCACCCCGATCTCTGGGTGTATGCGAATGGCGAAGTGGGCCAGGTGCCCTTCGCCAGTGCCGAGTCCACCTTCAACCGGCTCACCATGCAGGAGCGCAGCAAGCTGGAGCGCGAGCTCACCGCCAATGTGGCGGGACGCCGTTTCAGCGAACCGGCCCCCGTGGCCCCCGGGGCCAGTGACGCGGCCAGCGATTTCATTGTGGTCACCCTGTTGGTGGCCAGCCGTCAGCGACTGGCGATCAAAGGGGCCCGCTCCGCCGATGATCTGCGCGATTCGCTCCAGAAACTCGGGGCGCTCGGTGCGGATGACCTGATTGCCCTGGAGGTGATCTGGCAGCCGGAAGGGGTTGGAGAAGTGCTCAGCACCGAACAGGTGATCACCGCCTATCCCGACCTGCAACATCTCTGAGCCACCCTGCTTGTCAGGCCGGATGCAGTACCTCACACTGCGCCTGATAAGCCGCAGGCACCGATGATTCCCCATCGGATCAGCTGGATCAACACACCGGTCCTGATCGAGGCGATCGAGCGCTACGAGCAGGGTCGCCTGCCCCGCTCTCTCACACTCTGGTTGCAGACGATGCTGGAGCTTGAAGGACCCCCCTCAGGGCCCCTTCTCCCAGGCGGCTGAACCCACAACCCCCGCCCCTGTCGCCAACTGCAGGATCCGCAGGGCCGCCATGGCAGCGCCATAGCCGTTGTCGATGTTCACAACGGTGAGCCCGGGGGCGCAGCTGGCCAGCATGCCCATCAGGGCCGCCTGGCCCCCGGCACTCACCCCGTAGCCGACCGCCACCGGCACCCCGATCACCGGTTGGGGCAGGAGCCCGGCCAGCACGGTGGGAAGGGCTCCCTCCATCCCGGCGCACGCGATCAGCACCTTGGCCCGGCGCAGCCCCTCCAGCTCCGCCAGCAGCCGATGCAGCCCAGCTACGCCCACATCCAGCACGAGATCGCTGGCCACCCCATGGCAGGCCAGGGCTATCTGGGCCTCCGAAGCTACGGCCAGATCGCTGCTGCCGCCGCTGAGCACCGCCACCCGCCCGAAGGCCGGATCGGCTGGCGGCGGGGTGGGCCAGGTGAGGCAGCGGGCCAGGGGATGGTGCTTCGGCAGCGGGACGGCCCCATCGCTGCCGAGCTGGTCCGCCAGCTGCCGCTCCACCACCGCGGCTTTCTCCACCGAGACCCGCGTGACCAGGGCCAGTTCACCGGCCTGGCGCAGCCCCAGCATCACGGCGGTGATCTGGTCGGCACTCTTGTGCTCGCCCCACACCGCTTCCACCATGCCCAGCCGTTGGCGGCGGCCCAGGTCGAGCCGGACGTCCTTGCTCACCGCAGCTCCTCGGCAGCCGCGGCCGGGGTCAGGCCCACCCATTCCAGTTCGCCGGCATAGATCAGGGGGAAGGGGTTGGCGGCGGTCGGGGTCGCCTGGGCCAGGACCCGGCGCGCCGCTGCCTCGAACTGGCCCTGCACCACGTCAATGTCGCTTTTGGGAATGGCCAGCCACTGGCGGCGGCTGCGCCAGCGGATCAGCAGCAGGCCCTCCTCCCGTTCGGCGTCCCAGAGCAGATCCCTCCCGAGGAAGCCGTCCTGGCGCCGCAGCCAGGGCCCCCAGCTCTCCTGCTCCGCCTGCAGCCAGGCCCTCTGGGTGCCGGCCGGCACCTTCAATCTGAGCTGTTCCACCACCGCTGCGGGAGCTTCGCTCCCGCCTGAGCCGGCGCGTTGGGGGCTGAGGGCGCCGGCATTTCCAGGAAGGCCGGCCAGCAGAAGAACCACCAGGCAGAAACTGCCCAGCAAGCTAGCCAGATGGCTCAGGAGGGCACGGGTCATGGCTGGTGCAGCAAGGCCACGGCATGGCAGGCGATGCCCTCCCCCCGTCCGGTGGGTCCGAGGCCCTCGTTGGTGGTCGCCTTGACGCCGACCTGCTCGGGAGCCAGGCCCAGGCGGCCTGCGATGGACTCGCGCATGGCGGCGATGTGGGGCTTGAGGCGGGGGCGCTCTGCCACCACCACCGTGTCGACATTGAGCACCTGCCAGCCCCGTTCCGTCACCAGCGCCATCACCTTCTCGAGCAGCACCAGGCTGTCGGCCCCGCGCCAGCGCTCGTCCTCCGGAGGGAAGTGGGTGCCGATGTCCCCCAGGCTGAGAGCCCCCAACAGGGCATCCATCAGGGCGTGCACGAGCACATCGGCGTCGCTGTGGCCCGCCAGCCCCAGGCTGTCCGGATGCTCCAGGCGCACGCCGCCGAGGATCAGGGGACGACCGGGCGCGAGCCGGTGGATGTCGTAGCCGTTGCCGATGCGCAGCTGCATGGGGGGCGATGGGGGCGGCTCCAGTGTCGCCGGTTCTGGGCGACGCTGGGCTTCAGGGGGCCTGCTCCGCCTGCCACAGGGCCAGCAGGTCGGCGCGCCGCTCGCGGGTGCGTGCCACCTGCTGCTCCTGGCGCCAGCGGGCGATGGCGCCGTGGTCACCGCTGCGCAACACCTCCGGCACCGCCATGCCGCGGAACTCCGCCGGCCGGGTGTAGTGGGGGTGCTCGAGCAGCAGGCCACTGTGGCTTTCCGCTTCGAGGCAGTCCGGCGAACCCACGGTGCCCGGCAGCAGCCGCACCACGCCGCTGATCACCACCAGGGCGGGAAGTTCGCCGCCGGTGAGCACGAAGTCTCCCAGGGACACCTCCTCGTCCGCCAGGGGGCGAATGCGTTCATCAAAGCCCTCGTAGTGCCCACAGAGCAGCACCAGCTGGTCGTACTCGCTCGCCCAGCGGCGCAGGTCACGCTGGTGCAGCGGCTGGCCCTGGGGGCTCATCAGCAGCACCCGGCGCCGGGGCAGCACCGGAATCGCCTCGAAGGCGGCGTAGACAGGCTCGGGCTTGAGCACCATGCCAGCGCCGCCGCCATAGGGAACATCGTCCACCTTGCGGTAGCGATCCGTGGCGTGGTCGCGGGGGTTGTGGGCGTGGACCTCGGCGATGCCGGCCGCGAAGGCACGGCCGATCACCCCCTGCCCCAGCAGGGGTGTGCAGGCGTCCGGCACCAGGCTCACCACGTCGAAGCGCATGGCAGGTTCAGCCGGCAGGTCGGCTGAGCCGCCGGATCTCGGAGCTGAAGCTGGCCCGGCCCGGGCGGCCGTCGGGGTGGTGTTCCACGCTGCTGCGCAGACGCAGATTCGCTTTGGTGAACCAGATCCTTTCCCGCACCGAGATCCCGGCCCGCGCACTGGTCAGCTCCAGGCTGCCATCCGGCCAGAGCTGCCAACGACCCGTGCTGACGGCCCCGTCAGGAGCCTGGCCCTCGAAGCCACCGTCGGGGTGAAACAGCAGCCGGTGGCGGCCGCCGCTGGGCGGGGTGATCTCCAGCCCCCCCGGCGCGTCGCTTTCTTCGGGCGCCAGGTAGGCCACCTGCAGTTCACCGCGCTCGGAACTGTGCCAGCTGACCTCCTCCTCCTCGGCCTGTCGGGCCTCGCCTGCGGCCTCCTCCAGGCTGAAGCGACTGCGCAGAGAAAGCCAGTCCCCGGCGCAGAAGGCCAGAAAGGCCGCGATCGTCTCGGGCGGGAAGGGGCCGATCGTCGCTGGGGTGGGAGGCTCAGTCGCGCTGGTCACGGTGGGGGCGGCGGGAGATCGGGGCCGGTGGACCCGGTTGGGATCTTCGCAAACCCCCAGCCAGCACGGTCCGTTCGCCGGCGCCCTCAGTCGCCGCGGTAGCCCAGCTCCGCCAGCCGGCCAGGATGGCTGCGCCAGTTTGGCACCACCTTGACGAACAGTTCCAGATACACAGGGCCGTCAAACACCTTCTGCATCTGCAGCCGTGCCCCCTGGCCGATCGCCTTGAGCATCTGACCGCCCTTGCCGATCAGGATTCCCTTCTGGCTGCTGCGTTCCACCAGCACGGTGGCCAGCACGGCGGTGCGCTCTTTGCCTTTGACCTTGCCCTCCTCCTCAACGATCCGCTCAATCCGCACCGCCACCGAGTGGGGCACCTCTTCCCGGGTGAGGGTCAGCACCTGTTCACGGATCAGCTCCGCCAGCAACAACTGCTCTGGCTGGTCACTGACCGTATCGGCGGGGTAGAGCAGCGGCCCCGGGGGCAGATCGGCGGCCAGCGCCTCCACCAACTCCTGGCAGCCGTCGCCGTTGAGGGCGCTGCAGGGGTGCAGGGGCCAGGCCACGGCGCGATCGTCAGTCGCCGCGAGCATCTCCCGGTAGGTGGCGGCCAGATCCTCAGCATCGGCCCCCACCCGGTCACTCTTGTTGAGGGCCACATGCACCGGAATCCTGCAGTGGCGCAGCAGGTCGACGATGAAGCCGTCCCCGCGCCCGGCCGGCTGACTGGCGTCCACCAGCAGCAGCACCACATCCACCTCGCCGATGGCTCCCCGGGCGCTCTGCACCAGGCGCTCCCCCAGCAGATGGTGGGGTTTGTGGATGCCCGGGGTGTCCAGAAGGATCAGCTGGGCCGCGGGGGTGGTGAGGATGGCGCGCAGCCGGTTGCGGGTGGTCTGGGCCACGGGGGAGGTGATCGCCACCTTCTGGCCCACCAGCTGATTCAGCAGGGTGGACTTGCCCACATTCGGCCGTCCGATCAGAGCCACGAAGCCGGAGCGGAAGGGAGCTCCTTCCGTGCTGCCGTCGTCGGGCTGGGCGTCGCCGGGGCTGGCGGTCGGGGTGCTCGGGTCCATAGCCTCAACACTGCCAGTCCAAGGGCCGTACCGCCCGCCTTTCTCCATGACCGATGCCGCCCCCGTCAACGAGACCGGACAGCCCGTCCCCCCCCTGGCGCCAAGTTTTCCCCAGGCCATGGAGATCGCCGCTCACTGGATCGGCCTCTGGGAGGGCGGGGAGCTCAGTGATGAGGTGCTGGCCGATCGGGTCGGGGAACTTGTGGCGAGCCGGGATGGCGCCCGCGGCTTCTTTGTGGTGAGCCTGACCGGCGAGGCCCCGTTGCTCGACAGGTTGCCGGAAGCCCTGGTGGCCGCCCTGCGCCAGGCCGGGGCAGGGGTGGTGGATCTCACCGCCCGCAATCTGGCCATGAGTACGGCCATGGCCCTGCATCACCGGCGTTGCGGTGATCAGGAACACCAGGCTGGTTCGGAGCGTGTGCAGCTGCGCAGCACCGAACTGCTGCGGCACCTGGAGCCCGTGGCCGTCAAGCAACGCTTGGAAACCCTGCTGGCAGCGGCGGCGGAGCGCGATGGTGCCGAGCAGGCCGTGATGGAGGACCGGGCCTTTCTGGAGCGATGGGGTTACGACACTGAACAAAGAAAGGCCATCGTCGCCGCCATCGAGGCGGTGGCTGAAGGGGGTTGAAACCGTCCGGAGTTCAGAACTTCAAGTAGAGCAGCGTCATGGCCTGGAGGGCATCAAAGGTGACACCAGCGGGCAGAAAGACGTAGTTGACGTTGAAGCCCAGCGTTACATTCTGGGTGATACTGACATCGACACCACCGGTGAGCATGGCGTTGGTCTCACCGGTGGAATACGTGTTGGTGGCAATGCCACCACCAAGATAGGGGGACACCACCGAGCGACGGAAGAGGTCGAGGGTAAGGGGTAACTGGAAGGAGGTCTGGCCGTTATACCGGCCAAGCAGATCTCTGTTGCCGAAGATCAGGCTGGGACGCAGGGAGACGGCGAGGGTTTCGTTCAATTTGTAACCCACCCGGCCGGTGAATACACCGCTGTTGGGCAGATCATTGCCGAAATTCACGCCTCCGCCGATGCCGTAGATGCCCACGTTCTCAATGGGTTTGCCTTGGCGGGGCACGATCGCCAGTTCGGCTGGGTTGCGATTGGCGGGCGGCGGCAAGTAATCCGCTGGCAGGGTGGCCGCGTCACTCACGGGTTCCCAGCTGGCCGCGGCGGGGTCCGGCGCGATGGGGACCCAGGGGGCGGGGCCCACTGGAAGGGACTGGGCCCACGCAGGCGGCGCCCCCAGGACCAGGCAGGCGAGGCCCATCAGGGCAATGCCACGGTTTTGGAGCCCCGGCCGCCTCACTGGGGAGACACCAACGAACCGCCGGCTCCGGCAGGCGCTTGCTCAGCCGGGGCCACGCTGGCGCTGGCGCTGGCAGGAACCGGCGGAGGTGCGATCGGGGCCGTTGCCACGGGGGAACCCTTGGCAGGGGCGGGGGTGGAGCTGTCCTCGGCAGGAATCGGCTGCAGGTTGACGATCGTTGGGGTGACCGTTCCGGGGACCTGGGCCGGTTGGCGGCTCGACCATTCCTTGATGTCCTCGATCACCGCGGGATCATCGGTCTGGCTGAGAACATCCACGGTGCCGTCGGCCTGCACGGCGAGGGGGACTTGGGTGGGCTTGCTGACCCGGGTGGAGGGCACGTAGATCACGCGGCCCTGCTGAAGTTTGGCCGTTTTGGTGGGGGTCGGGGCCGGCAGGGTACGGATGGCCTGGCGCATGGGTTCCCTCAGGCTTTTGGGCAAGGGAGCCATGGGGTCTCCGCTGCTGGCCCATCGGGCCCGCTCTGCCCTGGCCACAGGTGGCATGGCGGGTGAACCCAGGTCCTGGATGGTGAGCACACCGCCAAGAAGCTCGGAGTTCGAGAAGTTGCGTTGGAGCAGGGGGTTGGCACTCCCCAGGCCTGTGGTCCCCAGGGATGGCCCTTCCATACGGAACGTGGCCGTGGCGGCGGGGGCCTTGGCGGTGCGAGCAGGACTGGTGCTTCTGAGCGCGACGGCGGGGCGCCGGCCTGGATCGGGCCTGGCACGGGAGGAGTTGGAAGGACCGCTCAGGTCGAGGCTGCGCGACAGCGGGGCATCCAGGAGCGAACCGATCTTTTCGGAGGCAGAACTGAGCACATGACCCGTGGTGACACCAAGCTCGTCAAGCGGTGACGTTGAGGACGTTTCGGTGGCTTTAATTGGCGCTTCAGGCAGGGAAGCAATCGTCCCTTCAGCGGCTTTGGGATCGGCGGGCTGGGGAATGGCCATGTCCTTGACATCGGCCTGCCAGCGGTCATGGGCATCAATGGCCAGCAAGGGCAGCCAGATGGACTGGCTCAACAGGGCCCAGGCTATGGCTTTGGGGCTGATGGTGGGTTCGCGGTACATGGCTGTCGGAGGAGGCGACGTTTTGTGAAGAGGCGGGTGACTGATCGGAATGTTAACGGCGGAAGTTGTTGTTCCTGTTGCCGTTGAAGGTATCTCGGAAGAAATAATAAGAGCTTGCGGCCTGACTGAGAGGAACAATGACCTGATTGATGACGTCGAGGGCCTCGGCGTAAAAGGTGCGGTTCACGATGATCGTGTCCCTGTCCCGCAGCGGGGGATTCAGCCCCTTGGAGACGCCGATCCCGTCTCTATAACTGAACACTTCACGGGTGGTGGTTCCGTTACGGTTGAGTCGGACAAGCTCAATGTCGTTCTTGTTTGCCCGCCAGTTCTCGGCGCCACCGGCCCGGAAGATGGCTTCAGCCAAGGGGGTGTTGGCGGGCAGGCTGATGGTGCCGGGGCTTCTGACTTCACCGATCACCGAAACGGTGATCGTCGCCGGGGCCAGGTTTGTCGCTCCGATCTGAAGGATTTCCTCGGGGATCAGATCTTCGGTACGGGCGATGACGATGGTGTCACCGTCGAACAGAATCGGGTTCTGACGCTGGTTGCCCACCTGGAACACCTGGGCCAGATCCAGGACGGTCTGCTTCTGGCTGCCGTCTGGCCCGGCCAGACGGCGCAGCAGCACTTTGCGAATGTCGGCGTTTAGAGTTACCCCCCCAGCTGTCTGGATGGCGGAAACCGGAGTGGAAAAGGAGGCGAGGGGATACAACCCAGGGCGACCCACCTCCCCGATGATGGTGACCTTGACAGGTCGGGGTGAGGTGAGGCTGAGGATCAGCTCGGGCCGCACCAACTGCTTTTCATACAGGGAGATCAGCCACCGCGTGGCCTGGCCGATGGTCAGACCTGTCAGCTGTACCGAACCAAGTAGCGACAGGGTGGACGTGCCGTCGGGAAGAATGACGACCGGACCGCCGATGGCGACGGCCGAAGGGTCGGTGAAGGTGAGCTGCAGACCATCGCCAGGCCCGAGAACGTAAAGATCGTTGTAGACCTCCGTCACCGAGAGGGGAAGCGGAGCCGACGAGGCAGGGCCTGCGGGTGGTGCGGCACTGACAGGGCCAGCTCCCGGCCACTGGGACTTAGGGGAGATCCCCTGGGGCACCGAGGCCCTCAGGCCGGTCGGAACGAACATCACGCCGGTGAGACCCAGCAGGCTCAAGGCGGAAAGTCGCCGCCGGGCGGACCTTCTGCCCATCCACTGGGCGTAGGGGAACCACCGAACGACGGCCTGCTTCTGCCCAGTGATGGGCCTTTTGGGTACAGATGCTCTTGGAGGAGAAGCCACCGACATACTTTGATCGGATTTCCACCATAGACGCCCGAGTCAAGAGGGCATTCTTCTCCGGTTGCCATTATCATCGGAACAACTTTCCTCGCAGTTCATAACGTGACAACGACGGGTGTTCCTCCTGAGACCTTTCCGGGTGGAACGCCGCGCCCACTGTCCCTCCCGGCGACGACCAGTCAGGGTCCCACCCCCAATCTCCCTTTTGATCCATCGCTTCAGAGTCCCCTGAACCCCACGGGCGAAGGCCAGTCAGGCTCCGGTGGCTTGGGCGGGCTGGTGCGGACCGTCAAGCGCCGCCAATCCGTCTTCCTGCTCACCTTCGCTGTGGTGACAGGTGTGCTGGCGATCAACACCCTGCGGCAACGCATCTTCGATCCCGTCTACCAGGGGGGGTTTCAGATGCAGATCAGCAATCCGTTTGATAACCCCGGCAGCGGCGGAGGCGGAGGCGGCGGATCCGTGGAAAGTATCGCCCGCAGCGAAATCAAGACCGACGTCCCCAGCCTCATCGTCCTGATGCGCAGTCCCCTGCTGCTCGGACCGGTCGCCCAGCGCCAAGGAGTCCCGCTTCGCGCCCTTGAGCGCAACCTGTCGATCAACCAGGAGTCGGCACGGGTCGACAACGTTTTGAATGTCTCGCTGCGCTGGCCTGATCCCGCCAAAGGCAAGGTTATTCTGCGTCAGCTTGCGAAGGATTATACAGCCTTCTCCATGACCCAGCGCCAGGCTGCAGTCAATTCAGGCGTCCGATTCCTCGATGAGCAGGCCCCGGCCATTGAGGCCCGTGTTCAGAAGCTCTCTCAGGAGATGCTCAAATTCCGCGAACGCAACAATTTTGTCGACCCTGCCACGGCCGCCAGTCAAATCCTCGGAGCCCGTGAAGGACTCGTCAACCAGGCGCGCGCCCTGCAGAACGAACAGGTTCAGCTGGACAGCCAACTGAAATCGATTCAGACCGGAAAGCTGCAGTTCACCCCCAGCGGAGCCCCCACCGCCTTAGAACAGCTTGGTCGCAACAGCGTTCTCGTGCCTGGACGAGCATCCTCAGGGGCGGAGGCCGCCAGCGGCACTCCCACGCCTCTCGATCTGCTCAACCAATTCGAGCAGGAGCTCGCCACGGCCAAAGGCACCTTCAAGGAAAACTCTCCAATCGTGCAATCCTTGCTGGCGAGACGTAACCAACTGCTTCCAGTGGTCCAGCGCCAAGCCGCGGACGCCGTCAAGGCTCGGTTGCTCTCCAATGCGGCCCAACAAGATGAGATCAACCGGCAGATTCTGCTGCTTAGCGAGAATTTCCGGAACAACCCGCAGAAGTTGTCGGAGTTCGAGAATATCAACCAGCGTCTGTCGATCGCAAGGGAGCAGTACTCCTCCTACATCCAGGCCAGGGAGCGTTATCGCTTGGAGATGGCCCGCTCAATCTCTCCCTGGGAAGTGATCGGTCCCCCAGATTTCGGCGGCAGCCCTGTCGAGCCCGACATCCAGAGCAACCTGCTGCGAGCCATCATGATCGGCCTGCTGGCTGGTCTCGGTGCGGCCATCCTGAGGGAGCGAACGGACAACGTCTTCCATACCCCCATGGAAGTGGAAAAGGAACTTCAGATGCCCGTGCTAGGCCTGATTCCATACCTGCCCCTAGAGCCCGGTGTCGACATCGCTACCAGTATCTCCAAGATGTCCTCCAGCGAGCGCTTTGCGATCAAAGAGTCCCTGCGCAGCCTGTTCACAACCTTCCGCCTGCTTCGTGCTGACAACAACATCCGCATGGTGGGGATCACTTCCTCCACCCAAGGGGAGGGAAAATCCACAGCCGTTTCTGTTTTCGCCCGTACTCTCGCAGATCTTGGCCTAAAGGTGCTTGTCGTTGACTCCGACATGCGTCTGCCCATGCAGGCCAGATATCTTGGAGTGGAGCAGGGTGATGGCCTTTCCACTCTCTTGTCTGATTCCACCCGAAAGCCCACGGATTTCATTCATTCCATTGTTGAGAATCTGGATGTGCTTCCTGCCGGTCCGAAGCCACCCGATCCCGCCAAGCTTCTGAACTCCAGTCGCTGCAAGGAAATCATGGACGAGATCCGTGCCCTTCCCGGCTACGACATCATCGTGCTGGATGCACCTCCCTGTCTGATGCTGGCCGATCCGATCCTCCTCGGGGAGAAGCTGGATGGAATCCTTTTTCTTGTTGGACTTGGCAAGGTGAGTCGCGAGCTGGCCCCGCAAGCGAGCCGGCGGATCAAAGCCTCTGGAGTCGATGTGTTGGGCGTAATTTGCAACCAGGTGAACTTCCCAAGTCGTCTCAATGATTATGGTTATGAATATGGTTACTACTATCACTATGCTTATTGCATCGGCCTCTGGATATGCCAAGAGCGGTACCGAGTCAACCCCCGGTGGGTTTGGCAGTTATGTGCAGCGCTACCGCGATAGTTACATGAAGGGTGCCGCCACCAATGCGTCGAGTGGCGCTCGGTACAACGAGGGAGAGTCAGACGTCAAAACCTATTTTCGCGATGAGGGTGGTCAGGGCTCCGGCCCATCCACTTCCAACGGAGGCAACGTTTCGAGCCTGACCTCCAGCAGCTCCTTGCCTCCTGTCGAAAGGGTCCTTTCCCGTCATCATCACAAGGGCAGCGACTCCGGTGGCGGTCCGATGCGCTGGCTGCGCAAACGCTTCGGTAACAAGAGCTGAGCGCCCCCTCTCAGTCTTGAGTGAAATCTGTGGCCCTAGGCCCGCTTGACAGGATGCTCTCCAGCATCACCAGGTGGGTGTAAATCGGCATTGCCATCGGATGGCAGCGTCTCACCCAGGCCAGGGCTGCCAGCATGTCAAAACCGCGCAGCCGCGCTGTGAGGCCTACAGCCAGCAGTGGCGAGCGCTCGTATCCCGCCATGCAATGCAGGTAAACCGGGGCAGCGTCATCCACCAGGTCCTTCGCCCTGGCCAGGGCAAGGGCGAGCCTGGCTTGCTGCATTGGCTCCTGCTCCCGATGATCGGGCAGGGAGACCCTGTCACTCGACCACCCAGGCGGAAGGACAAGTCCGGTTTCCTCCTCTGGATAGCAACAGCTGAAGCGGCTGCGAAATCCGGCCTGCTCCAGTTGCTGCCAGTGCCTGTCGCTGCGGGGCATCGGACCCACAGCCAGCCGATTGGTGAGAATCCAGCTGCAGGGAAGCGAGCTTTCGGGCAGCCCATGGCTTGGGTTGTCGGCCTCTCTCAGGCTCTGCAGAAACCGCCTCAGAACGCCGACCATTAGTGGATCACCTGGGCGTTGACCCCAGCCTGCCGCGAGGTCACCATCGCCTGTTCAGGCTGTTGAGCGGCATCGGCAAAGGGGCGCGTGGAGGGTGTGACGGCGATGACGGGAAGGGGGAGCGGTGATTCAGGTGCAAACGTTGCGCTTTTCGGCTACGGGGGGTGCGCTCCCTGCCTAATCCTGGGATTGCAGCACTGGCTTCACCAAGCCCAGCACCTGCTGCCAGAGGCCGTCGGACGGTGGTTCCCCTTGGGGCCCCCGCAGACTGATCAGCGTGCAGGCATAGGAGCGATTGGCCTGGAGTCCGATCACACGCTCGAGAGCGGCGACCTTGCCGCTGGCCCGACGGTCGGCAATGGCTGTGAGTTGTTCGCGCGTCACCCCGAAGGGCTCATCAAGGCCAGGCCCCCTCACCAGGCAGGTCTGAAGCACGGGGCGATCCTGGGCCAGGCCCGCCGCTGTGGGTACCGGTGCCATGGTCAGATGACGCTTTCTGAGCTTCAGGCTGGGTTGATCTCGAGCGATGGTGCCGGCCTGAAAATTGAACCTTTGGCGCATGGAGCCCTCAATGACGGTGAGCTCATACCCACCCCGCAGGGGGATCACCACCGGTGTCGACGTCGCGAGTTCGATGTTGCGCTTCGCATGCCAGAGGCTGGCAGTTGAGGGGCGATCTTTCAGAGAGAGGAGCTTGGCCTCGCCTAGTTTGGCCTCCAGTTGTTCAGCGGGGAGCGGGGCGGGTGCTGTGGGCCAGCGTGGCAGCACGATCGCCTGGGTGGCCAGGACGGCTGCCACGGCGGCGAGTGTCCCATACCACCGCACCAGAAGTGGAGAGGTGATCACGAGCTTTCTCCCTGTGCCGGCGGCGAGGGCAAGGGAGGCAATTCCCTCTCGAGGAGCTGCATGTAAAGCCTGCCGAAGATCAGGACCGCCACCCCCGAAAAGACAAGCGATCCGGTGCTCTCATGGAAAAAATCGAACCACCAGCTTCCCTTGGAGTAACCGTTACCGGCAAACACCGCCAGCAGAGCGATACGGAAGGTGTTGCAGATCAGCCCAATCAGCGGAGCGGCCAGAAACAGCAGGAAACGACTGGTCCAGGAACGGATTGGAAAGGCCAACAGGAAGATCACGCCCACGCAGAGAATCTGAGCCATCAGGTCGACGCCGTTGCACGGTCCCAGGACCTTCACGCCACCCCCGGGAAGAAGCACGCTGCGGGCATTCACGATCACGTCCAGTCCCAGGATGCTGAGCCAGAAGCCGGAGACACGGGCGGTGAGCAGGCTGATGGGGGCTTCCGGCAGGATTCGCATCAACAGGGCGAAGCCTGGTAGCAGCATCAGGCAGAGCAGGGGATCGCGGAAGCGGCCAAGCTGGCTGGGCTTTTCGGCCAGCAGACCCAGGGCAGCACCGCCGATCGGCGCGAGGGCGAACAACAGGCCGTCCCAGTGCAGGATCACAGCCGAGCGGGTCAGGACCCAGAGCAGCACCAGGGTGCCGATGATCAGCCCCCAGGCGGCAGGTCGGGGTTCAAGGTCCTCGAACTGATCTTCCATGCAGATCACTGCTCCTCCCCAGACCAGAAGGGAGAACACAGTGATGTGCTCACTCTGGCTGCTCTGGAAGACGGCGACGTTCTGGATGGCTACGGCTGCGGAAAGGGCCAGCCAGAGATTGCGGGGTGTCGGTGGAGGAAAGGCCGGAATGGAGGCCCGCCAGGACGCAGGCAGCCTCAGCAGGAAATCGTTGTAGAGACGCGCGACGATGTTGTTCATCGGGCCAGGGCGTCGACCAATGGTGGGGTCGCTGCGGCTTCATAAGGATCGTATTCCGGCACCAGCCGGCGCAGCAGCTCAGCGGTCTTCGCTTCGTCCCAGTTGGCGAGGGCCTTGTTCAGTTGCTGGATGAGCGGAAACAACTGCTCGCTTTCGCAACGCGGCTCTGTGGCCCGACGGATCAGCGGGTGCTTGGTGGGCTGGTCGTCGGCATTGATCAGCAGTTCTTCGTAGAGCTTTTCCCCTGGCCGAAGACCTGTGTACTGGATGGCGATGTCACCGTCGCTGTTGTGATCGTCCCGTACCCGGAGGCCTGACAGTTCGATCATCTGCCGGGCCAGGTCGGCGATCCGCACCGGTTCTCCCATGTCGAGCAGAAAGAGATCGCCGCCGATGGCCATGCCAGTCGACTGGAGCACCAACTGGACGGCCTCCGGGATGGTCATGAAGTAACGGGTGATGGCCGGATGGGTGACGGTGACGGGCCCTCCTCTGGAGATCTGCTGGTGGAACAAGGGGATCACAGAACCGGAGGATCCCAGCACGTTGCCGAACCTGACCATGGAAAGAATCGGACCACCCGTTTCGAACTCGGCGGCGGCGGCCTGGATCAGCAATTCGCAGATCCGCTTGCTGGCTCCCATCACATTGGTGGGACGCACGGCCTTGTCGGTGGAGATCAGGGTGAGCCGGCTGACGCCCGAGGATCGGGTGGCAGCGATCACGGCCGCGGTGGCGCCGATGTTGTTGGCGATGCCTGCGCAGAGATTGGCCTCCACGAGCGGCACATGCTTATAGGCCGCAGCGTGGAAGATCGTATCCACGCCATAGCGGCGGCAGAGGAGGGTGAGGCGACCGGCATCACAGGCATCGCCCAGGACGGCAAGAAGTTCGACGCCGCAGGGTTGGGATTTCAGCTCGCGCTCCATGGCGTAAAGGGCGAATTCGTTGCGCTCGACCAGCAGGAGCCGGGACGCGCCGAGAGCCACGATCTGGCGGCAGAGCTCGCTGCCGATGGACCCACCAGCTCCTGTCACCATGACCACTTTGCCCTCGACGCCAGCCTTCAGGAGCACCGGATCTGGGTTGGAGGGTTCGCGGCCCAGCAGATCTTCGATGGCCACCGCCTGCAGGTCGGAAACGATCCTCTGGCCACTGGCCATCTGGGCCAGGGAAGGGATCGAGAGCACCTCTAGCCCCCTGTGGGTGAGCTGGTCGACCAGCTGCCTCTTGCGGCGCCTGGACATGGCTGGCATGGCGAGGAGAACCTTGCTCACGCCGTGGCGTTCGATCAGTCGGGGTAGCCGCAGGGGGGTGTGGATGGGCATGTTCTGAAGGGTTCGGCCCTGGATCCCTTCATCGTCGTCAAGAAATCCGACCACTCGGAAGCTGGGGTCGTTGCGAAGGGCCAGCAGCAGACCCATGCCGGAGGCCCCGGCCCCATAGATGAGGGTGGCATCGCCCTTGGCATTGCCTGGGTTGTGGTTCTCGCGTTGGTCCAGGTGATGGACGAGCACGTCGCGCAGCACGATGCGGCTGGCAATGGCCCCTCCGGTGAACAACAGCCAGTAAAGAATCCAGAAAGAACGTGGCGGCTGGGGGCCCCCCATCAGGGTGCTGATCAGCAGAAGGATCAGCACCATCGAGCCTGAGCGGGGCACGAGCCCGTAGAGAGAATGGCTGCCGGCGTAACGCGTGAGCCCACGGTACCAACCGGAGACGACCAACACGGGCAGGCCCGTGATCACGGCGAGGGGCAGCAGCAGGATGGTGGAAGGTAGGAACCCCCTGAGAGATTCGGCGTCAGGCAAGCGCAGAATGAAAGCCCCGAGGTAGGCCGTGATGATCATCAGACCATCAAAAACGACCAGAAGCAGCCTGCGGGCGAGCAGCTGCTTCTGGACGTAACGAAGGAATGAGAGCTTGGGAATCAATCGTTCAGATCGATGAGGATCGATGAATCAGGTGATGAAGGGCTGAAAATTCAACCAATAAATAGAAAGATGAGGTTGAGCCTGAAATCTCTGAAAAGTAGAATGGCCAACCCCGGGCCCAAGGCCGCTGGTCTGATGATGAGGCTCGGATAGTACCCCCATGGATGGAGCGAAGAATCGACCCTAGCCAATGACGCTTGGATCGACATTCTCATCCAACATTGATGTTATGGAGGAATGGATCATGGGCTGGGTAAGAGCTTCTTCAAACGATGTTACTGCCATTTTATGGAGAGAAGGGGACGGCGCGGTGCCGATCCAGCCAGAGGCCAACAACCAGTTCCGCGGCTAGCAGGCCGAGTTCCAGGGCCAGGCCATGGACGAGAAGGGCCCAGCCCAGCAGGGCGGTGGCGCCGATGTAGAGGAGGGCCACCCGGTCGTGGGGCCAGCCGGCCTGATGCAGTCGCTGGTAGAGGTGCAGGCGGTGGGCCTGAAAAATCGGCTGGCCTGCCTGCCAGCGGCGCAGAACGCAGAGACAGGCGTCCCCCAGCAGGGGAGAGCCCGCCAGCAACAGGCCCAGGGCCATGGCCGGTGTGGCCTGCTGCAGCACCATGCCGGCGATCACCGCCCCGAGGAACGTGCTGCCCACATCCCCCATGAACACCCGGGCCGGGCTCCAGTTCCAGGCCAGGAAGCTCAGCAGGGCGCCGAGCAGGGGGAGCAGGCCGTTGCCGGCAGCGGGAGCCATCGCCAGAACGGCAACGCCCAGCAGCACCGAGGCGCAGCCGGCGACGAGCCCATCGAGGCCATCGCTGAAGTTGACGAAATTGATCACTGCGGTGACGGCGAACCAGGCCACGGGAAGCAGCCACCACGCCATGGTCAGGGGGGTGATCGCCACCAGGGCCAGGGCAGTGGCGATCTGAATGCAGTAGCGCCCTGCGGCCGGCAGATCGAGTCGGTCGTCCACCAGGCCCACCAGGGCCAGAGGCAGGCAGATCAGGGGAATCCAGGCCGGCCAGCCGTCACCGGCCAGGGGAGCCAGGGCGCTGCCGACTAGCACAAAGGCCAGGCCGCCTCCCCGCGGGGTGGGCCGTTGGTGGGAGCTGCGGGCGTTGGGCTGAGCCACCAGCCCGCGCCGCAGCAGAGGCAGCAGAAGGTGAAGGAGCAAGGCGCCCAGTCCACTCCCCAGCAGCAGGACAGCGGGGGCGTGCAGGGCGGTCATGGCGCCAGCGGGAGCACAGGGAACGGTTCGGGAGGTCCCCCCAGGATGCGATGGGCCGGTGTGAACCCGGCCAGGTCGGCACTCATCCGCAGAAGCGCCTCGAAGTTCTTCGGAGAGAGCAACAGCAGTGGCGCGGCGAGGGACTGGAAGAGGCGCGGCGGCAGGGCCAGCAGCCGACAGCGTCGGGCCGCATCGCCTGGCTCGCTTGCGTCCTGAAGGCGTCGCAGCATGGTGGCGTAGGTCAGGGTCTCATCGCCACCGAGGGGCAGGTGTACTTGATGCGAAGGGTCGCCTCCGGCCAGGGGCAGGCGGTCGGCCAGGTGCAGGGCCACGGCGGCCAGCTGGCGGCAGTGGATGGGCTGCCGCAGACCACCCTGGCCGGGCAGGGGCAGCAGGGGCAGGCGCCGCAGCAGCTGGCGCAGTTTGCTCAGGTTGCGATCGCCCAGGGGGCCGGCCTGCCCGTAGATCAAGGTGGGCGCAAGGATCTGCAGCGGGCGGGCGTGGCTGGTACAGGTCAGGGTCAACTGCTCTTCCGCCTGCCCCAGCCGTTGCACCAGATCCCGGTCGAAGCGATTGGCAGCGAACCGTTTGGTGATCACCGAGGAGGAGGAGCAGGCTATCACCCCCCGCAGGGCGGCGAAGCCGGCTGGGTTGTCACGGGCAAAACGGGCCAGCCAGGGGGCAAACGTCCAGATGGGGGCAAAGCTCACCAGCAACCCCTTCGGCGCTCTGTTCTCCCCGCAGGCATCCTCCAGATCGCAGGGTAGAAATGGCGGTGGATCGTCGCCTCCGGCTGGCGGTAGCGGCGGACGCCGGCCAGCGACCACCAACTGCCGCCGCCGCCCCCCGGCCAGCTCGATCAGGGCTTGGCCACTCGGTGTGGTGGCTCCGAAGAGCGTGATCGGGACAGGGGAGGGGAGGGCCAAAGGGGGGATCAGAGGCATTCGTTGCCATCAAGGCGTCCATCCCATCCAGTGAGGCGCCAAAGGGAGGCGCGCAGCTGGTCGCGCCAGAGCCGCAGCTGGGATTCGGGCCGCAGATCACCGGTTTCGGCGTCGGAGCCCTCCACCTGCCAGCCAGTGCCGGCATAGACGATCTTGGCGATGGCCATGGTTCGATCCATGTGGGTAGGGGCTGTCACGATCGTGACCCGGCCTGGTTTCGGCCATTTCTGCACCAGCCTGGCTAGGTGCGTGACGAGACCGACCGTGTCGCAGGCCGGGAGCAGTCGCACCACCCGTGAACTGTCCTCGGGCCAGAGTTGGCGGTTCTTGAGATGGTTGTAGGTGATGGACTGGTACTCGGCGTTGCCCTGCAGTACCAGATAGGCTCCTGGCCGGTCCCGCCAGAGAAGAAGGGCCGACTGGCTCCGCCAGGGATCTTCAATGAAGGCGGAAATCACCTGGGTTCCCTGTCCAGTCCCTGCCTGAACTGACCTAGCACCCTCCCTTGAAGGTCGTGGTGCGGTGCCCCGCGTCCCCTGCCAGGCCGGTGCGAAGAACCAGGCCACCATGGCCAGGCCGGCCAGGACCACACTTCCAACCCGAACCCTGCGGTCGCCCCGTAGGCGCCGCAGGAGCGGCCCCTCGATCGGCCGGCGGATTTTGCTCCTGACCCGCTGCCGCTGCCGTTCCCGGCCCGGCTTGGCAGGCCCGCTCTCCTCTGGCAAGGGAATCGAAGCGCTGGCTTGTGGCAGCTTATTCGCCCCGTCCCGTTTCCTTACGCGCCCGTCTCAGCGCAGGCCCCCGACTCCAGACACGCCTGATGTAGCGCAGGCTGAAGGGAATCCACCAGAGCCAGCCGAACGTCCGGCCATAGGCCAGCCTGACCTCCTCAAGCCGCCGGCGGGTCTGTTGGCCGCTGACCCCCGCCTGGCCCATGTGTACCAGCTCCAGATCCAGCCCCCGCGCCGAGAGGTCGGCGTAGGCGCTCAGGCGGAGGAAGAAGTCGAGGTCGGCGGAGAGCCGGAAGGGTGCGGCGAACTGATCGACATGGCGGCGGGCCCCAGGCCCGATCAGGGTGGCCTGGTGCGGTGGCGTGGAGCCCAGAAACAGGCTGAGGCGATAGGTCCCGCAGCTCGAGAAGGCCGTGCGGCGTCCCAGTTGCGTGGCTCCGTCCTGTCCGGTCCCCGCGTAACGTCCATGGCAGACCACCAGATCCGGCAGGCCGCCCCCTGGTGTCTCCGGCCTGGTCGCCTTGAGCGCCTCCTCAAGCACGGTTGGGCCGGCCGCCCAGTCATCGCTGCCCCAGAACAGCAGCCAGTGCTCCAGGGGCGTGGCGAGGATGCCCTGGTTCATGGCACCGAAGATGCCCGGAAACGCCGGATCCTGGGGCTGCCAGGTGAAGCGCTTGTCCCTGTGGCAGAGGGCATCCAGCCAGGCCCGATGTTCAGGGCCGCTGGGGCCGTCGATGAACAGCACCCGCCAGTGGGGCCAGCTCTGGCGCTGCAGGGACGTCACCAGTCGGGGCAGCAGCCGGTAGGAATCGAGCGTGGGAACGATCAGGCTGAGTCCGGTGGCGGCACCGGGGGGGAACGGGGCGCCTGGGGCAGCGCCGGGTGGCGGCGTGGCGCTCACCCCTGCCGGCGGATCAGCACGTCACCCAGCACCAGAAGGTCCATGCGGGTGCGCAGGAAGCAGTCGAGGGCCTGGGCGGGAGTGCAGACGATCGGCTCGTTTTCGTTGAACGAGGTGTTCAGCACCATCGGCACCCCCGTCTGATCGGCGAAGGCTCGGATCAAGCGGTAGTAGCGGCCATTGTCCGCCGCGTTCACGGTCTGGAGACGGCCGCTGCCGTCGACGTGGGTGACGGCCGGGATGCGGGCGCGCTGCTCCTCACGGATCGGGTAGACCTGCATCATGAAGGGCACCTCCCCTTCAAGGCTGAACCAGTCGCCCACCGCCTCCTCCAGCACGGAAGGGGCGAAGGGACGAAACGATTCCCTCCGCTTGATCTTGAGGTTGAGGATGTCCTTCATGTCGGCGCGACGGGGGTCACCGAGGATCGAACGGTGGCCCAGGGCCCTGGGTCCCCATTCCATTCGGCCATCGAACCAGCCGATCACCAACCCCTCGGCAATCGCCGCCGCCACCTGCTCACAGAGGGCACTCTCCTCCGGTCGCTCCAGGCTGCACTGGGCCTGCTCCAAGGCCGTGCGGGTGGTGGGACTGGCCAGCAGATCCTCCACCTCTCCAGGTGCCGGCTGGCTGCCCAGGTAGGCATGGCGCATCGGTGCGGAGCGGGTGCGCCCCAGCCCATGCCACACCTCGAGGGCAGCGCCGAGGGCGCCCCCGGCGTCACCGGCGGCCGCCTGCACATAGACCCGCTGGAACGGGGTGGCCAGGGTCACTTTGCCGTTCGCCACCGAGTTGGCACCGCAGCCGCCGGCGATGCAGAGCTGCTCGCTGGGGTGGCTCCGGTGCAGGGCTCGCAGCAGGTGGAAGAAGGCTTCCTCGTACATCGTCTGGGCGGAGCGGGCGATGTCCATGTGGTGCTGCTGGAGCGGCTCCTCCGCCAGGCGGGCAGGGCCGAGCAGGGATTCCAGCTCCTTGCTCCAGTGGCTGCCGACCACCGGGGCCCCGTTGCTCCACTGGTGCGGCAGTTTCTGGGTGGCATGCAGGAAGTAGCGCAGATCCAGGCGATAGGTGCCGTCGGATTGGAGCCGCACGATGCGGCGCATGGCCTCCATCCGGGTGGGCTGGCCATAGGGCGCCAGTCCCATCACCTTGTATTCGTCGCCGTAGTTGGGGAAGCCCAGGTACTGGGTGATCGCGGTGTAGAAGGCGCCCAGGGAATGGGGGAACCAGATCTGGCCATCCAGGCTGAGCTGGTTGCCCTGGCCATGGCCCCAGGCGCCGCTGGCGAAGTCGCCGAACCCATCGACTGAGATCACGGCTGCTTCCTGGAAGGGGGAAGCGAAGAAGGCCGAGGCCAGGTGGGCCCGGTGGTGTTCCACGAAGTGAAGCCGCGCTCCGATCTCCGCCCCTGGAAAGGCCAGGGCCAGCTGCTGGGCCAGGCCGGCCCGTTCGCGCTTGTTGCGCCAGCGGGCCATCAGGAAGCGCGGATCGGGGCGGTGCCCCAGGGTGTAGGCCACCTTGCGCCAGCGGTGGGCCCCGGGCTGGGAATTGATGGCGATGTGGTCGAGTTCGGCTGGCCCCACGCCGGCATCGGCCAGGCACCAGGCCATGGCCTCGGTGGGGAAGCCGGCCCAGTGCTTGATGCGACGGAAGCGCTCCTCTTCTGCTGCAGCGACGATGACCCCATCCCGGACTAGGGCGGCGGCCGCATCGGCGTGGAAGGCATTGATGCCCAGGATCAGCGTCATGGAGCTGGTGAACCGGTTAGCGATTGCAAAGTCATGGAGCCGGTGCGGTGGCTCTCAGGATCCGCTCGGCCTCGACATCCCTGCATGAAAAGCCCGAACGAACGGATGGAACAAAGGGGCCAATGAACCCGGGAGGCGGGATGTCCAACCGCAGGGGGATCTTAGGGGACCTTCCCAGATGGACCCAGGTGCGGGGCCGCAGACAGGCTGACGTCGAGGTGCGCCTCCAGCCAGTGCTGCAGCACCATCAGGCTCCAGCGCCGGTACCAGGGGGCCAGGTCAATTCCCCGCGGTGTCGAGGGAAGTCGCAGGCCCAGGGGTGAGGCCGGGTCGTCGAGCCACAGCTGGAACGGGAAGCGGAACCCCTGCTTGGGGCGGTTGAGGAACCAGCCGGGGAGCTCCGGCAGGCTGTCTGCCAGGAGCTGTTTGCCTTCCGCCAGCCGCAGGGCGGCGGGGATCGGCGCCAGCCGGCGTTGCAACTGGGCATCCACCAGGGGCAGGCGCAGTTCCAGTCCGGCCGCCATCGCCATCACGTCACTGTCCGGCAGGAGCTGGTTGCGCAGATAGCGGGTGCCTTCCAGCCAGGCCACCCCTTCACGCCCGCCCGGTGTCTCCCCCCCGGAGGCCACACCGGCCGCAGCAGCGCCAGTGGAAGCGCAGAGCCCCCAGTGCTCCAGCAGGCGCTCGGTCTCGGTGGGGGAGAACAGGCCCCGGAAACACCCATAGGCCCGCCCCAGGGAGGCTGGAGCCTCCAGCAGACCCGTGATCCGCTGCAGCCGGGCGCGGCGCCCCTGGGGCAGCCGGTGCAGGATGCAGGCCGCCGCCGGCCCGGCCGGGCCGATCCGGCGGCGCCAGCGGCACAGCTTCGGCACCATCCGGAAGCTGGGATAGCCCCCGAACAGTTCATCGCCGCCAAGGCCGGAGAGGGCCACCTTCAGCCCGTGCTCCCGGGCCAGCCGGGCTACGCACCAGGTGTTGTACCCGTCGATGGAGGGCTGGTCCTGGCTGGCCAGGAAGGAAGGCAGCCACTCCCGGGCCTGGTCGGCCGTGAGGTTCATGGGCGTGTGATGGGCCCCGAAGTGGCTGGCGATGCGGGCCGCCGGCTCCGACTCGTCGAAGCCGCCCGCCCCTGCCGCCTCAAACCCGATCGTGAAGGTGTGCAGGCCCCGGGGGGCCAGCGCCAGCAGGGAGGCGGAGTCGAGTCCGGCGCTGAGGAACAGCCCCACCGACACATCGCTCACCATGTGGGCGGCCACGGAGTCCTCGAGCGCCGAGCGGGTGAGGGCCACGGCAGCCGCCGCTGTCATGCCGGAGTCGCTGGTGGCGCCGGCGAGGCTCTCCGGCAGGGCCCCCCATGGATGCACGCTCAGCTCACCCTGTCGCCAGGTGGCGGCGTGGCCACTGGGCAGGCGTTGCACGCCTTGCACCAGGGTGGCGGGCTCCGGCACCGATCCGGTGGCCAGGTACTGCCCCAGAGCCTCACGATTGAGGCAGGGCCGCTCTGGATCGGCCGCCAGCAGGGCCCGCAGCTCCGAGGCGAAGGACAAAGAGCCCCCTGGCCCGCTGCGCAGGTAGAGGGGTTTGATGCCATGGGGGTCACGGGCCAGCAGGGCGCTGCGTTCCCGGGTGTCGTACAGGCAGAAGGCGAACATGCCACGTAACGCCGCCAGCCCGTCCCGGCCCCAGCGGATCAGCCAGGCCAGCAGCACCTCGGTGTCGCCGCTGCCCCGGAAGTGCTGCCCCTGGGCTTCCAGCCGGCAGCGCAGCTCGGCGTGGTTGTAGATCTCGCCGTTGAACACCAGCTGCCAGCGGCCGCAGGCGGAGGCCATCGGCTGATGGCCCAGGGGGGAGAGATCCAGAATCGCCAGGCGCCGGTGGACCAGGCAGGCCTCCGCGTCCTGCCAGACGCCGGCGTCATCCGGTCCCCGGTGGGCCAGGCGTGGGCCGACCCTGGCGGCGAAGGTGTCCGGTTCCCGGCCCAGCTGGCCCGCGATGCCGCACATCCGCTCTAGGCCTCCAGGTGCGCCAGGAAGGTGCGCCGGGCCGCCTCCGGACTGGCCTGCTCCCGCACCCAGGCCAGGGCCCCGGCGGAGAGGCGTTCTCGGAGGTCCCGATCGGCACAGATGGCCGCGATCGCCGCCGCCATGGCGGCGGGCTCGCTGGCCACCAGCTGGCCTGTGCAGGCGTCGATCACGTAGTCCTCCGGGCCGCCGCAGCGGGTGCTGACGACAGGAACACCGCAGGCCATCGCCTCCAAGGCCGCAATGCACAGGCCCTCCTGGTGGGAGGGGATCACGAACAGGTCCAGGCCCTGCAGCAGCTCCGCCAGGGCGCTGGGGCCAAGGCAGGGGTAACACCGCACCCGTCCTTCGAGTCCCATCGCCGCCAGGGGGCCCTGGAGTCGATGGACGCCCTGCTCACCGGCCAGGACGAGCTGCACCGGTCGCCCTTGCGCCACGAGCCGGGCCACGGCCTCCAGCAGCAGGGTGATCTGCTTTCGCGGGTCGGCGTAGCGGCCGGCGAAGCCGATGCGCCAGGGCACAAGCCGTTCAGGGGCGGGATGGAAGATGGCGGGATTCACCGGCATGCGCATCACCCCGTCCATGGGACGGCGGGCGATGGCCGCCAGGGCCGTGGCCGTATAACCGCTCAACGCCAGGATCCGCCCCCGGGGCGCCTGGAGCACCTGGCGCTCCAGGCGCCGCAGCACCGGGCCGTTGAGGGTGCGGTCGAGCAGCCGCCTCGGCCGGGAAAAGCGTTTGACGCGGTCCACCCGATCGTCCTGCCAGGGGGTCGCCACCCAGGCCAGAAAGGGGATCCCCAGCCTCGTGAAAGGGGTGGCACAGAGGGGATTGCCCGTGACCGAGAGATGCAGGTCGCAGCCGGCGACCAGTTCCCGCCAGGCCCGCCTTGGTAGGTAGTGGGTGAATTCCAGCTCCGGCAGCCAGGCCCCAAGGCCGTGGCCCTCGTGGCCTCCGTAGACGCGGCGTTGCATCTGGCCGGGCCGCCGGCCGCTGGCGACGGCATGGAGCGGAACCGACAGCTTCGGATGGGTGCTCCAGGGGGCGTACCAGGCGAAGACGGGCTCGATGTCGAGCTCCTCCAGCATCCTGGCGACGCAGGCGGTCATGGCGGGAACACCACCATCCACTGGCTCGATGGTGCTGATCAGGGCCCGCGGCCGCCTCATTGTTTGAGCCAGCCGAAAAGGTCGCGGTTGTCGCGGACCCAGCGGATCAGGTGCCGGACGCCCGCATCAACGCTGATCTCCGGTGTCCAGCCCAGCTGCTCGGCGGCCTTGGTGACATCGCAGATGAACACGGGCTGATCGCCGGGTCGGGACTGGCCGCTGAGGGGGGTGAGCTTGATGGTCAGCTCCTCTTCAAGAAAGCGCAGCAGATCCCGAAGGCAGAGGGTGTTGACGGGGCCACCACCAATGTTGAAGGCCTGGCCGCTGATCGTGTCGCGATGGTGCCAGGCGGCTTCGTAGGCCCGGGCCAGATCCCGGACGTCAAGCACGTCCCGCGTCTGCCAGCCGTCGCCGTAGAGGGTGATCGGCCGCTCCAGAAGGGCGGCGATGCTGAACCAGGCCACCCAGCCCTGGTCTTCGATGCCGAATTGCCGGGTGCCGTAGATGCAGGACTGGCGGAAGGCGCAGGTGTGCAGGTCGTAGATGCGGGCGTAATCGATCGTGTATTGATCTGCGACCCCCTTGGAGCAGCCGTAGGGCGAGTGAAAGTCAAGGGGCTGGGTCTCGGGTACGCCGGCGGGCAGATCCCGGAAGCGATAGCCATGGGGTGTCATCTCCACCGCCACGGTTTCCATGCCGCCATAGACCTTGTTGGTGGAGGCGTAGAGCACGAAGCTCTCGGGGGAATGGAGCCTGACGGCCTCCATCACGTTGAACGTGCCCAGGGCGTTGATCTCGAAGTCTTCCCGCGGGTTGGTGTAAGAGGTGGTGACCGCCACCTGGGCCGCCAGGTGCAGCAGCATCGCGGGTCGCAGGCTGGCCACAACCTCGGCAAGGGCCTCCGCCTGGCGGATGTCGACCCGATGAAAGACGATGGCGGGATGCTTCTCCAGCAGCCAGCGGAGGTTGTCCTCCGTGCCCCGACGGGACAGGTTGTCGAGGACCACCACCTCCCACCCCAGGGAGGCGAAGTGCTGGGCGGCATTGACGCCGATGAAACCGGCGCCGCCGGTGATCAGGATCGAAGGCATCGAGATGGGCGAGGCGAGGGAATCGACGGATACGGCGCGGCAGGCGGGTGAGCCTTCCGATCGCGAAGGGTGTGGCGGAGTGACGGAGCTGGAAGGCCTCCACCAATCAGGGCGGACCTTAATCCAACATCCACATCCTGCGGAATCGTGCGTCCAATCAAGAAGGTGTCGACAGGCTGGTGTGGTCCTCCAGAAGCATCAGCTGGAGCAGCAGTTCGGCATACATGCGTTGCTGGGCATAGGCCCAGCCGCGCCAGCCCTCGAGGACACCACCTTTCCAGAGCAGGCAGAACAACAGAGCGGCGATAGGGGCCAGTGGCGTGTGCTTGCGCAGCCGATCCGTCAGCGACAGCTGTCGGGAGGGAGTGGTGCGCAGTTTGACCGCTTCGATCGCCAGGTAGCGGCCCTGGGAGGCCAGCCAGCGCTGCAAGGGTTTGCGGTCGTCGTGGAAGATCGGCTGCCGCAGGCGTTGGACCTGGCCCGACAGGTCCATGCGGTGCCCATGGCCGTCGTTGCGGTAGCGGCCCAGGCCGCGGCGATACAGGCTGATCCGGGGCGGCAGCATGCCGCTGCGCAGGGGATGGCCAGCGATGCAATAACGAAACGGGATGGCGAAGCCAGCCACCGCCGCGTTGCCAGGATCCCTGATCACCGTCTGGATCTCGCTGGCCAGGGCCGGCGGGATGCGGTAATCCGCATCCAGGCTCAGGACCCAGGGGGTGGCGATCTGGTCCAGGCCGAAGTTGCATTGCTGCGCAAAGCTGTCGAAGGGGCGATAGAGCACCCGCACCGCAGCATGTTCGGCGAGAATGGCCAGGGTGGCGTCGCTGCTGCCACTGTCGATCACCAGGATGGAATCCAGCCAGCCCAGATGATCGAGGGTCCGGCCGATGTTGGCCTCTTCGTTGTAGGTCAGGATCAGTGCGGTGAGGAGGGCACTGGAAGCCTCTGGCAGGCTCATGCCAGGGGCTGGGAGCGTGGCTCCAGGAGCCTCTGCCGTTGCTGGTCTTGGTGCTGTTGCCACTGAGCCCATTGCTCCTGCTGCTGGGACACCAGGCTGGGAATGGCCAGGAAGGATCCCAGAGACAGACTCATCAAGATCAGTACAAAGGGGTCGCCATAGAGCTGGGCCGCCGAGAAGAACGCAGGGACATTGGCAAGGGCGAAGGACATGAGACCCATCAGCAAGGCTGAGGTGGACTGGGGCAGTTGCTTGAGGAGTCGGAAGTTGCGCAACAGCACCAGGCCCAGCAGCACAAGGATCACCCCAAGAACCACCATGCCCGGGATGCCCAGTTCCAGAATCAATCGCCCTCCTCCACCTTCGGAGACGAAAGCCACGCTCTGAATCGCATCGCGAGCGGCATTCCTGACGAGGCCGCCTGTGCTGGCGCCTGCCCCCACCCCCATGCCGATGCCGTCGGAGATTTCGATCGCCCTCAGAGTGGCGCCGATGCCCTGGGAGTCGAAGCGCTCGACCAGATCTTGCTGGATGGTGAGGGATCGATTGGTGTACTCGCCAAAGTTTTCGCCAAGGTTCTCCGAGAGGAAGAAGGAGTAAAGGGGATAGGAGATCCCTGCCACCCCAAGCACACTGGCGATCACCCGTTCCTTGGAGGCGGGACTGGCCCTGCGGCTGAAGAGCAGCAAATAGACGGCCACGAACGCCAGGATGAGCACCTGGGCCTTGCGGCGGCCGGTGAGTAGGGTGAGGAAGGCAAAGCCGGCCGCCATCAGCAGCAGCCCGAACTGGGTAGTGGGCTTCTGGCTGGCGAGGGCCATCGACGCTGCGATGCACGCGGCGGCCGACAGCTGCCAGGAGGCGATTTCACTGGTTCGCCAGAAACCCGAGGCCCCCTGGGCCGAAAAGCCATGGCGAAAGGTGATCAGCAGACCGTCGCCCACTTCCTTGAGGGTGGGATGGTCGACCCCCTGGAAACTGATGTAGACGGTAAGCGCCATGACCGCCGAGCCGACAAGATAAAGAGTCAGCAGGCGCTTCAGTACGGGCAGGTTGCATCCCACCTGGAAGCCCACCCACAGGCCGAAGGCCGGAGCCAGATAGAAAGCGGCCCCAATGGCGGTGAGCCGGATATCGCCGAAGCGGGCGAAGCTGTTGAGGCTCTGCAGGGCGATCAGGCTGAAGTAGATCGTCACCCAGCCATCAAATTGCGGCACTGTCCAGAACATGGCTCGCAGGTTGAAGCGCCCCGCCCGCTCCAGGAGCACTACCCCGCAAAGGGCAAATCCGATCAGCACCAGACCGACCATGTAGCCGGGTTGGTCTGGCGTGATCTTGCGCAGGGGATCCTGAACGAAACCGATGATCAGAGTGACCATCAGACCGGTGCGCCAGTCCCCGTCGAGAAGCACGGCGGTGAGCGCCCCGAAGAGCACGATTAGCAAGAAAATGGTCATCGGCCGGCGGAGGAGGTCAGCACCTGGCGGTAGGCGTCGCGCAGCTGAAGGGCGATCGAGCTCCAGGAAAAATCCATTGTCGCCAGGTTAATGGCGGAAGCCCGCATTGCCAGGGAAGGCCGCTGCAGTGCCCTGGCCAGGGTCAGGGCCAGAGCTTCCGGGTCACTGGCGCTGACCAGACCAGCTCCGGTGCGGGCCACGTCGGCGGCGACCGCCACCTCACGGGAAAGGATCACAGGGGTGCCCGTGGCAAGAGCTTCAACCGCTGCAATGCCGAAGTTCTCTGCTGCCGATGGCAGCACGTACCAATCGGCCGCCTGCAGGGCCCTCCATTTCGCTTCCCCTTCGACGAATCCCAGCCAGTGACAGCGAACGTCGATCCCCAACGTCCTGGTTTCCTCCTGAAGGCCGGCAACGTAGCGGGGCTCCCCGTCGCCGGCGATGGCCAGTTCCCAGTTCGCTTCGGGCCGGTGCCGCTGCAGCAGGGCCAGAGCTTCCAGGAGGTTCTCCAGCTGCTTCTTCGGGTGCAGCCGGGACAGGAACAGAAAGCGGACCGGCGCTGAAGTGTTCGATGAACCCGTCGGCTGGGCTGGGGAGTCGGGGCCGTGCACCCCCAGGGGCAGCACCAGGTTCGGGGAGGTCAGGCCCAGGGCGGCGGCTTCATCCCGTTCGGCTGCGCTGGTGAAGTGCAGGGCGGCCGCCCGCTGCAGGTTGCCCCGTTCGATCAGGTGGAGCAGCAGGCGTTTGCGGCCACGGCTCTGGGCCAGGCTCCACGGGCTCAGCTGGCCGATGCTGCGCAGGATGTAGGGAACACCGGCCCAGCGGGCCTGGACCATGGCACTGGTGGAGGGAAAGGAGAACAGGGCGTGGACGTGGAGCAGGTCGTACTGCTTCAGGTGCCTGGCCAGCCACAGACTGAGCCCGGGACTGACGGCAAATTCCCTCAGGGCCGCCACGGGCGGGCTCCAGCGAGCAAAGGCCAGCACCGGCACCCCCTGGTGCCACTGCCACCGCCCTGTGACCAGATCAGGATGCAGGCTCGGGCCATGGTCGTTGGTGGTGAGGATGGTGGCGTCCACGCCCTGAAGGCGCAGGGCCGCCACCATGTCGATCACGGCCCGGCTGGGACCGCCCCGCAGCGGGCTGATCGAGGGGATGACATGCAGGACCCTCATGGCAAGGGGCGAGCCGCCAGGAAGTCATCAAACGCAGCGGCCCAGGCCCTGGCCACCCGGGAGGCGGCGTAGGCGCCGATGGCGTCGGGGTTGTGGTGATGGCGGTCCCGATACCAGCCGGCCTGGCGTTGCAAGGCCACCAGGGCGTTGAAGATGGCCGTGCTGCTCTCGATGTCGCAGTAGAGGCCTTTGTGCAGGTCTTCGAGGATGGCCTGGAGGGGGTTGCCCGCCGGTCCGGCCACCAAAACCGGGGTGGCGTGGGGGAGGTACTCGAAGAATTTCGAGGGCAGGTTGTCCGTGTGGCGCGGTCCGATCAGAACCAGCAGGGCATCGGCGGCCTCGGCGAGCTGGTGGGAGCGGTCGTTACTCACCGCGGCATGGACCCTGAAGATGGGGCGCAGGCTGGCGTCAGTGCGGATGGCCGTTCGGGCCGCTTCGTAGAGGTAGCCGTAGAGAAGGATCCGCAGCGGGCCCTGGCCACTCTTCTGCCAGCGACGCACGGCTTCCAGCAGGGGTTCGATCGGCCGCCATGGCCCCAGGTTGCCTGGGTGAAACAGGGTCAGTGTGCGGGCCGCGGCGGTTGGCTCCGCGGGGGCCGCCGGGCCTGTCCCGGCCGTTGGCGGGAAGGCTTCGCCGACCTCGAAGCAGTCCGGCAGGAAGCTGGCTGGGGTGGCTCCCAGCAGGCCCTGCTCCCGGTAGCGCTCGAGGGTGAGGGGCGAGGCGAACACGGCCCCCGTCGCCGCGGTGAGCACGGCCCGCTGGCGCTCGGGGTGGGCCGGGTGAAACAGGCCCTTCTCCCGATGGCCATAGGGGTCGTCATAGATGGCGATGAAGGGTTTGCCGAGTTGCCTGGCCACGTCCCGGGCCACCTCGAGCACCAGGAAATCCGGGCAGATCCCGGCCACCAGATCGAACGGGATCGTCGCTGCCGTCTCCAGGGCCGTGGCCCTGAGGCCCCCAAGGGTGTGGCTCTGGGGGGCGTGGCCGATCAGCCGCTCCAACTGGCCATGGATCAGCTGCCGCAGGCCGAACCACAGGTGGAGCGGGGTGCCGGCCCGGCGGCGGTTCTTGCGGATGGAGCAGCGATGGGAGCGGGAGACCCGCTGGCTGTAGTGGCAGAACCGGTCCTGGCCGGGGCAGGGCTCCGGTGTGACGGCATCCAGCCGGGGGTCGGGACCGACGACATGGAACTCCCAGCCTGCCGCTGGCAGATGGGGCAGCAGCTTGGCGTAGCGACGGGCCTGGACGCCGCTGCCCCCCGGGGGTTGCAGAGAGAGGATCAGGGCCTTGGGCATGTCAGCGCTGCTCCAGCAGGGCCAGGCCTGCCAGGATTCCCTCGGCGGCGTTGCGCACGCTGTAGTGGCTGTTGACCAACTCCCTTGCCGTTGCCCCCATGCGAGCGGCGGCGGCGGGATCGGCGGCCATCCGGCCCATGGCCACGGCCAGGGCCGCTGGCTGGCCGACGGGGCTCACCAGGCCCGTGCGGCCCTCGAGCACCAGATCCTCGGCGCATCCCACCTGGTCGCTCACGATCGCAGGCAGCCCGCAGGCCATGGCCTCGTTCACCACCAGCCCCCAGGTTTCGCCGTGGTCGGAGGGCAGTACGAGGCAGTCGGCCACCGCGTAGGCCGACGGCATGGCGGACTGGTTCAGGAAGCCGGCGAAGCTCACCGGCAGGCCGTGCTGGCTGGCCAGCGCCCTGCAGGCCTCCTCCAGGGGCCCGCTCCCCACGAGGAGCAGATGCACGGATGGGACCAAGGGGTCCACCAGCAGCAACCGCAGCGCTTCAAGCAGGTCGAACGGGCGCTTCTTGGGCTGCAGCTTGCCGGCGAACAGAAAACAGAAGGCCTCCTGGGGGATGCCCCAGTCCTGGCGCAGCGCGTCCCGGCGCGGGCGCAGGGCCCTGGCCCTGTCGCTGAAGTAGGCGTTATCCACGAAGTGGGGCGAGTGCACCAGCTGCCTCTGGGGGACCCCGAACTGGCGGTACCAGCGGGCATTGGCCGTGCCGACCGGAAGGCCGACGCCGACCCCCCGGAACAGGAGCCAATAGGCGAGCGTCAGGGGCCAGGACCTGGGGCGGAAGGCATTGGAATCCATTCGCAGCAGCACCGGCAGACCCTGCAGGCGGGCGGCGATGAACAGCTGCACCATTCCCAGGAAGTGCCAGCCGGTCAGCAGCAGGGCATCGGGCCGCTCCCGGCCTGGACCGAACCCCAGCTCCACCAGGGGACGTGCCAGCCAGACCCCCCGATAGCCGGAGGTGATGCCGCGGCCACGGCCGCTGGTGGCTTCGTGCCAGGCGTAGCCCTCCAGCAGGGGCACGTCCCACTCGAAGGCAACCCCGAATCCCAGCCCCTGGGTCCGGGCATCCGGAAGGGTGAGATACAGCACCTCGCTGCGCACACCGGGGGCATGGGCGAGGGTCTGGAACAGGGGCGTCTGGTACTGCACCGGATGGCTACCGGCGATCAGCAGCCGGCGCCGGCGCGTCGGCAGCAGGGCCGGACCCCGCTTCTGCAGGCGCAAAGCCCAGAGCAGGCCACGTCCTTCGGCGACCAGGGTGGGTGGGATCCACCAGGGATGGCGCAGGTGGTGCCGGCTGCGCACCGACCCCAGCCAGCCCCGCAGGCAGGCCGCCAGAGCCACGGTCAGGGGCTGGGTGCGCAGCTGGAAGTAGTAGCGCCCCACGGCATGGTCGGGCTTCACCGTGGTGAGGTGCTTGCCATAGCTGCGGGTTCCGCCCCGCTCGGCCCTGAGGTGGTGGATCAGGGCGCCGGGCACGTACTGAATCGGGTGGCCGGCCTGGCGCCAGCGGTGGGCGAATTCGGCTTCGAAGCGGTAAGCCACCCGCACGAAGTTCTGGTCGAACCCGCCCAGGTCGAGGGCCAGCTGGCGAGGGATGGCCACGTTGCCCCCCATGAATTCCGCCACCGTGCGGGGCCGCAGGCTGTTGAACAGGAAGGGTCCGTCCTCCGGATCGCTCTGGCCCTGGTGCCAGGGCTGCAGCACCCGACCGGCGAGCATGGCCTCGCTGCTGCCAGCTCCGGCCAGTGCGTGGGCGTTGAGCAGCTCCGGGTCCGGCAGGATGTCGTCATCGAGGAACAGCACCCTGTCGCCGCGGGCCTCCTGCAGGGCCACATTCATGGCGCCGGTGATGGAAGGAGTCGGCAGCCTCAGCCACTGGATGCTTCCCTGCGCCTGCCAGACGCTCAGCTGGGCTTCGCAGTCCGGATCGTGGCGGGGGGTCTGGTCGATGACCAGCAGCTCAAAGGGGGGGGGATCCAGGGCCAGCAGGGCGGCGACGCTGTCGATCAGCACCCGATCACGGCCGTAGGTGGGAATCGCGACGCTGATGGTCATGGCAGGGTGGCCAGTTTGAGCCGGGCCTTGAGGTGCCAGGGGTTGAGGCTGAGGGCCTGGCGCAGATAGTGGCGGGCCAGGTCAGGGCGCTCGCCGCTGAGGCAGGCGCCGATGAAGTAGGCCCCATCGGCTTGCCGGCGGGGTTGGGCCCGCAAGCCGCGGCAGCGCTCGCTCAGGACCTCCGCCTCGGCCAGAACGGGAGCCTCCGGCTGCCCGCCGCGGCGGGCCCGGGTGGCCGCCACGATCAGGGCGTGGAAGGCCTCCTGCTCCTGGCGCCGCGAGCCGCTGATCGATCCGGGGGAGAGGGTGGCCTCGTAAAGCACCTCCGGCACCACCAGGTGGCTGCCGACCTCCACCATGCGGCTCCACAGATCGATGTCCTGGGCGAAGTAGAACATCTCGCGGTAGCCGCCGGCCCGTTCATAGGCGCTGCGGCGCAGCATCACCGAGCCGTGGATGGCGGGCCCGGTGAGGCCATCGGCGAGCTCCTCTGGCTTCGGCGCGTTCACCCGCACGGTGGCTCCCTCGGGCACCACCAGGCGCACATGGGTGGAGCAAAGGCTGGCGTCGGGGTTCTCCTGCAGGCAGCGCAGCTGGCGTTGCAACCTGCCGGGAAGGGAGATGTCGCCGGCATCCTGGCGGGCGATGAAGCAGCCGCGGGCCACCTGGCAGCCTTCGATCAGTGAGCGGGTGAGGCCGCGCCCCTGCCGCTCCAGCACCCGCAGGCGCGGCTCACAGGCGGCGCGGGCCGCCAGCTGCGCGCCGGTGTCGTCGCTGGAGCCATCGTTGATCACCACGATCTCCAGATTCACCCCCTCCTGGCTGGTTAGGGAATCGAGGCTGGCGCTGAGACCGGCGCCGCCATTGCGAACCCCCATCACCACCGAGACCAGCGGCGCCGTGCCGGTTTCAAGCTCCACAGGCTCCTGCATCAGCTCAGGTCATGTTCCCCCCTGGGCGGGGTTCTGGAGGCAGCCGTGTCCGGACCCCCATGCTCAGGCGTGCGGCCCGGCCCCAGCCCAGCACGGCGGCGAGCAGCCTGTAGAAGACGAACTCCAGCTGCTGCCGGCGCCCCTGCCAGGCCCCGGTCCGCCAGGCGAGCTGGAACAGCCGCTCTGAGGCCTGCTCCGCACCGGCGGCGCCGCACTGGCGGCTGAGCAGGAAGGCGGAGCGGGAGAATCGCGCCATCTCGGGGCTGCGGCGGTCGACGCCGGCGGCCAGGGCGCTGCGCAGCAGGGAGTCCTGGGCCCGGGCCCGGTCCCCCAGCTTGCGGGGGTCGAGGTGACCCCGGTCGCTGAGGTGGTCGTTGCCCATGTGGATCCGCCGCACCGACACCGGCTCCGGCACCCACACCAGCGGGGCCCCGGCGGCGCCGGCCCTGCCGTCGTACTCCCAGTCCTCCTCGTTGATCCACGGCTGCCAGGGGCCGATCCGGTCGAGCAGCTCGCGCCGGTACAGCGGACAGCTGGTGGTCCACCAGCGCTCCAGCAGCAGCAGGGGGAACAGGCGCTCCAGGGGTGTGCCGGTGGCCCGCATCGGTCCGCGGCGCTGGATCGGGTGCCTGGAATGGTCCTCCTCCAGGCTGGGGCCGTAGGCGATCCGGGCCTCGGTGGAGCTGTTCAGGGCCGCCACCTGGGCGCTGAACTTGCCAGGCAGCAGCAGGTCGTCGCTGTCGAGATACTGCACGAATTCGCCGTGGCTGTGGTCGAGGCCCCGTTGGCGGGCGGCGCCGGGCCCGCCATTGGGCTGGTGGATCACCCGGATGACCGTCGGATGGGCGGTGGCCAGGCCATCGGCCACGGCGCCAGTGTCGTCGTTGGAGCCGTCGTCAACGATGACGATCTCGATCGGCCGGTGGTCCTGGGCCAACACGCTGGCCACGGCTTCGCGCAGCAGGGCGGAGCGGTTGTGCACCGGGATGATCGTGCTCACCAGGCCGGGCACCGGCGCAGGCCGCAGGGCGGCGATGCGTTCGAGGGCGGGGCGCCGCATCACGGCACGGGCCCGCTCCAGGTTGGGGTTGCCGGGCTGGTACTTGAGGGGCTGGCCGCGGTGCCAGAGGTGCACGATCGGCTCGTAGCCCCAGATCCAGGTGGGTCGGGTGAGGCAGCGGTCCCAGAACTCGTTGTCTTCACCGCCCCAGCCGACGAAGCCCTCGTCCATGCCGCCGATGGCGGCATAGGCCTCGGCGGTGATCGCCATCGAGCCTCCCGCCTCCAGGTTCTGCACGATGGCTTCGGCGGGCCGCTCGGCGTAGTTCTCCGAACCATCGAGCACCGAGGTGCTGTGGACCGCATCGAGATAGAAGACGAATCGCTTCGGGTTCACCACCGCATAGCCGCGGGCGACCCTTTCCAGCAGGCGGCGGGCGTAGCCGGACGGCACGAGCATGTCGTTGTCGTGCAGCAGCAGCACCGGAGCGCGGGCCTGGCGGGCGCCCAGATTGAAGGTGTGGGAGCGGTTATAGGGCGCGGCGGGGTCCGGAAGGGGGCCATGGATGTGGCGCACCCAGGGGGGTAGCTGCTCGGCGATGCGGGGCTCGCTGTCCTGCTCGATCACCAGGCACTCGATCCGCACGTCCTCCTGGGCGGCGAGGGACTCCAGGGTGGCCAGCAGCAGGGGCAGCCGCTCGTTGCCCCGGTGGCCGATCAGCACACTCAGTTCCGGTGGCCCATCGCCCCAGCCGGGGACGGCGCGACGCCGGATCGGTGCCGCAGCCAGGGACCGGTGCAGCAGGCGCCGGCCCAGCTCCGGCTGGATGCCAGCTGCATGCAGTCGGGAGGTGTAGCGCCATAGACAGGCCTGGCCGCGGCCATCGGGGGCCGCCTCCAGCCGTTCGTCGCGGTTGGCGATCGTCAGGTGAGCTGGCGCGGGCCGGCGCAGCAACCACTCGTAGCGCAGTCGCTCCTTCAGCCAGACGCCCAACCACTCCTTCCGGGAGGGTCTTGCCGGTTCAGCCATGGGAATCACTGGGATGGTCGAGCCGGCCGGCCGCCGCCAGCAAGGCCGCTTCCGCCGCCCCATCGCTTGCGCCGCTGGAATGGGGCCACTCGCTGCCGGCGCTGTGGTGGCAGAAGCGCTGCCCCAGCAGTCGGCGCAGATCCTCACCGCGGCGGCGGCCCAGCCAGCGATCCAGCCGGCCCGCGGGGGGCGGTGATGGTGCCGCAGGACCCGCCGCCAGCGGGCGGAGCGCTATCACCCTCTCGAGCGCCCGCCGCCAGGCCTCCAGCGAGGCGGCTTCGCTGTAGCGCCCGGCCACCAGGGCGTGGCCAGCCCTGGACAGCCGCTCCAGCAGGGCGCTCTGTCGCAACCGTGCCAGCTGGGCGGCGGCGGCGGCGACATCGCCGCTGGGGAACAGCAGGGCCGTGGCGTTGTGCTCCAGGGCCCCCTCCAGGCCTGACCCCACATAACGGCTGCTCACCACCGCCATGCCGCTGGCCATGGCCTGCCAGGCCACGATCGGGCCTGTCTCCCAGGCCGAGGTGATCACCAGGGCATGGTGATGTCCATAGATTTCTTTGGCCAGTCGGGGCTGGTCGACGTGGCCAAGGAATCGCACCCTGCCCGCCCCGATCCAGGGCGTCAGGGATCGCTCCAGAGCCGGGCGCTCCACACCATCGCCGGCAATGGTGAGGTGCAGATTGATGCCCAGGGCCTCGAGGGCTGTCAGCAGCGGCGGCAGATCGTGCACCCGTTTCTGGGCCTGCTCCAGCCGGCCCACCCAGGCCAGTTTCAAAGTGGCGGCCGGATCGCCGTCGGGGGCCTGCCAGGGCGGCACCGGCACGCCATAGGGGGCATAGAGCACCCTGTCGGGATCCATCCCGCCCAGCTCGCTCGCCAGCCGGCAGGCCAGCCGATTGGTGGCGATCACGGCATCGATGCCATCCCTGTGGCGCCCTAGATCGTCGAAATAGGCCGCCTGCAGCGCATGCAGGGTCATCACCACCCGCCCATCAAACTGCCCCTGACGGCGGGCCCGCTGGGCCGCGGGGTAGAGATCGACCAGGTTGACGCCGAGCACAAGCTGGGGATTGAGCCCTCCCAGCAGGTTGGCGATGGCACGAATCCTGCCTTCGGCGCTGCCGCTGGGGTTGGCGAGCGGTTGGGCCGAAAGCGCCGGATAGGCCTGGTCGTAGGGGCCATGGCGGTGATGGTCGCCATCGGGAACCGCCACCGTCACCGCGTGCCCGCCCGCCCGCAGGCCCGGCACCAGGCTGGCCAGCCAGTCCTGGACCCCACCGAGCAGATAGGCGGAGGGGGCGAGCACCAGAACCCTCATGGCGTCCGATCCATGTAGACGACCCCGCTCCCGGCCAGGCCCAGGGTTGGCACGGGCAGGGGTGGCAGGGGAGCGATGGGGCGCACGTTGTGGCCCAGCTGGCGGATGTAGATCCCCTCTGGCGCCGGGCAGCTCTCCCACTTGCGGAAGAAGCTCTCATGGTTGGCGGAGGTGTACTTGCCCCAGACCCGCGCCGATTGATCATCGAAGGAGGTGGTGACCGGCTGGTCGTTCGCATGGTGCAGATAGGGGCAGGCCACGCCTCCGATCTGGACCCCTGCCAGCGAAGCCCGGGCGGTGTAGTCCATGTCCTCGAAGCCGATGCCACTGAAGGTCTGGTCGAAGGCGCCGATCCGCTGCCAGCAATGGCGACCGATGGCGAAGTGGGACCAGGTGTTGTTGAGCAGGGACAGATCCACCGTTTCCCACGCCATGGTCTCCGCCCAGCGCCTCAGCCAGGGATCGATGCACAGATCGTCGTTGAGCACCAGGGTGGTGGCCGTCGGGCTGGCTTGGAGCAGTTCATTCCAGAGCTGGCAGAGCCCCACCACCCGATCGTGCAGCAGGAAGCGTCGATGGGGTGGCTCGCCAGTGGCCAACTCGCGGCAGATCCGTTCCAGATAGCGGCTCTGGCTGGCCTGATCACCGTGGCCGTTGACGGCCACAAGGATCGGCACCTCCGGAAAGCTGCGGCGAAGGGAGCGGTAGAGGGGTCGGAAGTAGCTCTCGTAGCGGGCCTCAAAGGTGGTGATCGCGATCGTGACGTGATCACCCAGGGGCCGCCGCGGCGGCAGCAGGGCCCGCGGGATGCGGCGGCGGCTTCCATGCAGGACGGCCCTGGCGGCAAGGTAAAGGCGCAGGTTGAGGCTGGAGCGGTTCATGGCGTTGGTGGTGGCTCCCGTCTCAGGGGCGCCCGAGGGTGCCGATGGCCTCCACGAGCGCGCGGTAGCGCTCCTGGGGGCGGATGTGATCGCGGAAGCAGCGGGCGCAGTCCTCCCGCCGGGCGTCCAGGTCGGCCCCCAGATGGTGGGCCGCCGCCAGGAAGCCGGCGCCATCGTCCACCATCACGCCACAGCCGAAGTCCTCGACGAACTGAAAACTGGCCTGGCGGCTGCAGATCACCGGCACCCCCATGGCCAGGTACATGCACAGCCGATTCGAGCTGATCCCCATGGCCTGGAACTGGGGCGCCGGATTGGTGTAGACGGCCAGGCCGATGTCATAGCCGACGGCCGATCGCCAGGCCTCCTGCCACGACAGCCGCTCGGTCTCGATGTGGAGCCGGCCACCCAGACTCAGCCGCCGCAGCAGGTAGAGAGCCAGGGGATCCACCCCCAGGGGTTGGATCACGGCGCAGAGAGAGGGGTCCTCGTGGAGGGCGTCGAGCAGCCAGTCGGCGCCGGCGGTGAGGTTGAAGCCCCCGGAAATGGCCAGGGTCAGGGCGTCGGGCCCGATCCCCCAGCTCTGGCGCAGCCGCTGCCGCAGGGCCGGATCCCGCTCCGGCGGGTGGCGGAAGCAGCCCGGGTAGACCAGCACCGGCTGGGCCGGCGGCAGGCTGGCGTACTCCCGCACCAGCGGAACCCGGTGGCTGTCGTTGACGATCGTGAAGCGCGCCCGCCGGTAGGCGTCCAGGCAGAACTGTTTCCAGCGTTTCGAGCGGGGACCCCGGTAGCTGCCGGCGCGGATCTCATCCCCCAGCACGAAGCAGGGGCGGCGGTGCAGACGGGCCAGGAGGCCCACCACAGCGATCGGATCCTCCGTGGTGCCCGAAAAGCAGCTGTAGCGGCGCCAGCGAGGGCGCCAGGACTGAGCGAGCAGCCAGCGCATTGCGTAGGACACCGGGTGGGTGGTGACCCTCTCCCCGTAGGGAGCCGTGCTGCCACAGGGCCCGGGGGCGTAGACGTGGACGTCAAAGCCGTTCTCCAGCAGGGCCGAGATGATCGCCTCATTGGGCGGCGAATGCAGCAGTTCCGGCACCAGCAGGAAGTGGGCGGCGATCGGCCGTGGTGGCGAGGGACCGGTCATGGAGGAAGGGATGGGGCTAGAGCGCTTTGGGGGTGCGGGTGGTGCTGAGGTCGGTCGGCAACTCCAGCCTGCCGGCGACGTAGTCCTCCAGCAGGCGCTGGGTGTAGGAGCGGATGAACTCCACAGGAAAATCCTTGCGGCCTGGGACTGGTGCCGATTCGCTCTTTTCCCGGGCGGCGATTCGGTCGTACCAGTTGTGGTAGTGGGTGATTGTGCCGTCGAGGCCGTAGAAGTTACCCAGGCCGTAGCGCAGATAGGCCAGCTCGTCGCTCCAGACCGCCGGAGGCGATGGCGGCGTGAACAGCGGTTCGCCGGCCCGGTTGGAGACGTAGACGTCCATGGGCACCCAGTCCAGCTGCTGCCGGTGCAGCTCCTGCGGCAGGTGGTGGGTGATGTGGGGGCCGTGGAAGTCGACCTCAATCCGCGGTCGCGGCCAGCGTCCCTTGCGTCTCCAGTGGAGACGCCGGCATCGGCGGAACCGCTGCGTGTGCATCAGCAGGAAGGAGCTCTCCGGCATGCCGGCACCGAAGGGGCGAGTCAGCGGTCCGCAGCCGATGTCCTGTGGCGACACCAGCGCCACCCCGTCGGTAAGCCGGGATCGGCAAAGGTTGAACCATTGCGGTGACAGCAGGATCACATCCGCATGCAGCAGCAGGGTGTAGGGGGAGCGGGATCGGCGCAGCAGGGCATTGAGCGCGTCCGGCTGGCTGCAGCGGCGCTGCACCACCTCGGCGCCTCGTTCGCTGGCGATCGCCACGGAGCGGTCGGTGGAGCCGTTGTCCAGCACCCAGATCTCAGTGTCGAGGCCCCGGGTGGTGGCCTGGAGCGCCTCCAGACAGTGGGGCAGGAACAGCTCGCTGTTCCAGCTGGTGATGCCGACGAACAGTTCGGGTGTGGTCATGGTCTGGGGAGGAGCCGCAGCCGCTTCAACAGCCGCACCGGCAGCTGACGTTCCAGGGTCTGGAGGCGTTCGTCGAGGGCGGATTTCTCCTTCAGCAGCCGGTGCACCAGCCGCTCCAGCGGTTCGCTGGCACCATAACGGGCATAGATGGTGGCCAGTTCGGACGGAAAGCGTTCCCCCTGGCGCCGGGTCTTCACGGTGGCGTAGTAGCGCATCGCCCCCAGTTTCTCCTGGGTGACGATGCCGGAGCAGCGCTGCGAGAAGCGCCACCAGAGGTCGTAGTCCATCAGCAGGCTGAGGGACTCGTCCACCCGGCCCCCGGCCTCCTGCCAGAGGGAGGCGCTCCAGAAGCAGCTCTGCTGCAGCAGAAAGCAGTCGTTTTCGATGGCCAGCAGGGTCTGCTCCGATCCCTCCCGGGCGGGCACATGGCGCAGAAACTGCTGATCAGCACTGATGATGTCGCCGCTGCCGATCACCCAGCGGCCGCTGGAGTCGGCGGCGAAACAGCCCAGCACAGTGCGGAAGGCTCCGGGCAGGTAAATGTCGTCGGAGTTGAGCCAGGCGAGGATCGAGCCGCTGGACTGGCGGAATCCTTTGTTGATCGCGTCTGACTGGCCCTTGTCGGGCTCGCGGATCAGCACCCGGATCCAGGGCCGGTAGCGCTCCAGCACCGCCGGGGTCTCGTCGGTGCTGCCCCCGTCCACCACGATGATTTCGACGTTGTCGTAGCCCTGCCAGAGGATCGAGAGCAGGGTGTCCTCGATGAAGGGGCCCTGGTTGAGGGTGGGGATGACGATGGAGAACAACGGCCGTGATGGATCGGCGTTGAAGCGTTCCGGCATGGCGATCGCCTCTCCCTCGGGCCAGCCGTAGAGGCGGTGGGAGCTTGGCAGGGGCACTTCAACCACAGTGGGCTCCGGCCGCCACGGCCCGTTGCATTGACGCCAGCAGCTGGGGCGCCACGTCGTCGATGCTGGACTCCCGCAGCACCCTGGCCCGGCTGCGTTCGCCCAGGCGTCGGCGCGTTTCTTGGTCGTTGCTGAGCCGAAGCAGGGCCGCGGCAAAGGCCTCCAGGTCGAGATAGGGGACGGCGATGCCGCAGCCATCGGCGACAAACTCCACCATGCCGCCACCCCCCTCGAAGCAGACCGTGGGCACCGACGAGGCGGCGGCCTCCAGCGCCACCAAAGGGTAGGGATCTTCCCGCGACAGCAGTCCGTGGACGGCATAACGCCGGATCACGGCGATGCCGGAGGGCATCGGCGGCAGCAGCAGAGCGCGGTGCTCCAGGCCCAGCAGCTGCAGGTCACGCCGGGCCAGGATCACTGACTCCTGCTGGGGGGAGGCCCCGAGCCACACGGCCAGGAAGGGCTGGCCGGCAAAGATCCGTTCGCATTCCCGCACCAACAGGGGGAAGAGGTCGAACCCCTTGCGGGGAATGGCCTGGCCCGCAAAGCCGAACACGAAGCTGCCCGCAGCCAGGGCTGTCTCCAGAGGCTGCAGGAGCGATTCCTGCCCGACGAGCTCTCCGCCCTCGGGGTGGCCGTCGCCGGGAGGCGAGAGGTGAAGGAAGCCTGGAATCACCGAGCAGCGATCCAGGGGCAGACCGTGATGGAGGTGCAGGGATTGTCTGACCCTTGCGGCGCAGGCCACCACCTCGGTGGAGAGGGCCAGCTGGCGGGCCACAGCCTCCGGGGTGCTCATGGTCGCAAGCGTGGTTTCGAGTTCATGGACGTGGCTGAGGCAAGCCGGTCGCGCAGAGTCGGCGCTGAGGCCCTTCAGGTGCTGGCCCAGCACCAGGGTGTTCAGGTAAATCAGGTCGGGGCTGTGACGCTTCACCGCTGCCTCCAGCAGGCCGGCGGGACTGCTGGCTTGCCCCCTGCCCAACCGGGTCGTAAGTCGCTTGAGAAGGGGTTGGAAGAGGGGCCGACTCCAGGTCTCGGTAGGCGCCAGGGCTTCGAACTCGGGCCTCAGAGGCCCATCGCTGAGCAGCACGACGGCCGGATCGATCCCGCACTCGTGTTCCATCAGCCAGCGCAACAGCCACAGCAGCAGCAGGGGGGCCCCGCTGCGGGTGGCCATGTGGGAGACGAACAGGACCCTCATGGGGCGATCACCTGCTTCCAGTAGATCAGGGTCAGCAGGAAAGCCAGGGTTCGGGTCCTGTCGGTGCCTTGGCGATGGGCGTCGAGAACGCGGCCAAGCAACTCCGGATCGACCAGATCCTCGATCAGCCCGCCGTGCTCGAGCAGGAAGGCATGCATGCGGGGGTCGCGGTACCAGTCGGCGCTGAGGTCGTAGCTCACGTAGCGGGACCGCCTCACGGGAGGTGTCCAGTAGAAGGGCGGGGCCTTGGGCAGCATGCGGCCCTTATCGAAACCGTTCTCCTCAGGAAACGAAAGCAGCTCCGGGCAGTTGCGGACGATGGCATGGCGGTGCCAATTGGAGCCCAGCTTCCAACCATCGGGAAGATTCCAGATCGTCTCGATCCAGCGGCGATCGTGGAAGGGGGATCGCCAGGCGCTGGAGGCCCGGTACATACGGATGCCATTGGCGTAGAAATTGGGTACCCGTTGCTCGAAGTAGTAGCGGGTGAGGCCATCGAGGAATTTCCCGCGGCAGAAGCCGGCGAGCTTGTCGGCCCGGCGACCTCGGCCCTCAGCCACCAGCTCAGCCGCCAGCGGTGGGGCCAGATGTCGCAGTTCCTCGGGCGAGAAGCTGGGGTGTCGCTCGAGTTTCATCCGCCAGAACTGGCCCAGGGCGGCTTCGGGGGCCAGAGACGCCATGCGGCCCAGCCAGCCACGGTCGAAGTAATAGGTACGGGCGAATTCCCCCAGGGTGCCAACGAAGAACGTGGCATCGGCGGGAATCTTGGCCTTCAGGGGATAGAGGAAGGTGTGCCAGTGGCAGGCGGTCTTGGTGCCATTGGTAAGGCTGGAGATGCTGGGCCCGTGGGCGAAGAATTCCTCCAGGTCCAGGTTGATCAGCTGATGGGGCAGATCGAAGCGCCGGGCGATGTGGCGGGCCACCTTTACGTCGGTGGCCTCCTCCCGTCCCATGGTGATCAGATGGGGGCGCAGCCCCTGGTGCAACATTGACGCCAGGATCACCCTCGAATCGAATCCGCCCGAAAGGGACAGGTAGGGGTTGTCCCCAGCCAGCCGAAGCACGGAGGCATTGAGCGCCTCAACGGCGGCGTCCGGGTCAGCGGGGGCCGCCGGGATCCTGTCAAGGACCGACTCGGAGCGCAGCGCCACGCGGCCGTCGGTGAAGTGCAGGATGCTGCCCGGCGGGACCCGATGGATCTCGGGGTGAAGCGTCTGGTTGTCGGTCAGGTTCTCCAGCTGGCAGAGATCACCCAGGGCCTGCCAGTTCCAGCGCCACTCCAGGCCGCTGCGACGCTGGATCTCCGCGACCAGGTCGCCATGGAAGAGGCGGCCGTTGTGCTCGGCGTAGTAGTAGTGCGTGGCTCCAACGGGTGAAGTGACTACCGTCACGTCCCCAGCATCGGTCTCGATCACCAGGGTGTACTCCCCTTCCCTGTTTGCCAGTGCTTGGCTTCCCTGGCGCAGGAAGCGTCCCAGCAGGTCTGCCTCCGTGCTGTCGCAATAGCCGATGCAGGTGAGTCGGTGGTCGCCGAGCTGGATGGTCATGGGTTCCTGGGCTTCTGCTTGCCGAGCATCCGCTTGCCCGCACTCTTGATCCGGAAGCGCAACGTCCCGAGGCGATCGCCAAGGGACGCGCTGGGGGCCCCCTCCAGGGGGAGGTTTGACCAGGGGGTCTGCTGGCGAATCTCCAGGTAGCGCTGGCGCCAGGGATGGGTGCAGCGATGGTGCCAAGGCTTGGCCACACCTGATCCCGCGAAGTGGATCACAGCGGGGTTGGCCCGTGTGGCCTCAGCTTGCCGGCCCAGGGGGGTGGTGCTATCGCCGTATTCGGCATGCATCCAGAGATGGGGGAGGGCGTTGAAGCGCCAGTCAAGGGGCAGCCAGCGGGATTCAAGCAGGGAATTGAGTACGTCCTGGTCCCAGTGTTTGATGCGCTCGGGATGGCAGCGGGCGAACTCCAGTCCCGTGGCCAGGATGTTCTCCCTGCGCCAGCGGCACAGGTCGATCAGCATGGCGCCCGCATTGAACACCAGGGAACCTTCAGCCAGGCCGAGGCGGTTGCGGTCGAGCTCCTGGTTATGTTCCTCCACCGCACCGATGCTGTTGTGATCGAGAGCCGACTCCCAGAGATCACGGATCGAGTCAACCACGATCAGGTCGGAATCCAGATAAAGAACCTTTTCCACTGCATGGGGTAGAGCCGCTGGCAGCAACAGCCGGAAGTAGGTGGCCAGGGTGATGTGGCCGAAAACTGGAAAGCCCGAAAGCATCTCCTCATCCAGTTGAATGAAGGAGACCGAAGGCAGAAATTCCCCAAGGTAGGCCGCTAATCGGGCACGTTCACCGGTATCAATGACACCGTGGAGAATGTAGACGCTGATGGATTCAGTCGGATTGGAAAGCTGGAGAGACTTCAGCATCACGGCGCAGTGCCGGATGTAGTTGTTGTCGATCGTGCAGGCAATGATCATCTTTTATAACCCACCATGTTGGGCGTCGATCTGATCCACGATCGTCCCGTGGGATGGTCGCGATCGTGGCTCTGCATACTTATCAGAATGAAGTGCATCAGACGGTTGTCGCCGCCATCGATGCCTGCTGGGGATGCTTGGATTGATCGCTCCAGAGTTTGGCGTACAGGCCAGATTGGGCGAGCAATTCGTGGTGACGGCCCCGTTCCAGTATCCTCCCCTCCGACATCACGCAGATGACGTCGGCGTTGACGATCGTACTGAGGCGGTGGGCGATCACCAGCACGGTGTGCTGGCGTTCGAACTGTTCAATCGCCTGCTGTACCAACCGTTCACTCTGGCTGTCGAGGGCGCTGGTGGCCTCATCGAGAATCAGCAGCTCGGGTTTCCTCAGAATCGCTCTCGCCAAGGAAATTCGCTGACGTTGGCCGCCGCTGAGTCGGTAGCCGCGTTCGCCGATTTTGGTGTCATAGCCCTCAGGCATGTTGGCGATGAAGCCAGCAGCTTGGGCTTTGGCAGCCGCTTCCATGATGTCCTCCATAGACGCGCTCTCCACACCGAAACTGATGTTGCTGGCGATACTGGCATTGAAAAGAAACGTGTCCTGGCTGACGACTCCAAGTCGTTGCTGCCAGCTGGCGAGGTTGATGGCGCGGAAGTCGACTCCGTCGATGAGAATCCTTCCTCCGGTTGGGTCATAGAGACCAACGAGCAGATCGGCGATGGAGCTCTTGCCGGCGCCGCTGGAGCCGACCAAGGCGATGGTCTGACCGCGCCCAATGGTGAGTTGAATAGAGGAGAGAGCCTCAGGGAGCTCGGGGCTGTAGCGAAGAGAGACAGAATCCAGCTGGATCCCCTCGTGTAGTGCTGCGAATGGAACTCCACCTGAGCGGATGAACTGCTTGTCTTCATCGCGCAAGATGTCGTTCAAACGTTCCACATTGGCGCTGTTGGCGGCATAGCTTGTGGCGAGCCCAGTCAAGCTGCCGACCCTTTGGTTGAGTCTCTGCAAGGCGATGATGAACGTCACCAGACTCGGAAGTACGCCACTACTACGATCTTTGAAAACCAAGAGACTGAGCGCTGCGATCAGGGCGATGGAGATGATCGGCAGCATGTTGGAAATGGGCTGCACCATGTTGGAAAGTTTGCTCTGTCTGATTGACAGCCGCTTGCTTTCGGTAAGCAACCTTTTCAGTTTGGTTCTGGAGCTTTCCAGCTGGCCCGTGCTGTGGAGCAACCGTAGCCCCTGAATCTGTTCGTTCTGGTGGCTGGAGAGTTCCACATTCACGCACTGTTGCTCTCGTGAGTTCCTGCGAATACGGGGTAGTAGCAGCTTCTGCACCGTCTGCATGACGGCGGCCATGGCAATGGCCACCAGCAGCAGCCACGGTGAGATGGCCACCAGGATGACCAGATAGATCAACAGCTGCAGGCTGTTCATCAACAGCCCGTTGGCCAGGAAGATCTCCTTCTGAACCGTGCTGCCTCCCGAGCCGACGTAGTTCAGCAGATCGCCAATTCGGTACCGGCTGGCGCAGGAAAAACTCAGTGACAAAACACGATCATTCAGCTTGGCGGTAATGTCCGCGCCCATCCGTGACCCCATCACGGCTGTGCTGATGCTGTTCACGTAACTGGTCAATGCCATGAGGGCTTGCAGGGCCACGGCCGTGGCCAGGAGCATCACGAAGATCCCGTCGCGACCCGTGCGGGTGCTGAGGGCGCTGGTGAGCCAGCCTTGCAGCCATGGAAAATGATTCAGAGACCCGAGAGCCGAAATTTGACTCCAGTCACTGTTCTCGGGAGCACTGATGAGGCTTACCGAAAGGAAAATGATCCCAAGTGTGGCACCTTCACTGAGGCTGGCGGCCAGGCTGGTGGAGAAGTTGAGTGCCAGTAACTTCCAGTATTTCTTTGCCGAGTGCCTAATCAGGCGTGCTGCGGGTTTTTGGTCGGTGAGGGGAGCAAGAAGAGGGCTGGGGAGTTGTCTGGCGATGCGATGTAGAAATGGCATCAACGGCGCTGCATAATGGGGGCTGAACTGTCGAATCAGGAATCAAGGGCTTGGCTGATGGGAACCCCTGATTGGCATCTGCCTGGCATTGGCGCATCTGATAAGTACACCTGATCAAAATAGTTGATCAGGGAATCGCAACAGAGGCAATTGATGACCAAGGAACTGCAAGGCGTTCTGCACCTGAATCTAGGTCGTCACCGGGTGCTTGCACGAAGGTCGTTTGAACGCTCCATCGACAGGCTCCATCGCCAGTATGCGAGGGTTGAAAGAGGGCTTGGGCCATTGTCCAATGGGCTCTAACGCACCCCCAGACGAGCTCGGGATACCGTTGTCAGCCCACCATGGCTGCTGAGTTTTTCAGAGGGCTTCGGCGGTCTCCCCGATGTCGGTGGCTGCCCACGCGGCTGGCACCGCTGGTGCTGTTGCTGGCCCTGTCGGCCAGCCAGCCCCTCGCGCGCGGGTCACGGGTCTCCAGGGTCGGGACGTTGTCCCAAGGTCCCCTCGACCATCGCCACCTCGCGATCATCATCAATGCGGCCGATCCCCTCAGCGAGAGCATTGGCCGCACCTACCAGGCCGCCCGCCTGATCCCCCCTGACCAGGTGATCCGCGTGCGCTTCCCTCCCGGGGAAGTGGCGCTGAGCCCGGCTGTCTTCCGCCGCCTCAAGCGCACGGTGGATATCCGGACTCCAGGTCATGTTCAGGTCTATGCCCTGGCCTGGGCAGCCCCCTATCGGGTTGGCTGCCAGTCGATCACCAGTGCCTTCAGCTTCGGCCTGGACGCACGCTTCTGCGCCACCGGTTGCCGGTCCACGTCCTTGAGTCCCCTGTTTGCCCGCGGCGATGTGCGCCGTCCCTGGGATCAGCTGGGGGTTCGGCCCAGCATGATGCTGGCCGCCACCAGCCTGGCGATGGCCAGGCGCCTGATTCAGCAGGGTGTGGCCTCGGACGGAACGGCACCGCCGGGAACGGCCTACCTCTTGAGCACCAAGGACGCCAAACGCAACACCCGTGCCCCAGGCTATGGCCGGGTCGTGGCGGCCATGGGATCGCGGTTCCAGGTGAGGGTCATCGCTTCCGATGCCCTTGTGGGAGCTCAGGATGTCATGGCCTATTTCACCGGGCTGGCCTTCCCTGTCGGGATCCGCACCAACCACTACCTGCCGGGAGCCGTTGCCGATCACCTCACCTCCCTGGGGGGGCAGCTGACCGACAGTCCGCAGATGAGTGCGATTCGCTGGCTTGAGGCCGGTGCCACCGGCAGTTATGGAACGGTGGTGGAGCCGTGCAACTTTCCAGCCAAGTTTTCCGATCCCGGTCTGCTGCTCAGTTATTACCGGCGCGGCGACACCTTGATCGAGAGCTACTGGCGCAGTGTGGCCATGCCCGGCCAGGGTGTGTTCATCGGGGAGCCCTTGGCCAGGCCCTGGCCGGTGCGAGAGGCCCTCAGCCCTGGTAACGCCTCTGGTGCCAGGCCCAGGCATGCTCGATGATCGTTTCCAGTTCGGGGAAACGGGGCCTCCAACCAAGTTCCTGGTGGGCCCGGCTAGCCCCGGCCACCAGTTGGGGAGGATCACCATCCCGCCGCTTGGCCATGTGGGCGAGCAGGCCCCGGCCGGTCACGGCTTTGGCGGTTTCGATCACCTGCTGAACCGAGTAGCCGGTGCCGTTGCCAAGGTTGTAGATGAGGGGCTTGCGCTCGGACTCCTCCCGTTCCCGCAGCCGCAGCAACCGTTCCAGGCCCAGGACGTGGGCATCGGCAAGGTCGGCCACGTGGATGTAATCACGGATGCAGGTGCCGTCAGGGGTGGGGTAATCGTCGCCGAAGATCTGCAGATAGGGCTCCCGACCACTCATGGTGTCAAGCACCCTTGGGATCAGATGGGTCTCAGGGTCGTGGTCCTCCCCCAGGTCGCCCTCAGGATCGGCACCGGCAGCATTGAAGTAGCGGAAGATCACGCTGGGCAGGCCGTAGGCCGCCGCGAAGTCGGTGAGCAACTGCTCCACCATCCACTTGCTGCGACCGTAGGGGTTGATCGGAGCCTGGGGATGGTCTTCGGTGATCGGCACCTGCTGGGGGATCCCATAGGTGGCGCAGGTGGAGGAGAAAACGATCGGCAACGGGCGCTCGGTGGCCACCAGGGCCTCCAGCAGGGTGAGGGTATCGCCAAGGTTGTTGCGGTAGTACTTGGCAGGATCGCTGACCGATTCGCCCACGTAGGCATAGGCGGCAAAGTGGAGCACCGCCTCAATGGGCTTGCCTTCCAGGGGCGTCCCGTCAAGGGCGGGGTGGCGGCCGCGCAGCAGCGGCTCCAGCACTTCACGGTCGCCCACCTGGCCCAGAACCAGGGGAACCTTCAGGGTCTTCTCGACGATGTCGGCATGGCCGTAGACAAGGTTGTCCAGCACCACGGGTTGATGCCCTGCCCGGGTCAGGGCCCTGACGGCATGGCTGCCGATGTAGCCGGCGCCGCCGGTGACGAGGATCCTCACAGCCGCACCTCGGCGCCGCTGGCCCGCTCACTGACGAACTCCGCCACAGTGCGCCGCAATCCGTCCTGCAAGGGGATCGCGGATCGCCAGCCGAGGGCGGCCAGACGGCTGACATCCAGCAGCTTGCGTGGAGTGCCATCCGGTTTGGAGGTGTCCCAGGCGATCCGGCCGTGGAATCCCACCGCTTCGGCCACCATCGTGGCCAGCTCCTGAATGCTCACGTCCGTTCCTGTCCCCACGTTGATGTGCTGTAGATCCTCGACACCCGGTTGCCAATGGCGCAGGCAGAACAGGGCCGCAGCCGCCAGATCATCGACGTGCAGGAATTCACGACGGGGCCGGCCGCTTCCCCAGCAGATCACTTCCTCGGAGCCAGCTTCGCGGGCCTCCTGGAAACGCCGGATCAGACCGGGCAGCACATGGCTGTTGGTGGGGTGGTAGTTATCGCCTGGGCCGTAGAGGTTGGTGGGCATCAGGCTGATCGCGTCGAAGCCATGCTGCTGGCGCAGGGCGCGGCACAGCTGGATGCCGGTGATCTTGGCGACGGCATACCACTCATTGGTGGGCTCCAGTGGCCCCCCGAGCAGGGCCTCCTCCCGGATCGGTTGGTCGGCCAATTTGGGGTAGATGCAGCTGCTGCCAAGGAACAGAAGGCGGCGGGTGCCGTGCTGCCAGGCCTTCTCGATGACGTTCTGCTGGATCTTGAGGTTGTCGAGCAGGAAATCGGCGGGATAGGTGGAGTTGGCCAGAATTCCCCCCACCCGCGCCGCCGCCAGCACCACCACATCGGGCCGCTGATCGGTGAACCACGCCGCGACCGCAGCGCCGTCCATCAGGTCGAGGTCGGACCGGTCCACGGTGAGTAGCTGCTGATGGCCTTCCGCCTTCAGGCAACGGGTGATGGCCGAGCCGGCCATGCCGCGATGGCCGGCAATGAAGATCCGGTCGTTCGGTGAGATCAGCATGGGGAAAACATCAGGCCCCTGCGCTGATGCAAGGGGTGGACCGATGGAGCAGGCGTCTGGCCAGCGGTGATCCGCTGCGACGAGAACGGGTCACAAGGCTGACCATAGCGGCGTTTTGGGCGTGTTCTCACGGCGCGGCCTTCAGTCCGACCTGGGGAGGATTCTCCATCGAACCGACGACGGTGAACCCCTCCCGGCGCAACGTGGCCTCCTTGGCGGCTTCCTCCTTGTCGGTGGCGACCATTTCCGCCACCAGCTGCTCCAAAGTCGTGGTGGGTGTCCATCCCAGCCGTTCCCGCGCGCGGGTCGGGTCCCCGAGCAGGGTTTCCACCTCCGCAGGGCGGAAGTAACGCCGGTCGATGCGCACCACAATGTCTCCGGTGTCACGACGGGAGCCGGTCTCCTCGATGCCGCTGCCCTGCCAGATCATGCCCCCCCAGCCGAGTTCTTGGGCGGTGAGTTCGATGAACCGCCGTACCGATTCCTGCCGGCCCGTGGCGATCACGAAGTCTTCGGGACGGTCCTGCTGCAGCATCCGCCATTGCATCTCCACGTAATCCCTGGCATGCCCCCAATCGCGCAGGGAATCCAGGTTGCCCATGAACAGTCCCTGGTCGAGGCCGGCATCGATGCGTGCCAGGCCTCGAGTAATCTTCCTGGTTACAAAGGTTTCGCCCCGTCGGGGGCTTTCGTGGTTGAAAAGTATGCCGTTGCAGGCATACATGCCATAGGCTTCGCGGTAATTAACCGTGATCCAATAGGCATAGAGCTTGGCCACGCCATAGGGACTGCGGGGGTAAAACGGGGTGGATTCTTTCTGGGGGATTTCCTGCACAAGGCCATAGAGCTCGCTGGTGCTCGCCTGGTAGATGCGGGTCTTTTCCGTCAAGCCCAGAATGCGGACGGCTTCCAGGATGCGGAGGGTACCAAGCGCATCAGAATTGGCTGTATATTCGGGACTTTCAAAACTCACGGCCACGTGGCTCTGGGCCCCGAGGTTGTAAATCTCATCCGGTTGGATCTGTTGAACAATCCGGATCAGGTTGGTGGAGTCCGTCAGATCGCCATAGTGCAGGACAAGCCGAGGATTCTGTTCATGGGGGTCCTGGTAGAGGTGGTCGATTCGGTCGGTGTTGAAGCTGCTGGCCCGCCGCTTGATTCCGTGCACCACATACCCTTTTTCCAGGAGCAACTCCGTCAGGTAGGAACCGTCTTGGCCGGTGATCCCGGTGATCAGAGCCGTTTTGGTCATGGGGTTTCCTGTGCATTCAATGGGGTGATGGGCAGGCGTTGACGGTTAAAGCTCCTTGGTGCCAAGCCAGCCGTGTGGAATTGAGGTCGCAGGGAGCTTAGCCGGACGAACGCATGACGTCAGAAACCCCTGATCCGATCGGCGCCAACGCAATGACAGCAGGACGACGCGTCAACCATGACGCCTGGTGTCATCGCCACATCAATGAAAAAACATGAACCCATCCGGATACGGACAGGTCCATGAGAAGAGTCAATGAATGGAAGACGGTCCCCTGCTCAGTCGCGACGGCCACCTCCCTGGAGAGCGATGATCAGCCTCAGGATGAAGATGAAGAGATTGATGTAAGTCAGGTACATGCCAAGGGCACCGGCCAGGTACTGGTCGTCGCTGTAGGTGCGAGGCATCGTGTAGAAGTCGACGAAGGCCGCTCCGACGAACAACACGGTGCCGAAGCCGGCGATCATCAGCTCAAAACCATTGCCGCCGAAGCCTGGAATGAAGATGCCGCCCACAAGCTGCACCACCATGGCAATCAGCAAGCCGACGATGCCGAGGCCCACCACACCACTGAGGGCCTGACCGAGGTTGTCACTCATGTTGCGGCCCACCACCGAGGCGATCACAAAGGTGATCCCGGTGGCCAGGGCGGCGGTGCCGATGGCACCGATACCGGCGGTGCCGATCGCCATCGCCACGATCCCGCTGAGGGTGAAGCCGGTGATCAGGCTGTAGGCAGTCAGGATCGGCAGGGCGGTGCCGTTGTTGCCCTTCATCGCCGCGTTCTGGGCCACGAAGAACAGGATGAAGTTGCCGATCAGCGACACCCAGAACAGGGGCATGAAGATCGGGTTGCCGATCATCGACAAACCACCAACGACGCCGACGGCGGTGAGCACCATGCCGCCGCCCACATAGGGAAGGGCTTTGTTGACCACGTTGGGTCCGATGAGAGCACCGGACTGGGCCTCACGGATCGCTTCCTGGAAATTGCTTCTGGCCGGCATGGCACTGGCATTTCAAACTGAATCTATCTTGCCAGCGGCCCCATGGTTACGGCGAGAAGAGCGGTTCGGATCTCCCCATGAAGGCATCCTTCAGGCGTCGCCCCCGGGCTGGTTGCGGGATCCAGGCCAGAGCCACACCGCCAGCAGGGCGACGCCCGTGCCGATGCAGGATTCCAGAAAGCGCAGCAGGGCGTTCAGACCCGGACTCAGGGCCGGATCCAGGCTGCCGGTGACCATCACGACGATCACCGTGATCGCCGCCAGACGGCCGTGGCTGGGCACGTTGATCGCCGCGCAGATCAACACCGTGGCAAAGATCGCCGCGGCCATACCGAGGGGGTGAAAGGGCAGCAGCGTCAGGTACACCGCACTGGTGATGGCGCCGATCGCCGATCCCAGAATCCGCAGCGAGGCGGAAGAGGCCGCATCTTTGCGGGTGACCTGGGTCACGACGACGGCGGAGATCGCCGACCAGAGCCCGCCGATTCTGGGCAGATAGCCCGGAAACAGACTCGTGAACCAGAAGCCCAGCAGGTAGGCCACCAGGGCGGCCACCGCGATCTGGGCGGGGATGCGCACCCGTTCGGCGCTGTTCATGGTTCCGATCGGACGGGAGTGCCATCCATCCGCTTCCTGGCTGGGGGGGCCGGCGGGCGGGCATCGCGTCGGGCGTAGGCCTGCACCAGACGCTGCACCAGGGGATGGCGCACCACATCCGCATCGGTGAACTGGCAGATGGCTACGCCCTCCACCCCCTGCAGCACCTGCTCCGCCTCCACCAGGCCGCTCAGCTGGCCCGGGGGCAGATCGATCTGGGTGGTGTCTCCCGTCACGACCATGCGGGAATTTTCCCCCAGCCGGGTGAGCACCATCCGCATCTGGGCGCAGGTGGTGTTCTGGGCCTCATCGAGGATCACAAAGGCGTCGGCCAGCGTGCGACCGCGCATGAAGGCCAGGGGCGCCACCTCGATCACCCCCTTCTCCAGGAGCTGGGCGGTGCGTTCCTGGCCCAGCAGCCCATGAAGAGCGTCGTAGAGGGGACGCAGATAGGGATCCACCTTCTGTTGCAGGTCACCGGGGAGGAAGCCAAGCCGTTCGCCGGCTTCGACCGCCGGTCGCGTCAGCACCAGCCGCTCCACCTTGCGTTCCTGCAACATCCGCACGGCCAGGATGGTGGCCAGGAACGTCTTGCCGGTGCCGGCCGGGCCGATCGCCAGGGTCAGATCGTGGCGTTCGATCGCCTCGACGTAGTTGTTCTGCCGCAGGGTGCGGGGCCGCAGGGGCCTGCCGCTGACGCTGGTGGCCAGCACCTGGAGTCCCATGCGGCGGTGCTGGTCGGAGCGGCCGGTGTCCAGGGCCGCCATGGCGGCCTGGATGTCCACCGGACCGATGGACTCCCCCCGTTGCCAAAGGGGCTCAAGCAAGTGGATCAAAGCCTGCAGTCGCTCCACTTGGGCCGTCCGGCCGCTGATCTGAAGGTCGAGACCCCGCAACACGATCTGGGCGCCTGTGAGGGCTTCAAGCCGCCGCAGGGAGGCCCCATCCGCCCCGGCCAGGGCAACGGCAGCACCGCTGTCAGGCAGGGAAAACGTGGAGGAGAGTTCGCTCAGGCCTCGGCGGTGGCAGGGTCGGCTTCAGCGGCAGCCGTGGCTTCAGCGGCAGCAGCGGCTTCAGCGGCAGCAGCGGCTTCCTCAGCCAACTTGGCCGCAGCCGCTTGCTTGGCAGCTTCCGCTTCCTTGACGGCGGCGGCAGCAGCGGCCTCGCGAGCCGCGGCCTGCTTGAGCTTGCCGACGGTTTCGGCGGGCCGGATGGTTTTCTCGATCAGGCCGCCCTTCTCAAGCAGGGTGCGCACGGTGTCCGTGGGTTGGGCTCCCTGGCCGAGGCGGAGACGGATGGCCTCAGTGTCCAGGCGGGTTTCCTTGGTGCGGGGGTTGTAGAAGCCCAGCTCCTCGAGCGGACGGCCGTCGCGGCGGGAGGTGCTGTTGGTGGCCACCAGACGGAAACTCGCTTCCCGTTTCTTGCCGAACCGCTTCAGCCGGAGCTTGATCATCTGAAAATTGTGCTCGAAATGCAGCCCCCAATCCTACAGGGGAGCTCAGAGCTGGCCAAACCCCTTGCGCTTCTTGGCCGGCTTGGCGGGCCTGGGGGGCTTGCCGCCGCCGCGGCCACCGGGCCCGCCCATCCCGGGCATGCCGCCCATTCCCGGCATCCCCGGCATTCCGCCCATCCCGGGGAAGCCACCCATCCCAGGCATGCCGGGCATGCCACCCCTGGTCATCTGCTGCATGAAGCCACGCATTTTCTGAAAGTCGGCGAGAACCTTGTCCACGTCGGCCGGTGTGTGGCCACTGCCGGAGGCGATGCGGCGGCGACGGGAGGGCTGGGAGGCGAGCAGTTCGGGCTGGCGGCGTTCGGCCTCGGTCATCGATCCGATCATGGCCTCGATGCGCTTGAGCTGGCTCTCGCCCTGCCGGAGCATGCCGTCGTCGATCTTGTTCATCCCCGGGATCAGCTTCATCAGCCCGCCCAGGGATCCCATGCGCTTGATCAGGCGCATCTGCTGGACGAAATCGGAGAAATCGAAGCTGGCTTCCTGCAGCTTGCGCTGCATCTTCTCCACATCGGCCAGCTCCACCTCCTTGGTGGCCTTCTCCACCAGGGTGAGCACATCTCCCATCCCCAGGATGCGGCTCGCCATCCGCTCCGGGTGGAACGGCTGCAGGGCCTCCACTTTTTCGCCGGTGCCGATGAACTTGATCGGCGCGCCGCTCACCTTGCGGATCGAGAGGGCGGCCCCGCCGCGGGAATCCCCATCCAGCTTGGTGAGCACGGCGCCGGTGATGCCCACCTGTTCATGGAAGGCGCGGGTGAGTTCGGCGGCCTCTTGGCCGATCATCGAATCCACCACCAGCAGCACCTCATCCGGGGCCGCCGCCTCCCGGATCCGAACCATCTCCTCCATCATCGAGGTGTCGATCTGGAGCCGCCCGGCGGTATCCACCAGCACGGTGTCGAAGCCCTCGTCCCGTCCCTTGGCCACGCCGGCGGCCGCGATCGCTTCTGGCTTGGCGTCAGAACCGAGGCTGAACACCTCCACGCCAATCTGACGGCCCAGGGTCTGCAGCTGGTCGATGGCAGCCGGCCGGTAGACGTCGGCGGCCACCAGCAGGGGACGCCGACCCTGCTCCTTGAGGTACAGGCCCAGCTTGGCGGTGGCGGTGGTCTTGCCGGCCCCCTGCAGACCGGCCATCAGGATCACCGTGGGGGCGTCCGTCGCCCGGGCCAGGGGGGCGTTGGCACCGCCCATGGTGTCGACGAGCTGCTCGTGGACCAGCTGGATGAACTTCTGATCCGGGCTCACCCCGCGCACCACCTCGGATCCCACGGCCTTGCGCCGCACCTCTTCGACGAACTCCTTCACCACCGACAGGCTCACGTCGGCCTCCAGCAGGGCCCGTCTCACTTCCTTGAGAGCGCCATCGACGTTCGTTTCCGAAATGGCCGCCTGGCCACGCAGTCCTTTGACGGCGTCTTCGAAGCGCTGGGAGAGTTCGTCGAACATCAGTTGAGGGATTGGGTGGCCACCAGGCGCCAGCTGTCGCCGTCGCGTCCGAATACATAACCATTGCGCAGTTGCAGCGGCGCCGTGGTCTCCACCACCTTTCCGGCTGCATCGAGGCGGCGGTCGCTGTAGCGGAGCCGGACGACGGCGACGATGCGCTGGGGGCCGCTTTCGGACAGGCTGAGATCGGTGATCCGTACGTCCAGTTGCTGGGTCTGGCCCCTGGCGGCATCGCTGCGGCGCTCCTTGGCGAGCAGGGCGATCGGCCCCTCCCGGGCGATGCGATCCAGATCCTGCGGGATCGGTTTGCCGGCCAGCACGCCACTCTTCACCGTCAGCCAGTTCTCCAGCAGGCGACGCACCTGGGCCGCATCGGGCCGGGTGGCCATGAGGGGCGTGATGCTCAGTCCCGTCGCGGCCTTCGGGGCCGGAGTCGGTGGGGTGGGGGCCGGGGAGGTGAGCGGGGGTGCTGGTGCCGGAGCCGGTGGAGGTGAACTCTGGCGCTGCCGCAGCACCCAGGCTGCGGCCAGCACCAACACCAGGACGGCGCCGCCCCCCAGCAGCCACGACCTCGGGGTCACTGGCCAGCGCAGGGGCACCTCGTCATCGAGCTCCCCGTCATCTTCGGGATCCGTGGCCATGCCGGATGCAGACAGCGGGGCGAAGCCCCCGGCGGTAGCCCCCTCCAGGCTCAGGGATGCAGGGGGCGACATCGTCCCCGCGAAGCTGGGTGCGTCCAAGGGTGGGAAGACCGTGCTGTCCACACCCTCCACGGCTGCCGGGGAGGTGAGATAGGCCCGCCCCCTGCGCTGATCCTCCCTTTCGACATAGGTCACGACGTCCCGGTCACTGAAATAGGCCACCAGATCGGGCTCGGCTTCCAGGTCCCGGTAGCCCGGCAGCACGTCCCGGACCAGCCAGTCGCTGCAGTACGCACAGAGCTGACCCAGGGGATCAGCACTTTTACCGGCGGCCCAGTCCTTCAGGTCCTGGCTGGCCCCCTGGTCGAAGCAGGCACGCGCCGTGTCGGCCTCCCCCAGCAGCAGGTGCAGGTTGGCGAGCAGCGGTTCGATGCCCTCCCGGCCGCTGCGCTGCAGGCGGTGTCTGGCCTCGGCGATGCGCTCGGGCTTGCGCTGGGCGAAACCGGAGGCGGTCAGGGCGATGGTGGCCAGGAAGTCGGCGGCGTCGGAGCCGGTGGCGGCCCAGCGGCTGAACAGGTCCACCTGCTCCTGGACGGTGAGGAAGGCGCGGATCTGGTGGAAGAAGGGCTGGAAGTCCTGGCTGGGGAAATGGGGATCACCATCCCCCTCAAGCCCGCCGCGTCTCTGCACCAATTGCTCAAGCAGCGCCAGGCCCTCCTGCCTCTCGACGCCGGCGACCAGATCCCGGCTCAGCAGGTCGAGCACCCGGTAGGGCGTGAGGTGTTCCAGCTGGGCATGCATGGTTTCCCTGAGGTCGGGTTGCCGGCCCAGGCGTTGCAGTAGCTGCAGACCCTGCTGCAGGGTGCGGGCGGCGGCTTCGAAGCGACGCTGCTCCTCCAGCTCGCCGGCGGCCGCAAGGCAGGCCAACCCGGCCAGGAGGGTGAGATCAGCTTCTCGGCCACTGCCAAGGGTGGGCGACTGCGGTGGCTGCAGAGAACGGCTGGCGAGCTCGAAGGCCTCCAGAGGCTGGCCCCCCTCCATCAGCAACACCAGCCCGCCCACCTGCAGGGCTGTGGCAATCTCCAAGGCCGGCTGCAGGGTGCCGTCGGTGTTGGCCAGGCTGGTCAGTTCCGCTTCGTAGGCGGCGCGCCGGTCGGCATCGGAGAGCAGGTCGGCGCTGGACCGGAGCAGCTCCGCCCGTGCCTGCAGGGTATCGGCGGTGAACCCCCCGTGGGGCAGACGGTCCAGGCGCGACTGCAGGGTGCGCAGGACCCCCTGGGCATCGGCGGACGGAGGAACGCCCAGCAAGCGGAAATGATCGATCGGCAGGTCCAATCCGATGGTGACGCTGGGGCGCGACTGTAGTCAGTGGCAGTGGTTTTGACTGTCACCTGGGAACGGACCCCGTACAGTCGGGACCACGATTCGCCTTGCCTTCCTGCCATGACTCAGGAAATGACTGCGGCGCGGGCAGCCCAGCCCTCTGAGCCAGGGGCAGCCGCGTTTTCTGAGCAGGCCGGCAGCCACGCGGTGCGCTTGGAGGGTTTGGTTCCGGCTGAGCGGGCCAGTGTCAGCCGGGAGGAGGGCCTGATGCTTTATCGGGACATGACCCTGGGGCGCCGCTTCGAAGACAAGTGCGCCGAGATGTACTACCGCGGCAAGATGTTCGGCTTCGTGCATCTGTACAACGGTCAGGAAGCCGTCTCCACGGGGGTGATCCGGGCGATGCGCCTGCAGCACGACTGGTTCTGCAGCACCTATCGCGACCACGTGCACGCCCTGAGCTGCGGTGTACCGGCCCGGGAGGTCATGAGCGAGCTGTTCGGCAAAGCCACGGGCTGCAGCAAGGGCCGTGGAGGTTCCATGCACCTGTTTTCCCGTGAGCACCATCTGCTCGGCGGCTATGCGTTCATTGGCGAGGGCATCCCGGTGGCCCTGGGAGCGGCCTTCACCAGCCGCTACAAGCGTGACGCCCTCGGCCAGGCGGACAGCGATGCCGTCACGGCCGCCTTCTTCGGGGACGGCACCTGCAACATCGGCCAGTTCTACGAATGCCTCAACATGGCTTCGCTGTGGAAGCTGCCGATCCTGTTTGTGGTGGAGAACAACCGCTGGGCCATCGGCATGGACCACAACCGGGCCACGAGCGAGCCGGAAATCTGGCGCAAGGCGGCGGGCTTCGGCATGGTCGGCGAGGAAGTGGATGGTATGGATGTTCTGGCGGTAAGGGCCGCGGCCCAGCGGGCCATCGAGCGGGCCAGGGCTGGCGAAGGACCCACCCTGTTGGAGTGCCTCACCTACCGGTTCCGTGGCCATTCCCTGGCGGATCCTGACGAGCTCCGCGAAGCAGCCGAGAAGGAATTCTGGGCCAAGCGCGATCCCATCAAGCAACTGGCGCTGCGCCTGACGGACATGGGCCTGGCCACGGCCGAGGAGCTCAAGGCGATCGAGAAGGAGATCGATGCCGAAGTGGCTGATTGCGTGGAGTTTGCCCTCGCGGCGCCCGAGCCCGACAGCAGCGAACTCACCCGCTACATCTGGGCCGAAGATTGAATCAGCTGGGCCATTGTCTGTTGATTAAGATCATTCAATTGCCCAGAAGGTAGTCGGTCTGATGGCCAAACGCGTCCTCGTCACATTCACTGACAGCCGCATGAAGACGGCCCGGCGGCGACTCTGTCGGCAGGCGAAGGAGATGCAGGTCTACACGGATATCTTTGGAGCTTCGGAGCAGGATCTCGCCCCAGAGTTCCGGCAGCATTTCAAAGACTTTCTGACGCCTGAGCATCGCGGTTTTGGCTACTACGCCTGGAAGCCCCAGATCGTCTTGCAGACGCTCGAGCGCTTACAGGATGGCGACCAGGTGCATTGGATCGATTCCGGCTGCCATCTCAATCCTGCAGGTCGAGAGCGGCTGCTCGAACTGTTCGCCATGACCGTGGAGGCGCCGTCAGGTGTTCAGGGTTTTGAATGCCTGCCTCCGAATGGATCCTTGGTGTACCAGGAGAGGCAGTTCCCGGATCAGCGGGAAGGCCACTGGTCCAAGGGTGACTTGCTCGATCGGCTGGGGGTTCGAGACAGGCCGGACATCACCACCACCCAGCAGCTGGGGGCTACCACCTTCTTCGTGCGCAAGTGCCCTGCCTCCATGGACTTCATGCGCCGCTGGATCCGCGTGTTCAGCGAGGATTTCTCCATGATTGATGATTCAGCCTCGCTGGCGCCCAACCTGGAGGGCTTCGTCGAACATCGCCATGATCAGTCGATCTATTCGATTCTTGGTAAGTTGCTGCCGATCTCGACGATCTCCGTATTCGAATTCTGGTTCCCGCGGGCCGACAACTGCTGGCTGCCTGACTGGGAGATGGTCGGCGATGCTCCGATCCAGATCCGCCGTGATCGCGGCCTTAAGGGAGAGAGCCGATGGAAGATCGCCTCTCTGAAGGCCAAAGGCAAGCTGAAGCGATTCCTGGACGGATGGCGACCCCGCCGCTGAAGGTCCACCCGATCAGGGCAGAGGGGTGGAGCGTGATGACAGGGTGCGCAGTTTGCGCAGGGCCTTGAGCTCAATCTGCCGGACCCTCTCCCTTGAAACATCCAACTGCCGGCCGATCTCGGCAAGGGTGTGGCGCTCCATGCCGTCGAGTCCGAAGCGCAGGGCCAGGACCTCCTTTTCCTGGGCAGACAGGTGGCTCATCAGTTCGACCAGCTGTTCCTGATGCATGCCTCGCTCGATGCGGTCGAGGGGCTCTTCGGCGGAAGCATCGGCGATCAGATCTCCCAGGAAGCTCCGACCGTCCTCCGCATGAATGGGGGCATCCAGGCTGGAAATGGTGAGGGCCTGCCGAAGTACGGAGTCGAGCTCTTCGATCGGAATCGCCATGGCTTCCGAGATCTCCCTACGGCTGGGCATGGCGCCGAGCTTGTGGGCCAGTTCAAGGCTCACCTTACGGATTGTGCTGAGCCGCTCGCTCAGGTGGACCGGCAGCCGGATGGACCGGGACTGGCAGGCAATGGCTCGCGTCATGCTCTGGCGGATCCACCAGAAGGCGTAGGTGGAGAACTTGTAACCGCGGGTTGGGTCGAATTTTTCGACGGCGCGTTCCAGACCGAGGGAGCCCTCCTGGATCAGATCGAGCAGCTCCAGACCCTTGCCCTGGTACTTCTTCGCCACGCTCACCACAAGCCGAAGATTGGCGCGCATCATCCGCTCCTTGGAGCGCCGGCCAACCTTGATCGTCTTGTTCTCCTGCACCGAGTAGCCGCTTTTCGACTCCTCCACCAGGTGCATCATCGCCTGAACCTGATTGCCGAGCTCGATCTCTTCGGCTGGTGTCAGCAGCGGCTCTCTTCCTATTGAGGTTAGATACCAAGTGATGGAATCACCCCCTCTCCGGCTGGAGCCCTCCCTTCTCGTCGCGACGGCAGAGGCGGTCATAGGAGGGGGCGAAGTGGCGCCATTGAATGTGTTATCGAATTATCCACCCTCTGGCAAGTCAGGAAAGTGTCTGGAACAACTTTTAAGCCATTGCTTTTGAAACCACACACAATTGCTTTTCTTTAGTGATTGACTTCGTTTGGATGAGCAGAGGGCTAATTTCCCGGTCGATGTAACGGAGAATGCTGAGGCTTGTCACATCTGCGCGTGACCTCGTTGTCCTTAATCCATAGGCGCTGAATCTTCAACGCGGGCTCCCATCACCCGGTTTCGGGTTCTCGTTGGGCCAGTGCTTCGGCCACAGCCAGCGGCGTGACCCCCCCGGATCCATTGCGCTCCCTGCAGTGGAGACCGGCGAGGGCATGGTCGAGGACGGCGGCCGCCAGCCAGGCCCCATCGGCGCTGGAGCCACGTTCAGGTGCTAGGCCCACGGTCGCCAGGGCCATCGCCCCCCGCCCTGCGGCGTAGCCGGCGAGCACATCACCGAGCCCGGCCCTGGCCGCATCCGGGCAGGCCGAGAGCAGTTGCCAGCGGCGTCCATCGGGTGTCGCCACGACGCTGCGCGCTCCCTTGAGCAGCACGCTGGCACCACAACGGCGGGCCGCCGCCAGCGCCGCCTCCGGCCGGGGCAGCGAGTTCAGATCGGGAAAGAGCCTGTGAAACTCCCCCTCGTGGGGTGTGATCCAGGTGGGGCCCCGGCGCCCTTGGAGCCAGTCGCTGCCCGTGGAACCGAGGCGGTTCAGGCCATCGGCGTCGAGCACCAGCAGTCCTCCGAAGTCGACCAGCTCCTGCCAGCGCCGCCGCTCCCGGGCTTCGACCGCCGCCGCAACCGGCCCATCGGCGTTGCCCAGCCCGCCCAGGCCCGGACCCAGCAGCACCGCATCCAGGCGGTTCAGCCAGCCCTCGCCCAGATCTCCCAGGGCCAGGCCGCCGGCCGGGGTGGCCCCAAGGCTTGGCTCCAGCACCACATGGGGATGGACCTGCCAGAGCTGGGGGGCGAGCTCCCGTGGCGGCGCGGCCCTGAGGCTGCCGCATCCCGACGCCGTGGCGCCCGCCAGGACCAGGTGGGCGGCGCCCCTGAACCGGCGGCTGCCGGCGAGGACCAACAGGCGTCCCCGTTCGTATTTCCCGGCGGCCGGATCCGACACGGGCCAGGGGGCCGAGGCCCGGTCGGCGGCCGACAGGCCCAGCAGGTGATCGCCTGGAGGCTGGTCCAGAAGGGCAGGCGGCAATCCAAGACAGACCCGCTCCAGCTGCCCCACCCAGCGCAGGGCCGCATCCTGCACCAGGCCCCGCTTGATCAGCCCGATGCTGTACGTGGTGGAGGCGGTGGCCGCCACCGTGCCAAGCAGCACACCGTCGTCGGCGTCCAGTCCGGTCGGGACGTCAATGGCCACAAGGGCGCCGGGCCGTTGCCTCTGGCGATCCTGAAGCAGGGTTTCGATGGCGGCGCCGGCCGGGCGGTGCTGGCCGATGCCGAACAGGGCATCCACCCAGAGGGCGGGATCGGCGGGGTCAGGCGGATCCTCCAGCAGGGGAATCCCCAGCCAGCGGGCGTGGCGCAGGTGGGCGTCGGTGAGGGGGCGGCGGCGCTCGAAGGGGCACCAGATCCGCGCCCGGCCTCCGGCCAGATGCCATTCCCTGGCCACCACCAGGCCATCACCGCCGTTGTGCCCCGGCCCCACCAGCACCAGCAGGCCAGCGTGGCGATCCTGGCCCGGCCGCGCCAGCAGCCGGCGACTCACCGCCAGGGCGGCCTTCTCCATCAGGGCCTCCACCGGCAGGCCGCTGGCGAACAGCTCCTGTTCGATGGCCGCCATCGCGGCGCCGCTCACCAGGAGGTGGTCGGCATCCACGGACGGCCAGGAGATGGGCATCGGCCGGAAGCTCACGGCGGCCCGAGCAGTGCTCTCCCATGATGGAGCTGTCTGCTCGTTCCACCCACAGGGATCCTTGAGCCCCGCCGCCGCCCCCACGTCGTCTGACACCACCACCGCCACCAGCACCACCTCGCCTGAGGTGGCCGCGGTGCTCGCACGGCTGCGCGCCTGGCCCGGTGAGCGGCGGGTGGCCGTGGGACTCTCCGGCGGCGTCGACAGCTCCCTGACCGCGGCCCTGTTGGTGGCGGCTGGCTGGGAGGTTGAAGGCCTCACCCTGTGGCTGATGAGTGGCAAGGGCTCCTGCTGCGCCGAGGGCCTGGTGGACGCGGCCGGGATCTGCGACCAGCTGGGGGTGCCCCACCACGTCGTCGACAGCCGGGCCCGTTTTCAGGAGCAGATCGTTGGGTTTCTCGTGGAGGGCTATGGCGAGGGCCTCACCCCCTTGCCCTGCTCCCGCTGCAACCGGGCGGTCAAGTTCGGACCGATGCTCGAGTGGGCCGAGGCGGAGCGTGGCATTGGCCGCCTGGCCACGGGCCATTACGCCCGGCAGCGGCCTGCCGGCGATGGGGCTGATCGCCATCAGCTGTTGCGTGGCCTGGATCCCCTCAAGGATCAGAGCTATTTCCTCTATGACCTGCCCCAGACGGTGTTGGGCCGGCTGGTGTTCCCCCTGGGGGAGCTCACCAAGGAGGCGACGCGGGCCGAGGCCTCACGGCTCGGCCTGCGCACGGCCGAGAAGCCCGAGAGCCAGGACCTCTGCCTGGCCGACCACCACGGTTCGATGCGAGCCTTCCTCGATGCCTATCTGCCGCCGCGCCAGGGGGAAATCGTGCTGGCCGACGGCACGGTGCTCGGCAGCCACGACGGCCTCGAGCATTTCACCATCGGACAACGCAAGGGGCTTGGAGTGGCCTGGAGCGAACCGCTCCATGTGGTGCGGCTGGATGCCGCCATGAACCGGGTGGTGGTGGCTCCGCGCCGGGAGGCGACCCGCCAGGCCTGCGAGGTGGGTGCCATCAACTGGGTGTCGATCGCCCCGCCGGACCAGCCGATCGCGGTGGAGGTGCAGGTGAGATACCGGAGCCTGCCGGAGCGGGCCCTGCTGACCCCCCTGGCGGAGACAGCCGGCGACCACGCCGCCGAACGGCCCCACCGGGCCCGGCTCGACTTCGCTGAGCCCCAGTTTTCGGTGGCACCGGGACAGGCCGCGGTCTTCTATGGCGGTGACGTGCTGCTCGGCGGCGGATTGATTCAGGCCGACGGCTGACGGGTTTCGCTGCGGAAGCGGTTCATCGCTGATTCGATCACGACGTGCATGTCCATGTACTTGTACTCGGAGAGCCGCCCCCCGAAGATCACGCTGTCGGCGCTGTGGGCCAACTCCTGGTAACGCCGGTAAAGCGATTGGTTGGGCGGGTCGTTGACCGGGTAGTAGGGAATGGCTTCACCGCTGCAGGCTCTGGGATACTCCCTTGTGATCACCGTCACCGGGGAAGTTGAAGCCTCGAAATGCTTGTGCTCGATGATGCGGGTGAACGACTCACTGGTATCGCAGTAGTTGATCACGGCATTCCCCTGGAAATTCTCGAGCTCTTCGATGCTGTTCTCAAAGTCCAGTGAGCGGTACTCCAGCCGGCCAAACTCGTAATTGAAATACTGATCGATGCAACCGGTGTACACCACCTTTCTGGCCAGGCACGTCAGCTGGGATTGATTGTCGAGATAGTCAACGTTGAGGCGGACCTCAATGCCCTCCAGCATGGCATTGAACAGGGACGTGTAGCCGCCGATGGGGATACCCTGATAGCGATCAGTGAAGTAGTTGTTGTCGTAGGTGAAGCGAAGTGGCAACCGCTTGATGATGAAGGCCGGTAGCTCACGGGGATCCTTGCCCCACTGTTTAAGGGTGTAGTCGCGAATCAAGGTCTCGTAGATGTCCTTCCCCACCAGGGAAAGCGCCTGCTCTTCCAGGTTGGCCGGCTCACCGAAAAAGCGCTGGGCCTCAATCTTCTGCTTGGCTTCTACGGGCGTGCGGGTTTGCCAGAGCTCATAAAACGTGTTCATATTGAAGGGAAGCGAATAGAGCTTCCCACCTGAGATGGCCTTGGGAGAATTGATATAGTTGTTGAATTCTGCAAACCTGTTGACAAAGCTCCAGACGGCCTTGTTGCTCGTGTGGAAAATGTGGGCTCCATAGCAATGGACGTTGATGCCTTCCTGTTTCTCTGTGTAGCAGTTGCCGCCGATGTGGGGGCGGCGGTCAATGACAAGGCAGCGCTTACCTGCATCGGTGGCCAGCCGCGCAAACGTGGCTCCAAACAGCCCGCAGCCGACGATCAGATAGTCATAGGGGGGGGTGGTCACTCCTCAGCGAAAGTCCTTCAGATCCACAGGCAGCAGATTTTCGATCGCCTGCTGAATCTCCGGCGGTTCCTGCATGCCATAGGTGGCAAAGATGTTGATGCCGCTGCTGGTGCATTGTTTGCAGAGATCGCTGGCATAGCGTTTGGTCTGCATCTCCTTGTAAGGCGTATCGAGGTAGTTGGCGATTGAGGGGGCCGAGGGGGATTGCACGCAACAGACAGAGAAGTTGCCTTCATGATTCAGGCACACCTGAGATTCGCGCATGAAGCAATTCTGGGAGCGATGGCTACCGATGGCCTGCTGTACCAACTGGGGGCTGTAATAGATGTACTCCAGTTCTGGGGGTATCTCCTCCAGGCCGTCAAACATCTTGTCGATGGGCATGTAGTAGGCGTGATAGGGGGAAAACTTCATGCCCAACTTGTCGCAGAAGTGCTTGAACAGGTGCACTTCGTGCAGATTTTGCTTGTGCACCAGATAGCGCACATCAATATTCTTGTAGCACTCCCAATCGCCCAGAATTTCTGAGATGCGGATCAGATTGGCGAGCACGGGTTCAATCCGCCCACCCTTGTGGTTGATCTGATAGGTGCGCTGGGTAAAGCCCGACACCGTAATTGTAAAATTCCAGAGATGCAGTGGCTTGAGCAGCGCCCAGTCGTAGTCATAATTGAGGTTCGATGAGATGCCGCAGGGAACGCCATGGCTCTCAGCGCAGGCAATCAGCTCATGGAGCTTCGAATGCAGCGTTGGCTCCGTCCAGTTGTACAGGCCAAACCTGCAGTTGCCATTGGTGTCTGCCTTCGCCTTGAGGCAGATCTTTTCGAATAACTCGATCGGCATCTCCGTCAGTTTTTGGCCGATGCTGTTGGTGAACTCCGGCATGCCAACGGGGCAGGCCGTGCAACGCAGGTTGCAGCCACTCACCACATCCACCCAGAATTCAATGACCTTCTGACCGGGAGGCTTAGGGGAGTATTCAGGCCAGAGGAAACGCTTGACGGCCGATTGCACGTGGCTGGGAACGGCACGCTTAAGAACTGTTGGCAAGGCCATCTAGATGTCTTCCTGAGCGTCATACGTCCGCTCAGCGTAGCTCCTGCTTGCTGACATCGAAGCTGCCAAGGTTTTCGATCCACGATGACGCGTCAACGATGGGGCTGAGGGCGGATCTCAGCGGGTCGTGGCCTGGCCCTCTTTGCTCGTCGCCGTCCCCACGATTCGCCCCAGAGATCGGAACGTCCGTTGGCGGCGACGCCACCAGCAGCTGATCGGGGCAGGGGTCAACCACCCGGCCAGTCGATTCAGGCGGCGGCTCCAGACCACCCGCCGATGCTGGGAGCGTCTGTCCCGCCGGCAGGTCGCCAGCTGGGCGGCCGAAGGCCCCCGGTAGGTCGGTAAGTCCAGCTGGCGGGCCAGTTGGGCGGTGGCCTGCTGCCAATAGCGGGTCGCTTCACTGCGAACCTGCCAGCACTCCCGGATCGACGCCACGCTCAGCAGGGTGTCCGGGGCGAAGCGCTCCACCTCAAGGATCCCCGGCAGCCCGAAGGGATTGGTGCCCTTCTCGCTGATCACCAGGCAGCCATGCAACGGCGCTTGCCACATCCGGCCGGACAGGGTGGTGCCCCGTTGGTAGGGATACATGAGCCCGTAGCAGCACCAGGCGCTCGCCAGCCGTCGGTTCGCCTCCAGATAGCTGAGCCCATGGGTGCTCAGCCCGAGCCTGTCCCAGTGGCCGCCGTGGACCTCCACCAGACCCCTGTGGGCCAGACGGGCCAGATCCTGCTGGTAGGGGTCGTCGCCCATCGGCTTGAAGTTGGCGATGTGCAGGGGCCGGCCGGCCCGCTTCCGGAAGGGAAGCTGCTGCCAGAACTCGGGAATCACCGGCAGATACCCCGGCACCCAGCGGACACCTTCCGGCAGGGAAGGCGGCCGGAGCAGGGAAATCAGCCGGATCTCGCGGGCGAGGGGAAAGCGGCAGCGCCAGTCCACCTGGAGCTCCTTGACGTAGTCGTAGACGTGGACGATCCCGCCGTGGTCCTGGTGGGACAGGCCGGGATCGCCCCGCAGGATCACCAGCAGCTCCAGCTCCTGATCAACCCACTCGCGGATCAGTTCAAACCCGGCCGCCCGATAGAACAGCCGCACGTTCCAGATCACATCGAGATCCTGGAAATCGATCGACAGGATGTGACACCTGGGGGCGGAGCTCACAGGCACTACCAGAAGGGATCGCTGGCCAGGCTCACCGACAGCCGGCCGCTCGGGCTCGCTGGCACGGTGGCCACGCAGGCCCGCACCATGCGCCCATTGACCTCAATCTCGCAGGCGCCGCAGCTGCCCCCCAGACAGCCGGTGGGGATCAGCACCGCCGCCTGACGTGCGGCCTCCAGCCAGTCCTGGCCGGGGATGGCCGAGGTGATCTGCCCATCTGGCCACGCGATGGTGATGGCAGGCCGGGGGATGCCGATGGGCGCAAGCTCGCTCTCGTGGAAATCTAGGGCTTGCTTGGGATCAGGGGCGCCAGATCGATGTGGGCTTCGAAGGCGTCGGCGAGGCGGTCGAGCAGGGCGTCCCGCTGGCGGGCGTGGTGGGGTTGGTTCTCCTCCAGGGGCGGCAGCTGGCGCCGACGGCGCAGCTGATTCAGCCAGCGCCGGCGCCAGGGGCCGTTCTCGAAGATGCCGTGCAGGTACGTGCCCGCCACCAGACCGCCCTGGGTCCCTGAGGCCGTCCACCAGCCCAGCTGGCCGTCCTCGGCCAGGGGGGCGCAGCTGGCCTGATCCGTTGGCTCGCTGCGCCCTTGATGGAGCTCGAATCCCTCCACCAGGGGCGGTTCACCCGGGCCCGGGGGCCAGAGGGCCCGGCTGCGGCGTTGCCGCAGGGCCTTCCTGCCCTGGAACACGGTGCGCAGGGGTAGCAGGCCCAGCCCGGCCACCGATTCCCCGGCCCGATCCCCCTCAAGTCCCTCGGGGTCGTGCAGCTCCTGGCCCAGCATCTGCAGACCACCGCAGAGGGCGAACAGTTGCCCCCCCCGGGCCACGTAGGCCTGCAGCTCCTCCGCCATACCGCTGCTGCGCAGGCTCGCCAGGTCCCTCAGGGTCTGCTTGCTGCCGGGCAGGATCACCGCATCGGGCTGGTCCAGCGGCTCCCCTGGCCGGCGCCACTGCAGCTGCACGCTGCTCTCCGCCTCAAGCGGGTCGAGATCGGAGAAGTTGCTCAGGGAGGGCAGTCGCAGCACCGTGATGCTCAACTCACTGCGGGGCTTGCGGCTGCCTCTCTCCAGCAGATCCAGCGAATCTTCCGGCGGGAACAGCTCATCGAGCCAGGGCATCACACCGAGCACGGGCAGGCCTGTCTCCTGCTCCAGCCAGTGGCGGCCCGCATCGAACAGGGAACGGCGGCCACGGAAACGGTTGATCAGCAAGCCGCCGATCAGGGGGCGCTCCACCGGCCGCAACAGGGCCAGGGTGCCCACGATCTGGGCGAAGACGCCACCGCGCTCAATGTCCGCCACCAGCAGGCAGCGGGCGCGCAGGTACTGGGCCAGCCGCAGGTTGGTCAGGTCCCTGGCCTGCAGGTTCACTTCCACCGGGCTGCCAGCTCCCTCCAGCACCAGCCGGCCGCCGGGGTGGGCGGCCTGAAGCTCCGCCAAGCCCGTCCGGATGGCCGCCCAGCCGGGCCGGAACCAGTCGCGGTAGTAGTGCTCCGCCCGGGCCGTGCCCACGGAGCGGCCCAGATGGATCACCTCACTGGTGCTGTCGCCCCTGGGCTTGAGCAGCACCGGGTTCATCGCCACCCGCGGCTCCAGGCCCGCGGCCCAGGCTTGCAGGGCCTGGGAGTAGGCCATTTCACCGCCCTGCTGGTCGACCCAGGCGTTGAGGCTCATGTTCTGCCCCTTGAAGGGCAGGGGCTGTTCCCCCCGGCGCCGCAGCACCCGGCAGAGGGCAGCGGTCATCAGCGATTTGCCGGCACCGCTGCTGGTGCCCAGCACCATCAGAGGTTGGGGGGAGTCGGGATGGGGGCGGGTCAAAGGCGGGGGCGGTGGCGGCGCAGCGCCTCCAGGATCCGATCCCGTCGGCCCGCCCGGGGAATCTCGCTGGGCCAGCGCCGCAGCACCTGGCGGCCCATGGGCGTGAGCCGCACCCGCTCGGTGAGTCCCTGACCGTCCACTTCCCGCCGCAGCACCCCCAGCCGGATCAGCCAGAGGAAATGGTCCTCAGCCCGTTCGCTGCTGAGGGGAACGAAGGTGAGGGGGAAGGCCGGATCGTCTTGCCGGGCGAGCTCCTCACTGCTGAGGGGGTTGGCTCCCACCGCCTCGTAGAAACCGCGGCGGAAGGGAAGACAGCGAAGCGAGAGGGCGGCCCGCGCCAGCGAACGGGACTCGGTGTCGGCCTGTGCCATGGCCCCATTCTCCCCAATCGCCGGGCAGGCTGGAGATCCTGGCCATCACCACCCTTGCTCCTGCTGGCTTCCGCTTCCCCCGCCCGGCGTCGCCTGCTGGAGCAGGCCGGAGTTCCCCACCGGGTCCAGGTGAGTGGCGTGGATGAGGAGGGGATCCAGGAGCAGAATCCTTTGCAGCTTGTGCAACGGCTGGCCCTCGCCAAAGCCCGCGCCGTGGCGAGCACGCTGGGCTCCGAGGCGGCGTGGCCGTCCATGGGGGTTCTGGGCTGCGACTCCCTGCTGGTGGTGGAGCAGGAGGTGTGGGGCAAGCCCCGGGATGCCGCCGAGGCGATGGCCCGCTGGCGGCGCATGGCCGGTGGCTGGGGCGATCTGCACACCGGCCATGCCCTGGTGCGGCGACCCACCCCTGGCGCCAGCCCGGCCCCCCAGCTGGAGGTGGTGACCACCCGGGTGCATTTCGCCGCGCTCAGCGAGGCCGCCATCGCGTCCTACGTGGCCAGTGGTGAGCCCTTGGCCTGTGCCGGGGGCTTTGCCCTTGAGGGCCGAGGTGGTCTGGTGGTGGAGCGGCTCGAGGGTTGCTTCAGCAACGTGATCGGGCTCAGCCTGCCGCTGTTGCGGCGTTGGCTCGACCCAGGTGTGCTGGCTTAGGGGCCAGGGTGATGGGCGCGGATCCGGCGTAGCCAACTGGCCATGGACATTGTCTCGAGCACACGGCGACGCCGCTCTGGATCCTCGAAATCGGGATGCAATTGATCCAGCCAACCCTGCAGCCGGGCAGGATCAAGACTCCCGGCGTCCCAGTTGTCGACATAGGCCACCGGCAGGTCTGCATAGGCGGCCGTGGTGGGATTCCTTTCGATGATCGGGATCGCACCGGCCAGCAGGGCTGTGAAGGCCTTCGGCGAAGGGTCGAGTCCGCCACCGCCAACACACACCACAAAGGGATAGGTCTTGAGGGTTGGGAAGAAATCGTCGTAGGGAATCTGCTCGCGATAGTCCACAAAATGACTCCAGGGACCTTTGGCCAGCCTTGTGACCTGTCTCCTGGTGTCCCACTGCTGGCCGTCACGGACGTAATGGGCGCAGAAGGCCTTGAGTGGGCGTGATCGCAGGTCGATCGGCGCCGCTTCCCTGACGGTCTGCTGGTAGTGGACATGGCCATCACTGTTGATGCAGCCCAGCGGAATCGGTGTGACACCGACCAAGGGCATGTCCAGATTTTCTGCGTACCAATGGAGCAGTCTGGGATCATCCAGAAGTTGCAGCAGGCGCTGCTGCAGCCCTGAGGCGATGTAGTCAGGAAATCGCTGGTCGACCTGTCGGGGCAAGGTGGTATCGGCATCGCCGGTGATCAGGACGAAGCGTGTCGAGGCCTTGAGCCGCGGGAGATAGCGGAGCAGGAATTGATCCAGCAATTCTGGAAGGGCCTTGACGTAGATGACGGTTGGTTGTGAGCTGAGATTCCCGCTGAAGCCATACTTCGTCAGACTCCAGTCGGCCCAGTGAGCGATGGATGGGATCACGGCATCCACCATCCGCGTATTCAGAATCAGGTTTTCAGCGTTCGGGTTCTGGCGGCGCAACGAAGCTCCGACTCTTGAGAACGTGCGCCGATGAAGGCGCTTCTGGATCGCTTTGGCTTGGCGATGGATCTTCGGCTCCAGCAACACCCTGATGGTGCGCGGAGAGCGATGGATCTTGCCGGAAATCCTCCTCCACAAGCTCTGGGCTGCGGTTCGGGCAGGATCTTCCATCCGATCTTCCCTGGGTACGTGAAGTTTGTCATGATAAGGATCCACGGGAGAATCACCACCAGCAGCAAAAAGCCTCCGCCCATGGGCGGAGGCTTGAAGAAGGTCTGATGAGAAGGGAATCTCTGGAAGATTCCCTTCTCATCAGTCGAGGTCCGGCATGGCCAGGGTGGGCTCGGCCTGACGGTCGATGCCTTTCTCGAAGCCTGCGGCGGCTGCGCGTGCGCGGCCTGCATGCCACAGGTGACCAACCAGGAAGAAGAAGGCCAGCACGAACTGCGTGGAGGCCAACCACTGGCGGATGTTGACGAAGTTCACCGAGTTGGGCTCGGTGATGATGCCTCCGACGGAGTTGAGCGAGGCGTTGGGGGCGTGGGTCATGTACTCGGCAGCCCGACGTACCTGCCAGGGCTGGATGTCGTTCTGGAGCTTGTCAAGGCTCAGACCGTTGGGGCCCCTCAGGGGCTCCAGCCAGGGACCGCGGAAGTCCCAGAAACGCATGGTTTCGCCACCGAAGATGATCTCGCCGGTGGGGGAGCGCATCAGGTACTTGCCCAGGCCGGTGGGGCCCATGGCGGAACCGATGTTGGCGCCCATGCGCTGGTCGCGGACCAGGAAGGTGAAGCTCTGGGCCTGGGAGGATTCGGCGTTGGTGGGGCCGTAGAACTCCGAGGGATAGGCGGTGTTGTTGAACCAGATGTAGGCCGAGGCGATGAAGCTCATGAAGCTCAGCGCGCCGAGGCTGTAGCTCAGATAGGCCTCACCATTCCAGATGAAGGCGCGACGCACCCAGCCGAAGGGCTTGGTGATGACGTGCCAGATGCCACCGAAGATGCAGATCAGGCCGATCCAGATGTGGCCACCGATGATGTCCTCCATCGAGTCGACACCGATGATCCAGCCCTCGCCACCGAAGGGGGCGCGGGTCAGATAGCCGAAGATCACGCCGGGGCTGAGGGTGGGGTTGCTGATCAGGCGCACATCGCCACCGCCCGGTGCCCAGGTGTCGTAGACACCGCCGAAGAACATGGCCTTGAACACCAGCAGCAGGGCACCCACACCAAGAAGGATGAGGTGATAGCCAATGATGTTGGTCATCTGGTTCTTGTCACGCCAATCCTGGGAGAAGAACGAGGAGTAGTTCTCCAGGATCTCAGGACCCCGCAGGGCGTGATAGAGGCCGCCCAGACCCAGCACGGCGGAGCTGATCAGGTGCAGAACCCCGACCACGAAGAAGGGGTAGAGGTCGGTGACCTCACCGCCCGGGCCGACGCCGTAGCCGAGGGTGGCGACGTGGGGGAACAGGATCAGGCCCTGCTCGTACATGGGCTTATCGAAGGTGAAGTGACTCACCTCGAACAGCATCATGGCGCCGGCCCAGAAGACCATCAGGCCGGCATGGGCCACGTGGGCACCCAGCAGACGGCCGGAGAGGTTGATCAGTCGGGCATTGCCCGCCCACCAGGCATAGCCGGTGGAGTCGAGGTCCTTGCCCCCGACCGAAATGAGACCGGAATTAAAGGGCGTTTCCACGGGGCAGAACCTCTTCAGGGAAGATGAAGTTTTCGTGCGGCTGGTCGGCGGGGGCCATCCAGGCGCGCAGACCTTCGTTGAGCAGGATGTTCTTGGTGTAGAACGTCTCGAATTCAGGATCCTCCG
>NZ_JAGQCY010000005.1 GCF_024346455.1 Cyanobium sp. Aljojuca 7A6
GCACAAGGGCCAAGAAAATCCACCCGAAGAGTTGAACCCCACTGCCGATCAGGGCTGTCCATGGCCGTCACAGACAAAAACGTTGTGGCTGGAGTCGGATTGGCGGCTATTTCAGCAGGCTCCTAGAGTGAGAGCAACCGCCGAGGAGCCGATGGCTGAGCGCAGGCCCCCGGCTCCATCGATGCCCCCGTCCCCGGAGCGGCCCATGGTGCATGCACGCAGCGAGTTATCGGAGCGGGAACTTGAGATCATTGAGCTGGTGGCCACGGGCCTCACCAACCTGGAGATCGCCGGCCAGCTGACGATCAGCAAGCGCACCGTCGACAACCACGTCAGCAACATCTTCACCAAGACCGGCGCCAAGAACCGGGTGGCCCTGCTGAACTGGGCCATGGACCACGGCAAGATCTGCCGCGATGGTTTCAACTGCTGCGCCCTGCCCCACGACGATGCGACCAGGCCCGGCTGATCTCAGCTGTCCTGGGGCAGCAGAGACTCCCGCTCCGCCGCTGGCCACGACGCCAGGGGACGGTGGGCCAGGGCTGCATTGCTGAGATCAGTGCGGCCGGTGATCTCCCTGGAACACCAGGCGGGAACGGGAACGGCCTGATCGGCCTGCTCCAGTTCCACCTCTGCCACCACCAGGGGGGCATTGGCGGCCTCAAACACATCCAGCACCCAGTCGCCGCCGGGCAGATCCAGGCCATAACGGGTCTTGCAGAGCTGATGGGCGCTGCCCTCCAGCAGGGCCTCAGCATCGGCGGCCGGGATCGGGTACTCGTACTCCTGCCGCGTCAGGGCCTGACCGGCCAGGGGGGGCGCCGCTCCGACGGCCGGCAGCTTGAGGGTGAGAAACGCCTCCATGGCGCCTTCCGGGGCCTGGGCCAACCGCACCCGCAGGGTGAGTTCCCCGTTCCCCGTCGCCAGATAGCCCTGGCGGATCGCCCTGGCCCGGAGCGCATGGGAGCGCCACTGGTCGCCGCTGACGAGGAAGCGGCGCTCGATTTCCAGGGCCATGGGGGGAGTCTCAGGGTGGAGTGAAGCGGATCAGTTGCGGGACGGTTCGCCGGCGGTGAGGCTGCCGGCCCAGTGGAGCTTGTGGGTGAGGGTGCTGTAGTACGAGGGGCTCTGTTCCAGCTGGAGCATCAGCACCGGGTGGCGACCCCGCTGCAGGATGCAGCGATCACCCGGTTCCAGCACGGTGGCATGGGCGCCATCCTTCCAGAGCTTCACCCGACGGCTGGCCTCTCCCAGGGGCCAAACCGAAAGTCGCGATCCCGGCGGAACCACCACGGCCCGACTGGAAAGGCTCATCGGGCAGATCGGCGTGACCACGATCGCTTCGATGCCCGGATGCAGGATCGGCCCACCAGCGGCCATCGCGTAGCCGGTGGAACCGGTGGGGGTGGCGATGATCAGGCCATCGCCCCGGTATTGATCCACCACCTCCCCGTCGATCTCCAACTCCAGCATGCAGGTGGGCGAGAGTTCATCGAGGCAGGGGCGGAAATAGAAGTCGTTGAGGGCGCCATGGGGGCCATCGCCGACCTCGTTCAGATCCCCGTCGACGGAGGCATCCCCGTCCTGGGGCACGCCGTCCCCCCGGTCGATCCGGGCTTCCAGCATCATGCGTTTCTCGATCGCGAAGCGGTCGTCGCGCAGGCGTTGCCAGAGGTTGTCGTCGGGATCCTGGCTCCCTGCCTCCCCGTTGCCCTCCCCCCGCAGCCGCAGCAGACGCCGTTCGTGGGTGAGGAAGCCCAGGTGGCCGCCAACGTTGAAGCTGAGCACCGGGACGGCAAAGCTGGCCAGGTGACGGGCCGCCGCCAGGACCGTTCCATCACCGCCTAGCACCACGGCCAGGTCGGGGAGTTCGGCTTCGGTGGCGAGCAGACCAGGGAACGGATTCAGCCCCAGACCGCTGATGGCGGTGGTGACGATCACCCCCTGGGAACGCAGATCCTGGGCACAGCGTCGAGCCTGGCGTTGGGCAGCCTGGCTGCCCTTGCGAAGAATCAGCCAGACACGCTCAAGCCGCATGGACAGGATTCCGCGAAACGTACACCGCTACCAGCGCAACAGGTTGAAGCGCTCCATGTCGACCGTTTCGCGGTTGCGATAGAGGGAAAGCAGGATGGCCAGACCGACGGCCGCCTCGGCCGCCGCCACGGTGATCACGAAGATGGCGAACACCTGGCCGCGAATGAGCTGGCCATCGAGGTAGTTGGAGAAGGCCATCAGATTGATGTTGACGGCGTTCAGCATCAGCTCGATGCTCATTAACACCCGTACGGCGTTGCGGCTGTTGATCAGCCCCCAGACGCCGACGCAGAACAGCATCGCCGCGACGGTGAGGAACCCCTCGAGTGGGATCGGGGACGCGAGGTCAGTGCTCATGGCTTGGAAAGCAGGGTGGGCTCTGGGGTGGTCGTCTCGATCAGCAGGGGAGTCCGCTCCTTCTCGATCAGCCCCTGGTCGGCTGGCTCACCGGTGATCACGTCGGTCGTGAAGACGTCGCGACGGGCCAGGACAATGGCACCGATCATCGCCATCAGCAGCAGCACCGAAGCCAGCTCGAAGGGCAGCAGGTAATCGGTGAACAGGTGCTCGCCGATCCGGATGGTGGCCTCTTCGCCGACCGGAGGGGGCCCAGGCAGAGCCCAGGCGGTGGTGAAGGCCACCCGCAGCAGCAGGGCGAAGAGGCCGGCGCAGACTGCCCCCGACAGCAGACGACGCAGCAGCAGGCCGGGAATCGCAGCGAGGGTTTCCTGCTTGTTCACGAGCATGATCGCGAACAGGATCAGGACATTGACGGCGCCCACATAGACGAGGATCTGGGCCGCCGCGACGAAGCTGGCGTTGAGCAGCAGGTACAGCCCGGCCACCGAAAGAAAAACACCGCCGAGAAGGAAGGCGGAATAGACGATGTTGGGCAGCAGGACGACGCCGAGGGAACCGACCACCGTGGTGGCCGAGAGCACAACGAAGCAGATCTGCTGGGTGGTGGAGGCGATCGACATCAGGACTCTCCAGTGCTGTCGGAAGGGGCGGCGCCGCTCGAGGCTGTCTCCTTCTGCAGGGACTCCAGCACCTGGGACGGCAGCTGGCCAGCCCGGGGTTCGCTGGCGGACACCCCATGGGGGTCGAGGACGCCCTTGGGCAGGTAGGCCAGTTCCCGCAGGGCGAACACCGCAGGATCAGACGTGACGCTGGTGGGCAGGCGGCCGAGGGCGACGTTGTCGTAGTTGAGGCTGTGGCGGTCGAAGGCCGCCAATTCGTACTCCTCGGTCATGGAGAGGCAATTGGTAGGGCAATACTCCACGCAGTTGCCGCAGAAGATGCACACCCCGAAGTCGATCGAATAATTACGCAGCTCCTTCTTCTTGGTGGCCTTGTTCATCACCCAGTCGACCACGGGCAGGTTGATGGGACACACCCGAACACACACCTCGCAGGAGATGCACTTGTCGAGTTCGTAGTGGATCCGGCCCCGGTAGCGCTCGGAGGGGATCAACTTCTCGTAGGGGTACTGCACCGTGATCGGCCGCCGGCGCAGGTGGTCGAAGGTGACCGCCAGACCCTGGGTCATGGTCTGGGCCGCGCTCACCGCCTCCCGGGTGTAGTCACCGACTTGTTTGAGAAACCCGAACATGGCTGGGGGCGAGGGGGTTACGGGATGGGGACCATGATGGCCCAGGGTTGCGGCGCTGTTGGTATCCGGGCAGCGGGTTCAGCCGCCGAAAGCCGCCGGGAAGGCCAGCTTGAGGCCAGCGGTGACCAGGAGGTTGACCAGGGCGATCGGCAGCAGGAACTTCCAGCCCAGGTCGAGCAATTGGTCGATCCGCACCCGTGGGGTGGTCCAGCGCAGCAGGATGGCGAAGAACACCAGCAGGTAAGCCTTCAGGATCGTGCTGACGATGCCCACCGAACCGGTGATCACCTGGACCAGGGGGGCGTCGGGGGAGACTCCCAGCCAGCCAGTGATCCACTCGACGGGAATCGGAAAACTCCAGCCCCCCAGGTAAAGCACCGACACCAGCAGGGCCGATAGCACCAGGTTGATGTAGCTGCCCAGGTAGAAGAGGGCGAACTTCATGCCGGAGTACTCCGTCTGGTAGCCGGCCACCAGCTCCTCCTCGGCCTCCGGAAGGTCGAAGGGAAGGCGCTCGCATTCCGCCAGGGCGCAGATCCAGAAGATCACGAAGCCGACGGGCTGGCGCCAGATGTTCCAGCTCAAGATGCCAGCCCCCGTCTGCTGGGCGACGATGTCAACGGTGCTGAGGGAGTTGCTCATCATCACCACCGCCAAAACCGCCAGGGCCAGGGGGATCTCGTAGCTGATCGACTGGGCCGCGGCCCGCAGCCCACCGAGCAGGGAGTACTTGTTATTGCTGGAGTAGCCACTCATCAGCAGGCCGATGGGCTGGATGCTGCTCAGGGCGATCCACAGGAAGATGCCCACACCCACGTTGCTGATCAGCAGGTTCTGACCAAATGGCACCACCAGCCAGGACAGGATCACCGGCACCACCACCAGGATGGGGCCCAGGCTGAAGAGCACGGAATCGGCCCGGGCGGGGATGATGTCCTCCTTGAACACCAGCTTGAGACCATCGGCCAGGGGCTGAAGCACGCCCAGGGCGCCGGCATATTCAGGGCCGATCCGCTGCTGAACCGCCGCGGAGATCTTGCGCTCCAGCCAGACGCTCACCAGGACACCGACCACGGCGCCCACCAGCACCAGGACCATCGGCAGCGGCAGCCACAGCAGGCGGGCGGCGCCGGCCGTGAGGCCCAGGCCCTGGGCCAGGTCGATGAAGCTCGACTGGAGATCGAGACCAGGGGGAGCGACGGCGGCACCCAACGGGCCAGTGGACAGCATCAGAGAACTCCGGTGGAAGGGAACCTAGGGGGAAACGGGGTCAGCCAGGAACCGGACGGCTTTCCAGGGGCAACCAGCCCCGTTCGGCGGGACCGGTGTAGATCTGCGAGGGACGGTAGATGCGGTTGGCACCCAGTTGTTCCTTCCAGTGGGCCAGCCATCCTGCCGTACGGGCGATGGCGAAAATGGGGGTGAACAGGTCGCGGGGAATACCGAGCTTTCTATAGACCAGGCCTGAATAGAAGTCGACGTTCGGGAAGATTCCCTTCGGCCCGAGGCGCCGCTCCGCCACCTCCTCGAGCTTGAGAGCCACGTCGTACATGGCGTCGTGGCCGAAGCGCTGGAAGAGCTCCTCGGCCAGGCCCTGCAGGATCACGGCCCGGGGGTCCTTGACCCGGTACTCGCGGTGGCCGAAGCCCATGATCTTCTGCTTCTGGGCGATGGCCCGATCCAGCCATGGCTCCACCTGATCAATGCTGCCGATCTGGTCGAGCATGTCGAGGACGTCCTCGTTGGCGCCGCCGTGCAGGGGCCCGGCCAGGGTACCCACAGCAGAAGCCACCACGGCGTAGGGGTCGGTGAGGGTGCTGGCGGTGACGCGGGCGCTGAAGGTGCTGGCATTGAGGCTGTGCTCGGCGTGCAGGATCAGGCAGGCATCGAAGATCCGCGCCGCCAGGGGATCGGGCTCGCGCTCGGTGAGCATGTAGAGGAAGTTGGCCGAGTAAGCGAGGTCGTCCCTGGGCTGGATCGGGTCCTGACCTTTGCGGATCAGCTGGAACGCGGCCACCATCGTGGGGATCTTGGCGATCAGGCGCACCACCGCATCAACGATGTACTGGGGGTCGTACAGGGCGCGGCGGGAATAGAAGAGCCCCAGGGACGCCGCACTGGCCTGCAGCGCATCCATGGGATGGCCTGTGGCAGGGAAGCACTTCATCATGTCGCGAATGCGGAAGCTGAGCCGCCGGTGCATCTGCACCTCCTGCTCAAACTCCCGCAGCTGGAAGATCGTCGGCAACTCGCCCCAGATCAGCAGGTAGGCGGTTTCGAGGAAGCTGCTGTGGCTGGCGAGCTGCTCGATGGGGTAGCCCCGGTAGGTGAGCAGGCCCCGTTGCCCTTCGATGTCGCAGATCGCCGATTGGGTGGCAGGCACCCCTTCGAGCCCTGGCCGGAACGTGGGTTTCGCCGGGGGCGATGGCGAGGGAGGGGTTCCCTGAGGGTCGTTCGCCTCTGGGGTGCTCTCCGCCGCCATACCGTTTCCTGTGGATGGAACGAACTTAGGCGCAGAAACCGTCACCCGACGTAGCGCCCGCTGCCAGCCCAGCTCAGGGGCGGGGAAGCCAGAGCTTGGGGCGCATCAGCCACTCCAGACCGGCCGTGCCGGCGAGCGAGCCGCCAACCTCCAGCACCGGAAGGCGCAGCAGGGCCATGCCTGCCTTGCGCAAGGCGATGGCGCCAGGCGGGGCCCCGAGCAGGCGGGACGCCAGCAGCCCCAGATCCGGCTCATGGCCCACCAGCAGCAGGCGGCAAGAAGACGACTCACCGCCCTGGGTGAGCCAGCCCGGCAGCAGAGGCAGGGGATCACCGCCGGGCTCCAGGGCCTGGGCCAGTTCGATGGCGGGGGCCAGACCGACCATCCGGGCGATCTCCGCGGTTTGCCAGGCGCGGGCCAGGGGACTGGAGAACAGCCGATCGGCCCGCACACCCAGGCGGTTGGCCCGCTCCAGCACCGCCCGGGTACGGGCCCGGCCGGCGACGGTGAGCTCACGCCCCGCATCCATTCGGGTGGGGCTGCGCTCCTCGGCGATGCCGTGGCGCAGCAGCAGCAGCTCCCAGGTGGGTGGCGCCATGGTCAAGATCCCCCGAAGTCGAGGCGGGCTTCCACCGCCAGGACGCCTGGCTCTCCCCCCACAGCCAGAGCCAGGCCAGTGACGGGCTCACTGAGCGGGCCTCCGGCCAGGGCGGTGAGGCGCTGCCACGGCCGCCAGGACGCCAGAACCTCGCGGGCCCCCGGGCCGTCAAGGGCCCATTGCAGGGCGGCCTCCGGAACGGCAAGGGCCTCCAGCTGCCCCTGAAGGCGGCCAGTCCCCTTGGTCTCAGGTCCATCCAGACTCTCCAGCTGGCCGAGGGACTCGCCCCACCAGGCCTGCTCACCCCGTTGCCAACGCCAGCCCAGCAGCGGCGCCTGCAGCTGCTCGGACCTCTCCGACCTGCCGTCCCGGCGGCCCGGGCCGGCCTGCAGCCGCGTCCAGGCCAGCAGCGGGTGGCCGTCGACCTCCAGGGGCGCCGCGATCAGGCCATCGGCCGCCAGGGCCGCCTCCAGCGCCAAGGGCTCGGGGCGATCCGCCGCCGTGCCCAGCAGCCAGCGATCACCGCTGGCGGCGGCCAGCAGCGGTCCGGCGTCGGACCCCACCACCAGGGCAGGCACCGGACCCGTGGCCTCCGCCGCCCCCACCAGGCGGGCGAGCAGCGGCTGCAGCAGGGGAATCGTGGCGAGACTGGCGGGATCCTGCACCAGGGCGAGGCTGGAAGCGGGACGGTGCACGGCGGCCAGCAGGGCCTGGCCAAGGCCGGCGTCGGCGCCGACTTCCGGCAGGGCGATCTTCGGCGGCAGCCCCAGCAGGGCGGACAGCCGCAGACTTGGCCCCTCAGGTCGCAGGGCCAGCAGCAACCCACCGGGCCGCTGGTCGGCGGGGGCCGGCAGCGGCAGCCCCAGCCAGCGCTCGAGGGCGCCGGGGGCGGCCTGGAGCAGGGCGGCACCCGTGCCGAGCCGCCTGAGCCCCTCCTGGAAGGACGCCTGGCCGGCCTGGTTGAGTTCAGGGATCTGGGACACGTCCAGGGCCTGCTCCAGCACACCCCGCCCCGAAGCGATCAGAACGAGGTCGTCATCGACCAGGGCCGTGGCCAGCGGCATCGGCGTGCGGCCCAGCAGGGCCCCCTTGCCGCTGATCAGCCCCATGCCCCGGTAGGTGCTGATCTGAAGATCGGTGCCCGCCAGGCTGCGGGTCTGCCAGAACCGTTGCAAGAACAGGCGGGCGCCGTCGTCGTCACGGCTGCCCAGGGCCAGCAGCCAGCCCCCCCTGGAGCCCCCTGCTGCGGTGGCTGAGTCCTCCTCGAACAGGGCCAGACCCACCGGCGCCGCCAGCCAGGAGCGCAGTTCACTGTCGTAGTCGAGACCCGCCGCTGCGAAGGCCCCGTCACGCAGCCGGCCGACCGCCTCGGCTGCCTGGCGTCGCTGGCGGGGCGGGGCGACGGCACGGGCGTAGTCCAGGGGCTGGTCGCCGTCGCTGAACAGGTGGAAGCTGAGGGGCGCATCCCTGGGCACGAACTGGGCCGCCCGCGGGACCACCAGCGGCAGGCGCTGCAGCCGCAGGGCGCTGCGTTGCCACACCAGCCACCAGCCACCGAGCCCCAGTCCGAACACCACCAGCACCAGGGCCAGCAGCACCGCCAGGAAAGGGCGGGCCTTCATGCGTTCTCAGCAGGATGGGACCATCCTGACGCCACCCCCCCTCCGACGCCCGCCATGGACGAGCCGACCCGCCCGGGGACCCCCCGGACGCTCACCGCCGCTGACCTGCAACGGCGCCTCGAGGCGGGGGAGCCGCTCCGGATCGTGGACGTGCGCGAGGACGGCGAGCTGGCCCTGGCCCGATTGCCGCTCGAGGTTCTGCATCTGCCCCTGAGCCGCCACCGGGAATGGCTGCCGCAACTGGAGACCCTGCTCGACCGGCAGCAGCCGCTGGTTGTGCTCTGCCATGCCGGCATCCGCAGCTGGGACTTCGGCTGCTGGCTGATCCAGGACCAGGGCTTTGGGGAGGTCTGGAACCTGAAGGGGGGCATCGACGCCTGGAGCCGCGAGGTGGATCCCCAGGTTCCCCGTTACTGAGCGCACGACCTGGACGGTGGAAGGGTTGGCGCCTACCTAGGATTAACAATCCATTTCTTTGCCGTTTTCCCCCGTCCTTGGACACGCTGCCGCGCCGACAACAAGAGGTCCTACGGGCCACGGTGCGGCACTACGTGGATACCGTCGAGCCCGTGGGCAGCCACACCCTGGTGCGGCGCTTCGGGCTGCCCGCCAGCCCCGCCACGGTGCGCACGGCCATGGGGGCCCTGGAACAGCGCGGCCTGCTGACCCAGCCGCACACCTCCGCCGGCCGGATCCCCAGCCAGCGGGGTTATCGCCTCTACGTCGATCAATTGCTGCCAGCCCCGGGGGCGGCAGCCCTGCAGCTGGAGCGGGAGCTGGCCGGAATCAGCCTGCAGTGGGCCGCCCTCGATGACCTGCTCCTGCACCTGGCCCGCCGCCTCGCTGACCTCACCGGCCTGCTCAGCCTGATCACCCGCCCCCAGCGCCCCAGCCCCCTGCTGCAGGCGGTGCGGCTCGTGCCCAGCGGCGATCGGCTGCTGGTGTTTCTCGTTCAGGGTCCCGACTTCAGCACCAGCCTGAACCTGCGCCTTGGCGCCGGCCTGGAGGAAGAACTGCCCATCCTGGAGCGCTGGTGCAACCAGCAGCTCCGCGCCGGCGGCGACGGCCGCATCCCCTGGGAGCGCCTTCCGGCCGAACTGCGCCGCAGCGGCGGCCTGCTGCGCCAGGCCCTGGAGAGCCACAGCCGTATTCGCAGCGAGGAGCTCGACGCCGTCGTGGCGGCCGGCCTGGGGGGGCTGCTGGCCCAGCCCGAATTCAGCCACAGTTCCAGCCTGCTGCCGGTGGTGCAGCTGGTGGAGCATGGCCCCCGCGCCCTGCTGGGGCTCAGCGACAACCCCGAATCGATCGCCAGCCACGCCATCTTGATCGGCACGGAGCATCCCCATGCGGCCCTCGGGCAGTGCGCGGTGGTCCAGGCCACCTACCGCACGGGCCACGGCGGCCGCGGCCAGGTGGCTCTGGTGGGGCCGATGCGCATGGCCTATGCCACCGCCCGCGCGGCGGTCCAGTCGGTGGCCTCGATTCTGGAGAGGCTGCTCAGCTGATGACCTATTGCCTCGGTTTTCTGCTCCAGAGCGGCCTGGTGTTCGCCTCCGACTCCCGCACCAACGCGGGGGTGGATTACATCTCCAGCTACAGCAAAATGCATGTGCTGGCGCCGGCCCCTGATCGGCTGTTCGTGCTGATGGCGGCCGGCAATCTGGGCACCACCCAGGCCGTGCTCAACCGCATTCGCCGCGACATCGAGAACCACGGTGCTGGCCCCAGCCCCCAGTGGAGTCGCCAGGAGGATCCTCCGGCCGGGCCGAGCATGCTCACCGCTCGCTACCTGTTTGAGGTGGCCGATTACATCGGCCGGCTCAATGTGATGGTCCAGAAGGAGTTCAATCCCAACCTGCGCCAGGCGGGCGCCAGTGGCGAAGCCAGCTTCATCCTCGGCGGCCAGATCGCCGGCCAGCCCCACGGGCTCTACATGGTCTATCCCCAGGGGAACGCGATCATGGCCACCGCCGACACGCCCTTCCTGCAGATCGGCGAAACCAAGTACGGCAAGCCCCCGCTCGATTACATCGGCCGACCGGACCTCTCTCTGGAGGACGCGGCGCGCCTCTGCCTGGTGTCGGAGATCGTCACCCGGCGCTCCAACCTCACCGTGGGGCCGCCTTTCGAGATCGCCTTGGTGCGGCGCGACGAATTCAAGGTGAGCCGCCACCTGAAGCTCGACAAGGAGGCTCCGGAGATCCAGCACACCATGGATGTGTGGGCCCGCCACATGCAGGAAGGGCTCAACAAGCTGCCCCGTTTCCCCTGGGAGCACGACCCGCTCTGAGGCCAGAGGGCTGGCAAGCCTGGCTGCGACCTATCCCGCCAGGCCGTCGCCCAGCTTCTCCGCCACCGTGTTGACGTCCTTGTCGCCGCGGCCGGACAGATTCAGCACCACTTCGGTGCCGGGGGCGAGGGTGGGGCAGAGGGATTCCAGCCAGGCGAAGGCGTGGGCCGTCTCCAGGGCGGGAATGATCCCCTCCAGCTCACAGACCCGCTGCAGGGCCTCGAGGGCCTGGGCGTCGGTGACGGCGGCATACTCGGCCCTACCGATGCCCTTGAGGTAGCTGTGCTCCGGTCCCACGCCCGGGTAATCGAGGCCAGCGCTGATCGAATGGGCCTCCTGCACCTGGCCTTCGTCGTCCTGAAGCAGCAGGCTCATGGCGCCGTGCAGCACCCCAACCCGCCCTTCCGTGATGGTGGCGGCATGGCGACCGGTGGCCACGCCCTCTCCTGCCGCCTCCACGCCGACCAGGCGCACGCCGGCGTCCTCAACGAAGGGATGGAACAGGCCCATGGCATTGGAGCCGCCGCCCACGCAGGCGATCAGCACATCCGGCAGCCGGCCGAAGGCCTCCAGGCACTGGGCTCTGGCTTCCTGGCCGATCACGGCATGGAAGTCACGGACCAGCATCGGGTAGGGGTGCGGGCCGGCCACCGAACCAAGGATGTAGTGGGTCGTCTCCACGTTGGTGACCCAGTCGCGGATGGCTTCACTGGTGGCGTCCTTGAGGGTGGCGCTGCCGGCGGTGACCGGCTGAACCGTGGCCCCCAGCAGCCGCATCCGGAACACGTTGAGGGCCTGGCGGCGCATGTCTTCGGCGCCCATGTAGATGACGCACTCCAGCCCGAAGCGGGCACAGACCGTGGCCGTGGCCACGCCGTGCTGGCCGGCGCCGGTCTCGGCGATGATCCGCTGCTTGCCCATCCGCAACGCCAGCAGGGCCTGGCCCAGGGCGTTGTTGATCTTGTGGGCGCCGGTGTGGTTGAGGTCTTCGCGCTTCAGCCACAGGCGCGGGCCACCCTCCGGACGGCGGTAGTGGGCGGTGAGGCGCTCGGCTTCGTACAGCGGCGTGGGACGACCGACGTAATGGCGCAGCAGGTGATCAAGCCGGGCGGTGAAGGCGGGGTCGGCCCAGGCCTCAGCGGCAGCCGTCTCCAGCTCCGCCAGGGCGGGCATCAAGGTTTCGGGAACGTACTGACCGCCGAAGGGACCGAAACGGCCCAGTCCATCCGGGCGGACCGACGGCTGCAGCTCGGCGGGGTCGACGCGGCGGGAAGGGACGGTGCTGGTCACCGGCGATGCGAAAGATTCCCTTTCACACTAGGGAGGCACCATCCAGGGCTGCCGGGACGAGCCCTGACAGCGGCAGTGCCACCCCAGACGCCCATGTACCCCGTGCAGGCGGCCCCGATTGGCTCCCTGAAGGGGCTTCCGCCCCAGGGATGATGGTGAGGCTGTGGACGAATGGCTGTCCCTGCCAGAAACAATGCGCCCCAGATCCTTGCCCTTGAAGCTGGCCGCCGCCGCCGGCCACCCCACGCAGCACCCCATCAGGGGGGGGTGCCTCCATGCCTAAGGGCGGCTGGAAGGAGTTCAGCGGGTCGGACAGCCTGCAGCGGCCTGAGCCCCCATCGGCCCAGCCGCCCAAGGGCCTCCAGAGGGTGCGCGTGCAGCGCACCAAGGCCGGCAAAGGGGGCAAGCTTGTCACCACGATCACGGGGCTGGTGGCCCCGGAGGCCGAGGCCCGCCAGCTGCTCAAACGGCTGAAGGCCGGCACCGGCAGCGGCGGCACCTTCAAGGACGGGGTCATCGAACTGCAGGGCGACCATGTGGCGGCGGCCCTCGCCGCCCTGGAGCAGGACGGCTACCGCCCGAAGCAGGCGGGGGGGTAGGGGAGAATGCGGGCCGAAGCTGCTGTTCATTCCGTGCCCGAGATGACCTCGCCTTCCAAGGCCACCAACATCGTCTGGCACCACTCCACCGTGAGCCGCGGCGCCCGGGCCCACCAGCGGGGACATCGCAGCGCCATCCTCTGGTTCACGGGGCTCTCAGGAGCGGGCAAGAGCACCCTGGCCAATGCCGTGAACTCGGCCTTGTTTGAGCAGGGGCTGGCCTGTTATGTGCTCGATGGCGACAACGTGCGCCATGGGCTGTGCAGCGATCTGGGTTTCTCCGACGCCGATCGCGAGGAGAACATCCGCCGGATCGGTGAGGTGGCGAAGCTGTTCCTGGATGCCGGCGTGGTGGTGCTCACCGCTTTCGTCTCCCCCTTCCAGGCCGACCGCCAACGGGCCCGCGACCTGGTGGACTCGGGCGATTTCCTGGAAATCCATTGTGCCGCCGACCTGGAGGTCTGCGAACAACGGGACACCAAGGGGCTCTACGCCAAGGCCCGGGCCGGGGAGATCAAGGAATTCACCGGTATCTCGAGTCCCTATGAGGCTCCCGAGACCCCCGAGCTGCGGGTGGCCACCGGCGAGCAGAGCCTTGATGACTCGGTGGCCCAGGTGATGGCCGAACTGGAGCGGCGCGGCATCATTCCGGCTCCGGCAGAGCCCTGAATGCCTCTGCCCTCAGGCGCAGGGCCCAGGCATCGAGGAAGGTCTTGGAGCAGCTGGCGACCGGCACAGCCAGCAGAAGACCCAGCAGTTCCCCCAGCCCCAGCAGCCCCCCCAGCCGGGCGCCGATCGGGAGGCTGATCAGCAGCCAGGCCGGCTGCAGTCCCACGATCGAGCCCATCAACCGCGGCTGGATCACCTGGTCGACCACCTGGCCGACGGTGATCGCCACCGCCAGCACCTCCAGGCCGGTACGCGGATCCTGGAGCGCCAGCAACACGCTCACCCCCACGATGGTGAGGGCACTGGCATAGGGAATCAGGGTGGTGAAGCCGATCGCCACGGCGAACAGCACCCCATAAGGAATCCCGAGCAGGGTGAACACCAGGCTCTGGGCGCCGCTGAGGATCAGGGCCAGCACCACCTGGCCAGCGAAGTAGCCCCGGAAGGTGCGGTCGAGGGTGCTGAGCACCAGGGCGCGGGTGCCGCTGGGCAGCCACTCCACCAGCCCCCTGGCGATGCCCTCGCCCCCCAGCAGCAGGAACACCGCCAGCACCAGGACGATCACCGTGTTGACGGTGATGCCCACCGTGGCCCCCAGGATCCCCAGCACCTGCTGGCTGAGCTGGGAGGCGATCTTGCTGGTGCGGGTGATCAGATCGCTGCTGAGCCCGCCGAAGTCAGTAGGCAGCCCCCGCTCGCTGGCCCAGCTCTGCAGCTGCCCCAGCAGGGTTTCCCCCTGGGCCAGCCAGCTGGGCAGGGCCAGCACCAGGTCACCGAGCTGCTCCACCAGGCGGGGGACCAGCACCAGGGCCGCCAGCACCACCACCGAGAGGCTCAGGCCCAGCACCAGCAGCAGGGCCACCGGCCGTGGCAGACCGCGCTGGATCAGCCAGCGACTGGGGATGTCGAGCAGGAACGCCAGCAGGGCGGCCGTCAGGAACAGTGCCGGGAACGGCGCCAGGGGCACCAGCAACTGGCGCAGCACCCACAGGTTGAGCACCAGCAGGGGCAGGGCCAGGGAGAACCGCAGCCAGGGGGGCAGCACCAGCCGCTCGAGCATCAGCGGGAGCCGGGCTTGGCCCCGGTGGATCGACGAACGCCATCCAGCTTGGCCTGCCGGGCCGGGGACGGCCAGCGCTTCAGGCCTGACCCATCGACTCCAGGTAAGCGGCGCTGCCCAGGGTCTGCAGGCGCGCATCCTTGGCCACCACCTGGTCATGCAGTCCGCGCCGGTAAGCCTCCAGGGCCTCGGCGAGCACCGGATCGGCGATGGCCAGGATCGAGGCCGCCAGCAGGCCGGCGTTGAGGCCGCCGCCGATGGCCACCGTGGCCACCGGGACACCGGCCGGCATCTGCACGATGGAGTGCAGGGAATCCACCCCGGAGAGGGCCTGACTGCGCACGGGCACACCGATCACCGGCAGCAGGCAGAAGGCCGCCACCATGCCGGGCAGGTGGGCGGCACCGCCGGCACCGGCGATGATCACGCGAATGCCTCGGGAGGCGGCGGCCTCAGCAAAGGCCGCCATCTCCCATGGGGTGCGATGGGCCGAGAGCACCCGCACCTCGCTGGCCACCCCCAGCTGCTCCAGGATCCGCACGGCCGGCTCCAGCGTCGGCAGGTCGGAATCACTGCCCATCACGACCGCGACACGGGGCCGTGGGGCAGGCACCGAAGCAGGAGGAGTCGGATCCATGGAACGGGGACGGCGAGGATGGCATTGTCCCGTCCCGCGGCTGCCCGGATGCGCTGGCTGACCAACCTGCGACTGGCGGGCGACGAACCGGCCTGCGACGAGGCCGAGGGGCGCAGGCACGTGGGCTGCTGGCGGGTCGGTGTCGACGGCGACGGGCTGATCGCCCGGGTGCGGCCGATGCCACCGGGGAGCCGGGCCGCCGGCGAGGACTGGGGCGGCGACTGGCTGTCCCCGGGGGGGGTGGATCTGCAGATCAACGGCGGCCTGGGCCTGGCCTTCCCCGAACTGACCCATGGGGATCTGCCCCGCCTGCATGCGCTGCTGCAGCTGCTCTGGCGCGATGGGGTGGAAGCCATCTGCCCCACCCTGGTGACCTGCGCCCCGCAGGCCCTGCGCCAGGCCCTGGCGGTGCTGGCCGAGGCCCGCCGCCGGCACCGGCCGGGGCACTGCCGGCTGCTGGGCGCCCACCTGGAGGGGCCGTTCCTGGCGCCGGAGCGACGCGGTGCCCACCCGGCCCAGCACCTGCAGGTCCCCAGCCGGGCCGCCCTCGACGCCTTGATCGCCGGTTTCCAGGGGGGCGCCGAGGCCGATGTCGCCCTGATGACCCTGGCGCCGGAACTGGAGGGCGCCTCCGAGGTGATCGACGATCTGCAGGCCGCCGGCGTGGTGGTGAGCCTGGGCCACAGCGGCGCCAATGAGGAGCAGGCCCGGCAGTCCTTCGGGCGGGGGGTGGGGATGCTCACCCACAGCTTCAACGCCATGGCCGGGCTGCACCACCGCGCCCCGGGGCCCGTCGCTGCGGCGCTGCTCAAGGGGGAGGTGGCCCTGGGGCTGATCGCCGACGGCGTCCACGTGGCTCCGACCATGGCGGTGCTGCTGCAGCGGCTGGCGCCCCGCCAGCTGGTGATCGTCAGTGATGCCCTGGCCCCCTACGGGCTCGCCGACGGCACCCACCGCTGGGACGAACGGCTCCTGCTGGTGCAGGACGGCAGCTGCCGGCTGGAGGACGGCACCCTGGCCGGGGTCACCCTGCCGCTGCTGGAGGGGGTGCGGCGGCTGGCCGGCTGGAGCGGCCTGGTACCAGCCTCGATCGCCGCCGCCACCCTCGCCCCCCGGCGCCTGCTGGGGGAGCGACGGCCGCTGGAGCTGCTGCTGCTGGGGATGCCCCTGGGGGACACCCTGCGCTGGAGCACAGCGGACGGCAGCCTGCGCTGGCGGCGCCCGGACACGGCGGCCGGCGAGCCCCAGGGGGTGCCCCTGGCCCCAACTCCCTAGGATCCGGCCCACCAGAACGGCCCTGCGCCCCATGCCCCCGGAACTGCAACCCCCCGCGCCCGCCGAGGTACAGGCCGAGACGCAGGCCGAGAAGGCCGAGGTGCAGGCGTACTTCGAAAGCACCGGCTTCGAGCGCTGGAACCGCATTTACAGCGACAGCGAGGAGGTGAACCGGGTCCAGCGCAACATCCGCATCGGCCACCAGAAAACGGTGGACGCGGTGCTGGCCTGGCTGCAACAGCAAGGCGACCTGTCGAGCCGCAGCTTCTGCGATGCCGGCTGCGGTGTGGGCAGCCTCAGCCTGCCCCTGGCGGCCCTCGGGGCCGGCTCGATCGCCGCCAGTGACCTTTCGGCGGCCATGGTGGCCGAAGCCAGCCGCCGCGCCGCCGAGGCCGGTCTGGCTTCCGAGCGGCTGAGCTTCAGCGCCTCCGATCTGGAGAGCCTCCAGGGCAGCTACGACACGGTGATCTGCCTGGATGTCTTCATCCACTACCCCCAGGCGGCGGCCGAGGCGATGGTGCGGCACCTGGCGGCCATGACCGAGCACCAGCTGATCGTCAGCTTCGCCCCCTACACGCCGCTGCTGGCGGTGCTCAAGCAGATCGGCCAGCTGTTCCCCGGGCCGAGCAAGACCACCCGCGCTTACACCCTGCGCGAAGACGGGATCGTGGCGGCCGCGGCCGCGGCCGGCTTCCACCCCGTCCACCGCAGCCTCAACCAGGCCCCCTTCTACTTCTCCCGCCTGATCGCCTTCGAGCGCGGCTGAGCCGGCGCTCAGCCGCCCTGGCCCCACTTCGGCAGGGGCGCCTCCCAGGTGAGGCTGGCCCCGTCGGGTCCCGCCAGAGCCAGGCGATGGGCATGCAGCCGGTAGCCCCCCTCCCCCGGCAGCACCTCCGCCCGGGCCGATCCCCCGGCCAGATAGAGGGGATCCCCCAGCAGCGGCGCCCCGATGGCGGCGCAGTGGATGCGGATCTGGTGGGGCCGGCCCGTGGCGATCTCCACCTGGGCCAGATCCCCGTCCGGATGGCGCCGCAGCAGGGTCAGCTCACTGATCGCGGCCAGCCCGTCCGGGGCGGCGCACCAGATCGTCCCCAGCAACGGGTGGGCCCGGCGGCCGATGGCGATGGTGATCGGCAGGGCTTCGCCCAGCTCCAGCTGGAGGCCCCCCGGCAGCAGCAGCGTGCGGTAAAGCTTGCGGCAGGACGGGGCCTCGCCTTCACCCGCGGCGCTGCTGTCCCGCAACCGCTGGCTCAGCCAGGCGCGGGTGGCCGGGCGGCGGGCGCAGACCAGCAGGCCGGAGGTGAAGCGGCCGAGCCGGTGCACCGGTCGCGGTGGCGGCGCCCCGGCCGGCCCGGCGGCGCTCTGGCGCTCCAGCAGCCGCAGCACGGTGTGCTCCAGGAATCCTCCGGCTGGCAGCACGGGCAGGCCGCTGGGCTTGTCGATCACCAGCAGATCGCCGTCGTCGTGGATCACCCCCCAACCCACCGGCACGGCGGGCTCCTGCCAGGGGGAACGCCGCCAGAGCAGCCGGTCGCCCGTGGCAAGGATCGCCTCAGCCCGCAGCGGCTCACCATTGCGGCTGATCTCGCCGGCGTCGAGGCGCCGTTGCCAATCGGCCGCTCCGGAGTGGGGGTAACGGCCGGCGTAGTAGGCCACGACGCGCATTCCGGCTCCGCCGGGGGGAACGCGGTCGCGGTAGGTCCAGCCGTCGTTGCGCTGGGCCGGCAGCCAGCCCGCTTCCTGGCTCAGCGGTGGGAGGTGGCGGACCTCAATCCACCAGCCCGTGCTCGAGGGCGAAACGCACCAGCTCGGTGCGGCTGGCGGTGCCGGTCTTGATGAACAGCCGGCTCACGTACTTCTCCACATTGCGGATCGAGGTTTCCAGCCGGCGGGCGATCTCCTTGTTCATCATTCCCTCCGCCACCAGCTGCAGGACGCTGGCCTCGCGGGGGGTGAAATCAAGCTTGACCTCAGTGACGGGCTTGCGGGCACTGCCGCCAGCGCCGCTGGCGCCACCGCCCCCCAGCATCGAACGGATCTCGGTGATCTGACGGGCCATGGCACCGATGTCGGCATCGGCGAAGCGGGCCGCCTCCGCCAGCAGCCGCTCCTGGCGACGCACCACGTTGCGCACCCGGGCCACCAGTTCATCCGGGTCGAACGGCTTGGGGATGTAGTCATCGGCGCCGGCCTGGAAACCGGCGATGCGGTCAGCCGTCATGCCTTTGGCGGTGAGGAAGATCACCGGCGTGCCCCCAAGGCGCTCATCGGCCCGCAGCCGCTTCAGCAGGCCGTAGCCGTCGCAGCGGGGCATCATCACGTCGGTGATCACCACATCGGGCATCTGGGCCTGGGCCGCCGTCCAGCCTTCCTCACCGTCATTGGCGGTGGTGACGGCGAAGCCCTCGTCCTCCAGGTAGGCCTTGACCGCCGTGCGCAGCCCCGGCTCGTCGTCCACCAGCAGCAGCCGCACCGGGGTGCTGGCGGAGACTTCCAGTGCCTCCTCCGTCCCGGACGGCTCGGAGATGGGGCCGTCGGCGGCGGATGGATCTTGGCTCATGGGGCAAATCTATCGACCGGGACCGACCACCACCTGTTCTTTCTCTCGTAACAGGCCGCTGTAGCCGAGCTGACGGGCCAGGGGGCCGAGTGTGGCGGGGTCCTTGCCGGCCTGGGCGGGCACGCAGACGGCCCACCACATGAGGTGGTCGAGACGGTTGGAGGGGGTGATGACCCCGCCGGGATTGAGCTCGCGGATGATCAGCCGGCGTGCGGTGCCGGTGATCCGCAGGGGGCTGGTGAGGCTGCAGCCGATCTTGTCGGTGGCCACGGTGACCCGGTCATCGAGCTCCTCCCACACCTGCACGCGCCACATCCCCGGCTGGTTGGGTTCGCTCACCAGGCCGTAGAGACCCACCACCTCCCGGCCCCGGTGGGTCACCCGGTCCAGCAGCAGCTGAAAGCCCGGCGGGCGGTTCTCGGCGTTGCTGCGGGAGTCCTCCTGGGCGGCCGCAGGCCAGGCCACCGTCGCAGTGACCACAGCCACGGAGACAGCCGCCAGGGAGAACGTCGCCAGCAAGGCCAGGGGTAGCGCAGGACCCAGCCGCAGGGGGAAGGCACCGGTGGCGCGAGGACGGTTCAGCATGGCCCCATGCTGACCTACCTCGACCACCACGCGAGCACGCCGTGCGATCCGGCGGTGCTGGCGGCGATGGCGCCCTGGTGGACCCAGAACGCCGCCAATCCCTCCAGCCGCCTGTACCGGCCGGCCCTGGAAGCGGGAGCGGCCGTGGACATCGCCCGGGACCGGGTGGCCCAGGCGCTGGGCATGGACAGCGACGCGGTCATCTTCACCAGCGGCGCCACCGAAGCCAACAACCTGGCGCTGCGCGGAGTGGCCGAGGCGGCCCTGGAGCGGGGGGAGCCCCGCCGCCGGCTGGTGACCCTGGCCAGCGAGCATCGGGCCGTGCTGGAGCCCCTGGCCTGGCTGGAGCGCCACGGCTTTCCGCTCACCGTGCTGCCGGTGGGGGCCGATGGCCTGGTCGCCCCCGAGCGGCTCGCCGAGGCCCTGGGCCCCGACACCCTGCTGCTGTCGGTGATGGCGGCGAACAACGAGATCGGCGTGCTGCAGCCCCTGGCCGACATCGGTGCCGTCTGTCGTGAGCGGGGGGTGCTGTTCCATTGCGACGCCGCCCAGGCGGTGGGCCACATCCCCCTGGCCATGGCGGACCTCGGCATCGACCTGCTCAGCCTCAGTGGCCACAAGCTCTATGGCCCCAAGGGGGTCGGCGCCCTGCTGCGGCGCCCGGGGGTGCCCCTGGCCCCCCAGCAGCTCGGCGGCGGCCAGGAGGGCGGCCTGCGGGGCGGGACTCTGCCGGTGCCCCTGATCGTGGGCCTCGGCGCCGCCGTGGCCGGCGCCCTGGCCGACCGTCAGGAGCGGGCCGCACGCCTTGGGGCCCTGCGCGACCGCCTGTGGGAAGAGCTGGAGGCCCTCGGCGGTGTACGCCGCAACGGCCACCCGCTCCATACCCTCCCCCACAGCCTCAGCGTCACGGTGGAGGGGGTGGACGGCACCCGCCTGCACCGGCAACTGCGCCGCAGCGTGGCGGTGAGCAGCGGTTCGGCCTGCAGCCAGGGCAGCCCCTCCCACGTGCTGGCCGCCCTCGGCCTCGACCGCCGCGCCGCTGGCGCCACGGTCCGCTTCGGGCTGGGGCGGGGAACGACGGCGGCCGACATCGACGTGGCCGTGGCCGCCGTTGGCGCCGCGGTGGCGGACTTGCGAGTGCCTGCCTAGCTTTCGGGGTCTATGGCCTTGCGTTGATGCGCGCACCCGTCGGGCGCCCTGGGCCCCGGCTCAACTTCGGTGATGCCCTCCAGGAGGGCTGGCGGGCCTTCAGCCGCAGCCCGGGGCCCTTCGTGGGCTTCCCCCTGGTGGTGATCGCGCTCCAGTTTCTGATCCAGCCCCTGCAGAGCCACATCAGCAACGGAGGCGTGGCCTCCACCGACCCCCTCGACTGGCTGCTGTACCTGATCGGGTTGACGGCGAACCTGCTGCTCAATCTCTGGTGTGCCATCGGGCTGGTGCGTGGCGCCGGCAGCGCCATCCAGGGCGGCCACCCCTCCCTGGGGCAGCTGATGCGCTGGGATGGCGAGGTGTTCGGGCGGCTGCTGCGGGCCTGGCTGCTGCTGGCGGCTGTGGTGCTCGTGCCGCTGATCGGCCTGCTGCTCCTCGTGGGTGGCCCCCTGGCGCTGCTCGGGTTCTACGCCGACCAGCTGGTGCCGTTCAGCCGCACCCTGGTGGAGGTGCTGGGCCTGAGCCTGGCGGTGGTGTTCGCCCTGCTGCTGGGGGTGCTGCTGCTGGGCGTGATCTATCTGGCGATCAACCAGAGCTTCCTCACCCAGATCGTGCTGTTCGAGCGGGCCGGCTCCCGCACCGCCCTGGAACGGGGGCGGTCCCTGGTGGACCCCAGCTGGCTGATGGTGCTGCTGCTCACCCTGATCGAGGGCCTGCTGCTGCTGCTCGGTCTGCTGGCCTGCCTGGTGGGGGGCTTCGTGGCCTGGCCCCTGGTGGTCTGCATCGCCACGGCGGCCTACCGGCAGCTGGTGCTGGCCAGCGGTGGCGTCGATCCCCTGCCGCCCCACCCCAGCCGCTGAGGGCGACGCAGCCGGACGCCTCAGGCGGCCAGGCGGGTGGCGAAGGGGCCTGCGGTGAGCAGCACGAACCCCAACACTCCCACCACAGCCAGCAGCAGCTGGGCCAGGCGACTGACCAGCATGCCGGCCACCACCGCCAAACCCACCAGCAGGGAGCGGCGCAGCCGCCCCAGGCCCGGCGGCCCAAGGGAGGGCGGGGCGGTGAGCAGCTCGCCGAGGCTGGCCCCGAGCAGGGGCCCAACAAGGGCGCCAAGCAGGGGCCCACCCACCGGCAGGGCCGGCAGCAGCCCCAGCAGGCCCACCACCAGACCCAGGCCGGCACCGACATAACTCCAGCGGGTGGCCTGCAGCCGGGCCGGGCCGAGCAGCAGGCCCAGGGCCTCGGCTCCCCAACCCAGGGCAAGCAGCACGACACCCAGCAGCAGGGCCGGCCAGCCGGCGGCCCAGCCCACGGCCCAGCACCACAGCAAGGCACCCAGGGGCAGCAGGGTGAGGCCAGGCGCCACCGGCAGCACGGTGCCGGGGATGGCCAGGGCCTGGATCAGCAGGGCGAGCCACCAGAGCAGATCGACACGATCGAGCGTTGGCAGGCTGGCCGGGGTCATGGCGGCAGGATCAGGCCACGCGGCGGGCCAGCCTCAGCTTGGCCGAGCGGCTGCGGGGGTTGGCCAGCTCCTCCTCCTCGCTGGCCACCAAGGGTTTGCGGGTGAGCCGTTCCAGGCGGGGATCGGTGAGGAAGGCCGTCTTGACGCGCCGGTCTTCCAGGGAGTGGAAGCTGATCACCGCCAGCAGCCCACCCGGCACCAGCCAGTCGGGGGCCTGAGCCAGCAGCTGGTCGAGGGCCCCCAGCTCGTCATTGACAGCGATCCGCAGGGCCTGGAAGGTGCGGGTGGCCGGATGGATGCGGCCGTGGCGCGCCTTGGGAGGGAAGCACCCGGCCACGGCATAGGCCAGGTCGGCGGTGCTGCGACCGCTGCCGGCCCAGGGGCGCTCGGCCACCAGACGCCGGGCGATGCGGCGTGACAGCCGCTCCTCGCCGTAGGCATGGATCAGATCCGCCAGCTCCGACTCCCCCAGCCGGTCGATCAGTTGGGCGGCCGTCTCGCCAGCCTCCGGGTCCATGCGCATGTCCAGGGGGCCGGGGGCACGGAAGCTGAAGCCCCGGCTGGGCTCATCCAGCTGGGGACTGCTGACCCCCAGATCGGCCAGCACGACCAGAGCTGGCTCGGTGGGGAGGTGGTCGGCGAAGTTGGCGGCCTCAATGTGCACGCGGTCACCGAAGCGGGCCAGGGCCGCCGCGGCGGCCACCCGGGCGCCGGGGTCGCGGTCGAGACCCACCAGCCGCAGGGCGGGATGGGCCTCCAGCAGCAGGGCGCTGTGGCCGCCACCGCCGAGGGTGCAGTCGATCAGCACGCCACCGCCGGGTCGCTCCGCCAGCAGGGCGGCCAGCGGGGCCAGGCCCTCCTGCACCGCATCCGCCAGAACAGGCACGTGCGCGAAGGAACCCGAAGCCACCATCAGCCCATCCTGGCCTGCAGCGGCCGCGGCCGCCGCCGGCCCTGGTTGAGGTCCTGGCTGAGAAGGCGCCAGCCGCGCTCGGCGGTCTCGATCGCCTCGTGCAGCATGCGGCCGAGGGTGAAGCGGATCGCCAGCCTCTCCAGCTGCGCCGCCGGCAGCCGATCGAGCCGGGGATCGTTGAAACGCTCCTCGAGCCCCTGCCAGGCCGCAGGCAGCAGCAGGGGGGAGGCGGGCGGCGGCGGCAGGGACCCCGCTTCCCGGCCGATCAGGCGGCTCCAGAGGGCCAGGCGTGCCGCCAGCACCCGCAACAGCTCGGCCTGGTCGGCCTGAAGCGATTCCAGCAGCGCCCCGGCATCAGCCTCCAGCATGGGCTGGTCGGCGAGATCCCGGCTGGCGCTGAGCAGCCGCGAACCGGCCCCCTCCAGGGTCTCCACCAACCGGTGGAGGGGATGGCGGGAGGGCTTGGTTCCCAGCTCAACATCGAGGGCCGGCCGCTGGCCGCGCAGCGTCTGCAGGGTCGTCTGGCGGGCCCGCAGGCGGGCAGCGGCCGCCGCCGGATCGGCGGGCGCCGCCGCGGGGGGCAAAGCCGCGGCCTCGAACTCCAGATCGTCGGCCAGACCGGCGAACAGCTCGGCCAGACTCGCCAGCACGGCCCTCTGACTGCGGCTCGGCCAGAACAGGCGCAAGCTCAGCAACGCCGCCAGGATGCCGGCGACGGTCCAGATCAGCCGCAGCGGCAGCCAGGAGCTGAGCGCGTTGTCGTGGACGATCCAGCCCATCACCATGATCATTCCGCCCACCTTGTAACCGACCTTCAGCCCCAGGGCGCCGCCGATCAGCCGCAGCGACCCCAGAGCGATCGCCAGGCCCACGGGCATCGGCAGGCCCTGCAGACCGCGCACGCCGACCACCAGCAGAACCCCGCCCAGCAGCGAGCCCAGGATCCGCTGGCGGCCCAGCTCCAGGGAGGAGCCGTAGGTGCCGCTGCAGACCGCCAGCACCGCCAATGGGGCGTAGTAACCGAAGGCGAGGCCACTGAGGCTGCTGAAGCCGTTGACCAGCCCGGTGGTGAGAGCAAGCCGCAGATCGACGCGGGTGATCAGGGGCATGGGGCGACACCACGCAGGCGGGCGAGTTCCTGACCGCTCTCCAGCAGCGGGCGTTGCTCCTGGGCCAGGGCCAGCAGGGTGAGCAGCGAACGGCCGCTGCCGGCGGCCAGGGCCGTCCAGTCCTCCAGCGGGATGACCGGGAGATCGGCACCGCCACCCCCCTCGCATTGGGCCGCCAGCGCCTCAATGGCAACGCTGAGCGGGCTGGGACAGGCCGGATCGGGAGGCGGCGGATCGCTCGCCAGGAGCAACCGCTCCCATTGCAGCCAGTGAAGGCGCAGGCTCTGCCAGAGCTGCAGCCGGCGGCGCCAGTCACCCGCCTGCAGGAGCCGCCAGCGCGGCCCGCTGAGCTCCTGATGCAGCAGGGTCTCCATCCGCTCCAGGCCAGCACCCAGGGAGGCAGGCGACAACGGGCCCGGGCGGGGGGCCTCCCCGGCCAGCCAGTGCCTGTAGCCCGCCAGCTGACCGCGCAGCATCGCCACCAGCCCAAGCTCCGCCGCCTCGAGCTGCTGGAGACCATTGCGGGGCCAGAAGAGCAGCCCCACGGCAATGGCCACGATGCAGCCGATCGAGGTGTCGAGGGCACGGTTGAACACGTAATCCCAGTTGAGCGCGGCGTGGCCGGGGATCATCAGGAACATCACCGGGATCAATGCGGCCGTGCTCAGGGCGCTCTGCCAGCCCAGCAGCCGCAACATCGGGGCGATCAGCAACAGCGACAGGAGCACCCCGGGCCACCCGGCGGCGATGCTGTGAACCAGAAAGGTGATCAACCCACCGGCCGCCGTGCCAAGGATGCGGCCGGTGGCGGCCTTCACGGTGAGATCGTCGTTGTCGTCGACCACGATCACCACCGCCAGCAGCGGGTACCAGGCGAAGGCAATGCGGTCGAAGCGCTCCACCAGAGCCGAGGTGATGAAGGCGGCCACCGCCAGCTTGAGGCTGTTGCGCAGCAGCTGGGGATTCATGCAGGGCCGTCAGGGTCGTGGTCATGATCGCGCCGCCACGGGGCCGTAGCGGCGCCGGAGCCCCACCCGGATCAGGCTCCGAGCCAGGCCCGCATGGCTTCCACCTACCTAGACTCCGCTCCAACTCGGTCCCGGCCCGTCAGCCGCCCTCCTTCATGACCCAGCTCGAGACCCGCACCGAGCCGATGGTGGTCAATTTCGGCCCCCACCACCCGTCGATGCACGGGGTACTGCGGCTGGTGGTGACCCTCGACGGCGAGGACGTGATCGACTGCGAGCCGGTGATCGGCTATCTCCACCGCGGTATGGAGAAGATCGCCGAGAACCGCACCAATGTGATGTTCGTGCCCTACGTGAGTCGCTGGGACTACGCGGCGGGCATGTTCAACGAGGCGATCACGGTGAATGCGCCGGAACGGCTGGCCGACGTGCCCGTACCGAAGCGGGCCAGCTACATCCGGGTGCTGATGCTGGAACTCAACCGCATCGCCAACCACCTGCTCTGGCTCGGCCCGTTCCTCGCCGACGTCGGGGCCCAGACGCCCTTCTTCTACATCTTCCGGGAGCGGGAGATGATCTACGACCTCTGGGAGGCGGCCACCGGCCAGCGACTGATCAACAACAACTATTTCCGCATCGGCGGCGTGGCCGTCGATCTTCCCTACGGCTGGCTGGAGAAGTGCGCCGATTTCTGCGATTGGTTTGGCCCCAAGATCGATGAGTACGAAAAACTGATCACCAACAATCCCATCTTCCGCAAGCGGATTGAGGGGCTCGGGGTGATCGGCAAGGAGCAGGCGATCAACTGGAGCCTCTCCGGGCCGATGTTGCGGGCCTCAGGCGTGCCCTGGGACCTGCGCAAGGTGGATCATTACGAGTGCTACGACGATTTCGAGTGGTCGGTGGCGTGGGAGAAAGAGGGTGACTGCTATGCCCGCTACCGGGTGCGGATCGAGGAGATGCGCCAGTCCCTGAGAATCCTGCGCCAGGCCATCAGCATGATTCCCGGCGGCCCCACCGAGAATCTGGAGGCCCGCCGCATGGCCGAAGGAAAGAAGAGCGAGTGGTATGGCTTCGACTACCAGTACGTCGCCAAGAAGGTGGCTCCCACCTTCAAGATTCCCGAAGGTGAGCTGTATTGCCGCCTGGAGTCGGGCAAGGGCGAACTGGGTGTCTTCATCATGGGCAACAACGACGTCACTCCCTGGCGCTGGAAGATCCGCGCCGCCGATTTCAACAACCTCCAGATCCTGCCCCACATCCTCAAGGGGGCCAAGGTGGCCGACATCATGGCCATCCTCGGTTCGATCGACGTGATCATGGGCTCCGTCGACCGGTGAACAGTGTCGGTCGGCGCTGGATTCGCCGGCTGGAGCGCTGCGGCCCCCTCCTGCCCCTCGGGGTGACAGGCCTGCTGGTGCTGAAGGGGCTGCACCCAGGCCTGCCTGGATTCAGCTGCCCCCTGCGCGCCCTCACCGGCCTTCCCTGCCCCACCTGCTACCTGACCCGGGCCACGGCGGCGAGCTTGGTGGGGCGCTTCGACGACTCCCTGGCCCTGCACGCCTTCGGGCCGATGCTGGCCGCCGGCCTGGTCATCTGGTCGCTGCAGGCCCTGCGGACCGGCCGACTCGTGCCCAGGGTCCTGCGGGGCCACCACCTCGCCGGCATCGGCCTGCTGCTTCTCCTCTACTGGGCCGGACGGATGGGGCTGACCTACGGCATCGGCCTGCAGGCCTTTCCGCTCCCCTGATCCGGCGGGGGCGGCATCCGACCGAACACGCCACCGCCACGGCCATTCCGTGGGCCGACCTACGCTGGATCTGGGATGGGCCTCCCCCGTTGCTCACCGGTCCACACCAGGAATTCCTTGCCCCTTTCGTCAAGCCCTGCAGCACCCACCGGTGCTCAGCTTCTGATCGCCCAGCCCGACTACGCCAAACAGCTCCGCCCCCTGCTCCCCGCCGACGCCTTCACCCCCGTTAGGGGCACCCTCACAATCCTCAGCCTCAATGGGGCCATCCTGGTGCTGGGCTGGGCCATGGCCCGCCAGCTTCAGGCCAGCCATTGGCAGGGTCTGCTTCTCTTTTTGCCCTTCGCCCTGGTGATGGGCAACGCCGTGGTGGTGATGCTCTTCGGCACCCACGACATGATGCACAGCAAGGCGATCCGCCAGCCCCAGCTGCGCTGGCTGGTTCAGTTGCTCGGCCTGGCCCTGCTGTGGATGCCCCCGACCCTGTGGAAAGCCGTTCACAACCGGGAACATCACGGCAAGACCAATTCCGAACAGGATCCGGATCGCAATTACAACGCCAACCAGCCAGCGAGCTGGGGAAAATGGATCCAGAATCTGTTTGTGCCATCGGTTGAAGTGCACCCGTTCTGGCTGACTGTGGGCATGACCTCAGCCTGGGGTGTGCACGCCTTCCGAAACCTGACATCGGTACTGCTGTTCAACAATGGATCCACGCGCTATCCGGTGTTCTCCTTTCAGGTGAGCAGCCGGGAGAGGCGCCAGATTGCCATCGAACTGGCCGTCATCGTTTTGATCCACGCGTCCATCATTGGCTTCATCGGCCTACGCCCTGTGCCCCTGCTTCTGGGCTACTTTCTGCCCATCTGGATCGGCTACAGCGTGGTGATGGCCTACATCTACACCAATCACATGGCCTGCCAGGCCACCGACACCAACGACCCCCTCATCAACAGCATTTCGCTGAAGATGCCAGTCATTTTTGACGCCCTTCATTTCAACTTCTCCTATCACACCGAACACCATATTTTTCCGGGCATGAATCCTGATTACTACCCCCAGGTGCGAGCACTGCTGCAGGAGCATTATCCGGATCGCTTCAACCTGCTGAGCGCCCCCCACGCCTGGCAACTGCTGAGGCAGACCCCCCGGCATTACCTGGATGCCACCACCTTCGCCAGCAGTTGCGGCACCATTGTCCAGTCCTGTCCCCTCAGCTGAGCACGCCTTGGTGATAGGCGGCGTTCTGGATGTAGAAGGTGGCTACCGGCACCGCGACCAGAGAGCCCAGGCCGCAGGTGAAAATCGTCACCACCAGCACCAGCAGCCAGGCGATCAGTTCAATGCCAGCGAAAGTACGGCCCTTCGCTGATCCATACACGGCCTGAAATGACGAGGAGAAGGCTTCAAGGATGGGGCTGTCGGTGAGAAACACTTTGTTGACATACACCGGCATCACCAGGGTGACGGCGATGCCGGGCAGGATGCAGAACACGAAACCGATCGCGGCCACAACCGTGAACAGGACACCGGCCAGGAGATAGCGGATGGGCCGATGCATCAGAACCCGCAAGGCAGGTTCGGTGCCGATGATCTCACCACTGGCGTAATGCATCGCCGGGACAGCCACGAACAGCACCCCCACCAGATTGGAGAGGATCGTGAAGGGCAGCTGCACCAGATTGCCAAGGACCGCCGCCACACCGGAAGCGGCATCACCGCCTGCGCCGCTGCTGGACAGTCCGACGCCGAGGGCCGTGAGCGCCAGGGAGGCCACAACGCCGATGACCGTCAGGACAATCGTGACCACCCAGATCAGCAGGATCGTGGGGATGTGGGCCAGGAAGGCGGCCCAGGCCTTGGAGATGGTGGGCGGCTCGTAGGCGATGGCGGCGGCCAAGGGAGGCATTCCGTACTGCGCGGAACCTAGGGGCGTTCCGGGAGGCCAGCAACGGGCAGGTGCCGGCGGCGGCAAAGGGGCGCCAGGATGGGCCCACGGGCAAGACGGCGACGCCACGGAGGTTGATGTCCCCATCCAACCCACCACGCACCCCGGCGGACTGGCTGCTGCTCTGCCGCACGGTGCGCTTCGGTGACACCGACGCCGCTGGGGTGATGCACTTCCACCAGCTGCTGCGCTGGTGCCATGTGGCCTACGAGGAAAGCCTGGAACGGTTCGGCGTGGCGTCCGGCGCCATCTTTCCCGGGCCGGGCCGGACACCGCCCGTGGCGCTGCCGATCGTGCACATCAGCGCCGACTACCTCAGGCCGCTCGTCTGCGGGGATCCCCTGGCCATCGAGTTGCGGCCCCTGCAGCGCGATCGCGGCAGCTTCGAGATTCGCTACCGCTTTCTGCACAACGGCAAGGAGGCCGCCACCGGTCTGACCTGGCACGTAGCCATTGAGGTAGCCAGCCAGCAGCGTACGGATCTGCCCGGCAGCCTCGTGAATTGGCTGGAGGCCAGCCGGCCGGACGGCTAGCGGCGGTTCAGCAGGGCCCACACCAGGGCGGCCAACTGCAGGGGCAGCAGCGCCCCCATCAGGGCCAGGGGATGGAGACCATCGTGCGGCGTAGCCCCCAAAGCCACGAAACTGACCAGCCCACCCCCCACCAGCAGGGCGAGGCCCAGCCTCGGGTGGGGGGCCGGCATCAGAACCACTCCCGGGTGGCGTCGATGTACTGGGCCTGGAATTCCTCCGTCGACTTGGTGAGGTAGATCACACCTTCAATCACCCCGATGATCCCCATCACCGAGGCGCCGAAGCCGCAGGTGAGCACCGTGACCAGCAGCATGATCAGCCCGGGTTTGCTGTAGCCCAGAACGAATTTGTGGATGCCCAGCGATCCCAGGAAGATGGCCAGCAGCCCTGCTGCCAGCTTCTTGTTGCTGGTCTCGACCTGTTGGCTGTCGGTCATCGGTGTGGGTGCCGTTCAGAAGGCTTCTAGCGAGTCCAGCCACCGCTGCCAACGTCCCCGTTCCCATTTGCCCGCGGCGGTGGGGGCCAGCGACGGGCAGAGGTGCCAGGACCGCGGCCGCTCGGCGGGGGGCCAGGCGGCCGTAAGGGCCTGCAGCACCTCCAGCAGTTCCGCCCCTTCGCCCTCCTGCCGGGGACGCACCAGGGCCACGAGCTGCTGCCCCCATTCCGGATCGGGCCGGGCCAGCAGCAGCAGCGCCTCCAGGCCTGCGCCAGCGCAGGCCGCCTCAACCTGCAGCCGTTCCTCCAGCTGCTCCGGGAAGACCGTCTCGCCGCCACTGTGCAAGGCCCCATCCAGGCGGCCCAGCACCGCCAGCCCCTCGGCGTCGAGCCGCCCGGCATCGCCGCTGCGCCACCAGCCGCCCGGTTGCAGCGGCAGGGGCAGCAGCCGGCCCGCCACAAGCCGGCCGGGGCTGAGGCGGCCGCAGCGCACCTCCACCGCGCCGGTGGCGCCATCGAGGCGCAGGGCCACGTCGGCCAGGGGTTCACCGCAGCCCGCGGCTCCGGCCAGGAACCGCTGCGGCGGCAAGGCACACACCATGGCGGCGGTTTCGGTGGCGCCGTAGCAGGGGGCCAGGGGCAGGCGGGCGCGGCGGGCGGCGGCGGCCAGCGGTGCCGGCAGGCCCGCACCACCGACCCAGATCACGGCGCAGCCCGCCAGCCAGGCGGTGGCCTCGGGGCTGGCCAGCAAACGAGCCAGCTGGGTGGGCACGAGCGAGAGCAGCACCGGGCGATCCCGGGGCAGGGGGCAGGCCTGGGGCAAGTCCTGCGGCCGGCGCAGCAGTGAGGGGGCCAGCCAGCGCCACTCGCCCCCCCAGTGGCGGGCGCGCACCAGGGGCAGCAGGCCGCTGACGTGGTGCAACGGCAGGGGGTCGAGGTGCAGGCAGGCGGCCGGCTCCAGCCCCAGGGCCTCCAGCCAGGTGGCGGTGGCGGCGGCGGAAGCCTGCAGGTGGGCCAGGGGTTGCAGGCACCAGTGACGCCCACCGGCGCTGCCACCGCTGCCCACCACCACGGCGGCCCCGAACCGTGCCAGGTCCGCCAGTTCCCCCGGGGCGCCGCCAAGGGCGCCGGCCAGGTCCGCCTGCTGGCCGGGCCCCGCCAGGGCCACCAATTGCTGCCGCCCCCAGGCCTGCTCCAGCTGGGCCGCCGCCGCCTCGGGGCCGGCCCGGGCGGGGTCAAACAGCTGGGGCGCCCAGGAAGGATCGGCCACGCAGGCTCTCCGCGGAGGGCCACGCTAAGGGCCACTCCAGGCCCCCCGCCAGGGGCTCAGGCCGCCGCCGCCCAGACCCGCTGCGGGTCCCTGTCGAACAGGGGGCCGCTGGGCGACCAGTCCGGGGCCAGGCCGGGGGCCACCGGCGTCGGCCCGCGCCATTGCAAGGCCGCCAGGTGGGCTGTCCAGCGGACGCCGATGCCGGTTTCGAAGCCGGTGCTGAGCATCAGCCGGGGCACCCCCCGGCCCAGCTGGCCCAGCAGGGGCCTGGGATCACCGTCCTGGGACGGGCGCCGCACCTGCCAGCCACCCCAGCGTTGGCGCAGCTCGGGCCACTGCCGCAGGGATTCATCCAGGGCCACGGGAATCCTCAGGGCCAGCGCCTCGAGGCCCTCCTGGTCGTGCGGGGCCAGGGGCTGCTCCAGCCACTCCAGCCGCGGTTCCTGCGCCAGCCGCTCGGCCCAGGCGGTGGCGGTGGCCCGGTCCCAGCCGCCGTTGGCATCGAGCCGCAGGCGTGCATCGGCCGGCAGGCGCTCCAGCAGCGGCTCCAGCCATTGCCGCTCCAGCCCATCGGCTGCCACCGCCACCTTCCACTTGACGGTGAGCGCCGTGGCCACTGGGCCGGCGAGCCGTAGCTCCAGGGCCGCGAGCATCGCCCCACCGGCGGGCAGCAGCCAGGCCGGTGGCGGCGCGGCGAGCCAGCCGCCACCGGCAGCGGCTCCCACCACCCCGTCGCATTCCGCCAGGGCGGCCCCCAGGGCGAAGGCCAGGCTGGGCGGCAGGGCCGGCAGCCTGCGTTCCAGGTCGCTGCGTTCCACGGCGGGGCCCAGGGCCGCCAGGGCCGCCGCCACGGCCGGCGTCTCGCTGGGCTCCAGCGGCGCCGCCTCCCCCCAGCCGACGCCGCCATCGGGGTCCTGCAGCCGCAGCAGCCAGCCCCGTTTGTCCTGCAGCCGGCCGCTGGACGTCTGCAGCGGCCGGGGCAGGCGGAAGCTGAAGGGCCTGATCTCCAGCCCCAGCCACCCCTCGGGCCTTCCCCCGGCCACAGGGGCGCTCACCGGCCCGCCAGCGCCGTCAGCCAGGGGCCGAGGGCCAGGCCAGCGGCCAGCCCCAGCCCATTGAGCGCCTGGAACCGCAGGGCCAGGAACTTGCTGCCGACGAGGCGTTCGGGCCTGTGGTGCTCCTCGCCCAGGAGCCGGATCAGGGCCCGGGCCGGCGGCAGGCCGATCGCCCCCAGCAGGGCCGTGGGCGGCCACCAGCCCAGCAGCACGGGCGCCCACTGCAGGGCCAGGGCGGTGGCCACGAACCAGGGCACCAGGGCGGCGGCCCGCTGGCTGCCGAGGCGCACCACCGGCGAACGCTTGCCGTGGGCGGCGTCTTCCTCCACCTGGTGGAAATGGGAGCAGAACAGCACCAGGCTGGTGGCCACCGCCGGCCCGCTGCCCAGCACCAGCGCCGCTCCCCACGGCACCCCGCCGGTGCCCTCCCCGGCCGGAGCCAGGGCCAGCAGGGCGGCGGCCGTGGCACAGGGACCGAAGGCCAGCCAGCAGAGGGGTTCCCCCAGGCCGCGGTAGCCGAGCCGGAACGGTGGCCCCTGGTACAGGTAACCCAGGCCGCAGCAGAGCAGCACCAGCAGCAGCACCACGGCGCTGCTGCGCAGGGCCACCAGGGCCATCAGCGCCAGGCCGAGCAGCAGGCAGCCGTTGGCCAGCCACAGCACCCTGTCGCGCCGGCCGGTGAGGTTGACCACGGAATGGGGCTTGCCGTGGGTGTCGACGCCGGTGTCGGCATCGAAGACGTCGTTGGCAAGGTTCTCCCAGGCCAGCAGCAGCACCGCCGCCAGCAGAAACAGCACCAGCTGCTCGGGCCGCAGGGCCAACCCCTGGCCGAGCCGCCAGCCGGCCGCCAGCAGCACCGGCATCACCGCCACCGCGTACATGGGCCACTTCACGGCGGCACGCCAGAGGCGGCCGCGAGAGGAGGCCTCCGAGGCGGCGACGCCCCCGGCGGCGTAACGGCTTGCGACGACCTGTGGCTCAGACATGGGGGCCGCGGGCGTTGGGCGGGGAAAGGCCCATACATTTGAGCAGCCTTCCGCCCCGGTCCCGCGGCCCCTTGGTGCAGGCCCCTGCCAGCTTCTCCGCGCTGCTCTCGGCAGCCACCGCCGCCAGCCGGCGTCTGGAGGAGGAGGGAGTGCTCAGCCTGGCCCTGCCGATGGCGGCCCTCGACCCCCTTGTCGCCCTGCCCCACCTGGGTGGCAGCGGCGACTTCCGCTTCCTCTGGGACGGCGCCCCGGGGCTCAGCATCGCCGCCGCTGGCCAATGCAATGGCCTGGAGCTGAGCGGTCCGCGCCGCTTCGAACTGGCCCAGCGTTTCAGCAGCCTGAGCCTGAGCCGCCTGGCCCGGGAAGCAGCCCCCTGCCCCCCCCTTGCCCGGCCCCGGGTGCTGCTGGCCTTCGCTTTCTTCGAGAGCCCCCTGCAGCCCGGCACCGGCGCGGCGGGGGTGCAGGCGGTCCTGCCCAGCTGGCAGCTGAGCCGCCAGGGCCGCCACTGCTGGCTGCGGCTGCAGCGTGCCCTCGGGGGCGGCATCTCGGCCCGCAGCGTGGCCGAGGAGCTCTGGGACACCCGCCAGCGTCTCGAAGCCCTGAGCTCTTCTGGGCACTCCGGGGCGAGCCGGGGCCTACCGGTGGGCATCGCCCATGGCTCCAACTGGCAGGCGGGCTACCGCTCCGCCCTGGATCGGGCCCTGGAGCTGGTGGAGCGCGGCGAGCTGCAGAAGCTGGTGCTGGCGGTGCGCCAGCAGCTGGTGCTGAATGGTCCGCTCGATCCCCTCAGCCTGCTGTCGCACCTGCGCCGCAGCCAGCCCGGCAGCTGCCGCTTCCTGTGGCAGCAATCAGAGCGGGAAGCCCTGGTGGGGGCCTCACCGGAACGGCTGCTCACCCTGCGGCAGGGCCAGCTGCGCAGCGATGCCTTGGCCGGCACGGCCCCGCTGGGGGAACCAGCTGACGACCTGCTGCAGTCGGGCAAGGACCGCCACGAGCATGAGCTGGTGGTGGAAACGATCACATCCGTGCTGCAGAAGGCGGGCCTGGAGCCCCGGCGGCCACGGCGGCCGCGGCTGGCCCGCCATGGCTCCCTGGTGCATCTGCACACCCCGATCACGGCCTCATTGCAGGGCCAGGCCCCACTCACCCTGGCCGAAGCCCTGCACCCCACCCCCGCGGTGGCGGGCCTGCCCCGGCGTGAGGCGATGGCCTGGCTGCGCAGCCTCGAGCCGTTCGAGCGGGGGCACTACGCCGCGCCCATCGGCTGGATCGACACCGAAGGCGACACGGATCTGCGGGTGGCCATCCGCAGCGGCACCCTGCGGGGCCGGCAGCTGGAGCTGACAGCCGGGGCGGGGCTGGTGCGGGGATCCCACCCTGAGCGGGAACTGCAGGAGGTGGCCCTGAAGCTGGGGGTGCTGCAGCAGCAGCTCAACCTGCCGCTGGCCACCTCCTTCAGCTGACCAGCAGGCGCTCGATGACCTGATCGGCCAGAGGGCGGCGCCCCAGCCACTCCACCTCCCGCACCCCGGTGGGGCTGGTGACGTTGATCTCACTGAGCCGGCCATCGATCACGTCGATGCCGACGAAGAAGAGCCCCTCGGCCCGGAGCACTGGGGCCAGCTCGGCGCAGATGCGCTGCTCGGTGTCGCTCAGATCGGCGGCGACGGGGGCGCCACCCAGGGCCAGGTTGCTGCGGAACTCACCCGCCTTGGGCAGCCGATTCACAGCGCCCAGGGGCTCCCCATCCACCAGCAGGATCCGCTTGTCGCCGGCGCTGACCCCCGGCAGAAAGGCCTGAACCATGACGGGCAGCGTTTCCTGGAGGGTGACCAGCTCCAGCAACGCCCGCAGGCCGGGAGCCGCCGCCGCGGCCCGCACCACCCCCTGGCCGGCCCGGCCCGCCAGGGGCTTGAGCACCACCTCCTCATGGCCTGAGGCGAAGGCCGCCAGCTGCTCCACCCGAGCGCTCACCATGGATGGCGCCATCAGATGGCTGAAACGCAGGGCGCCCAGCTTCTCGTTCCAGGCCCTCAGGGCCGCCGGACGATTGAGAACGCGCACGCCGGTGGCTTCGGCCATCTCCAGCAACTGGGTGGCGTAGAGATAGGCCTCGTCGACGGGCGGATCCTTGCGCATCCAGATCCAGCGGAAGTGATCCAGCGGCAGCTCGCGGGGCTCACCGGCCTCGTACCAGGGCTCCGGCACGGTCCATCCGTCCGCCGTGGCGGCCATCTGCGCCAGTCGCAGCGGCTGGACCCAGGCCCTGGGCCGGTGGACGCCATCATCGGCCCCGGCGGTGGAGAGATCCGCCTGGGTGCAGACCCAGACCTCCAGACCCGCCCGCTGGGCCGCCTGCATCAGGGCCACGCTGGAATCCTTGGCTGGCCGCAATCGCGTGATCGGATCGACCACGAACAACTGGGCCTCCCGGTCGCCGGTCACGCGGCCAGTCGCAGGAAAGTTGCCAGCTCGCCGGCAGCATTCAGTTTCTGCAGCTCGACATAGCCGCCGATGGCGATGCCGTCGATAAAGATCTGGGGAACGCTCGCACGACCGCCTGAGCGTTTCATCATGACTTCCTTGTTGATCTCATCGTCATCGATGATGAATTCGTTGTAGGTAACGCCGAGTCTGTCCAGCAGGCCCTTGGCCCGGATGCAATCGGAGGAGAAGCGGTAGGTGTAGATCTCGACCTTGGCGGGGGGCTTCACCTCCAGGGTCTCCTGCCCGGCCAGCTCTGGGGGGACTCCTGGGATCTCCATCCAGTCTCTCGCGGCCATCTTCACCCAGCCTAAGGGGAGACACCACGCCCCACCTGATACGGTCGTGGCACAAGATCTGCTGGCTGCGGTGCTCGACCTCACCGATTTCAAGCGCGACCTCTCCGAACTCACCGATCGCCTGGGCCATGCCCAGGACTGTCTTTGACGTACCGGCTCTGAAGGCGCGTCAACGGGACCTCGAACAGCTGGCCTCCCAGCCCGGGTTCTGGGACGACCAGGCCACGGCGCAGAAGAAGATGCGTCAGTTGGATGACGTCAAAGCCCAGCTGGAGCAACTCTCCGCCTGGCGGGCCAGCATCAATGATGGCCAGGCCACCCTTGAGCTCTACGACCTGGAACCCGACGACGAGTTGTTGGCGGAGTCGAACACCTCGCTGCAGTCCCTGCGTGCCGACCTCGACCGCTGGGAACTGGAGCGCCTGCTCAACGGCCCCTACGACAAGGAAGGCGCCGTGATCTCGATCAATGCGGGGGCCGGCGGTACCGACGCCCAGGACTGGGCCCTGATGCTGATGCGGATGTACACCCGCTGGGCCGAGGACCACGGCATGAAGGTGACCGTGGACGAGCTCTCCGAAGGGGAAGAGGCGGGCATCAAGAGCTGCACGATCGAAATCGACGGTCGTTACGCCTATGGCTACCTGCGCAACGAGAAGGGCACCCACCGCCTGGTGCGGATCTCGCCCTTCAATGCCAATGACAAGCGCCAGACCAGCTTCGCCGGGGTGGAAGTGATGCCGAAGCTCGACGAGGACGTCAAGCTCGACATTCCCGAGAAGGACCTGGAGGTCACCACCTCCCGCTCCGGCGGCGCCGGCGGTCAGAACGTCAACAAGGTGGAAACAGCGGTGCGCATCCTGCACATCCCCACGGGCCTGGCGGTGCGCTGCACCCAGGAGCGCTCCCAGCTCCAGAACAAGGAGAAGGCCATGGCCCTGCTGATGGCCAAGCTGCTGGTGATCGCCCAGGAGCAACGGGCGGCGGAAATCGCCGACATCCGCGGCGACATCGTCGAGGCCGCCTGGGGCAATCAGATCCGCAACTACGTGTTCCACCCGTACCAGATGGTGAAGGACCTGCGCACCGCCCAGGAGACCACCGACGTGCAAGGGGTGATGAACGGCGATCTGGATCCCTTCATCCAGGCGCTGCTGCGCCAGGGTGTGGAGATCGCCGCCGACGCGGCCGCCTGACCCCTGCTCCAGCCACCCGATGCCCGAATCCGCCACGTCCAGCGCCGCTGCCCCCGGCCAGGAGAACCCCAGCTTCGTGAAGCTGGCCATGCGCAACATGGTGCGCAAGGGACGTCAGAGCCTGCTCCACTTCGGCCTCACCGCCCTGGGGCTGAGCGGTTTCCTGTTGCTGATCGCCTGGCTGGGGAGGCCCAGCCTGCCCGGATGAGCACACCGATGACAGACCCAGCGGCGGTGTCAACACCGGAGATTGATCTGGCCTTCAGCCTGGAGCCGGGGGCCTGGGCCGCCGCCATGGCCGTCCCAGGCAGCCCCCTGGTGGATCCCGCCCTGGCCGAAACGCTCTGGGGCACCCACCTCGGAGCCTGGCTGGCCGAGCTGGGCCCAGAGTTGCCGGCCCCGCTGCGGGCGCCGGGCTACAGCCTGGGGCTGCAACTCTGCGACGACGCCACCATCGCAGGCCTCAACCAAACCTGGCGCCACCGCAGCGGCCCCACCGACGTGCTGGCCTTCGCCGCCCAGGAGGAGGCGCCGCCAGCCCTAGAGGGGTGCGGCGAGGCCTGGTTGGAGCTGGGCGACATCGTCATCTCCCTGGACACGGCCCAGCGGCAGGCCCGCAACGCCGGCCACGGCCTGGCGGAGGAGCTGTTGTTTCTGGCCAGCCACGGGCTGCTGCATCTGCTGGGCTGGGACCACCCCGATGAGGCCAGCCTGGCGGCGATGCTGGAGCGGCAGACGGCGCTGCTGCGGGCGTCGCCGTCCTGACAAAGGCTGTTCGACGCGTCCAACGGCGGTAGTGTTCGCCTTGCCCCTCCAACGGCGGTGCGATGCCAATGCTCGTTCCCGAGGAACAACCGCCGGCTCTGCGCGATGTGACCAGTGACGTTCAGCGGCGCGGCAGGCGCCTGCGGGTGGGGGCCTGGAAAGTGGCCGGCGACTTGCCGGCGAGCTTCCGCTATGCCGCCCAGGGTCTGGCCTACGGCTTCGCCAGCCAGCGCAACTTCCGTATCCACGTCTTCACCGGTGTTGTGGTGTTCGGCCTGGGGCTGTGGCTGCGGCTGGCCGTCGATCGCCTGGCCGTGCTGGTGCTGACCGTGGCGGCGGTGCTGGTGCTCGAGCTGCTCAACACCGCCACCGAGGCGGTGGTGGATCTGGCCATCGGCCGCCAGTTCCACCCCCTGGCCCGCATCGCCAAGGATTGCGCCGCCGCCGCCGTGCTCGTCGCCGCCCTCTCCTCGCTGCTGATTGCCCTGCTGCTGCTCGTGCCCCCCCTGCTGATCCGCCTCGGCGTCTAGACCATCCCCATGCTTCTGGTTCTCGACAACTACGACAGCTTCACCTTCAACCTGGTGCAGTACCTGGGTGAACTGGCCCCCGATCATCCCCTGGCCGCCGAGGTGCGGGTGGAGCGCAACGACGCCCTCGACCTGGAGCAGATCCGGGCCCTCCAGCCGGCGGCGATTCTCATCTCTCCTGGCCCCGGCGATCCTGACCAGGCCGGGGTCTGTCAGGAAGTGCTGCGGGACCTCGGGCCCACCGTGCCGGTGCTGGGGGTCTGCCTGGGGCACCAGTGCCTGGCCCAGGTGTTCGGGGGGCGGGTGGTGCGGGCCGGCGAGCTGATGCACGGCAAGACGTCACCGGTGCACCACCGGGGAGCGGGCGTGTTCGAAGGCCTGCCCGAACCCCTCACCGCCACCCGCTACCACAGCCTGATCGCCGAGCGCGACAGCCTGCCCGACTGCCTGGAGATCACCGCCTGGCTGGAGGACGGCACGATCATGGGATTGCAGCACCGCCACTATCGCCACCTGCAGGGAGTGCAGTTCCACCCGGAGAGCGTGCTCACCCAGGCCGGTCACCAACTGCTGGCTAATTTCCTGCGTCAGGCGGCCCACTGCTAGTTTCGCGCCACATGACCAATTCCATGGTTCACCCCACCTGCAGGACCACCACCAGCGGCCTGCGCCTGGGGGTCAGTCTGGCCCTGGCAGCCGGACTGACCCTGCCGCTGCCGGCGATGGCCCAGAAGGGTGGCGGTGTCACGATCACCAACCTCGGCCACAGCGCCCTGATGATCCAGGGGGGCGGAGCCCGGGTGCTGCTCAACCCTTTCCAGGCTGTGGGTTGCGCCGCCGGCCTGAGCGAACCGCGGGTCAGCGCCGATGTGATCCTGGCCAGCAGCCTGCTGAAGGATGAGGGCGCCCAGGTGGCCAGCGGCAAGTTCCTGGTCAAGCCGGGCTCCTACCGCCTGGCCGGGCTGCAGATCGAAGGCATCGCCGCCCCCCATGATCGGGTGGGGGGCCGCCGCTTCGGCAACGCCACCCTGTGGCGCTGGCGCCAGGGCGGCCTCGACATCGCTCACCTCGGCGGCACTGCCGGCCGCCTCAGCCCCGCCGATCGCGTGCTGCTGGGACGCCCGGACGTGCTGATCATCGGCGTGGGCGGCGGCGGCAAGGTCTATACGGGCCAGGAAGCGGCCGAAGTGGCCCGGGAGCTGCAGGCCCGCCGGGTGATTCCGGTGCAATACAACAGTGGCAAGCCCCCGGCCGGCTGCGATCAGGGGTCGGTGGAGCCATTCCTCAAAGCGATGGCGGGTGCCACGGTGCGGCGCAGCAGCGGCCGCTCCATCAGCCTGGTGCCCCCGCTGGGGGATGGGGTGGTGGTTGAGGTGTTGCGCTGAGCCGTCCTCTCTGAGGCGTCAGTTCAGCCCATCGATCCGCCGGTAGGCCTGCCAGAACTGGCCCATCTGTTCGCTGCTGCCCAGGCTGACCCGCAGGGAGCCGTCGATCAGCGGCTTGCCGGCCATGGAGCGCACCAGAATTCCGGCCTGGCGCAGGTCAGCCTCCACCTCGGCTGCGGGGCGACGGGGCCAGAGCAGCAGGTAGTTGCCGCCGGCGGCGTGGTGGCGCACCCCCGCCTGCCGCAGTTGCTTCAGGAGCCAGTCGCGGGCGCGCAGCACCTCGGCCACATAGGCGTCCACATAGGCCTGGTCAGCCAGGGCGGCCTGGGCCGCCGTCACCGCAAAGCTGTTGATGTCGTACGGGCCGCAGACCCGGCCCACCCGCTCCACCAGGGCCGGTGCGCCGATGGCGAAGCCGATGCGCAGTCCCGCCAGGCCGGCCGTCTTGGCCAGGGAGCGCAGCACCAGCAGGTTGGGAACCGCGGCGAAGGGATCGCCGTTGGCCCCAGCCGCCAGCAGCAGGGGCAGCACACTCTCGCCGGTGAAGGCCTCGTAGAGCTCATCCACCACCACCAGGGTGGCCGGCGCCGCCGCCGCCAGCTCCAGGATCCGCTGCGGCGCCAGCCGGGTGCCGGTGGGGTTGTTGGGGTTGCAGAGCAGCAAGATCCTCGGGGCCGCCGCTGATCCAGCCGGTCCCAGGGCCGAGCGGATCTCCTCGAAGGGGAAGTCGAAATCAGGCAGGCGGTAGGGGATCGCCTCAATCGCCATGCCCTGCATGCGGGCGCAGGGGGTGTAGTAGCCGAAGGTGGGGCTTGTGGTGAGCAGGCGCTCACCGGGGGCACCGAAGGCGTGAAAGATGGCATGGATGGCCCCGTCCACGCCATTGAAAAGGCCGATGTGGGCCGGCGTGAGGCCCCGGCCCCCCAGGGAGGCCACCACCGCCTCCCGCAGCCCGTCGTACTCGGGATAGATGGCGTAGTGGTCGGCCGGGATGGCGCGGATCGCCGCCACCACCCGCGGGCTGGGCCCGATGGTGTTCTCGTTGAAGTCGAGCCGCAGCAAGCCCCGGCGTCCCTCCAGGGGGGCGCTGTAGGCCGTGAGGGATTCCACCTCGGGGCGGGCCCAAGGGCCTGGGGGAACGGCCGGGCTCTCGTCTGGGGTCGGACTGCTCACGGAGCCGGAGTCGGATCGCTAGGCAGCCATCCTGCTGCGCAGCCCTACCGTTTGATCATGTGCGCAGGAGATCCGGTGGTGAAAGCGGAGCTGGCCCTGCGGGCCCTGGAGCGGGGCGACCTGCGATTCATTCACGATCAGGTCAACAACAGGAGCGTGATGGCCTACTGGTTCGAAGAACCCTATGAGTCGTTCGACGAACTGGAAGAGCTCTACATGCGCCATATTCACGACAACGCCGAGCGTCGCTTTGTCGTCGAGAACAAGGACAAGGAACTGATCGGTCTGGTGGAACTGATCGAGATTGATTACATTCATCGCCGGGCTGAGTTCCAGATCATCGTGGCCCCGCAGCACCAGGGCAAAGGCTTCGCGCGGTTCTGCGTCCACAAAGCCCTCGACTACTCCTTCACCATCCTGAACCTGCACAAGATCTACCTTTCTGTCGCCGTCGACAACGCCAAGGCGCTGCACCTGTATCAGCAATGCGGCTTTGTCGAAGAAGGCCACCTGGTGGGCGAGTTCTTCATCGAAGGCCAGTACCGCGACGTCAAACGCATGTACATCCTTCAGGAGGATTATCTGGCCAGATCAGCCAGCCTCACATCCTCTCCAGAGTGGTGATGCCCAGCAGCCCCAGGCCCAGCTTGAGGGTGTCGGCGCTGAGGCGGCAGAGGGCCAGCCGCGATCCGCGGGCCGGTTCTTCGGCCTTCAGCACGGGCACCTGGTCGTAGAAGCGGTTGAACACCTGGGAGAGCTCGAACAGGTAGCTGCACAGCCGGTTGGGCAGCAGTTCCTGCTCCACCTCCAGGATCACCGCATCGAACTGCAGCAACTGGCGAACCAACGCCCACTCCTGGGGTTCGCCAAACACCAGGGGCGCGGGGAAAGCGGCGCCGGCGGCATCGGCACCGCCCTTGCGCGCGATCCCAGCGATCCGCACCACCGCATAGAGCAGATAGGGAGCGGTGTTGCCGCTGAGGGCCAGCATGCGATCGAAGCTGAACTGGTAGTTGGTGATCCGATTGGTACTCAGGTCGGCGTACTTCACCGCCGCCAGGCCCACGGTGGTGGCCACCTCCTGAATGAAGGCCCCGTCCTCGTGGCGCTCCTCCTCAGCCAGGCGGCGGCGCAGGTCGGCTTCACAGCGCTCCACCGCCTCATCCAGAAGCTCCTTGAGCCGCACGGTGTCGCCGGAGCGGGTCTTGAGCTTCTTGCCGTCCTCCCCCTGCACCAGCCCGAAGGGCACATGCTCCAGACGGCCGTCGTCGGGAATCCAGCCGGCGCGGCGGGCCACCTGGAACACCCCGGCGAAATGGCTGGCCTGGCCGGCGTCGGTCACATAGATCACCCGCCGGGCCCCATCACCATCGGGAGAAGCCGCGAAGCGGTAACGGATGGCCGCCAGGTCGGTGGTGGCGTAGTTGAAGCCGCCGTCGCTCTTGCGCACGATCACCGGCGGCGCCTGGCTGGCCGCCCCGTCCTCCCCCACAAGGAACACACACTGGGCGCCGCCATCACTCACCAACAGGCCCGCGCCAGCCAGATCGGCTACCACCGCCTCCAGGTAAGGGTTGTAGAAGGATTCGCCCCGCTCCTCGAGACCGATGTCGAGGCGGTCGTAGAGGCGCTGGAATTCGCGGCGCGACTGATCGCAGAGCAGTTGCCAGGCCTTGCGGGACACCGGATCGCCGCTCTGCAGCTTCACCACTTCTTCGCGCGCCGTGGCCTGGAAGGTTTCGTCGGCATCAAAGCGGGCCTTGGCCTGGCGGTAGAAGGCCACCAGGTCGCCCAGGTCGACGGCGTCGGCGGTGTCGAGGGCCTCGGGGGCCACCTGCTTGAGGTGGGTGATGAGCATGCCGAACTGGGTGCCCCAGTCGCCCACGTGGTTGAGCCGCAGCACCGGATGGCCGCGGAACTCCAGCACCCTGGCCAGGGCGTCGCCGATGATCGTGGAGCGCAGATGGCCCACGTGCATCTCCTTGGCGATGTTGGGGCTGGAGAAGTCCACCACCACCGGGGCACCGCCGCCGGCCACGGCCTCCACCCCCAACCGGGGATCGGCCAGGCAACGAGCCACCTCGGCGGCCAGCACCTCCGGCTTCAGGGTGAGGTTGATGAAGCCAGGGCCGGCGATCTCCGGCGGCAGGCAGAGGGCCGCGAAGGCCGGGTCGGCCGCCAGCCGCTCCACGATCGCCGAGGCGATCGCCCGCGGCGCCAAGCGCAGGGGCCGGGCCAGGGCGAGGGCGCCATTGGCCTGGAAATCACCGAACTCCGGCTTCGACGCGGGGCCGAGCTGGGGATCCAGTGGCGTGCCGGCCTCCCGCGCGGCGGCCGCCGCCTCGGGGAAAGCCCGGCTCAGAGCCCTTTCCAGCAGGGTTTGGAGTTCCTCGACGATCAGAAGCATGGAGGCGGTGAACCGGGGCAGCGGCAGCAACAGACCCCCTGATCATCCTTCGCGGCCAGGCGGCTAACGGCACGGCCAAGGGGCTTCTTGCACCGCTCCTCTGCAGCCCTGAAGCGGCATCACGTCCCGACTCCATCCGTGGGACGAGCTCTCTGGCCCTTTCTCGGCGATCGTTTGTGCCGCCGGAGCCCAGCGCGGGAGTGGCGCCCGCCCATGCCGATGGCGCGACGTAGAACACGCTCCAGCCAGCGGGTGGGTCGTCAGGGAATCCACCTGATCGAAGGGGCCGTTCCCCGAAGCGACTCCGTTGGCCGAACATCCCCCTAGCCCAGTGGCGGCAAGGGATCCGGCCGGAAGGGGCGCCGCCAGGGCGGCCAGGGGCACCAATCCGCCCTCCCGCCTTAAGGATTGGCTAAACCACCTTTGAGCACGGTGACAAAACCTGTGGTAAGGTGAAGGGGCGTTCATTTACTTGCAATGTTGGCCTCGGCCCGCCGAAATCAGCTGCTAGCGCTGGGCTGCTTGGCAGGTCTTTTTACAGGGGCCTCCCCTGCAATGGCTTTCACCTCTTTCGACGTACTTTTTGACGGCACCACTAAGAAAACCAGCTCTGAAGCCACTGGAGTCAGTGGCAAAATGACGTTCAGCTTCAAAAAGAAAGATCCACTCGACAACAAATACACCCTCGATCTGACGATCCAAAACACTTCACCTGTTGCTGGCAATCCCTCCGGAAGCCTTACGGCATTTGCCTTCAATGTCCCTGGGGCTTCCAATAGAACTCCAGATTTCAAACTCCTTGAATATGAGCCATTAATCTCCAACTTTGGAGATGTTTTTGGAGCATCAACCTCAAGCAGATACCCAGAAGTGAACGTTGATAATAACGAAATTCTTAAATTTCCTACGGCAACTCCCAGAACAGCCGCCTACGCCCCATTCAACAATTTTACATTTTGTGCGCGTGACGATGGCAATAGCTGCCACGGAGGTAGCGGACATACAGATTTTGGGCTTAAAGATGGCGAAACAGCTTCTGTTCGGTTCACCCTAGCCTCAAATCTTTCCAACATTAACAGTGCCAGCTTAGTGGCTCAATCATTTTACGATCTTTTTAAACGCCCGACATTCACTAAGGATGGTGACTACAAGAATGCCCAGATTGCTCTCCGCTTCCAAAGCGTGACAACATCAAGTGGCCGAACAGGCAAGAGCGACAAAGTGGCTGGATACCCTTCCCTGCCTCCACAGGGACCTGGCGATGAAGTGCCTGGCCCATTGCCGATCCTAGGGGCAGCAACCGCCTTTGCCTTCAGCCGAAAGTTACGCCGTCGCATCTCAGTGACTGGATCTGAAAGAGCCGTAACGTCCTGAATCCATCCGTTTTGGAACAGAGTTATTCATGAGTTGCCTTTCTCTTCGGTGTTGCTGAGTTTCCATACTTCGCCGAAGAGATCTTGCCAATGTCATGATTCGTTCACGACACGGTGCTGGAATCTCAGATGGCTTCTGACACCCCATTCAGGCCCTCCGAGACGTCCGTCCTCGCCGATCGGCTCTCGGTCTTCGCGATGGCCCTGTTCGTCATCTACGGCGTCAGGGTGGCCGCAACGGCGATTCCCTTCCGTCCCCTCGACACCCTCTGGCAGCTGAGCATCAGCTCCGCCCTGATCGAGGCCGCCGCCATCCCCCTGGTGGGTCTGGGGTTGCTGCATCTGGCGGCCTACCTGGATCCCGACAATTCAGCGCTGGTACGACGCAAGGAGGCCTTGGCCCGTTGGGCGATTCTTGCTGTGCTGGGGTTCTTGCTGCTGGTCCCTGTGCAGGCCTTGGCCTCCTGGAGCACCGTCGCCACAGCCAGGGCCAGGCTGACGACACAACAGACAACCGCCAACCGAAACTTCGCCCTGGTCCGCGAAGCGATCAGCGCCGCCACCAGCTTGGAGGATCTGCAGGCACGCCTGCAATCCCTCCAGTCACCGGAGCTGGGCATCCGCTTCGAGAATCTGGGCCTGCCGCTGCCCGAAACCAAGCGCCAGATGCTCATCCGCCTCAACGAAATCGAGGAGCAGGTGAAGACACGGATCATCGCCCCGCCGCCGGAAGCCATCGAAAACGTGGCCAGCAACGCCGGCCGGTTGATGGCCACCAGCTTCGTCTATGCCCTCGCCTTCGCCATCGCCGCCCAACGGCGGGGACAGGACATCCCCTTGCTGGTGGAGCTGCTGACGATCTGGAGCGTGCGTCGGCAAGCCGGTCGGCCCCCGCGTGGAGCTACCGGCGCCCCCGATGGGGACTATTTCGCCCAGCTGGCGCCACCGGACGACGACCCCACCCGCACCCCCTGAGTCGAGGCCCGAGGAGCGAAAACTTTGAGCAGGGTGAAAGACTACCTGCTAAGGTGAAAGCGGATTAAGGATGCTTTCATGCGGGTCCCAGCCACAACCCTCCTCCTGCTGCTTGGTGGCCTGGCGGGTTCGCTGGCGCTGGAGGCCCCCGCCCTGGCCCGGACGTCCTTCGACGTGATCTTCGACAGCGGCATCGCCGGAACAAGCTTCTACAACACCGGCGTGAAGGGCAAGATGTCCTTCGACTTCCGCAAGGACCCGGGCAACGGCAACACCTACACCCTGGATCTCGGCGTCACCAACACGTCGCCGGCCTCAGGCGCCTCCTCCGGCACCCTGGTGGGATTCGCCTTCAACGAACCCTTGCTCGGCAACGGCAGCGAAGCCATCTCCCTGCTGAGCTACAACCCCCTGTCCTCCGGGTACGGCCGGGTGTTCGGAAACTCCAACCGGGGCATTCGCGTCAATCCCCAGGAGTCCCTGGATATCTCCAACTTGCGCACCGCGCCCTACGCCCCCTTTTCCAACTTTGACTTCTGCGCGCGCATGAGCAGCCGTAGCGGTTGCCATGGTGGCTCGGGCAGCACAGGGATCACTGGGGGAAGCAGTGTGAAGGTTCAGTTCTCGCTGAAATCCAACGATGCGAGTATCTCCACCGCTGACCAGGTTGCCGAGCGCTTCTATGGCCTGTTCAATTCCTTCGAGCCAGGCGATCGTTGGAGCAAAGCCCAGATTGCCCTTCGCTTCCAGAACGTCAAAAAGGCCAACGGGAAAACGGAAAGTGGCGGCGAAAAGGTGACAGGAGCGGCGTTCTGGAGGATTCCGAATGAAGGCCCGACAAACGAAGTTCCTGGCCCGCTGCCCATCCTTGGAGCCGCAGCAACCTTCGGCTGGAGCCGGAAGATCCGGCGCCGCATCCAAGCCGTTACCCCCGAAGGTCGCCTCACCCCCTGAATTCCATCGCCATCCATGAGGCTGGAATCAAAGCTGCATTGACCTTGCATTTTCAGCAGCTCATTCGTCCATATCTGCCCGGCCTCTTGATCACTGGAGCACCCAGCGTCTTCGCTCCTGGTCATAACCGGTCACACATTAAAGGCCCGGTCGGTTGGCAGACTGGCAACATTCATCGTTTGGGGGTGAATCCGCTGCGAGACAGTTCAGCGGCCTGATCGCTTGCTGTTCCGTGGCCCTCGAGCCCCATCCCATCGACATCCACGCAGACACCCCGACAGGCAAGCCAGAGAGCCGCTTTCAACCCTGGCATTCCTGATGACCAGCAACAAGGAATTCAAAGAGTTCGATTCGGCGATCCTCGCCGATCGGCTGGCCTTCATGGCGATCGCGTTGTTCGTGGTCTACCTGATCACCCTGCTGGCCAGCATTCTTCCCGTCCGCCTGCTGGACACCGCCTGGCAACTGCGCTTCATCTCCGCCTGCCTGGATTCGGCCACGGTTCCCCTGGTCGCCCTCGGGCTGCTCCACCTGGCGGCCTATCTCGATCCGGGCAATCCCACCTTGCAACGACGGCGCGACGGCCTGGCCCGTCTGGCGATCGTGGCCGTCATCGGCTTCCTGCTCATCGTTCCCCTGCAGGCCTATGCCGGCTGGCGGAGCGTGGCCACGGCCAGGGCCAATGTCGCCCGCCAGCTTTCGGCCGCCACCAGCACCTTCGATCTGTTGCAGGAGTCCATCACCACGGCCACCAGCCTCGACAACCTTCAAGCGCGCCTCCAGGCGATCCAGACCCCCAGCCTCGGCATCCGGTTCGAGGATCAGGGGCTGTCGCTGCCGGAAACCAAACGCACCATACTCGCCCGCCTCAAGGAGGTGAGGGAACAGGTGGAGGCCAGGATTCAGGCCCCGACGCCCAAGGCCATCGAGGCGGCAACCAGGGACAGCCTGCGCGTCATGCTCTCCTCCTTCGCCCTGGCCATCGCCTTCGCCATGGGCGCCCAGCGCAAGGGCCAAGACGTGCCTTTGCTGGTGGAGTGGCACACCAGGTTCAGCCTCCGAGGCCCTCAACGGACGGCATCCCCGGCAGAAGCCTACTTTTCCCAGTTGGGTCCAGAAGACGACGACACCACGGAAACTGGGCTACCCCCTCCCCTCTGAGACCTTGCCTGAAGGCGTCCTGGATGGCACCATCCCGCCAAGACAACGGATGGAACGGGCAAGAGCCAACGGCTGCACAAGTGATGCAGATCACCGAAATGCTTAATGGCGCTTAGGCCGTTGATGCGCTGGCCCTCAGCTTTCGGAAAGCCTTTACAAAGGGTTACACGGGCCAGCCGTGGGACAGGCAAACTCCTTGGTACAGCTGCGGTTTGCCCCTCTTCCACCCCTCTTGCCGTCCGATTCCAGGCCCAGGCATGGCGTCACAGGAGCCTCAGCTGGCTTGCCTTGGGCAGGCTGCCAGCCTGCCGATACAAAGATTCTTGAGTCCGAACACATAGGACTTCCGGTGAAAACCTAAGCCCTTGCTCAGCCTTGGCCATAGAACTCTCCTTCTGAATTGGCCTGAGCACAAAGACAGCCAGGCTGCTGCAGAACGATGATGTGTGTGGGGGAAAAGGTTCCCTTCCATCACCACCCCCCCAGCAACAGAGTCAACCACCCCAGTGACTTGGGCGCAGTGACTCTGAAGATGTCTCTGAGACTCCATCTGGCAACAGTTGGATGCTTTGGGCGCGGATGGATCTCGCTTGTTGTTTACCCTCTATTGGCCATGACTTACACCACAAAGGCAGGGGGCCAACGATCGCCTTCCTTCCTCTTCCCTGAGTTCTCCAACCAAACGAGTCGTTTCACCGATACGACACTTTCCCTTCTAGCTGACGCCTCTGCAGTGACAGCTGAAACGCCAAATCTGCTGATTCCATCTGTTCTGGCCAGCACCACGGCCCCATCGCCCCTTTCGGCCAACGTTATCCGGGAGTCGCTGGAATCCAACTATCTGGCCCAAAGCGCCCAGGGAGCCGTCTTTGAGAAGGGTGTCTCCATCGCCACCACCCCTGATGTGGCTCTGAACAGTCATCAGGTGTTGAGCGATTCCCTACCAAGCGCAGGCGCCGACACAGCCTCCTCTTCAAGGGGACTCAGTTGCGGCTGCAGGGCCTGCTCCGTGCTGGCGGTCAGCAGCGGTGACGGCGCCGAAGCCTGGGACACAACCGCCGACCAGGCTCCCCTGGTAATGGGCAACGTCGCCACCCTCGGCACGGGGGTGGATTTGAGCAAGGTGTTCCAGCTGCATAGCAACCCAACGGCCACGAAGACGATCTTCCTCGACTTCGACGGCTATGCCATCAACAACACCCCCTGGGAAAACGGTGGCAACCTGAAACTGGCCAGTTTCTACAGCAGCTTCGATTCGACTGCTCTCACAGAAATCCAGCGGATCTGGCAACGGGTGGCTGAAGACTTCGCGCCCTTCAATGTCAACGTCACCACCCAGGACCCCGGCAGCGAAAACCTGCGCAAATTCGGCACCGGCGATGACCGCTGGGGCATCCGGGTGGCCTTCACCCACAACCTCAACCTGCTCACCGGTAAAGCGATCACCAACGCCGGCGGTGGCGGCACGGCCTACTACAACAGCTTCAACTGGAGCACCGATGACGTGGCCCTGGTGTTTAACAGGGGCGAATACACCTCTGCAGCCACCGCCAGCCACGAAGTGGGCCACGCCCTCGGCCTGAAACATGACGGCGCCGGCACCACCACCGAGTACTACGGCGGCCATGGTGGCACCGGCCCCACCAGCTGGGGAACCATCATGGGTGCTCCCTGGCTGGGCAACGACGAAAACCTCACCCAATGGAGCAAGGGCGAGTACACCAACGCCAACAACACCCAGGACGACCTCGCCACGATCACCAACGGCAACGGCTTCACCTATGCCGCTGACGACCATGGCAACGACTTCGCCACGGCAACAGCTCTGAGCGGCCTGAGCTTCAGCAGCTTCGGCATCATCGAGCGGAACACCGACATCGACATGTTCCGCTTCGAGACCGGGGCCGGTCAGGTGTCCTTCAACATCGTCAACGCCTCGCGGGCCTTCATCGGCACCGCTGGCAGCTACGTCACCGAATACCTCTCCGCCCGTGGCGCCAACCTGGACATCGCCGCGAGCCTCTACCGGGCCGACAAGAGCCTTGTCCAGACCTTCAACCCGGCCGATCTCACCACAGCCAGCTTCTCCATCAACCTCGACGCTGGCACCTACTACCTCGGCATCGACGGGGTGGGCTTCGGCAACCCCTTCGCCAGCACCCCCACCGGGTACACCGACTACGGCAGCCTCGGTCAATACATGCTGAGTGGCGCGGTTCAATCCACCACCAGCCAACCTCCGAACATCAGCCAACCCCCGCCCTCCAACCCCACGCTCCTGGTGCTCGATCCCAACGGCACCGTTGAGCTGCTCCGCGACTCCAGCACCGATCTGGTCTCCGTTCGCGTCAACGGTGTTATCTCCGCGGTCCGCTTCAGCGGCTCCCAACTTAAGGCCAGCCAATTCGCCGACAGGAAGATCCTCGCCGCTGAAACCATCAACGGCAAAAACCAGATTCTCTGGCAGGTGGTCTCCACCGGGCAAATCCGCACCTGGTCGCTGGATAGCAAGTGGAACTTCATTTCCTCTAACACCCTGGCCACTCCCACCAGCAGCGAGGGCCAACTCCTCCAGCAACTGTTCGTCGTCGATGCCGATGGCACACCGCTGACCACGGAACCCCCGACAACGCCCACGACCATCACGCCCCCCGTGACCGACACAACCCTCCAAGTGCTCGATCCCAACGGTGCCGTTCAACTCCTACGTAACACCAGCACCGATCTGGTTTCGGTTCGGATCAACGGCGTCACCTCAGCCGTCCGCTTCAGCGGCTCCCAACTTAAGGCCAGCCAATTCGCCGACAGGAAGATCCTCGCCGCTGAAACCATCAACGGCAAAAACCAGATTCTCTGGCAGGTGGTCTCCACCGGGCAAATCCGCACCTGGTCGCTGGATAGCAAGTGGAACTTCATTTCCTCTAACACCCTGGCCACTCCCACCAGCAGCGAGGGCCAACTCCTCCAGCAGCAGTTCATGCTCAACGCCAACGGCGCCCCGCTGGCCTCCGCGCCCTTGAACACCGCCACAGAGGCGATCGACCCGATCATCGGCGGCGGCACCAGCCTCGCCCCGGCCGCAGGCGACGACTTCGCCTACGACCAATCAGTCCTGGAGGCTGGCCTGCCCGAGGATCTGAGCTTCAGCACCGAGCCGATTCTGGCCCTGGCTGAGCTCACCACCCTGGGCGCCACCAACCCCACCAGTTCCGATCCACTGGTGTCGCCGTTCCCCGTCGCCGGCCTCGACACCTCAGCCACCAGCCCCTGGCTGGTCGCCACCCAGCCCCTGCTTTGACAGGTTGCCTACGCGCCGGCGTTTCACGGCTAACAGATCCAAGAGCCGCTGCCTGACCGCAGCGGCTCTTCTGTATGGATGTCGACTGAGCCTCAAGCCACCAGCCCCAGCGCCTGCTCCAGGCCGGCCAGCACCACATCGGCTGTGAGCTTGATGCGGTAGCGGCAGGCCTGGGTTTCGGTGCAGGCGAAGGTGCCGTGCTCCCAGTACTTGTTGCTGCCGGCGCCGCCCCCGCAGAGGCCGAAGTAGGCGCACTCCGCGCGGCAGCGGTCGGTGCCGGCACGCATGTCCGCCAGGATGCGCTGGAACTTGGGGCTGGCGGCGATCGAGACCAGGCTGTCGGTCTGCACATGGCCGAGCACGAAGTCGCCATAGGTGTCGGTCTGCACAGAGAGCAACTCGGGATCAAAGGTGGAAATCGCCCCGCGGGCATCCACGTTGACGATCGCGAACGGGTTGTTCATGTCGGTGCATTCCAGGCGCGCATCGGCCTGGGCCAGGCTGCAGATGCCCTCGAACTCCCGCACCCGCATCCGCTCGGGGTGCTCCTGCCACAGCTCCCAGAACCGCTGCAGGAACTGGCGATAGGCCGCCTCGGCATGGGGACGGCTGAGGGTGGACACCCGGTTCTCCCCCTCCGTCTCCTCCATGTTGAAGGCCACCTCGGTGATGCCGTTCTCGACGAAGAAGGCGTAGAGGTCGTCGGCGTGGCCGAGGGACTCCTCGGTGATCACGGCGATCACCTGGAAGGGGATGCCGCGGCGGCGCAGGTGCTCGATGCCCCGCACGGTGGCGGCGTGGGTCCCCAGGCCGGTGCGGGTGCGGCGGTGGACGTCGTGGAGGAAGGCCGGCCCATCCATGCTGACGCCCACGGCGATGCCGTTGCGCTCGAAGCAGTCGCACCAGGCCTCGTTGATCAATGTGGCGTTGGTCTGCACCGATTGGTGGATGGTCAGGGGCTCCCCCTGCCAGCGCTCCTGGGCCCGCCGCACGCAGGCGCTGGCCGCGTCATAGAAGGCGATCGGCACGGTGAGCGGTTCACCGGCGTGCCACAGCAGGGTGAAGTCGCCACCCACATAGGGGCTTTCCAGCACCCGCTCCAGGGCCGCCTCCAGCAGCTCCAGGGGCAGCCGGTGGCGGTCGTCCCGGTTGGGCAGGTAGCAGTAATCGCAGTCGAGGTTGCAGTAGGGGGTGGGCTGGACCACCAGCAGCTGCAACGGCCCGAAGCCCTCCGGATTGCCCGGCGGCGGGGTACCGGGGGCGATCACCAGAAGTTGCGGAAGCCGCCGTTACGGAAGCCGCCGTTGCCCCAGCCGCCATTACGGAAGCCGCCATTGCCCCAGCCGCCATTGCGGAAGCCACCGTTGCCCCAGCCGCCATTGCGGAAGCCGCCATTGCCCCAGCCGAAGCGGGGCCCGCCCCCGTTCACGAAGATGTAAGCGAGGCGGCCATCGGCTGCTTTGGCCTGACCCTCCGCTGCCTCCGGGCCGGGCGACTCCTGCCCCATGGCCTGGGAGATGCGCCGCAGGCGGGCGTCGATCGACCCAGGTGCGGCCTCCATGGGGGATGACGCCTGGGCCAAAGCACCAGCCGGGGCCAGGGCCGCGAGCAGGAGCAGGAAACCGAACAGACCGGAACGGGGGTGGTGCGTCATCGGAGGGCGGCCAAGGATGGGAGGAGGAGCGGGACGAGGCGATCAGGCCGCTGCAGGGCGGAGGTGCAGGAGGTCATCGGGGAGCTGCCGGTGAAGGGGCCGCCAGATGGAAACCTTCGCGGGTCAGCAGCACGGATTCGAAGAAGGCGCGGACCCGCTCGCTGGGGACCACCAGCACGCCGCTGGGGCCGAACCACGGGGCGACGCTGGCCACGGCCTCGGGGCGGCCCTCCAGATAGCCCTGGAGCAGGCCCGCAACGGCCAGGTTGACCACGTTCAGCAGCCGGGAGTTGTTCTCCGGCACGATGCAGCCGACGCCGTAGCTCACATAGGGCTGCTCAGGCACCAGGGCCATGCCGGAAAGCTGGCGCTGGTGCCGCAGGCCGGCCAGCACGTTGGCATCGCCCAGCACCCCCGTCACCCGTTTCTGCTCCAGGGCCGTGACGGCCAGGGCCAGGGTGGGGAAGATGACCGCCTTGGCGCTGGGCTGGAGGGAAGCCAGAAGGCCGGCCCCGAGGGACCCCTCCACCACCGCGATCGGCTGAGCGGCGAGGGAGGCCGGCGAACCGTCCAGGCTGCCGCTGCGGGTGAGCAGCCTCAGGCCGGAGAGGCCGATCGGCAGGGAGAAATCGACCAGCTTTTCCCGCTCCCAGCTGAAAGGCACGCCGCAGGCCAGGCCGGCATTGCCACTGGCGACCGCCTCCACCGTGACGGCGGTGTTGTCGACGGGGGCGAAGCGGATCCGCACCGTGTTGCCCAGTTCCGCCTTGAGCTGGCGGTCGATGCGGCGGGCCAGATCAATGGCGTAACCCTCCGGTTCCCCCTTCGGCCCGATCTTGATCAGGGGCGGGCTGTCGGCGGGACCCACCATCAGCACCTCGCCCGACTTGGCCGCCTGCTCCAGCACGGCGTCGGCGGCACTGGCTGGCGCCACGGACCCCAGGGACCAGAGGCAGGCCAGGGCTCCCAGGGCCAGGACTCTGCTGCGGCGGGATCGGACGGAACCGGAGGCAACCGGCGCAGCAGGACAATCCATGGGCAGTGCCTTGAACGTGCTGCACCTTAAGGGTGGTTTCCGGGCTTGCCCACGGCAGCGTTGGGGCTTGAAACGCCCCGCCCTGGCCGGCCCTACCAGTTCCGGAACGCCCCACCGCGCATGCCGCCCCCATTCACGAAGCCGCCCCCGCCCCTGGCATTGACGAAACCGCCGCCCCCGTTGCGGAAGCCACCGCCGCCGCCGTAATAGGGGTGGGCGTTGGCGAAGCCGCCCCGTGCCGCGTTGGCGAAGCCGCCCCGGCCGGCGTTGGCGAAGCCATAGGCCAGCCGCTGATCGCTGGCGGAGGCGCCATCCGCACCGCTCAGGTCACCCTGGTCTCGGATCGCCGCGGTGATGCGCTGCAGCCGTTGCTCGATAGATCCGGTGGCCGAGGTGGGCTGCACGGCCGCCTGGCCGGCGGCGGGAGCCGTCAGGGCCGCCAAGGCCAGGGAGAATCCGAGCAGGGCCGTGCGGGAGGTGATGGACATGGGGTGGATCTCCTTAACGGGCAGGTGAGGTGGGGGCGACCGCCGATGGGGTCGTGGCCGGCAGGGGCCTGACCCGTTCGTAGTTGAGCAGAACGGACTGGAAGTAGGCCTTGATCACCTCGGGGGGCAACTCCAGCACTCCCTTCGGACCCAGCCAGCGGTTGACACTGGCCACGGCAGCCGGCTCATCGTCGAGGTAGCCCTGCACCATCCGGGCGATGGCCAGATTGACCAGGTTGCGGAAGGTGGAGTTGTCCTCCGGAAGGATGCAACCCACCGCAAAGCGGGAGAAGGGCTCCGCGGGCACCAGGCCGTAACCCTTGCCGCCGAGGCTCTGGAGGGCACCGGCGAGCAAAAGGGAATCACCCCCCACGCCATCCACCTGGCCGGCCAGCAGCGCCCGCACCGCCGGCTCGATTCCGGCGAAGGGCACCCGCACCGCCGTCGGCTGCACGGCCGCGATGGTGGCGCTGCCCAGGGAATCCTTCACCACGCCGATCCGCTTGCCCGCCATGGAGGCCGCGGAGCCGTCGAGCCCCCCCTGCCGGGTGAGAACGCGAATCCCGGAGAGGGCAAAGGGCATGGAGAAGTCGACGTACATCTCCCGCTCCCAGGTGAACTGGACCCCACAGGCCAGATCCACATCACCGCGGCTCACGTCACGGAACACCGCCAGCGGATCCGCATTGGCGGTGTAGACGATCTTCACCGGCCGGTTGAGATAGGTGGAGACCTCCGCCTCGATCAACCGGGCCACATCGAGGCTGTAGCCCACCAGCGACTTGCTGGCATCGCGGTAGGCGAAGGGCACCATGTCGGTGGGACCCGCCATGGTGATCTCGCCGGTGCGCGCCGCCTGCTCGAGCACCGATTCGGCCCTGGCTGCCGTGGGGTTGCCCAGCACCGCCACCAGCGCCAGCAGCAGGGAGGGCCCCACCACGGCGCCGCGCCGCGCCCAGGCGGCGACCCCGATCGGGACGGCCTTCGCTGGAGCTGCTGGCTGCGGAAGGGCTGGATGCGGCACGGGTCGCTGCGGCACGCGGGTCGGCTCGGGGGTCATCGCCGCCCACTCTGGCAACCGATCGGGGGCGGAGCCACCGGTGCCAGGGGAGTGCGGCGATTCTTCACCAAGGCCCCGGCTCAGGCCAGCAGGGGGTCGAAGCGCATGCTCAGATCCAGCCAGGGGCTGCGGGTGACCGGGGCGCTGGTAGAGATCAGATCGATGCCGGTGGCGGCGAAGGCCGCCAGCTGCTCGGGCCGCACCCCCGAAGCCTCCAGCAGCAAGGCTGGCGCCAGGGCCCGCAGCTGGGGCACCAGGGCCGCCAGCGCCGCCGGGGTGAAGTCGTCGAGCAGCACCGCATCGGCCCCGGCACGCACGGCGGCGACGGCTTCGGCAGGGGTTTCCGCCTCCACGATCACCTGCGCCGGCCAAGGGGCCGAGGCCCGCACCGCCGCGATGGCCAGCGCCACGCCGCCCGACCAGGCCAGGTGGTTCTCTTTGAGCATGGCGGCATCATCGAGGCCGAGGCGGTGGTTGCAGCCGCCACCGCAGCGCACGGCGTATTTCTCCAGCACCCGCAGGCCCGGGGTGGTCTTGCGGGTATCAGCCAGGCGCACACCGGTGCCAGCCAGGGCTGCCACCAGGTCGGCGGTGGCCGTGGCGATGCCCGACAGACGCATGGCCAGGTTGAGGGCCGTGCGCTCCGCCGCCACCAGGGCGGCCGCCGGCCCCTCCAGCTCCAGCAGCCGCTGGCCGGCGACCACCGGCTCCCCATCAGCCACCAGCAGCCGCACTGAGGCCTCGGGATCCAGCAGCGCCAGCAGCGGCCCCACCAGCACCCCGCCGCAGAACACCCCAGCGTCCCTGGTGACCCAGTGGGCCCTGCCGTGCCGGCCGATCAGGGCAGGGGCGGTGAGATCGCCGCGGCCGATGTCCTCCTCCAGCCAGCCGCGCAGCTGGGCCGCCAGGGCAGGGCTGAAGGACAGCACAGGGAACGCCGCCAGGGCAGGAGACATGGTGAGCCGCGTCAGCTGCCGACAGGGGGGGCCGGGTCTGCCGGGGCGAAGGGCGGACAGACCCGCTTCACCGAATCACAGCCAAAGATGGTGGGCTTCTGCCAGGACAGGGGAATCTCCAGCAGGTCGCGGCTGCCGGTGATCCCCTGGACCAGGAACAGCACCGCTGCCAGGGCCGACGCGGTGAGGTGCAGCCGGCGCCAGCGCAGGTCTTTGAGGATCTCCGGGCGGGCGGCCAGCGAGAAGATCATCAGCCCCACCACGCCCACCCCGGCCCAGTAGTGGGATTGCCAGAACTCGGCGCTCAGCGGGTTGTCGCTGAGGCGCCACACCTCCGGCTGGGCGCCGAGCCCGAGCACGCCCGCCCAGGTGAGCAGGGCGAAGACGAGCCGGTAGCCCTTGGCCTTCACCTGCCAGAGGGCCAGCAGGGACACCACGGTGCCCACCAGCACCAGCAGCAGCTGCAGGGCGCGGGCACCACCCCCGGTGAAGCCTTCGGCTGGCTGCTTGGTGACGATCACCACCGTGAGCGCCACCAGCACCACCAGCACCACCCCCGCCGAGAGCCACTGGCCCAGATCGGCATGGTCGCGGCCTGTGGTCGGGGGCAACTTGGCCCTGTCGACACGGCGCTGCCGGGCCTGGATGCCGAGCCGAACCACCATGCCGATCAGGGGATAGATCAGCACCACGGCCAGAGCGGGATGCAGGATCCAGAGCCAGTCGATCGTTTCCATCCGCCCGGTGGTACCTGTTTGCCAAAGCATTGACGCAACCGGTTGAGCGGTCAACCAGGGTGAGCGTTTCGTGATGGCGCCGGCGCCGGCTATTTGCCGATGCAGAAGCGGGAAAAGATCCGGTCCAGCACCGCCTCGCTCACCTCCTCGCCGGTGATCGCCCCGAGGCCCGCGATGGCGCCGCGCAGATCGATGGTCCAGAAATCCCAGGGCAGGCCCTGGTCGGCCGCCTCCAGGGAGCGCTCCAGGCTGGTGGCGGCGGCCGCCGCCAGCTCCCGCTGACGACCGTTGAGGGCCACCTGCAAGCCCTGGATCTCGGCGGCGCCGCAGAGGCCCAGCAGGGCCGCCACCAGGCCGTCGCGACCCGCGCCGCTGAGGGCGCTGATCCTCACCAGGGTCGCCTCCGGCGGTGCCGACGGGACGCCGGCCGGAGCGGCCCCCGGCGGCAGGGCATCGCGCTTGTTGCCCACCAGCAGCAGGGGCACCCCCTCGGGGACAAGGGCCCTCAGCTCCTCGTCGGCAGCGGTCCAGCCGGCCAGCAGATCGAAGAGCAGCAGCACCGCATCGGCGCCGGCCAGGGCCTGGTGGCTGCGGTCGATGCCCAGCTGCTCCACCCGGTCTTCGGTTGGGCGGATGCCGGCGGTGTCGAGCAGAGTGAGCGGTACCCCATCGAGCACCAGGTCGCTTTCAAGCAGGTCCCGGGTGGTGCCGGGCAGGTCGGTGACGATGGCCCGCTCGCGGCGGCTGAGCAGGTTGAGCAGGCTGGATTTGCCCACATTGGGCCGGCCGACGATGGCCACCCGCAGGCCCTCGCGCAGCAACTCCCCCTGGCGGGAATTGACCACCAGTTGCTGCAGCTCGCCGCGTACCGCCACCAACTCAGCCCGCACCGCCGCCCCATCGAGGGGGGGCAGATCTTCCTCAAAGTCGACCCGCGCCTCCAGCTCGGCCAACTGGTCGAGCAGGCGCTCCCGCAGGCCGCCGATGCGGCGCTGCAGGCCGCCGTCGATGCCGGCCATGGCCAGTTCAGCCGCCCGCCGGCTGCGGGCGGCGATCATCTCGGCGATAGCCTCAGCCCGGGTGAGGTCGAGGCGGCCGTTGAGGAAGGCGCGCTGGCTGAATTCCCCGGCCCCGGCGAGGCGGGCGCCGGCGGCCAGCGCCAGCTCCAGCACCCGCCGCACGGCGATCAGGCCGCCATGGCAATGCAGCTCCACCACGTCCTCGCGGGTGAAGCTGCGGGGGGCCCGCATCAGCAGCAGCAGGGCCTCATCCACCCGCCGGCCATCGGCCGGATCCACCACATGGCCGTACAGAACGCGATGGCTCTCCCAGCGCTGGGCGCCGGGGGCCAGAAACAGTCGCCGGCCGATCGTTTCGGCCGCCGGGCCCGAGAGACGCACGATCGCCACGCTGCCGGCCCCTGCCGCGACGGCGGTGGCGATCGCAGCGATGGTGTCGCCGTTAGGGTTCGCGCCAATCGGGCCATCTCCCCGCGTCACTGGTCCCATGGCACCGTTTCGCCTTCAGTCTCTGTCCCCGCCGCGGGCCCTGAGGGCGGCGAGGAGAAAGCTGCGGCAGGCGATCGAATGGGTCTGGCGCCAGGAGGGAAGCCACGGCCAGCGGGCCAGGGGGCTGGCGGCGGGGGTGTTCATGGGCTGCTTCCCGATCTTCGGCTTCCAGACCCTGCTGGGGGTGGCCCTGGCCAGCCTGGTGCGGGGCAACCACCTGCTGGCCGCCGCCGGAACCTGGATCAGCAATCCGATCACCGACGTGCCGATGATCTGGCTCAACTACCAGCTGGGCAGCCTGCTGCTGGGTCCGGGCAAAGGCTGGCCGGCCGGCGCAATCCTGCATCACGACACCCTGCGTCAGCTGGGCTGGGACTTCACCTCCCGCCTGCTGCTCGGCTCGGCTGTGGTGGGCACCGTGCTGGCCCCGCTCAGCGGCCTGCTGTGCCTGCGGTGGCTGCAGCGCCGCCAGGACCAAGATTCAGGTGGAAGGCACCCATAACCACTGCGCCTCAGTCCGGGAGGCTTGAGGTGAGCTGGTCCGACGGGTGCGACCCAGAGTTGTGCCGGGTCATCCGCGACTGTGAACCCTGCGGCCATCAAGCCAGAGCAGCCTTGACCCCCCTCCAGCAAATTCTGGGGTGTTCTTTTGAACAATGGGATAGGGGATCGATCTTGACCAATCGCATCCCCCGGGAACTGCAACCCTTCCCGCCGATGCACGTCTGTGGCCCCGCCTAAACAGCAAGAACGAGCCTCAGGCTCCTTTGGAGTGGAGCAGTCGGCAAATTAATGTAGGATCCCGGCGGCTGCAGCGAACCCAACCGTCATACAGCTTCATGAATGAGGCGGCGAAGTCAGCCGCCCAAGCCACCTCCATCGTTCACTGGCAAGCATCAACTTCTGCAGGCAGTTTGTTGTGAACTCAAAGGCATTACTGATCGGATGGGTCAATGGTCCCATCCGGGATGGCTGGGCCTCTATTGACATCAACGCAACACGAACAGTCAGATGCCCCAATTCTCTGGGACATCTGACCTCGCTGCCCTTCTGGATGCTTCGGCTGCCGAGAATGCAATGCCGTCACAGGTTTCACTGACTCTGATTGTTCCCTCGCACAATGGTCTTGACTGCCGCATCAAATCCGACGAGCTCCCTGGTCGGTTCTCTTCTCTTTCCCGAATGGTTCAGTCAAGGCAGTCGCTCATCCGATCTGTTGGTTCCGAACAGAATCAACGCACCAGTTCCTGAGACCGGCGGCCCGCTCCCCGCCGCAAGGTGGGAGTTTTCGACGACACAGGCCATCCCCTCCCCAGGCGGATCGACGAACAGAGAGACCAACGCTGTCATCGCGCCAGCTCAAGATCGTCGTGGCTCCCTGTTTCAATCCAGCGCTCGCCTCGAATCCTCTCCGAGCGTCGTCCAGAGCAGCCATCAGGTCCTGAGCGAGTCCTTCGCCAAGCTCACCACCACAGCCACCGCCTCAGGCCGTGGCTGCTGTCTCTGCAAGGACTGCAGCCAGCTCACCATCGACACTGACCCGGCCGTCTCGGGCGCCACTGCTCAGGCCCCCATTGTCCTCAGCGGACAGTTCACCCTGGCCGGCTCAGTGGATCTGAGCAAGACCTTCCAGCTCCACAGCAATCCCATCGCCACGAAGTCGATCTTCCTCGACTTCGATGGTTTCAGCATCAGCTCCACACGCTGGGAAAACGGTGGCGCCCTCAGCCTCGCACCCTTTTATACCTCCTTCGACTCCGCCGCCCTGACAGAAATCCAGCGGATCTGGCAGCGGGTGGCTGAAGACTTCTCACCCTTTAATGTCAACGTCACCACCGAGGACCCCGGCTCCGAAAACCTGCGCAAATTCGGCACTGGCGATGACCGCTGGGGCATCCGTGTTGCCTTCACCCACAACCTCAACCTGCTCACTAGCAATGCCATCACCAACGCCGGCGGTGGCGGCACGGCCTACTACAACAGTTTCAACTGGAGCACTGATGACGTGGCCCTGGTGTTCAACCGGGGCGAATACACCGCTGCAGAAACGGCCAGCCACGAAGTGGGCCATGCTCTCGGCCTCGACCATGATGGCGCCGGCACCACCGAGTATTACGGCGGCCATGGCGGCACGGGCCCTACCAGCTGGGGCTCCATCATGGGCGCTCCCTGGGTAGGCAACGACGAAAACCTCACCCAATGGAGCAAGGGTGAGTACGCCAACGCCAGCAACACCCAGGACGACCTCGCCGTGATTGTTGGCGGCAACGGCTTCACCTATTCCGCCGACGATCACGGCAACAGCTTCGCCACGGCAACTGTCCTGAGCGGACTGAGCTTCAGCAGCTTCGGCGTCATCGAGCGGAACACCGACATCGACATGTTCCGCTTCAACACCGGTGCCGGCCTGGTGAGCTTTGACATCGTCAACGCGACCCGGGCCTACATCGGCAGCCCAGGCAGCACCATCACCCAATATATCGCTCCCATCGGGCCCAATCTCGACATCGCCGCCAGCCTCTATCGGTCCAATGGCTCCCTCGTCCAGACCTTCAACCCAGCCGATCTGACCACGGCTAGCTTCTCCATCAACCTCTCCGCCGGCACCTATTACCTCGCTATCGACGGCGTTGGAGCTGGGACCCCCTTCGCCAGCACTCCCACCGGGTACACCGACTACGGCAGCCTCGGCCAGTACATGGTGACCGGCACGGTTCAATCCACCACCAGCCAACCTCCGCCCACTTCCACCCCACCCCCCACCAATAGCCTCCAGGTGCTGGATCCCAACGGCAACGCTCAGTTGCTGCGCGATACCAGCACCGATCTGGTCTCCGTACAGGTCAACGGCGTCACCTCTGCGGTCCGCTTGAGCGGCTCCCAGGTCAAGGCCAGCCAATTCGACGACAGGCAGATCCTCGCTGCTGAAACCGTCAACGGCGCCAACCAGATTCTCTGGAAAGTGCTCTCCACGGGGCAGGTCCGCACCTGGTCACTGGACAACAGGTGGAATTTCGTCTCCTCCAACACCCTGACCGATCCCACCAGCAGCGCGGGGCTACGGCTCCAGCAGCAGTTCATGGTCGATGCCAACGGCACACCGCTGGCCACCCTCCAGGTGCTGGATCCCAACGGCGCCGTTCAACTCCTACGTAACACCAGCACCGATCTGGTTTCGGTTCGGATCAACGGCGTCACCTCAGCCGTCCGCTTCAGCGGCTCCCAACTCAAGGCCAGCCAGTTCGCCGACAGGAAGATCCTCGCCGCTGAAACCATCAACGGCAAAAACCAGATTCTCTGGCAAGTGGTGTCCACCGGGGAAATCCGCACCTGGTCGCTGGATAGCAAGTGGAACTTCATCTCCTCTAACTCCCTGGCCACTCCCACCAGCAGCGCCGGCCTGCTGCTCCAGCAGCAGTTCATGCTCAACGCCAACGGCGCCCCGCTGGCCTCCGCGCCCTTGAACACCGCCACAGAGGCGATCGACCCGATCATCGGCGGCGGCACCAGCCTCGCCCCGGCCGCAGGCGACGACTTCGCCTACGACCAATCAGTCCTGGAGGCTGGCCTGCCCGAGGAACTGACCTTCAGCACCGAGCCGTTCCTGGCCCTCGCTGAGCTCGCCTCCCTGGATGCAACCAACCCCACCAGCACCGATCCTCTGGTCTCGATGTTCCCCGCCACCGGCCATGACTCCTTGCCGACCACCCCCTGGCTGGTCGCCAGCCAACCCCTGGTTTGAATGGCACCGCGGGCGTCCACGTTGACGATCTCGAAAGGTTGTTCCTATCGGTGCAGCCCAGGCGGGCATCGGCTTGGGCCAGGTGGCAGATGCCCTCAAACTCCCGCACCCGCACCTGCTCAGGGCGGTCCTGCCACAGTTCCCAGAACTGCTGCAGACCCTGCTGGGGGTGGCCCTGGCCAGCCTGGTGCGGGGCAACCACCTGCTGGCCGCCGCCGGAACCTGGATCAGCAATCCGATCACCGACGTGCCGATGATCTAGCTCAACTACCAGCTGGGCAGACTGCTGCTCGGCTCGGCCGTGGTGGGCACCGTGCTGGCCCCGCTCAGCGGCCTGCTGTGCCTGCGGTGGCTGCAGCGCCGACAGCGGGCTTCCTGAGCCAGTCCCACTCCCTCAGGATTCGGCCAGCCCTGGAAACACCATCAGATCAATGTGACCACCGGCGGGCTGGCGCCATTCGCGGAATTCTGCCGCCAGGGCCCTGTGCTCATGGTCGAGCGATTGTGATTCCAGATCCAACAGGCGCTGATGCACCAGATCGAGCGTGTTGTCGATGAGCTGGGCAGCCTGTTCGGAGGTCATGGCATCGCTGCGATGGAGAAAAGCCTGAGCTTCGAGGTGTTGTAGAAGACGCCGCCCTGGTGGGCTGTAGCCCCTGACACGGGCCGTCTCCCCCATCGGCGGATGCGCACCGATCAGATCGTCTGCGCCAGCCAGTTCTGCAGCGGCGTCCAGTCATCCCGTTCGTCAATGGCGGCCCAGATCCGCTCGATCACTGGCCGGATCGGGGTTTCCGGCAGGTTCCAGCGCAGAAGGCAGGCGGTGATGGCGGCCTCGGTGGCGGTGCCCGGACCGGCGGCCGCGGCATGGCTCCAGCGCCACCAGGCGTCCCGCCAGGCGAGCCATTCGGTGCGGGGCGGCGCCGGAGCCTCGCCGATGAAAGGCGCCAGATCGTCGGCCGTGGCCGGCAGCCCGAACGCCCGGACGTGCTCGGCCAGGGCGGCGAAGAAGCGGCCATAAGCCACGGGCCAACCGGCCAGCAGCCGCAGGGTGGGGGGCACCGGATCGGGAAGGTCGGCCAGCGCCTCGGCCGGCACCAGCCCAGCGTCGAAGCCGAGGCGCCGGCGCAGGCAGCGGCGGTAGTGGGTCTCGTGGACGGCCCCGAAATCCTCCAGGGCCGCCTCGAGCGGCGCCCGGGGCAGCAGCATCGCCAGGGGCTCCTGCAGCAGGCGCAGGTTGTGCTGGCAGATCAGGGGCTGACGGCCATAGGCGTAGAGGCCGCTGTGGTCGAAATAGGCGGCGGTGAAGCCCGGATCCCAGGTTTCAAGGAAAGCAAAGGGGCCGTAATCGAAGCTCTCCCCGGCCAGCGACATGTTGTCGGTGTTGAGCACTCCGTGGGTGAAGCCCGCCGCCATCCATTCGGCCGCGAGGCGCGCCACCCGCTGTACCAATTCGCCATAGAAGGCCAGCAGCAGCGGCTCACCATCGCTGTGGATCGCCTGCAGGTGCGGGTAGTGGATGGCCACCACATGGCGCAGCAGCCGCTCCAGCTGGGCCGGCTGACGCCGAAAGAGGAGCCGCTCGCAGGTGCCGAAGCGCAGGTGGGTGCGGGCCAGGCGCACCATCACCGAACTGCGGGTGGGGGAGGGCTCATCGCCGCGCCAGAGGTCTTCACCGGTCTCGATCAGCGCCAGGGTGCGGCTGGTGCTGACACCGAGGCGTTGCAGAGCCTCGCTGGCGATCACCTCCCGCACGCCGCCCTTGAGGGTGAGGCGGCCATCACCGCCACGGCTCCAGGGGGTGGTGCCGGAGCCCTTGGTACCCAGGTCCTGCAGCTGGCCGTGGCGATCGCGCAGCTGGCCGTAGAGGAAGCCGCGGCCATCCCCCAGCAGGGGGTTGTAGCTGCCGAACTGATAGCCGTGATAGCGGAGCGCCAGCAGGGGCGTGCGGCCCTCGAACCGCCCATAGGCCGCCTCCAGATCGGCGTCGCTGATGCTGGCCGGGTCCAGGCCGAGCTGGCGCAGCAGCGGGTCATTGCGGAAGCGCAGGCAGGTGAAGGGGAACGTCGCCGCCTCCACCACATCCCAGTACTCGGGCCCGAGCGCCTCGATGGCGCCCTCGAAGGGCAGGCCCAGCAAGGGATTGGGACGGGGCGAAGTCACCAGAGACGCAGGTGCGGACTCGGGGATCGCAGCCATGGGTGGGGCCGGTGATGGAACCAAGACTCTCTCAGCGCGGCAGCTCCTGTGTGACCACCGGCTGGAAATCGGTGGGGAATGAACTGTTCAATTCTGCGTTCACCGTCCAGACCTTTGGCCGCTATCGACTGGTTCTGGGCATCACATTGACTGGCGGCGAATGGAATGATCTGACGGGTATTAATCATGCCTTGCGGGCACGCTTCGGCAGGCACAAGAGCATCCCGTTGTTTCCCGACCTTTGGGTGGCCAATGTGCTTCTGGCCAGCCTGGAGCCACTGGTCGGCTACCACCGCTGAGGAAATCCTGACCACTTGCAGCAGATCCGCCCTGTCGCCACCCATCCACTGTTTTCTGAAGTAGGGTCGCTGTGGGGAGAGTGCAAAAAGCACACCAAAAGCACGCAAGGGATAGATATGAGAATCGCGCAGATTTCTACTCTTCATGAGAGGGTTCCCCCGGTCGGATACGGAGGTACTGAAAGGGTGGTTCACTATCTCACCGAAGAACTGGTGCGGCGTGGCCACGAGGTGGTTCTATTTGCCAGTGGCGACTCTCTCACCAGCGCCCAGCTTTTCCCGTGCGTTCCGCAAGCCCTGCGCCTGAGCGGGCAAGTGGGTGATGCCACGGTGCACAACCAGATCCAGCTCGACCACGTCATCAGCCAACTCAATGACTTTGACATCCTTCATTTCCACAACGGACACTTCCATTTCCCGCTGTCAGATTTGCTGGGTGTGCCCCATCTGAGCACCGTTCACGGCCCGCTTGATGCACCAGAGCAGAAGCTCCTGTATGCCCACTTCGATCGGGTGCCCCTGGTCTCGATCTCCGAAAACCAGCGCCAGCCTGTGCTTGGGGCCAACTGGCTTGGCAATGTGTACCACGGGCTGCCCAACGATCTCTATCGCTTCCAGCCAACTCCCAGGCCCTACCTGGCCTTCATCGGCCGAATCTCACCAGAAAAGCGGCTGGATCGGGCCATTGCCATCGCTTCGGCGGTGGGTCTGCCGCTGAAGGTGGCCGCCAAGATCGATCCGGTGGATGCCCCCTATTTCCACGAACAGATCGAGCCGCTGCTGCGCGACAACCCACTGGTGGAATTCATTGGGGAAGTGGATGACGCCGGCAAGCAGGATCTTCTGGGCCATGCCCTCGCCCTGCTGTTTCCCATCGACTGGCCCGAACCGTTCGGTCTGGTGATGATTGAGGCCAACGCCTGCGGCACGCCGGTGATCGCCTGGCGTAACGGCTCCACCCCGGAAGTCATCCGCCACGGGGTCAACGGTTTCCTGGTGAGCTCGATCGAGGAGGCCATCGCCGCGGTCGGCGCGCTGGAGCAGCTCGACCGATCACGGGTCCGCAGCCACTTTGAAGTGTGCTTCTCCGTCAGTCGCCAAGCCGAAGACTACGAACAGCTCTACCGCCATCAGATCCAGGCCCGCCGCTGCCACAGCCCCGCTCACCGGACTCCGGTGCATGTCTGATCCGCTCCATCCCTTCGTCCTCAAGAACGAAGAAACCTTCGCGATCCTGGATTCCCGTGGCGAAATCTGTCCGGATATCCAGCACGATGTCGGCATCTTTCACCGCGGCACCCGCCACGTCAGCCGGCTGCAGCTGTTGCTGTGGGATCGACCACCGCTGGTGCTGAGCGCCACCGAGCGTGGGGCGGTGGGTGTGCTCGTGAGCCATCTCAGTAACAACGATGACGCGGCCAGTGGCTCTGCGGCGATGACGATCCATCTGGAGCGCAGCACTGTCCTGACCGCCACCGCCTGCCTGCAGCAGTTCTGCTTCACCAGCTATGGCGATCGGCCCGTCGAGATGCCGCTGACCCTGCGCCTGGATGCGGACTTCCGCGACATCTTTGAGGTGAGAGGGTATGCCAGGACGGCGCGGGGCCGCACCGTCCGTCGCGGTGTGGACGGCACCCTGGAGCTCATCTACAGGGGCCTGGATGGGGAGGATCGGGTCACAGTCCTGCGCCTGAGCGATCCCGTTGAAGACGTGGGCGAGGAGCACATCAGCCTTCAGATGACCCTGGAGCCCAGGCAGACACGGCGGCTCTTCCTGGTGTTGGATTTTCACCCCAGTTCAACACCGCTGGGCGCGGAGGATCACTTCAATGCCGCCATGACCGCCACGATCCAGCGCTTCCGGGAGGCCCGGCGCAGTGCCGCTTCAGTAGTCAGCGACAACCCGGCCTTCAACAGCTGGCTGATGCGCTCCTTCTCCGACGTGCATCTGCTGGCCAGCCAGGTGGAGCATGGCCTCTACCCCTATGCCGGAGTGCCCTGGTTCAGCTGTCCCTTCGGCCGGGACGGGCTGATCACGGCACGCCAGATGCTGATGGTGGAACCACGGCTGGCGCGGGGCGTATTGGGCTACCTGGCCAGCCGTCAGGCGATTGTCGATGATCCCGCCCACGACGAGGAGCCCGGCAAGATCCTGCACGAATCACGGCTGGGGGAAATGGCAGCACTCGGAGAAGTGCCGTTCTCCAGGTATTACGGCGCTGTCGACTCCACGCCCCTATTCCTGATGCTGGCAGGCGACTATCTCTGCCGCAGTGATGACCGTGACTTCATCGCTGGCCTGCTGCCGGAGCTGCAGGCGGCCATGGGCTGGATCCACAGGGCGGAAGCCAGCAGCTTCGATGGCTTCCTGCGCTATCTGCGCGTGGCTGAGAACGGCCTGCGCAACCAGGGCTGGAAGGATTCCGACGACTCCATCCACCACGCCGATGGCCAGTTGGCCCAGGGCTCCATCGCCCTGTGCGAAGTGCAGGCCTACGCCTACGGCGCCCGCCGCGCCCTCGCTTCGATCCTGCACCGCCTGGGCAGACCCTCAGAAGCCGAAGGACTGCTGGAGGAGGCTGCCGCTTTGCGTCACCGCTTCCACCAGGCCTTCTGGACGCCCTGCATCGATTCCTATGCCCTGGCCCTCGACGGCGAGGGACAGGCCTGCAAGGTGCGGGCCTCCAATGCCGGGCACTGCCTCCTGACCGGCATCGCCACCAAGGAGGCGGCGGCGGCCATCGCCAGGCAACTGATGGCCCCCACCAGCTTCAACGGCTGGGGTGTTCGCACCCTGGATGAACGGGAGATCCGCTACAACCCGATGAGTTATCACAACGGTTCCGTCTGGCCCCATGACAACGCCCTGATCGGCATGGGCCTGGCCCGATACGGCCACCGCTCCGAGGCCGTGCAGATCCTCTCCGGCCTGTTCGAAACCGCCAGCGCCGTGCCCATGTTCCAGTTGCCGGAGCTGTTCTGCGGTTTCCCCCGCCGGGAGGAGGAGGGGCCCACGTATTACCCGGTGGCCTGCAGCCCCCAGGCCTGGGCCAGCGCCAGCGTGTTCGGCCTGCTGGAGGCGATCACCGGCATGGCGATCGAGCGGGAGCATGGCAGCCATCGGGTGCAGGTGCGCCTGCACAATCCCTCTCTGCCGAGGGGGCTCAACCTGCTGGACATCAACGGGTTGCGGCTGGGCGAGGAGGAGATCAGCCTGCAGTTCCACCGCAGTGACCACGACGTGGGCGTGCTGGTGCGCGGACGATCGCCCGGAGTGGACGTGCTGATCATGAAGTGAGATCCCGGCCGGGATCCGTTCGTGCGCTTCGCTGGGGACAGCAGACTTCATGGCCTGCCTGATGCACCACGTCAGGCAGAAGCCCCCAGCACCGGAACCAGACCATGAGGAGATTGGGACGTGCCGTGATTTTCGCCATCTGTGGGTTCCTGCTTTGTGCCGTGATCAGCTACATCTTGGTACTGCATTACTCACCACGCCATGACCGCGAACTGGAAGCGGCAATGACAAGCTTTTTCTTCTTCGGCCCCGTAGGGGCCGGAGTCGCCTTCGCCGTTGGTTTGTTGTGCTGAAGACGGCGATCGGCCCAAGGCAATTCCAACTTTGGCTTCTCTGTGGACACCCCCTTTCAACTGGGCGGCATGAACGCCCAGAGCATCATTGATACCGTTAAAATGAGCAGGCCAGAAACTTTATCAATTCCGGGCAGATGTCTGTGAGCGTCAACCAGATTCGCTTCATTGATGGGGCTGGTTATGAGCGGTTCATGGGCCAGTGGAGCCAATTGGTGGGCGACATCTTTCTCGACTGGCTGGCCCCACCGGGCAGCCAGCGCTGGCTGGATGTCGGTTGCGGCAATGGGGCTTTCACGGAACGGCTCGTCGCCCGGTGTGCGCCGGCCGCTCTCACGGGAATCGACCCATCCGAGGAACAGCTGGCCTATGCCCGCCTGCGACCGGCATTGCAGGCGGCCGCGTTCTGCCGAGGCGATGCCATGGCCCTGCCCTTTGCCGACAACGCCTTCGACGCCGCCGTCATGCCGCTGGTGATTTTTTTCGTGCCGGAGCCCGCCAGGGGTGTGGCCGAAATGGCGCGGGTGGTGGGCCCCAGCGGCCTCGTGGCCGCCTATGCCTGGGACATGGTGGGCGGTGGCTTCCCCTACCGGGAATGGCGGGAGGAACTCCAGTCGCTCGGAGCGGCCATCCCCATGCACCCCAGTGCAGAGGCCCCCCAGATGGAGGCCCTGCTCGACCTCTGGAGAGACGCGGGCCTCAGCGGACTGGAAGCACGGGAAATCACCGTGGAGCGCACCTTCGACGATTTCGACGACTACTGGGCGACCCTGCTGCTGGGCCCCAGTGTCAGCGACCGATTGGCCACGCTGCAGCCGGCGGCTATCGCGGGGCTCCGGGAGCGCCTGAAGCAACGCCTGCCGCCGGATTCTTCAGGCCGGATCACCCGTTCGGCCAGGGCCATTGCCATCAAGGGAGTGGTTCCGGCCCTGCCCGCCTGACGACTCAGCCGATGCCGGTGCGGCAGAGGTCGAGCACGTCGGCCATCGAGCGGATCTGATCCATGGTGGTGCGCAGCTGGACCGCACTGAGCAGCTCGACCCGCAGGTCGATGCGGGCCGGTTTGCCGGCGCTGGTTCGCACCCGGGCATCGCTGACGTTGATGCGGTGGTCGGAGAGGCGCATCAGGATGTCCTTGAGCACCCCCACCCGATCCAGCACCTCAATGCGTAGCCGCACTGGATAGCGTCGCTGCTGCGCCTCTCCGAGGGAGTTCCAGCGCACCGGCAGCCGCCGTTCCACCGGCACCTGGGGCACGTTGGCGCAGTCCTGGCGGTGGATGGTGATGCCGTGGTTGCCAAGGGCCACGGTGCCGACGATCCCCTCGCCGGGCAGGGGGCTGCAGCAGCCCCCGAGGCGGTACTCGAGGCCCTCCAGCCCGAGGATCGGGCTGTTGTTCGATGGATGGCCGTGGGGGGCGTGACGCGGCTGGGCCGCCGCCACCCCGGCGGCCACCTCCTCATTGGTGGGCGTGGGGGCGGTGGCGGCGGTGCTCAGGCGCACCTCCTCCCGCAGCCGGTTCAGCACCTGTTGCAGGGTGACGCCGCCGAAGCCCAGGGCGGCCAGCAGATCCTCGGTGCCCACCAGGTTGCAGCGCTTGGCCACGCGGGAAATCGCCTCCCCGTTGAGCAGGGCGTCAAAGCCGTCGCGGCCCAGTTCCCGCTCCAGCATCTCGGTGCCCCGCTGGATGTTGTCGTCGCGGTGGCTGCGCTTGTACCAACCACGGATGCGGTTGCGGGCCGTGGGGGTGGCCACAAAGTTGAGCCAGTCGAGGCTCGGGTGGGCGTTCTTGGCGGTGACCACCTGGACGAAGTCGCCGTTCTGAAGCGGCGTGGCCAGGGGACAGAGGCGATCGTTGATGCGCACGCCCTGGCAGTGGTTGCCCACCTCCGAGTGGATGCGGAAGGCAAAGTCGACGGCGGTGGAACCCTTGCGCAACCCCACCACGTCCCCCTTGGGGGTGAACACGAACACCTCCTCGTCGAAGAGGTCCTCCTTGATCGAGGCCAGGAAGTCGCTGCTGTCCTCGCCGCCATCGTCCTTCTGCCAATCGACCAGCTGCCGCAGCCAGTTGAAGCGCTCCGTGTCCCCCGCCGCCGGTGAGCCTCCCTCCTTGTACTTCCAGTGGGCGGCAATGCCGTACTCCGCCACCTGGTGCATGTCGGTGGTGCGGATCTGCACCTCAATCGGCCGATGGCGGCCGATCACGGCGGTGTGCAGCGACTGGTAGCCGTTGGGCTTGGGCAGGCCGATGTAGTCCTTGAAGCGGCCGGGGATCGGCCGGAAGATGTCGTGCACCACCGCAAGGGCCCGGTAGCAGCTCTCCACGCTCGGGCAGAGGATCCGCAGCGCCGCCACGTCGTAGATCTCGTGGAACGCCTTCTGCTGGCGCTGCATTTTGCTCCAGATGCCATAGAGATGCTTGGGCCGGCCGCTCACCTCGCAGTCCTGCAGGCCTGCCGCGGCCAACCGGTCGCGCAGCAGCTGCACCGTGGCTCCCAGCCGCTCCTCCCGTTCGCTGCGCTTGGTGGCGACCTGCTGCTGCACGTCGCGGTAGGACTCGGGCTCCAGCACCTTGAAGGCCAGATCCTCCAGCTCCCACTTGAAGCGGCCGATGCCCAGCCGGTTGGCCAGGGGGGCATAGATGTCGCGGGTTTCCCGGGCGATGCGCTGCTGCTTTTCGGGCTTGAGGGCACCGAGGGTGCGCATGTTGTGCAGGCGGTCGGCCAGCTTGACCAGCACCACCCGGATGTCGCTGGCCATGGCCAGGAACATGCGCCGCAGGTTCTCCGCCTGGGCCTCGGTGCGGTTGGTGAAATGGATGCCGCCCAGCTTGGTGACCCCCTCCACCAGGGCGCGCACCTCCTCACCGAAGCGGGCCTCGATCTCCTCAGGGGTGACCTGGGTGTCCTCCACGACGTCGTGGAGGAAGCCGGCGGCGATCACCGCCGCACTGGCTCCGATGTCACGCAGCAGACCAGCGACGGCGATCGGATGGACGATGTAGGGCTCGCCGCTGGCCCGGAACTGGCCGTCGTGGAGCTGGTAGGCGAAATCGAAGGCCGTGGCCACCAGGGCCTCAGGATCAACCGGGCGCGACGCGTCGCCGACCGGCTGCAGTTGCTGAAGGCTCTGGCGCAGCCAGGCCGGCAGGGGGACGCCGTAGGTGCGCTCGGATGCCGGGACCGAGGCGTAGGCCACCGGAGAGGTACCTGGATCCGGCGCCACTCTCAGCATCACACCCTTCAGGGTCCCCCCATGGTATGGGGCAATCGTCACGAACCAGGGGATTTGCGCATTCGGCCATCCAGACTGGGCACCGCCGGCCCCGTCCATGGCCCCCAGAGCCCCGTCCACCCCGGCAGTGGGCGGCCCACCTTCGATCGGGTGGATCTGACCGTGAGCGCCCTATGCATTGGAGGACGGAAGCCCCATTTGCATGACCGCCACCCACCTTTCGGCCCTGAATCGGCAGCGGTGGCCTGGGCCGTCCACACAACCCAGGTTTCCCCATTGCGATCCTGCGCCCGCTCGCCACTACCAGTGATGAGCGACTCTGTGGGACATGCATCCCCCAAGAAAGGAAGAAGCAATTTCTTAGAAGAGAAATAGAAACACTTTAATCTCTCCAGAGTCTTGATGGACCTTCATGGCGAGGTAGAATGGGGAGCTATCTTCATTCTGGCCGACAGCGCGAGCAATGGTTGTTCTCAACTGGAAAGGTGGTCTCGGCAACGTCACCCTTGACCCGGGCACCTCGATCCTGGTGCCATTTCAGACCACCCTGGCGAGCCTGCTTCCGGTCCCCATCCCGGCTGCCACCGTCGCACAACCAGACGAATACGGAATCTATTTCCTCGTCGAGTCCATTGACCCGACAACAAACGCTGTCACCTTCAAGAAAGACAGCGATGGATTTAAGATACCCCTAGGCTATACCTCATACCGAACAACAAATAACGCATCTACTCCACCTACGATAGACGATTACCTGATTGCAATCGGCTATCCGCCCGGAGTACTACCTGGCGGCACCTACAGCAATGCCCTCAACCTCACAACCATCCGCCTGGGAGATGGCAACGACGTTTTCACCCTGAGCGGCAGCGGTATCACCCAATCGCTCAGCGCCGTCGTCAGCAAGGAGGCCAGCCAAGGCTATATTTTCCAGTCCAACATCTTTGCTGGTGCTGGCGACGATCTGGTTGTCGCCCTGATGCCCTGGCAATCCGTGTTCAAGGGCGGAACCAACACGGCCTACAGCGATGCCATCCACGACCCCTCAGGGACTGGTGTCGCCATCACCCTGAGTGACAGCCTCACGCTGGAGGAGATTCCCTTTGGCGACACCATTGAACTGAAGGGATCCCGATTCGACTGGGACATCGAATTCCGCGACGGCAATGGTGACGGCAGCGTGACCCTGGCTTCCATTCTGGACGAAAGTGACTATATCGCTACATCCAACAACAACAGAATCTACGGGTTTGAGCGCATACTCTTCGGCGACATCTTGTTTGATCTTGTTCTGTATCGGCAGCTGGAAAGCAGCGTTGTTTACGGACAACCCGATTATTACCTAATCGGCAGCGAACCCCAGGCTCCGGAACTCAATTCAGACATGGCGAGTGGATCCGATCTCTGGGAAGCCTTCCGTTTCAACCGCACAAAGCTTGAGGGCATCACCGGCACGGCGACGAATTCAACCGATGTCTTCACAGGCAACGCCAACGACACCCCCTTTCTTGTTGGGGCGCTTCAGTTTGCTTCGTTGAACACCGAAGCTGGCAACGATATCGTTGAGATCGGCAGTGCCGATCAGGCCACGGTTGATCTCGGTAGTGGTTCCGATCAACTGAAGGTGAATGGCGGCTTCTCCCGCTCAAACGCGTTCGGGGGCGATGGTGAAGACAACATCATCCTCAACACCGTCAGCAATTCAAGAGTCTCCGGCGGCTCGGGCAGAGACATCATCGAGGTGCGCACGTCTGCGACAGACACCGCGTTCGACGGCGGTGACGGTTCCGGTGACACCCTGCTGCTGCCGGGCACCTTTGCCTCCTACGCCCTGACCTCCAGTAACACCGGTGGGGTCGTTACCTTCACCGATGGCTTCGGCAACAGCTTCACCGGCTTCGAGACGTTCAAGTTCAGCGACATCAGCTTGGATGCGCTGCAGGAACTCAGTATCACCGGGCCCGCAGCAGCGGTGGAAGAGGGTTCGGGGGCCACGTACACGATCGCCCTCAGCGGCAGCGGCTTGGCGAGCGGGGAGAGCGTCGCTTTCTCCCTACAACTCGGCAATGGAACCGCCCAGTTCTCTTCCGATCTGGCGGCACTGGTCCTGGGTTCGCTGCAGGCCCTCCCTGGAATCGTGCTGCGCAACGTGAGCGTGGATGCCGCCACCGGCCTGATCCAGGCCGTGGCCTCAGCCAACAGGGCGTTCGGCGCGGCTGCCCCCATCGCCACCCTGACCCTGCCGGTCGCGGTGGACCTGCTGGCGGAGCCAGACGAAACCTTCACCGTCACCCTGACGGACTTCGTGCAGTCCCAGACGGCGACCACCACGATCAGCAACGTGCTGCCCGTCACCATCAGGCTCAACGGGCCTGCCACGGTCACCGAAGGATCAACCGCCGACTACTCCGTCGTTCTCGATGGCGTCGGCCTCGCCGCCGGCCGCAGCGTGACCTTCAGCCTCAACTCCGCCGGCGGCACCGCCACGGAAGGTGCAGACTTTGCCGCCCTGCTCGCCACCAGTCTGCAGAAAGCGGATGGCATCCAGCTCAGCGGCATCAGCACCGCTGCCGATGGCACCGTGACGGTCACCGCCACGAACATCAGCGGCGCCGCCCTGGCGGTGGGCGCCACGTTGCTGACTTTGCAACTGCCGATCACCACCGATTCGGTGGTGGAGGGGAACGAAACCTTCGGCGTCACCCTGTCCAGCGGCACGGCGGTGGTCAGCAGCGGGGTGGTCACCACCACCATCAGCGACCTGGTGCCCACGCCCACCATTGCCCTCAGCGGACAGGCGTCCGTGGTTGAGGGGCAAGCAGCGGCCTACGCCGTGACGCTGGCCGGCTCTGGCCTGCTGGCCGGCCAGAGCATCACGTTCACCCTTGATTCGACCAGTGGCACCGCCACGGAAGGGGTGGATTTCGCCGCTCTCGCAGCCGCGGGCCTCACCGCCGGCGCCGGCATCACCCTCAGCAGCATCAGCACCGACCCCGTCACCAAGGCCCTCACCCTCACCGCCGCCAACACCAGTGGTGGCTCGCTTGCAGCCGGATCCCAGCTGCTCAGTTTCTTCGTTGCCACCACCGTCGATACCATTGCCGAGGCGGATGAAGCCTTCAGCGTCAGCCTCACCAGCAGCAACGCCACGGTGGGGGCCGGTTCCATCACGACAACCATCACTGATAACGACTCGGCGGTGATCATGCTCACCGCTACCGCACCGCCCCTGATCACAGAGGGGCGCTCCGCCACTTATGAAGTCTCGCTGGATGGTGTGGCTTTGGGTGTCGGCGGCAGCGTGACATTCACGCTGGATTCCTCGAGTGGCACCGCCATCGAAGGGATCGATTTCGCAGCACTGACTCCTGCTGCGCTGACGGCTGGCGCGGGAATAACGCTGAGCGGCATCGGCATCGACCCAATCACCAAGGCGGTGACGGTGACGGCCACCAATACCAGTGGCGCAGATCTGGCGGCTGGGTCGCAACTTTTGAGCTTCGAAATCACGACCATCGCTGATTCCGTTGTTGAGAACAGTGAGCTTTTTGGTTTGAGCCTCACCAGCAGCCTGGCCACGGTGAGCGGAGGGGCGTTCTTGAGCTCTGTCATCAGGGACTCTCCCTCCAGCTTCCAGAACCCTGGTGCCTTTACAGCCTTCAGCTCAGTCGGCAATGTTTCCCTGGGTAGCAACCTCATCGGCTATGCCCTGCAAGTGGGCAGCGGCAGCCCCATCCAGATCACCTACAACGGCATCAACGCCTCACCCACAAGCCCTGGTTCGGGTTGGACTGCCATTGGCGCCGCGGCCAATGGGGCAGGCTTTGATCTGTTTTTCAAGAACACCAATGGCTCCTATGCGCTCTGGAACCTCAATAGCAGCGGTGCCGCTACGGCTGGAAAGGTGTTGTCGTCGGCTGAAGTTCTGACAGCCGAATCAAAACTAGGTGCTGATCTCGATGGCGATCGCGAAATCGGCTTCTCCTTCAATCCTTCTCGCACCATCGGTAGCGTTAGCTTCGGAACCACACAGCTGGGGTATGGCCTGAGGGTGAACAGCGGCAGCCCCATCCAGATCACCTACAACGGCATCAACGCCTCACCCACAAGCCCTGGTTCGGGTTGGACTGCCATTGGCGCCGCGGCCAATGGGGCAGGCTTTGATCTGTTCTTTAAGAACACCAATGGCTCCTATGCGCTCTGGAATCTCAATAACAGCGGTGCCGCTACGGCTGGAAAGGTGTTGTCCGCTTCTGAGCTTCGTGAGTCAGAAGTAGCCATCAGGGCAGATCTAAGCGGTGATGGCCGGGTTGGTCCATTTGCTTTACGAGGCGGCGGGCCCCAAGCAGATGCCCTCACCGGCTTGGTGAACGTGGCGACCTTCGGCTTTGCTGGCGACGACACCCTGTCAGGCGGCAGCCCATCCGCTAATGGCTTCGACATCCTGATGGGTGGAAGCGGCCACGATTCCTACAGGCTGGCCGCGGGCAGGAGCACGCTGGTGATCGACAACGGCGTGGATTCCACCGATTCGATCACGGCCCTGGGCCTGTCACTCAACGTTGGCACCACAACTCTCAACACCCTGGAAGGTGGCCAACATCTAGTGTTCTCCGATAGGGCAACCAACTCCAGGCTTTATCTCTACGATTGGCAGAACGCAAGCAACCGTATCGAAACCTTCCAGTTCGCCGATGGATCGTTCAGCTTCCAGCAGCTGCAGCAGAAGGTGACAAGTCTCGGTGCCTCTCTAACCGACGCGACCTGGGCCAACTGGGACAGCCAGTTCGGCAACGGTCAGCTCACGCAGATTGGGTTCGCCTCCGGCGCTGCGATGGACAACTTGATCAGCTATTACAAGGCGGTGGACACATCAGGCGTTCTTGCCTGATTTGAGTCACATCGATGGCTTCAGGATCGACTGAGGGCGTGATCCACGGCAAATCCGAGAACCTCTAGTCCCGCAATTTTCCATGGAGCCAACCTCGGTCCTTCCTGCCGAAGGTCCACCATCGGCCCACCCCTCAGTACTCCAGCTGAGAGAGCTGCAGGTGCGCTACCCCGGCAGCGAGCAAGCCACCCTCGATGGCCTCGACCTGAGCCTCTCCGCCGGCGAGCGCCTGGCCCTGGTGGGCCCCTCGGGCTGCGGCAAGAGCACCGTGGCCCGGGCCGTGCTGCAGTTGCTGCCCCCCGGCAGCGTCTGCGAGGGGGAGCTGCTGCTGACCGGCCAGGACCCCCGCCAGCTCAGGCGCGGTGCCCTGCGCCGGCTGCGGGGCGAGGCGGTGGGTCTGGTGTTCCAGGACCCGATGACCCGGCTCAACCCTTTGCTCACCATCGGCGAACACCTGCGTGACACCCTGGCCGCCCACCGCGGCGGGGGCCGCCAGCGGGCCAAGGAACTGCTGGCCCGGGTGGGCATCGCCCCAGAGCGCTACGGCAGCTTTCCCCACGAATTCAGCGGCGGCATGCGCCAGCGCCTGGCCATCGCCCTGGCCCTGGCCCTCCAGCCGCCTCTCGTGATCGCTGATGAGCCCACCACCAGCCTCGATGTGGCCGTGGCCGGACAGGTGATGGCCCAGCTCAGCGATCTCTGCACCGAAACCGGCAGCGCCCTGCTGTTGATCAGCCACGACCTGGCCATGGCCGGCCGCTGGTGCGATCGCATCGCCGTCCTCGACCAGGGGCGTCTGGTGGAGGAGGCCCCCAGCCGCCAGCTGCTCACGGCGCCGGCCTCCCCGCTGGCCCAACGGCTGGTGGGGGCCGCCCGGCTGCGGGAGGGTGGCCACAGCGAGGCCCCCGCCGCCACACCGGTGCTGCTGGAAGTGGAGGAACTGCGCAGCTGGCATCCCCTGCCCTCGATGCCCTGGCAACCGCGCTGGATCAAGGCGGTGGATGGGATCAGCCTGACGCTGCATGAGGGCGAGACCATCGGCGTGGTGGGGGCGTCGGGCTGCGGCAAGAGCAGCCTCTGCCGGGCCCTGATGGGGCTGGCGCCGGTGCGGGGCGGGGCGGTGCGGCTCCAGGGCGTCGACCTGCGCCAGTTGCGGGGCCGTGCCCTGCGGCGGGCCCGGCGGCGCCTGCAGATGGTCTTCCAGGACCCCCTGGCCTGTCTCAACCCCCAGATGACGGTGGGGGAGGCGGTGGCCGATCCCCTGATGATCCATGGACTGGCCGCCCGCCCGGAGGCGCGCCGTCGCGCCCGGCAGCAGCTGGCCCTGGTGGGGCTGGATCCACCCGAGTCCTTCGAAAACCGGCTACCCCGCCAACTCTCGGGCGGTCAGCAGCAGCGGGTGGCGATCGCCCGCGCCCTGATCCTCGAACCCCAGGTGCTGCTCTGCGACGAGAGCGTCAGCATGCTGGACGCCGAAGTGCAGGCCGAGGTGCTGGCCCTGCTGCGGCGCCTTCAGGACCGGCTCGGCCTTGGCCTGCTGTTCATCACCCACGACCTCTCGGTGGCCGGTGGCTTCTGCCACCGGGTCCTCGTGCTCGACGGCGGTCGCGTCGTGGAGCAGGGAGCCGGTGCCGCGCTGCTGAGCCATCCCCAGGTCGCCATCACCCGCACCCTGGTGGAGGCCTGCCCGCGCCTGCCCGCCCTGCCGTGATCCACCCGACGGAGCCGTCCTGGTCTGGAAAGATCAGAGGATCGCGCCCAGCAGGTCGGCAATCAGCAGGTCGTCGAGGGAAAAAAGGCCGCCACCGGAGGTGATCAGCACCAGGCACATCACCACGTACATGGCCGCCTTCTCCCAGCTCGGCGGTTCACCGACGCCCATCGGTCCGGCGTAGTCCCCCTCGGGGATCTGGTACGGATCGGGAGCGATGAAGGGCGTTCCGGAGACGAGTTCCAGCACCATGGCATAGGCCATCGACACCAGGATCGCCAGGGCCGCCAGGGGGGTGAGCAGCCCAGGGATCAGGGCGATCCCGGCACCCCACATCGAGGCCGCCGACAGAAAACAGAGCCATTCCGGCGTCTTCATCGCCGTCGACCACGTTTTGAGGTTGCGCAGCTTCGGCCAGCCGTGACGGATGAAGGCCACCCCCACGAACAGCCGCAGCAGGAGCAGGCCGACGCCCGCCGCCGGGGATGGCCCCACAGGCACGAGCAGCGTGACAATCTCGAGATCCATCGGTGAGCGAAGCAGCGGAACGGCTTGCCGGCCCAACGTAAGCAGGGTGGGCGGTCGGCGCCGCGGCAGGGCGAATCCGCCTCCCCTGGCCATCATGCGGGGCAGGGCTCCTGCCACTCCCCCCTGCCATCGCCATGACCCCATGCACGGCGGCCCTGCCGTCCCCAGGCACCACTGCTCCCCTGGGTGCCTCCCTGGGTGATGGCGGAGTCAACTTCAGCCTCTACGCCCGGCGGGCAACGGCGGTGGAACTGTGCCTGTTCGAGCGCGTCGATGACGCCGTGCCAAGCCATCGCATCGCCCTCGATCCCGCCCGGCACCGCACCGGCGGCTATTGGCACACCCGGGTTGAGGGCATCGGGCCCGGCCAGCTCTATGGCTGGCGGGTGGAGGGGCCCTGGCAGCCGCAGCTGGGGTTGCGGTTCGATCCGGCCAACCTGCTGCTCGACCCCCATGGGTTGGCCCTGGCGATGCCACCGGGCTATGGCCGCGCCCCCGGCCGCAGCAGCGCCGGCGACTGGGGCACCGCCATTAAGAGCGTCGTGGCCGATCCGCTCGCCTACGACTGGCAGGGGGATCGCCCCCTGCACCGGCCCTCGCGCGAAACGGTGATCTACGAACTGCACGTGCGCGGTTTCACCGCCCACCCCAGTGCCGGCCTGCCGCCGGAGCAGGCCGGCACCTACCGGGGCCTGATCAGCAAGATCCCCTACCTCCAGGATCTGGGCATCACGGCGGTGGAACTGCTGCCGGTGTTCGCCTTCGATCCCCTGGCGGCCCCCGATGGCCACCGCAACTACTGGGGCTATCAGCCGATCTCCTTCTTCGCGCCCCACCCTGGCTACGCCTGCAGCAGCGATCCCCTGGCGGTGATCGATGAGTTCCGCGACCTGGTCAAGGCGCTGCACCGCGCCGGCATCGAGGTGATCCTTGATGTGGTGTTCAACCACACCGCCGAAGCCGATGTCGAAGGGCCGTCCTTCTGCTTCCGAGGCCTGGCGGACGGCGACTACTACCTGCAGCAAGGGGATGGCACCTACATCGATGTGACCGGCTGCGGGAACACCTTCAACACCAACCACCCGGTGGTACGGCGCCTGATCCACCACAGCCTGCGCCACTGGGTGCAGCATTTGCATGTCGATGGCTTTCGCTTCGATCTGGCCTCGGTGCTGGATCGGGACCAGACCGGACAGCCGACGCCCCTCTCCCCGATCCTCTGGGACATCGACACCGATCCGGTGCTGGCGGGCACCAAGCTGATCGCCGAGGCCTGGGACGCCGCCGGCCTCTATCAGGTGGGCAGTTTCGTCGGCGACAACTGGCAGGAGTGGAACGGACGCTTCCGCGACGACGTGCGCCGTTTCGTCAAGGGAGACCCGGGCCTCGCGGCCAGCGTCGGGCAACGGCTGATCGGCAGCCCCGACATCTACGGCCACAAGCAGCGTGAAGCCGAGGCCAGCGTCAACTTCATCACCTGCCACGACGGCTTCACCCTGGCGGACCTGGTCAGCTACAACGGCAAGCACAACGAGGCCAACGGCGAAGACAACCGCGACGGCAGCGACGACAATGCCAGCTGGAACTGCGGCGTCGAGGGACCCACGCAGGACATCGATGTCCTGGCCCTGCGCGCCCGGCAGAGCCGCAACTTGCTGACCCTGCTGCTGCTGGCCACCGGCACACCGATGCTGGCCATGGGGGACGAGATGGGCCGCAGCCAGCAGGGCAACAACAACGCCTACGCCCAGGACAACCCCCTCAGCTGGCTCGATTGGTCGCTGTTGGACCGCCAGGCCGACCTGCATCGCTTCGTGCGGGAGCTCGTGACCTACCGCCAGCGGCGGGATGTGGTGGTCAGCTCCCGCAGCCTCAGCCTCGGCGAGCTGGTGCAACGGCATCAGGTGAGCTGGCATGGGGTCGAACCGAACCAACCCGACTGGAGCGAAAGCTCCCATGCCTTCGCCATGACGATCACCAGCATTGGCCAACGGTTCCGCTGGCACGCCATGCTCAACGCCTGGTGGGAACCGCTGCCGTTCCGTTTGCCCCCCGCCGGGGCCGGCCCCCATGCCTGGCAGCGCTGGATCGACACCTCCCGGCCCAGCCCGGAGGATGTGGTGCCCTGGGGCAGCGCGCCGGCCCTGGTGGGTGACACCTACACACTGCAGCCCCGTTCGGTCGTGGTGCTGACCGTGGAGCTCAACCTTGCAGCAGTTGCAGCCGATGGCCATCCGGATCGGCCAGCTGCAGGGCCCACTTAGCTCCGATCGCCTCGGCCTGCTGGCCCAGCTCAATGATCCCGCCGGAGATCAGACGCCCACCCAGCGCCTCGGCCCGATCGGCGATCGCCTCCAGATCCGCCACCCGCAGGCGCAGCTGCCAGTGGGCGATGTCCTGGGGACCCTGGTCGGCGGGCATCGGCCGGCCGCCGCCGGGCTCGCGGTAGTCGAGGCACTCGACGCCAGCACCGCTGGGGCAGCGATGGGAGGTGATGCGCACCCGGGTTGCCGCCAGACCGTCCAGGCCATCCTGTTCCGGGCCGCTGTTGACGCCATCTCCTCCCGCGGCAAGCCCCAGGAGCTCCCGGTAGAAGCAGGCACTGGCGGCCGTATCGGCGATGCCGATGGCGCTGTGATCAAGGCCCAGCAGCGGCCCGGGCGCCTCCTCATGCCAGCGGGCTTCGCCCTTGTCCGGCGGGAACTGCAGAAGCTCCAGCGGATGACCCTCCGGGTCGCGGAACTTGTAGGCGACGATGCCGGCGGCAGCCGTGTTCCAGTCCGGCAGCCGCTGCGGCGCCGCGGAGATCGGCGCGATCCGCCCGGCAGCGAAAGCTGGCTGCAGCCGGGCCAGGGCCGCCGCCATGTCGTTCACCACCAGGCAACCGTGCTGGAACCAGAGGTCGTTGCTGCGCGAATCGGCCGGAATCGGCCGGCCAGGACGGGCGTCGGGTCCCAGCGCGAGCACCTCGGTGAGCTCCAGCAGCTCCGAGCCGATGGCCAGCCGCAGCAGCTTGAGGCGGGTGCCCGGCAGCCCGACCAGGGCGCTGTAGGGGCCTCCATCCACGATCCGGGCCTGGCCACACGGTTGGAAGCCCAGGACTTCGACGAAGAAGGCAGCGCTGGCTTCGGCGTCGGCACTGGTGAAGCCGATGCTCTCGATATGGGGCAACATCATCGCCAGCTAGTTGGTTCGCGGCTGGTTCTGCCAGACAAGGCTGAGCACGCCACCGGTGCAGATCAGCACAGTACCCACCACCACGCCGAGATTCGGGATCTGACCAAACCAGATCCAACCGATCAAGCCAGCGAAGATCACGGACGAATATTGAAAAGCTCCGATGGCGCTTGGATCCGCAAAACTGTAGGAGCGGATCAAAAGCAACTGGAAGCTCAGCAAGCAGATGGCCGAGGCCAAAACCAAGAAGAGTTGATCCGCCGTGATGCTCTGAAAACGCCCCAACATCATCAAACTGGATGTCAGGCTGCCGATCACCAGAAAATAGGCAAGCTGGGTAAAGGCAGACTCGCTCCTACCCAGCGCCTTCACAGCCAGAAACTCAATGGCACAGACGAATCCGGCTGCCAGTCCAAGGAGATCACCGGGCTTGTCGAGGAGGCTCGCATTGGGCTGCACGACAATCACCATGCCGGCAAATCCAACCGCCAACGCCTTCCAGAGATTGGCAGGAATCCGTTGCTTGAGGACCAGCCAGGCCAGCAACGGTATGAACATGGGCGTCGTATTCAACAGGACATTGGCATTGACCAGATTCACCAGCTTGGCGGCGGCCATGAACAGCAGGAAGCCCCCCATGCCCATGCCGCCACGGAGCAGATGCAGGGGCAACACGGCGGTGGGCAGATCGCGACCGCCACGCACAACCAGCACCGGAATCAACAGGACCAGCGCCAGAACGAAAGTGAGCCAAGTGAACGTCAGCGCATCCATGTCGGCACCCACCGCCCGCGCGAAGGCGCTTTGGAGTGTGTTGGCCAGGAACGCTGCCACCAGGAGGGCCGCTCCCTTCGCTACCGAAGTGGCGGCCTGCTCGTTCCCCCCCGGGTCTTGCAACAGACTGCCGCCCATGCGAATGCATCCACGATAGTGCCAAACAGACTAGAGATGGTGCCCATCGTTGTGGCGGCATGATCGGAGCCTGAAGATCACTACTGTGAAGGCCAACGAAAAGGTCCAGGGCACCGAGCCGGGTGTTGAATTTTCAGATAATGACGACATCAACCTGGTTGGGCCTGTTCGGTCGTCGGATCTAGGATGAGCCTGTGAATGTCCCTCCCCAACCCTCTCCTGGCCCCACCCCGATGACGAGCTCCAACCCCCTGGCCGGCAAGGCCCTCTCCACCCTGCTGCAAGGCAAGGTCGCCATCGTCACCGGTGGCAACAGCGGTATCGGTAAATCCATCGTTGAGTATCTCGCCGAACTCGGCGCCAAGGTGGTGATCGACTACCGCTCCCATCCCGAAGCCACCGAAGAGCTGGAGCGTGAAATCGGCGCCTACGGAGGCTGCAGCTTCGGCGTTCAAGCCGATGTGGGCAAGCTCGATGACCTGCAGCGTCTCGTCGATGCCACCGTAGCGAAATATGGCCGCCTCGATGTGATGGTCAACAACGCCGGCATCGAGACCCGCACGTCGATCCTTACCACCACACCGGACAACTTCGACAAGGTTCTGGATGTCAATCTGCGCGGTGTTTTCTTCGCCACCCAGTTCGCCGCCAAGCAGATGATTGCCCAGGGGGGCGGCGGCCGCATCATCAACATCTCCTCGGTGCACGAAGACTGGCCGATGCCCGATAACACCCCCTACTGCTGCGCCAAAGGCGGCGTGCGCATGCTCACACGCACCGCGGCGCTCGAGCTGGCCCCCCACGGCATCACGATCGTCAACGTCGGTCCCGGCGCCGTGGCCACGCCAATCAACGACTCCACCATGAACAATCCGGAGCTGCTGGCCAAGCTGAACGCCGCCATCCCCATGGGCCGCATGGCCCAGCCAGAAGAGATCGCCAAGGTGGTGGGCTTCCTGGCCAGCGACGCCGCCAGCTACATCACCGCCACCACGATTTTCGCCGATGGTGGCCTGATGCACAGCAGCCCCGGCCTCTGAGCGTTGGCAAGCGGGGCCGACCTGGAGCCGCTCCGTTCAGGCCGCCGCTGGCTCCGCAAGACTGTCACGCTCCCGTTCCGCCCGCTCCAGACCCACCTCCACGCCCATGTGCTGATCGGAGCGGCCGGTGATCAGGAGGCTGGCGCTCTGGTTGGTGGCGATCACCCACAGCCACTTGGTGAGCAGGGTGATGCGATTTTCGTTGTCCGGCATGAAGGCCAGGTGGGCCAGGCCCCAGAGCAGCCAGCCCAGGGGCCCGGTGAACTTGAGGCCCCGCAGATCGGCGACGGCGCAAAGGGGACCGATGACCGCCATGCTGCCGAAGTCGAACCAGCGGAAGGGGGGCTGCCGCTGCCCCTGCAGCTGAGCCAGCAGATCCAGGGCGACCCAGCCGCCCATCTGCACCGCCGGTCCGGCCATGCCCGGCAGGGGCTTGCCATCGATCGTATGGGAATAGGAGCAGAGATCGCCCACGACCCGGATTTCGGGATGGCCGGCGATCGAGAAATCCGGCTCGACCACCACCCGCCCGCCGCGGTCGAGCGTGCATCCGGTGCTGGCCGCCAGCAGTTTGCCGAGATGGGAGGCGCGCACACCGGCACTCCAGCAGATGGTGGCCGCCTCCAGCACCCGCTCGCTGGGGGCTCCAGGCGGCGGCGACTTGAAGGCCACCGTGAGACGACCCGCCTCGATGCTCTGCACCCGGCCACCAAGGACCAGCTCGACGCCACGGGAACCCAGATACTCAGCCGCCGCCTTGGACAAGACCGGGTCCATGGCGCGCAGCACCCGATCACCTGGATCCACGAGCAACACCCGACAAAGCTCGGGATCGAGGTGTCGGAAATCGCGGCGGGCGGCGTGGCGCATCAATTCGTTGATCGACCCCGCCAGCTCGCAACCGGAGGGGCCACCACCCACCACCACCACCGACTGCAGGAAGCGGCAACGTTCGGGATCCGGAGTCTGCTCGGCCTCCTCCAGGGCCGATAGAAGACGCCGCCGGATCTCATCGGCGTGCTCGAGGATCTTCATCGGCGGAGCCAGTTGGCGCCATTGTTCGCTGCCGAAGTAGGTGCTCCCCGATCCGGTGGCCAGAATCAGGCTGTCGTAACGCAGGCGGCGATCGTTGAAGACCACCTCCCGGGCAGCGGCGTCGAGATCGACGACCTCCCCGAGCAGCACCTGCACGTTGGCCGCCTTGGCCAGCATCTGCCGCAAGGGCGTGGCCACATCCGCCTCGGACACCAGGCCGGAAGCCACCTGATACAGCAGCGGCTGAAAGAGATTGAAATTGCGCTTGTCCACCAGCGTCACCCGCACCGGCTTGCCGGCCAGCCGATGGGCCGCCTTGAGGCCGGCGAAGCCTCCTCCCACGATCACCACGTGGGGCCAGCGTTTCATCTCGGCGTCGCTGGGCTCCAGCTCAAGGAAGAAGCGTTCCTTAGCCATCGATGCTGTAAGCAGGATAGGGTCAAGCTAGGGGTAATCAGCAGCCCTGGGAGCACGACCCTGCGAAGATGTAGCGACCCTCACTTGCTCTCTGCCCGTGTCGCTCTCCGCCCTGCAGGCCTTCGTCAGCAGCGTCTCCGCCGATGGGCAGCTGCGCCAACGACTCCACGCTGCGGCCCGTCTCGACGACGTCGTCGACCTGGCCAGCAGCCACGGCCACGACTTCAGCAAGGCCACCCTGCTCAAGGCCCATGCCGCCGCCATCGGCAGCGCCCCGGACCACAGGCTGTAAGCGATCAACAGCTGGGGCGACGCCCTGATGCAGGCCTTCGGCGCCAGCGACAAGGATTGAGCAGGGGTGTCCGGCCAGGTCGGGATTTCGCCACAATCCTGTAGCAAATGCTCACAGAACCAGGCCATCTGCCGGGGGCTGGCCAAGGTGATGGAGCAAAGCGTGGCCGGTGCCCGATGCAGCTACAGCTGCCAGCCCTCAATGACCACAACCTGCCCTGGATGGACACCCTCCATCCGATTGTGGTCCACTTCGTCATCGCCATGGCGGTGATCAGCGTGGTCTTTGATCTGTTCGGTGTTGTGATGCGCCGGCCGAATCTGTTTGAAGTCAGCTTCTGGAACCTGCTGTTCGCCACCGGGGCCATCTTCGTGGCAATCATTTTCGGTCAGGTGGAAGCGGGCCTGGCCGATCCCTACGGCGCCTCAGGCACGATCCTCAACCTGCACAGCACCCTGGGCTGGTCACTGGCCGGCATCCTGTCGGTACTCACCGGCTGGCGCTACGTGCTCCGCAACCGTGATCCCGAGACGCTGCCATTGCCCTTCCTGGCCGCCGGTGGGGTGCTGGCCGCCCTTGTGGTGGTCCAGGTCACCCTGGGCAGCCAGCTGGTCTGGGTCTACGGCCTGCACACCGTCCCGGTGGTGGCCGCCGGGCGTGCCGGGCTGATCTGATGACCTTCTCCGTGCCCGGGGCCGAGGCGCCGATCCAGCAGCTGGGGGATTGGCTCGGGCCCAACGACCTCCCCTACAGCCTGCCGATCCATCCGAATCTGGTCCACTTCACGATCGGACTGTTCGTGATCGCCATCGCCTTCGACATCGTCGGCGCCCTCTACCCACTCGAGAAGCGGGTGTTCCGTTTCCTGGCCCTGCCGATCACCCGTTCCGGCTTCCATGACGTGGGCTGGTACAACCTGCTGGCCTGCGCCGTCGTCAGCTTCTTCACCGTGGCGGCCGGTTTCTTCGAGATGCTGCTGGCGGTGCCGATTCCCGGCGTCACCAGCAGCATCGGGCTCCAGAGCATGGAAACGATGCTCTGGCATGGCGTGGGCGGCGTCGCGATCCTGGTGGCGATCATCGCCATGACCGTCTGGCGCGGCTACCAGCGCTTTCTATGGCGCCGGGACATGGGCCGGCAGGTGCAGTGGCTCTACCTCCTGGTGGGCCTGGCCCTGTTCCTGGTGATCGGCCTGCACGGCACCCTCGGCGCCGAACTGGCAGCCGAATTCGGCGTCCACATCACCGCCGACCAGCTCCTGGCCAGCGGAGCCGATCTCCGCGACGCCCTTCCCTGAGGGTCCCCCCTTCCCATGACCTCCTCCACCCCTCGACGTCCCGGCCCCGCCGCCCTGGCCGGCCTGGCCGTCTGGATCGGCCTGCTGGCCCTGATCAGTTACTGGATGGCCGGCGCGTCACTGCGCTGGCTGCCGGTGCAGGCCTCCAATGCCGCCCCTCTGGTGGACGGCCTGTTCAGCTTCGAGACCGGCGTCGGCACCTTCGTGTTTCTGGGGGTGATCTCGGTGATGGGCTGGGTGATGCTCGTGCACCGGGCCGAGAAGTACGACGAAAGCGACGCCGAGCCGATCGAGGGCAACACCCGGCTGGAGGTGATCTGGACCGCCATCCCGCTGGTGCTGGTGATGGCCATCGCCTGGTACGCCATCCAGATCAACACCGAACTGGGGGTGCTGGGGCCGATGGAGCACATCCATCTGCGCAGTCCCCAGGAGCAGCAGGGGGGGTACCCCGGCGACCGGCTGCCGGCGGAGCAGGTGGAGGTGCTCGCCCGGCAGTGGTCGTGGGAATTCCGCTATCCCGGCGATCACGTCTCCAGTACCGAGCTGCACCTGGAGCTGGATCGGCCGGTCACCTTCCGCCTGGTCTCCGAGGACGTTCTGCACGGCTTCTTCATCCCGGCCTTCCGGCTCAAGCAGGACGTGATTCCAGGCCGGGCGATCGATTTCAGCCTCACCCCCACCCGGGTCGGGCGCTACCGCCTGCGCGATTCCCAGTTCAGCGGCACCTGGTTCGCCGCCAACCAGGCCGATGTGGTGGTCGAGACCGCCGAAGACCATGGCCTCTGGCTGAAGCAGGCGGCTGCCGCCCCCCTGCAGCGAGGCCTCAGCGTCGCGGCCGACGAGTACGCCGAGCGCCAGACCAACCCCCGCGGCGGCTGGCCCACGGTGGTGCCGGCCCCCCCGCCCCAGGTGAACGCTCCCGGTTCCAGCTCCCTTCCCCACGACGCCTGAGGCCATGACCAGCACCGCCCTCTCCCCCGAACCGCCCGCCTCCTGGCGGCGTTATTTCAGCTTCAGCACCGATGCCAAGGTGATCGGCATCCAGTACATCGTGGTGGCCTTCTTCTTCTTCCTGGTGGGTGGCCTGCTGGCCATGATCATGCGGGGCGAACTGATCACGCCGGAGGCCGACCTGGTGGATCGCACCGTGTACAACGGCCTCTACACGATGCACGGAACGATCATGCTGTTCCTGTTCATCTTTCCGGTGCTCAACGGGCTCAACAACCTGTTGATTCCCACCATGATCGGTGCCCCCGACATGGCCTTCCCGCGGCTCAACACCGCCGCCTTCTGGCTGGTGCCGGTGTTCGGCATCCTGCTGATCGCCAGCTTCTTCGTGCCCAGTGGCCCGGCCACCTCCGGCTGGTGGTCGTACCCGCCGGTGAGTCTGCAGAACCCCCTCGGCCACCTGATCAACGGCGAGTTCCTCTGGGTGCTGGCGGTGGCCCTCTCCGGCGTCTCCTCGATCATGGGGGCGGTGAACTTTGTCACCACGATCCTGCGGATGCGGGCGCCGGGCATGGGCTTCTTCCGCATGCCCGTGTTCTGCTGGACGGCGCTTGCCGCCCAGACCCTGCAGCTGATCGGCCTGCCCGCCCTCACCGGCGGCGCCGTGATGCTGCTGCTCGATCTGAGCGTCGGCACCTCGTTCTACAGGCCCGAAGGGGGCGGCGATCCGGTGCTGTATCAGCACTTCTTCTGGTTCTATTCCCACCCGGCGGTGTATGTGATCATCCTGCCGGTGTTCGGCATCTTCTCGGAGCTGTTCCCCGTCTATTCGCGCAAGCCCCTGTTCGGCTACGTCTATGTGTGCCTGGCATCGTTCATCATCGTCGGCCTGGGGCTGATCGTCTGGGTGCACCACATGTTCCCCAGTGGCGTGACCCAGTGGATGCGCAACCTGTTCATGGTCACCACGATGCTGATCGCCGTGCCCACCGGGGTGAAGGTGTTCGCCTGGCTGGGCACCCTATGGAACGGCAAGATCCGGCTCACCACCCCGATGCTGTTCTGCATGGGTGGCCTGTTCAACTTCGTCTTCGCCGGGATCACCGGCATCATGCTGGCCACCGTGCCGATCGACATTCACGTCAGCAACACCTACTTCGTGGTGGGTCACTTCCACTATGTGATCTATGGCGCGGCCGTCATGGGTGTGTTCGCCGCCATCTACCACTGGTTTCCCAAGTTCACCGGCCGCATGCCCTACGAGGGCCTCGGCAAGCTGCACTTCCTGCTCACCTTCGTGGGCGCCAACCTCAACTTTCTGCCCATGCACCCCCTCGGTCTGATGGGCATGCCCCGGCGGGTCTCTTCCTACGACCCGGAGTTCGCCTTCTGGAACGTGCTGGCCAGCCTGGGGGCCTTCCTGCTGGGGGTCTCGATCATCCCCTTCCTGCTCAACATGATCAGCTCCTGGGCCCGGGGTCCCAGGGCGCCCCACAACCCCTGGAACGCCATCGGCCTGGAGTGGCTGCTGCCGTCACCCCCGGCGGAGGACAACTTCGGCGAGCACGTTCCCACCGTGATCAGCCGCCCCTACGGCTATGGCACCGGTGAGCCGCTGGTGGAGCACGAGGCCGAGATCGAGCGCGAGCTCACCCTTCAGGAGGCCAACCGATGAGCAGCATACCCGTCCCCCCCGCCAGCCCGTCCGGGGCCCACGGCGAGGGCCAGCACGCCAACCACAACCTGACCGGTTTCATCATCTTTCTGTGCTCCGAAAGCGTCATCTTTCTGGCGTTCTTCAGTGGCTACGCCCTGCTGCGCCTCTCCGCCCTTGACTGGCTGCCCGCCGGTGTCGACGGCCTGGAATGGCGCATGCCGCTGATCAACACGGTGGTGCTGGTGTCCAGCTCCTTCACGATGGTGGTGGCCGAGCATTTCAAAGGCAAGGGGAAGATCTGGCTGTTCCGGGGCTTCTGGCTGCTGACCATGGCCATGGGGGCCTATTTCCTCTACGGCCAGGCGGTGGAATGGAGCGGCCTCACGTTCGGCTTCACCTCCGGCACTTTCGGCGGCACCTTCTATCTGCTCACCGGCTTCCATGGCCTGCATGTGCTCACCGGCATCCTGCTGATGGGCCTGATGCTGGCCAAATCCTTCCTCCCGGGCAACTACGCCGGTGGGGAAGAAGGCGTCATCGCCACGTCCCTGTTCTGGCACTTCGTGGATGTGATCTGGATCATCCTGTTCGTGCTGCTCTATGTCTGGAGAGCCTGAACCATGATCATTGACGACAACCACTACGACGTCATCCTGATCGGCAGCGGTGCCGGTGGCGGCACCCTGGCCGCCGCCCTTGCCGATGGGGGCCACACGGTGCTGTTGCTGGAGCGCGGTGGCGTCATGCCCCGGGCCGACCAGAACGTGGCTGAGGTGGGGCTGTTCCGCAAGCAGCTCTACCACCCCGAGGAGAAGTGGTTCGGCACCGACGGTGATCCCTTCTCCCCCCAGATGGTGCATGCCATCGGCGGCAACACCAAGATCTGGGGCGGCGTGCTGGAACGCCTGCGTGAGCAGGAGTTCGTTGGCGTGCCCCTGCAGGAGGGGCCCTCCCCCGACTGGGAGCTGCGCTACGACGACCTGGCCCCCTGGTACGACAGGGCGGAGACGCTCTATCACGTCCATGGCGTGGCCGGCGCCGATCCCACCGCCCCTGGGCGCAACAGCCCCTATCCCGCCGCGCCACGGCCGGTGGAGCCGTTCCTGGTGGAGCTGCGGGCCGCGCTCGAACGCCAGGGTCTGCATCCCTACGACCTGCCCCTGAGCTGGTCCGATTCAGCGGTCGATCCCACCGGGGATGCCGAGCTGTTCGGCGTGGATCCGGCGCGGACCAGCGGCGGGGTCACGGTCAAGGAGCACGCCCGGGTGATGCAGCTGCACGTCAACCCTTCGGGCCAGGAGGTGCGCGGCGTCGAAGCGGAGATCGACAACCAGCGCTGGCTGTTCCGCGGCCACCAGGTCGTGCTGGCCGCCGGGGCCATCGGCACGCCGGAGATCCTGCTGCGCTCCGCCACCGATCACCACGCCCGCGGCCTGGCCAACGGCTCCGATCAGGTGGGCCGCAACCTGATGAAGCCCCAGCTCACCTCGATCCTCCAGCTGGCGGCCGCCCCCAATTCGGGCCGCTACGGCCGCGGCCATGGCATCACCGACTTCTACTGGGGCGACAAGAACGTCGACTTCCCCCTTGGTTCGATCCAGAGCGGCGGCGGCGTGCTCCAGGACGCCCTGTTCGCCGAATCACCGCCGGTGCTCTCCCTGGTGACCCGCCTGCTGCCGGATTTCGGCCTCGAGCAGCTGGCCTCCCGCTCGATCACCTGGTGGGCGATGAGCGCCGTGCGGCCCGATCCCCACAACCGGGTCGCCCTGCGGGGCAACCTGCTGCAGATTCATTACACGGCCAACAACCGGGAGGCCCACGACCGCCTCGTCTACCGCTGGATCGACAGCCTCAAGGCCGTGGAGGCCGACCCCCTGACCCTTGTCACCAAGGCCGCCCCCACCCACCCCCGCGGCGAAGCGCCCCTGCCGGTGATCGGCGGCGCCTGCGGCACTTGCCGCATGGGCTCGGATCCGGCCACCTCGGTGGTCAACCTGCAGGGCCGCAGCCACGAGGTGGCCAACCTCTGGATCGTCGATGCCAGCGTGCTGCCCTTCTGCCCGTCGGTGGGGGTGGGGCTCACGGTGATCGCCAACGCCCTGCGCATCGGCGCCGCCCTGAAGGCCTCCCTGTGACCCCCAGCGTCCCCAGCCGCGCCGCGCTCGACGCCATCAGCCCGTCGGAAAGCCGGCGCATGGCCGAGCGCGACCACGACCTCGCCCCCTGGAGCCTCTGGGGCAGCTACCTGAGCGAGCGCCAGTGGGGCACGGTGCGCGAGGACTATTCCGCCGACGGGGATGCCTGGACCTCCTTCCCCCACGACCACGCCCGCTCCCGCGTCTACCGCTGGGGCGAGGACGGCCTGCTGGGCCTCTGCGACGACCAGTGCCGCCTGTGCTTCTCGCTGGCCCTCTGGAACGGCGTGGATCCAATCCTCAAGGAACGACCCTTCGGGCTCGGCAATCCCGAAGGCAACCATGGCGAGGATCTCAAGGACTATTTCTTCCATCTCGCCAACACCCCCACCCACAGCTTCATGCGGGGGCTCTACAAGTACCCGCAGCGGGCCTTGCCCTACGAGCAGCTGCGGGAGGAGAACGGCCGCCGCGGCCGCGACCAGCCCGAGTACGAACTGGTCGACACGGGGATCTTCGACGACAGCCGCTACTTCGATGTCGTCATCACGTACGCCAAGGCCGGACCGGAGGACCTGCTGATCCGCCTGCGGGCCACCAACCGCGGCCCCGAAGCGGCCCCGCTCACCCTGCTGCCGAGCCTGTGGCTGCGCAACACCTGGCGCTGGGGCTATCCCGATGAAGTCGAGCACCGGATCCGCCCGGTCGGTGGCGCCGGCGATGGCGCCAGCGGCCCATCGGTGGTCACCGATGGGATCCCCCATCTGGGGGTGTATCAGCTCGACTGCGAGGAGCCCGGCCACTGGATCTTCACCGACAACGAAACCAACAGCGAGCGGCTCTGGGGCCAGCCCAACGCCACGGCCTTCCAGAAGGACGGCTTCCACCGCCATGTGGTCGACGGCGAAACCGGCGCGGTGAATCCGGCCCTGGAGGGCAGCAAGGCGGGCCGCCTGCTGCAGCGCACCCTGGCCGCCGGCGAGGAATGGGTGGTGGAACTGCGGCTGCACCGCGTCGACGGCCCCGCGCCGGCCCCTGCCCTGGAGCGGGACGCCGTTGCAGCGACCTTCGCCGAACGTGAACGGGAGTGGCTGGAGTATTTCGAGCATCGCGTTCCCGGCCTGTCCGAAGACGACCGGCGCATCCACCTGGCCGGCACCGCCGGGCTGCTCTGGTGCAAGAAGTACTACGGCTGGAGCGTGATGCGCTGGCTGGAAGGCGACCCCACCGGCACGCCCCCACCGGCCCAGCGGCGTCACACCCAGAACGCCTACTGGCAACGGCTGCACGCCCACGACGTGATCTCGATGCCGGATTGCTGGGAATACCCCTACTTCTGCCAATGGGATCTGATGTTCCACGCGGTGGCCTTCGCCGTCTTCGATCCGGCGACGGCCAAGGAGCAGTGCATGCTGCTGCGCAAACCCCACTACACCGCACCCAACGCCCAGACCCCCGCCTACGAATGGGCCCTGTCCGATCCCAATCCGCCGATTGGCGCCTGGGCGGCGATGCGCATCTATCAGATCGATCGCAAGAATTCCGACACCGCCGATCTGGCCTTCCTGCGGGCGGCCCTGCGCAAGCTGATCCTGGAGTACGGCTGGTGGGCGAACCGCAACGACCGCTCCGGCGACAACGTGTTCGAAGGGGGCTTCCTGGGCCTCGACAACATCGCCGTGTTCGACCGGCGTTTCCCCCTGGCCGACGGCAGCATCATCGAGCAGTGCGACGGCACGGCCTGGATGGCCTCGCTCAGTCTCAACCTGCTGCAGATCGCCGTGGAGCTGAGCCACGAAGAGCCGGAGTACGCCGACATCTGCGAACGGTTCGTGGTGGATTTCGTGCAGCTGGCCATCGGCCTCAACAATCCGGCCGGCCGCAACTACCTCAACTGGGACGAGGAGGACGGCTTCTATTACGACGTGATCAAACGGCCCGACGGCAGCGTCGACTACCTGCGCACCCGTTCACTTTCGGGCCTGGTGCCGCTGCTGGCGGTGCAGAGCTTCGACATCGACACCGTGGCACGGCTACCGATGCTGGATGTCACCCGCACCCTGGCGTGGTTCACCCATGAGCGCACCACACCCTCCTGGATCGTGGAAAATCTGGGGATCTGGCACAACGACCGGGTGCTGTTCACCCTGGTGCCCAGGGAGCGCCTGCAGCGCATCTGCGAGCGGCTCTTCGATGAGGCGGAGTTTCTCTCGCCCTACGGCATCCGTTCCCTTTCCAAGGTGTACGAACGGCACCCCTACACCTACACCGAAGGCAGCCAGAGTCAGACCCTCGCCTACAGCCCGGCCGACAGTCCGGTGGCCATGTTCGGGGGCAACTCCAACTGGCGCGGGCCGGTGTGGATGCCGATGAACTTCCTGCTGATCGAATCGCTGCAGAAGTTTGCCCACTTCTACGACGACAGCTTCAAGGTGGAGTTCCCCACACGCTCCGGCCACTGGATCAGCCTCTGGGAGGCCTCCCTGGAGCTGGAAAAACGCTTGGTGGGTCTGTTCCGCCGGGATAGCGAGGGCCGCCGCCCCTTCAATGGCGGCGTGGAGCTCTTCCAGAGCGATCCCCACTGGCGCGATCTGATCCTGTTCAACGAATACTTCCACGGCGACAATGGCAGCGGCGTCGGTGCCTCCCATCAGACCGGCTGGAGCGCCATGGTCTGCAAGATGCTCAACCAGCTCAACCGCTACACCCCCCCCGTCATGAACACCCCGTCATGAGCTCCCCGTCCCCCAGCGCCGCGATCGCCGGTCCGAGTGTTCACACCTCGCCCCTGCCGGCCGCAGAGCAACTGCAGGTGAGCCACGGGGCCCACTTCGATGTGGTGATCATCGGCAGCGGCGCCGGTGGCGGCACCCTGGCCCGCCACCTGGCCCCCACGGGCCTGAAGGTGCTGGTGCTGGAGCGGGGCGACTGGCTGCCCCAGGAACCCCAGAACTGGGACGCCGAAGCGGTGTTCCAGCAGAACCGCTATGTGTCGAAGGATCCCTGGCTCGACAAGCACGGCAAGAGCTTCCAGCCCGGCAGCCATTACTTCGTCGGGGGCGCCACCAAGATGTATGGCGCTGCCCACTTCCGCCTGCGCCAGCAGGACTTCGAGCAGCTGGCCCACTTCGATGGCACATCGCCGGCCTGGCCCCTGCGCTACGCCGATTTCGAGCCCTGGTATCAGAGGGCCGAGGAGATGTACCACGTGCACGGCCAGCGCGGTGAGGATCCCACCGAGCCGCCCTGCAGTGGCCCCTACCCCCATCCGCCCGTGGCCCATGAGCCGCGGATGCAGAAGCTCGTCGACGACCTGCGCTCCGCCGGGCTGCACCCGTTCCATGCCCCCAGCGGCGTGCAGCTCGATGAGGCCAACATGGCCTTCAGCCGTTGCCGCAAGTGCAACTGCTGCGATGGTTTCCCCTGCCTGGTGCACGCCAAATCGGACGCGGAGGTGCTGGGCCTCCGGCCGGCCCTGGCGAGCTCCAACGTGTCCCTGCTGACGCGGGCGCTGGTGAAGCGGCTGCACACCGATGCCTCCGGCCGCACGGTCAGCGCCGTGGAGCTTGAGCGGGACGGCGAGCCGCTGACGGTCAGCGGGGATGTGGTGGTGGTGAGCTGCGGCGCCGCCAACAGCGCCCGGCTGCTGCTTGTATCGGCCAACGACCAGCATCCCCGGGGCCTGGCCAACGGCTCCGACCAGGTGGGCCGCCACTACATGTTCCACAACAGCAAGGCGATGGTGGCCCTGGCCCATGAGCCGAACCTCACCGTGTTCCAGAAAACGGTCTCCATCAACGACTGGTATCTCGGGGATGCCGACTTCGACTATCCGATGGGCAACATCCAGATGACGGGCAAGACCAACGGCACGATCATGAAGGGCTACGCGCCTCTGGAAACCTTCCTGATGCCCGGCTGGAGCATGGACAAGATCGCCCAGCATGCCCTCGACTTCTGGATCTCCAGCGAGGATCTTCCCGATCCCAACAACCGGGTGACCGTGACCGGCTCCGGTCAGATTCAGCTCAGCTACACCCCCAACAACCTCACCGCCTCGGCGCGCCTCGTCAGCCGGCTGGAGGGCCTGCTGGATCGCCTCTATCTGCGCCAGCACCTGGTGGAGCGCCAGTTCTACATCGCCAACAGCATGGGCATCGCCGCCGTGGGGCACCAGGCCGGCACCTGCCGTTTCGGCAGCGATCCGGCCAGCTCGGTGCTCGACCTCGACTGCAAGGCCCACGAACTCGACAACCTTTACGTCGTCGACACCAGCTTCATGCCCACGATCGGCGCCGTGAATCCCTCCCTCACCGCCATCGCCAACGCCCTGCGGGTGGGCACCCACCTGGTGGAGCGGCTGCGGGGCTGAGGGTGGCCATGCGCAACCTGAATCGGCTCCCTGGGCCCCCTGACGAGCGGCGGGTGCTGCTGGCCCTCGGCAGCGCCTGGGCCCTGACGGCCGGCTGGTTCCTGTTCTGGCCGGTACCCACCGAGGTGATCGGCCGGGGGGTGGTGATCGTGCCCGGTGGCGCCACGGTGATCGATGCCCGGGCCGAGGGTCAGATCCTCAGCCTGCCGGTGCGGGTTGGGGAGCGGGTGAGCCGTGGCCAGACCCTGCTGCGCCTCTACCTGCCCACCCTGGAGCAGCAACTGCGCCGTCAGGAGAAGGATCTGGCGGAACTGATCCGCATCAACGCCGATCTCGACCGGCGCGACCAGGCGCGACTGGCCTCGGCCCGGCGGCTGCGGGACACGGCCCTGGCCCAGCTGGGTGGCAACCGTGAACGCCTCGACGCCCTGCGTCGCGTCTACGACCAGAAGGTGGCCGATTTCCGCCATCTCGCCCGCCGCGAGGTGGTGGCGCCCCTGGCCGGGGAGGTGGTGGCCAGCGAAGACCGGGCCATCCAGCTCGACAACAGCGTCGCCGATCTCGGCATCCGCGAACGGGAGGCCATCGACGCCTGGGAGACGGTGAAGCTGGGCATCGAGACCGAAGCCCAGCGGCGGCGCTTTGCCATCAGTGACGCGCGCCGCGCCGTGGGGGTCACCCAGGCCCGGCTGAGCTTCGACGGCAGCCTCAACGCCACCCGGGATGGGCGGCTGCTGGACCTGCAGGTGGTGAGCGGTCAGACGGTGAAACCGGGCCAACGCCTCGGCACCCTGGGGGGCCCTGAGGGTGGCCAGACCCCGCAGGCCGTGGCCTACTTCGCGCCGGCCGATGCCCGCCGCCTGCGCCCCGGCCTGGCCATGGAGGTGGTGCCGGACTGGAACGAGCGGGGCCGCTTCGGCGGCATCCGTGGTCGCGTCAGCAGCATCAACCTGCTGCCCGCCACCAGCGAAGATGTCAACACCACCATGGGCAACCCCCAGCTGGCGGAAGCCCTGGTGCGACACGGACCGGTGATGCGCACCGAGATCACCTTGCTGAGCGCGGGCGACGCTGCCGACTTCGATGGCTTCCGCTGGACCCTCAGCCGCGGCAGCAGCGTCTTTCCGATCCGCGAGGGGCTGACCCTCAAGGCCCACGGCTACGTCGAATGGCGCCCACCGGTCAGCTACCTGCTGCCGATGCTGCGCGACCTCACGGGCAGCTATCGCACCCTGCGCCAGCAGGAGCGCCAGGACCAGGCGCCCCTGCGGCAGCAGGACGCTTTGCCATGACCCGCGAACTGCCCTGGCTGGTGCTGGTGGCGGCCCTGCTGGTGGTGTTGCTGCATGCCAACGCCCCGGAAGTGTGGTTCTGGTTCGCGGCCCTGCTGGTGCTGCTGCTGTGGCGCACGTTCGCCTGGCGCCACCGCCGCTGGCAGCGGCTCTGTGGCGGTGCTCAGGAGCCGCCCAGCACCAGCGGCAGCGCCACCGGCTGATCGGGCCGGTCCGGCACCGGCAGCAGCTCACGCAGCAGCTGGGCGTAGCTGACATTGGCCAGGGTGGTGGACTCGGCCACCCCCTCCATGGCGCCGGTGAGGGTGGCCACCGTGGTGGCCACATCGCTGTAGTCGGCCAGTCCGAGCTGGTAGCGGGCCCGCACATCGCGGAAGGCCTCCCGGGAGGCGCTGTAGGAGGCGCGGGCCGCCACGATCTGGCGCAGGGCGGCCCGGTGGTCGTAGAAGGCGGCCTCGAGGCGCTGGCGGATGGCGTTGCGTTCGCGGGCCAGGCTCTGGTCGGTGCGCGCTGCGGCGCTGCGGCTGGCGGCCACGGCGCCGGCGGTGACGCCGCCATCGAAGAAACGCCAATGCAGCTGCAGGCCCGCGGCCCAGTCGGAGCGCTGGTTGAGCAGCTGGGGAATGAGGGCCGAGCTGCAGCAGCCATCCAGCTCGATCACCGGTTGGGTGATCAGCCCCTGGCCGTAGCCACCGGTGGCCACCAGCCGCAGGCTGGGCAGCAGTTCGGCGGCGCGGCGATCGGCCTGGCGCAGCAGGCCGTCACGGGCGGCCTGCAGGGCCCGCAGCTGGGGGTTGTCGCGCCAGCCGCGCACGATCGTCTGCTCCAGATCGAGGGGCCAGGGGGGCTGCAGCCGCACCGCCTCGCTGGCCCGCAGGCTGACATCGAAGGGCACGTTGATCAGGTTGCTGAGCTGGCGCTGACGGCTCAGCTGCAGGGCCTCCGCCTGCTCAAGGCGATAAAGACTCTGCTGCAGGGCGGCCTCGGCCCGGAGCCGGTCCAGCCGCGGCACCAGGCCCGCCTGCTGGAGGGCCGCCACCTGGTCGCGCACCACCGTGTCGCTCTCGGCGACGGCCCGGCGAATGCGCTGCAGCTGGTCGGCGAGCTGCAGGCCGTAGTAGGCGACGCTCACATCCAGCTGCAGCTGGCGCAACCGATCGGCGTAGCGCTGGCGGGAGGCCTTGAGGCCGTCGTCGGCCTCAGCGATGCTGGCGGCGCGATAGGGGCTGATCAGCTCCCAGCCCAGTTCCATGCGGGCGGCGGCCGCACCAACATTGGACTGCACCACATTCCAGCCCTGGTTGCGGACCAGAAACGGGGAGCCCGCTGGATAGATCCCGGCGTTGTCGGTCCAGACCTGGCTGTAGGAACGCTGCTGGCGGAAGCCACCGGCCAGGTTCAGGCCCAGGTCCGGCCACCAGCGCCCCCGGGCCGAGCCGGCCAGGTCCTGCTGCTCGCGCACCCCCAGCACGGCGGCGGCCAGATCCGGATCGTTGCGCACCGCCACCGCCAGGGCCTCGGCCAGGCTGAGCCGCTGGCGCCGCGCGATGTGCACCCCCTCGGGCGCCTGCGGCAGGGCCGTCGCGGCCGGGGCCGGCAGGTCGGACGCGGTGGGGGCGGCGCCTTCCGCATCCCCAGCCCCATCCACCTCCGGCCCGGCCGGCAGCAGGCTGCGGTCGAGCCGTTCGAGATCCTGCTGAAACCCCTGGAGGCTGCGCAGCAGCACCGGGGAGGGGGGTGGCAGGCGGCGCGGCTGGGGCACCGGAACCTGGGCCTGGGCCTGGGCCACCGGCGCCAAGAGAGCCAGAGCCAGGGCCGGGACCAGCCAGCCTGGGACGCGGCATCTGGTCATGGCTGACGGGGGAACGGGTCTGGCACCGCGTCCTTGCTGGGGGGAGCCTGGATCAGGTCGTGGAGGCCCAGGCTGGTGCGGGCCAGACAGCCGATCGAGAAGCAGATGGCGGCACTGCCGAACAGGCCCAGCTGAGCCTCCTGCGTCTCACCTTCAAGGCGGGTCATGGCCAGCAACACCACCCCGGCGGCCAGCCAGGGCAGGGTCACGACCATGCCGAGCTGGGAACGGGTCATCGCCATCAGCGCAGACCCAGCTCCTGGCGTAGCTGCAACTCCAGCTGGCGCACAGCGCTGAAACGCGCCATGGCCCAGGAGAGCTGACAGACACAGCCGATGGAGAAGCAGATCGCCGCGTTGCCGAACAACCCCCAGGCGTGGCTGTGCAGGTTGAAATCCTCGGCCAGCAACAGCCGCAGCGCCAGGATCACCAGCAGGCCGGCCACCACCCAGGGGCCATACACCCAGCCGACAAAGAACTGATCGACGAACAGCCGACGCGGCGACGGGGCCATGACACCGATAGCCAGGAGCCCAAGTCTGCCGCCGGCACCCGGCGATACAAGCCGCCCCAGCCGCAGGTCCAGCTGGTCCTCAGGAGCTGCGCCGCCTGAGGGCCAGCAGCAGCGACTCGAACACCTCCGGCAGGGGCGCCTCGCACACCAACCGCTCGCCGCTGATCGGGTGGTCGAGGGCCAGCCGCACCGCATGCAGGGCCTGGCCGCTGAGGGCCAGCGGCAGCTTGCGGCAACGGCCATAGGTGGCATCGCCCACGATCGGATGGCCCGTGTGGGCGCAGTGCACCCGGATCTGGTGGGTGCGGCCCGTGTCGAGCTTGAAGCGCAGCAGGGAGTAATCGCCCAGGGGCTCGACCAGGCGCCAGTGGGTGCAGGCATGGCGCCCGGTGCTGTCCGAAACCACGGCGTACTTCTTGCGATCGACCGGATGGCGACCGATGGCCGCCACGATCGTGCCACTGTCGGCCGCGGGCTGGCCATGCACCACCGCCAGGTACTCCCGCGAGGCGATGCGCTTCTGGATCTGCACCTGCAGCTTCACCAGCGCCTCCTGGCTCTTGGCGACGACGATGCAGCCGGTGGTGTCCTTGTCGAGCCGGTGCACGATGCCGGGCCGCATCTCGCCACCGATGCCCGGCAGGTCGGGGCAGTGGTGCAGCAGGCCGTTCACCAGGGTGCCGTCCTTGTTGCCGGGGGCGGGATGGACCGTGAGCCCGGCGGGCTTGTTGATCACAATCAGATGGGCGTCTTCGAACAGCACGTCCAGCGCCATGGGCTGGGCCACCAGATAGGGCAGGGGCTCCGGCGGCGGCATCCACAGCTCCACGCTGTCGTCGGTGCGCAGGGGCGTCTTGGCCCGACCCGTGACGCCGTTGACCCGCACATATCCCGCCTCGATGAACTTCTGGATCCGGGCTCGGCTCTGCTCGGGCCGCTGGGACACCAGCCAGCGGTCGAGCCGCATCGGCAGCGGCTTCGGGTAATGGAGCGTCAGCAGCTCCCCTTCACCTTCACCAAACGCGGCCATCACAGCATCATCGTCAGTGCGGCTCTCCCCACATGGGGCCGTCGGAGGGCGGTGGGGAGTAACCGGGCGGCAGTTTCGATAACCAGACGTCTGCATCATCACTTCGACCCCGACCATACGGTGAGCAGTCAACGCTTCTGGACGCCATTGGGGTCATTGATGGGTGAACCCCAATCGCTGACAACGCCCGGATGTGCGAATGGGCCATCACGAGCAGAATCCATGCCTACAGGAGGGCGGGTCATCGGGTCAGTCCGCAACGCATCATCTCCCCACCACAACCACCGCCGGCGTCATGACACCCCGCAGCCTCCCGCCGTTGCTTCACCAACAACAGCAGCGACCAGTCGGCCATCGGTTGGAGTGGTTCTTTTGGACACTGGTCAGCCTCTCGACCCTGATCTATTTGGCTGCAGCCGGAAACGACAACAGCTTTCATGATTTCCTCGGAGGGCGGTTTCCAGTTGCAGACGGGTTCGACTGGCTGAAGGCTTCTCTGGATGCAGCCAGTGGCTACCGCACGGATTATGGGGTCCGGAGACCCTGGAACCTCCCTTTCAACGTGGCCTCCCTCTGGCTCGGTCACCGCATCGGACCTGACCCTCTGGTGAGTGCTCTGGCCATCAAACGGCTCTTGGCTCTGGCGAGCATCGCCGCCGTTCTGACGGCGCTCCGTCCGCGGCTGACGCTGATCGCCACAGCGGGGCTCGGCGCGCTCCTGGTGAGCACGCTACCCAGGTTTGAATCGTCTCCATTCCTGGACTTCACTGGCCAGGGCCTTGGCTACACCCACGGCTCCGAACTCAATGCCTTCATCTTCGTGAACGTCGCCCTTGCGTGGTTCGTGCTGGGGAACGATTCTCTCAAAGCCGGGAGGTTCCGCGAGCACGCCATTCGAAGCGCCGCTGGCTTTCTATTGCTCACACTGGCGGTCCAGGCCCGCCCAGGAACTCTGGGATTACTCCCTTCCCTGGCGGTCCTGGTAGCCGTTGCGGCAGGTCGCCTCGGGTCCCAGGGGAAGCAGCCGTCCTGGGCCTGGCGACGCCTCCTCTCCATCCTGCTGCTGGCCCTTCTTGGCTGGTTGCTGATTTCGGGAGGACAGCTGGCGCTGGAGCGAAACCTGGCCAGAACCGCCTGCGGGTCCATCGGCGCCAACTCGGGGGGTTCGATCATGGGCATGGCCACAGGCCAGACCTGGCGCGAAGCCTTGAAGGAGACCAACGAAACCGGATTGCCGGGATGTGGCCGTGAACTGTCAAGGATCCAGAGAAACATTGGCATCGAGCGCCTACGAAGCAACCCACTTCCCTTTCTCAACCTCCTGAAGCGCAATACGCTCATGCTTCTTTCTCTCCCCTCCGTCTTACTGACCTTGATTTGTCCTTGGATCTTGATGCTTGCTTTGACCATGCAGAAAAGATCCTTGAGATGGCGAGAGGACAGGGCCAACTCAGGAGAACTTCTGATCATTGGCCTAGCTCTATGTGGTAGCTTAAGCATCATCGCTTTCCAGTTTTTATTCTTCAGTGAAGCAGGGTTAAGGCCATCAACTCCCTACAGCATCTTCCCATTTTTGCTTCTTATTGGCACTGTCGATAAAAGCCTTGTAGTCATTTCCCCTTCATTTTCTCCCGCTGGAATTCAATCAAGGCACGGTCCTTTCATTGCTCCTCTCCTGACGCTGGCTCTGGCCGCTTATTTGACAGTGGGCATGCTACTGATCCATCGCCAGGCCCTTCTCAGCGCTGGCTATGGCCAGGTGACTGGATCCATACAGGTCACTCCAGGATGGTTGAAAGAGTGGACGGATTACCGGGCCATTTCTCCGTCAATTGAGATCATGTATCAATCCCAAATCTCTCCAGATCTTACGGGAATGACGAACTCAGAGCATCAAATACCTGCGCTGATGTGTGTTCATTACAGTCGTAGGGGTTTGCCTTGGGGAATGCCATTCGGGAAACTGAGCATCACCCGTGGACAGTGCTGATCGAGATCACGAAACTTCCACTCCCGAACCTGAATCAAGTTGGGGAGTGACGGGTAGCTCCAAGGAGATCGGCCCCAGCAGCGAGCGGCGGAAATCATCGAGCAGGCGCTGGGCCATGCGGGCCGTGTCGCCACTGGTGTGGCGGGCTGCGCTGGCACTGAGCCAGGCAGTAGCGTCCGGAGCCCCGGGGGGCATGGCCACCCCGTAACGCCGCTCCAGCAGCCCGGGCGCCACCCCGGCGGCCGCCACGATCTCCAGCTGGGGCAGCAGCCGCAGGAAAGCCAGGGCCACCGCTTCGCCGTCGTAGGAGGCCTGGCCGATGTCGTCGCAGAGGGCCAGCCGCAACCCGGCCAGCTGGTCATCGAGGCGGGGGGGCAGCACACCGGGGGCATCGAGCAGATCCAGGTCCTGGCCCAGCCGCACCCAGCGCAGGCTGCGGGTGACACCGGCCCGGCGGGCGCTCTCCACCACCTTCTGGCGCACCAGCCGGTTGATCAGCGCCGACTTGCCCACGTTGGGGAAACCGAGCATCAGGGCCCGCACCGGCCTGGCCCGCATTCCACGGCCGGCCCGGCGGGCGTTGAGCTGCTCCCCGGCCCGGATCGCCGCCTGTTGCAACTGCTTCACGCCGGTACCCACCTTGGCATCGCACCACCAGGGCACCTCGCCCCGCGCGCGAAACCAGCCGTCCCAGGCCAGACGGGCCGCAGGGCTGACCATGTCGCGGCGATTGATCACCAGCAGGTGCTGCTTGCCCCGGATCCAGCGCTGCAGCCGCGGGTGGCCCGTGGCCAGGGGGATGCGGGCGTCGCGCACCTCGATGACCAGATCCACCTTCTCCAGATTGGCGCTGAGGGCCTTCTCCGCCTTGGCGATGTGGCCGGGGTACCACTGAATCGGTGGGGCGGCCGTGCTGAGGCGGACGGTGTCGCCGGCGTCCGGCATCAGGGCACCACCAACACCGGACAGGGCGCCAGCTGCAGCACCCGGGCGGCGGTGCTCTGGTGGTCACCCTCCAAGGTGATGCCCCGGGTGCCCATGACGATCACGTCGGCGTTGATCTCATCGGCCACGTCGCCGATCACGAAGGCCGGCTTTCCCTCCCGCTCGAGCACCTCACAGGCCACGCCGGCCTGGGTGAAGCTGGCGCGGGCCTGCTCCAGCAGCCGGGCCACATCGGCCGGGTCATGCATCACGCCTTCTTCGGCCTCCACCACCGACAGCAGCACGATGCGGCTGCCGTGGCGCTGGGCGAGCTGCAGGGCGACGGCCGCCGTTTCCATCGTCTGGCGGCTCTGGTCGATGGGAAACAGGACGGTGTCAAACATGGTGGTAGGTCCAGCCCCCTTGTCCTAGCGCCGACCGCTGCGGCCGCCAGACACAGGGGGTGGGAAGAACCGAATCGCGCCAGTGGCGGGGTGGGAGGGGCCGGAGGCTAATCTCCCCCCGGCTTTCCTTACACGTAACCGTGGCGAAGCGATCCCTCTCCAGCCTCAGCGCCGATGATCTCCGCGGCCAGCGGGTGCTGGTCAGGGTCGACTTCAACGTACCCCTCGATGAGGCTGGCGCCATCACCGATGACACCCGCATCCGCGCGGCCCTGCCGACCGTGCGCCATCTGATCGACCACGGCGCCAGGGTGCTGCTGGCGGCCCACTTCGGCCGGCCCAAGGGCCAGGTGAATGACGCCATGCGCCTCACCCCGGTGGCGGCCCGTCTCAGCGAGCTGCTGGGCCAATCCGTGGTCAAGACCGACAGCTGCATCGGCCCCGACGCCGAGGCCAAGGTGGCCGCCATGGCTGATGGCGATGTGGTGCTGCTCGAGAACGTGCGCTTTTTCGCTGAGGAGGAGAAGAACGACGCCGGCTTCGCCGCAAAGCTGGCGGCCCTGGCCGACATCTACGTGAACGATGCCTTCGGCGCCGCCCACCGGGCCCATGCCTCCACCGAGGGGGTCACCAACTACCTGAGCCCCAGCGTGGCCGGCTTCCTGATGGAGAAGGAGCTGCAGTACCTGCAGGGCGCCATCGATGAGCCCAAGCGCCCCCTGGCCGCCATCGTGGGCGGCTCCAAGGTGAGCAGCAAGATCGGCGTGCTCGAGTCGCTGATCGACAAGTGCGACAAGGTGCTGATCGGCGGCGGCATGATCTTCACCTTCTACAAGGCCCGTGGGCTGGCGGTGGGCAAGAGCCTGGTGGAGGAGGACAAGCTGGAACTGGCCAAGGAACTGGAAGCCAAGGCGGCCGCCAAGGGCGTCCAACTGCTGCTCCCCACCGATGTGGTGCTGGCCGACAACTTCTCTCCTGACGCCAACACCCAGACCACCGCGATCGACGCCATCCCCGATGGCTGGATGGGCCTCGACATCGGCCCCGATTCGGTGAAGGCTTTCCAGGACGCCCTGGCCGACTGCAAAACCGTGATCTGGAACGGCCCCATGGGCGTGTTTGAGTTCGACGCCTTCGCCGCCGGCACCAACGCCATCGCCCACACCCTGGCCGAGCTCAGCGGCAGTGGCTGCTGCACGATCATCGGCGGCGGTGACTCGGTGGCGGCGGTGGAGAAGGTGGGCGTGGCCGAGAAGATGAGCCACATCTCCACCGGCGGCGGCGCCAGCCTGGAGCTCCTTGAAGGCAAGGTGCTGCCAGGCGTGGCCGCCCTCGACGAGGCCTGAAGCAGGGCCTCAGATGGTCCCGGGGGTGCCGGGCCTGCCCTCACCCCATTTCCCCTTGCGGTCGCCCTTGCCCCACTGGGGCATGGCGATGCCGTTGCGCTCGAACAGCGCCTTCATGGACGCCCGATGCTGCTGACGCTGGCGCTGGCTGGCCTCGCGCTGCTGCTTCATGCAGCCTCGCAGGGCTTCGCTACTGCCGGCGGCGGACAGGCAGCGCTCGCCGCTCTGCAGGATGGCGATGCGGGCCTGCTGATCGCTGATCGCCAGGCGCTTCTGGTCGGGAAAGATCTTCTGCATTTGGGCGGGTGTGGGACGTCCGGCCTCGGAAGGGCCGCCCTGGGCCATGGCGACACCGGTGGAGCCGAGGATCGCGGCGAGAACGGCGATCCGCAGGGGCTGAAGAAGGTTGGAAGGCATGGGAGGAACTTTGCTGAACACATCCATCGTGACCGTCACGTGTGACGGCAATCGGACTGGCCACTCGCCAGCTGTGACCAGATGCGACTGATGCTGCCTCACACCCCCGGCAGGGGCCAGGCCCGCAGCGCTACGGCGAAGCGCCCCAGCGAAGGATCGGCAGCCGCAGGCGCCTCCAGCCGCCGCAAGTCACCGCCATGGTCACGGGCCACCTTGGCGGCGATGGCCAGGCCCAGGCCGCAGTGCCCCTCGCCGCCGCGGGCCTGATCGAGCCGCTGGAAGGGCGTCATGGCCTTCTGCCACTGCTCCGGGTCGATGCCCTCGCCACAATCCCAGACCTGGATTTCAAAGCCACTTTCCACGGGTCCAGCCTCGCCGCGGAGGCGCACCGCCCCGTCGCCCGGGCCGAGGGGCCGCAGCACCAGCCGCAGGGGCGGCCGGCCGTAGGTGAGGGCGTTGTCGAGCAGGTTGCCCACCGCCCGCGCCAGTGCAATCGGGCGCACCCGCCGCACCAGGGGCTCCAGATCCAGCTCCAGGGGCACCTCCCCCACCGCCGCCGCTGCCTCCGCCACCAAGGCATCGAGCGGCACGAGCACGGGACTCTCCCCGGCTTCGGCCCCGGCGAAGATCATGAACTGGCGGGTGATCCGCTCGATCGAGCGGATGTCGGCCTGGGCCCGCTCCAGTTCCTGGGGCGCCATCGGGCCCTCGGCGGCAAGCGCCAGGCGCAACCGCAGCCGGGTCAGGGGACTGCGCAGGTCATGGGCAATGCCGGCCAGCATCGTGGTCCGCTCCCGGCCGGAGTCCTCCAGCCGCAGCAGCATGGCGTTGAAGCGGGCCATCAGCTGCCGCACCGCCGGGGCGCCCTGGTCCGGCAGGGCTTCCGGCAGAGCTTCCAGGCCCACGTCGGCCAGGGCCTCCTGCAGACGGGTCAGGGGCCGCTGAATCTCCAGCGTCAGGAAGAGCAACAGGGCCCCGAGTGCGCCCAGGCCGATCGACATGGACAGCAGCAAGGGATCGGGCGGCCAGCCCCGCGGTGAGGGCAGGGAGACGAACAGCCACACCGGCTCGAGGGGAGAGGCCATCTCCACCCACACCCCCCGCTGCGGGGAAAAGGCCGGCTGCACCGCCGGACAACGGCCCAGCCGGCGGCACAGCTCCGCCTGCAGCCGCTCGGCCTGCCAGCGCAGCCGCCGGTCCCCCCGGCCCACCCACCTCGCCGTTGCCGCCGGCTCTGGCCGGCGGCCCACCACCAGCTGCATGCCGCTGATCTGGCCAAGCACCTCCGGGCTGAAGCGTTCCAGGGCCACCTCCCCCAGCACCAGATTCGAGGCCACCTCCGAGCCCGTCTGAATCAGCAGCTGCTGGGCCAGGCGCCGACCCAGCAGCAGGTGCAGCAGCAGCAGGCTGAGGGCGGCCGCGCCGGTGCCAGCCAGCAGGTAAGCCAGCGTGCGCCCCAGCGACGGCCGCCAGAAGCGATCAGGACTGGCGGGGCTTGCCATCGGGGACGAACACGTAGCCATAGCCCCAGACCGTCTGCACATAGCGGGGCCGGGCCGGCTCCGGTTCGATCAGCCGCCGCAGCCGTGAGACCTGCACATCCATGCTGCGACTGTCGGTGTCGCTGCCCGGGCCCCGGGCCAGTTCGATCAGCCGCTCCCGTGACAGGGGCCGGTGGGGGTGCTGCACGAAGGCCGCCAGCAAGGCGAACTCGCCGCCGGTGATCGTCAGCGCCTCCCCCTGGCGCTCCAGGGTGCGGGCCGCCAGATCCACCTCGAGGTCGCCGAACCCGATCCGGGCCCCATCGGGCTGGGGCAATCCGCCGGGGAGAGTGCCGCGGCGACGCAACACCGCCTCGATCCGGGCTGTCAGCTCCCGCGGCAGGAAGGGCTTGGCCAGGTAGTCGTCGGCCCCCTGCTCCAGGCCGATGATCCGATCCACCGCATCGGCCCGGGCCGTCAGCATCAGCACGGGCAGGTCGTCCTCCCCGTCCCGCAGGCGCCGCAGCAAGGTGAGGCCGTCGTCGCCGGGCAGCATCAGGTCGAGCACCAGCAGGTCAGGACGCTGGCCCTCCAGCCGGGCCATCAGCTGGGCGCCATCGCCCATGCAGCGGACCTCGTAGCCCTGGTCACCCAGGTAGGTGGACAGGAGATGGCGCAGATCCGGATCGTCATCCACCACCCAGATCCGATGGGGTCGGCCCATGGTTCAGAGCTCGAGCGACTGGCGATCGGCGACAACGCGCACACGCTTGGTGGCGCTGACGATGCCGTTGGGGTGCACCAGCAGCACGGCCCAGGTCTGGGAACCGGGGGAGAGGGGAGCCTGCACGATCTTGAACAGCCCGCCGCCGCCGAGGGCGCCAAGTTCCATGCTCGGGCTGGCCATCGTGGCCTGCTGCTGGGGGGTGATGGCCGCAATGCCCCCAGCGGAGAGGGCACCGTCGAGGGGATCGTCGAAGATCACGTCGACGTCGTAGCGCTGGCCGGTCAGCACCGCGTCGGGGATCAGCAGGCTCACCGGCAGGGGCTTGTCACCGCTGCGCAGCAACGACTGCTCCCGCAGCACCGTCTGGCCATTGATGCGGGTTCCGTCGCTTTGCAGGGCCAGCTGCTGCTCCGCCTCCAGCCGGTAGGTGGTGCCGCCCTGACGCCGGGTGCCATCCACCCGGAGGGTCACCGTGGGCTGGCCGTCGCGCATCTGGGCGCCGCTGCGCAGCTGCCAGCGGGCATCGGGAAACTGCTGCCGCAGCAAGCGGCGGCGGCTTTCCAGCTGGGCGGGATCCAGCCCAGGCCCCGCCTGCAGCAGAGCAGCCAGGGCCGTGTCGGAGCTGCTGTTGAGGGCACTTTCGAGGGCCTGCAGCTGGGCGGGCGAGGGCGGGGCCGCCAGGGCGGGGGCCACACCAGCGCCGGCCAGCACGATGGTCGCCAGCAGAGCGCCCAGCCGCTGCGACGGCTGAACCGGGGGGAGGGAGGCGTTCGGCAGGCGGGACGGGACCATGGAGAGGGAGGGAACCGGGGCGGCGGTGAGCGGACCGGAATCGGCTTTTAAGTTAGGCGCGCTCGTCCCACCCGCCCATGCCGACCCTGCTGATCGCCGCCAGCGGCACGGGTGGCCACCTGTTCCCCGCCCTGGCGGTGGCCGAAGCTCTTCCCGCCGACTGGCAGGTGCACTGGGTGGGGGTACCGAACCGGTTGGAGACCGACCTTGTCCCCAGCCGGTACCCCCTGCACATGGTGCGGGCCGGCGGACTGCAGGGACGGGGGCTGCGGAAGCTCTGGAACCTGCTGCAACTGCTGCTGGCGGTGCTGCCGATGCGGCGCCTGATCCGACGGGAGGGGGTGAGCGCGGTGTTCAGCAGCGGCGGGTACATCGCCGCGCCGGCGATCCTGGCCGCCCGCTGGTGCGGGGTGCCAGTGGTGCTGCACGAAAGCAACGCCATTCCGGGCCGGGTGACCCGGCTGCTGGGCCCCCTCTGCACCCGGGTGGCGGTGGGCCTCCCCCAGGCAGCCGAGCGCTTGCCCCGCTGCCGACCCCTGGTGTGCGGCACCCCGGTACGGCGGGACTTCCTTACCCCCTCGCCCCTGCCGGAGTGGGTGCCCGGAGGTGACGGCCCCCTGCTGCTGGTGATGGGGGGCAGCCAGGGGGCCCTGCGCCTCAACCGCATGGTGCGGCCCCTGCTGCCGCAACTGGCGTCCAGCGGTTGCCGCATCGTGCACCTCACGGGCAGCCAGGATCCTGAGGCTGGAACGCTGCAGCTCGACGGGGTGGTGGAGCGAGCCTTCAGCGACGAACTTCCGGGCCTGCTGCAGCACTGCGATCTAGCCGTCAGCCGGGCCGGCGCCGGCAGCCTCAGCGAGTTGGCCGTCTGTGGCACGCCGGCAATCCTGGTGCCCTTCCCGGCGGCCGCCGACCGGCATCAGGACGCCAATGCCGCCGCCGCCGCCAGCCTGGGTGCCGCGGTGATCGTCTGGCAGCACGAGCCAGGCGAACCGGCCCTGGAGCGGGCTGTGTGGCGGCTGCTGGGGCCCCGCCTGCGGGGCAGCCCCGCCGGCGCCGATCCCCTGGTGCCGATGGGCGACGGCATGGAGGCCCTGGCGGTGCGGGACGCCGACCGACGGCTGGTGCAGGTGCTGGAGCAGCTCATCGGCCGCGGCTGATCTGCTCCAGGGCCGCCAGCAGGCGCCGGTTGCCGGCCCTGTCCTGGACGGCGATCCGCAGCCAGTTGTCGCCGAGGCCCTCGAAGGAGCGGCAGTCGCGCACCAGGATCCGGTGCTGACGTTCCAGTGCCAACCGAAGTGGCTGGAGCGAACCGGCCGCTGCTGTGCTCCGCACCAGCAGGTAGTTGGCGGCCGAGGGCAGGGGCTCCAGTCCGGGCACCTGGGCCAGACGCCCCGCCAGCCAGGCCCCCTCTGCGGCCACCCAGTGCTGCACCCGCTGCTGCCAGCGCCGCAGGCCGGCCTGATCGGCCATCAGAGCCTGCCCCGCCGCCGCCGCCAGGCCGTTGACGGGCCAGGGGTCGCGCCAGGCGGCCCAGCGGGACAGCCGCTCAGCGCCACCCAGGGCGTAGCCGAGCCGCAGTCCGGCGATCGAGAACAGCTTGGTGAGGCTGCGAATCACCACGAGGTTGGGATGGGCTTTCAGGAGCGTCACCAGCGACTGGTCCTCCCCGTCGGGCACCAGCGGCAGGAACGCCTCATCGGCCACCACCAGGGCAAAACGCTCCAGCAGGGGTTCCAGCGAGGCCCGGCTCCAGAGCTGGCCGGTGGGGTTGTGGGGATTGGTGAGCCACAGCACGGCCGGACGGGATGACGCGGCGGCCGCTGCCAGCGGCCAGGCGCAGGGGCCGGCGCCACACCAGTCCAGGGGCAGCGGCAGGCCTAGCCACGCGCCGCCCCAGCAGTCCAGGGCCCGGCGGTAGTCGGCGAACCCTGGCTCCGGCAGCAGGCTCAGGCCACTGGCGGCGGCGTCCCGCGCCGCCCAGGTGAACAGTTCGGCGGCGCCGTTGCCAGGCAGGACCATGGCCGGGTCGAGCCCGTGCCAGGCGGCGATGGCCCCGCGCAGGGCCCGGTAGTCCCGATCGGGGTAGTCGCGCAGATCGCTGCCCAGCGCCCGGTGCAGCAGGCGCTTCAGCCGGGGCGGCGGACCGAAGGGCACCAGGGAGGCGCTGGCGTCCAGCAACTGGGCCGGCCGGCATCCGAGACGTCGGGCGGCCGCCTGGAGATTGCCGCCATGGGGTTCCGGCGGTTCAGGTAGCCCCGTCACCGGGTGGGGAGCTGGCACCGGCTCCAGGGAACATTCAGGCGTTAATAACACGGAAGGGTGGCGGTGCTGCTGCAATAGGGGAACCACCGGTGACCGCACCCGCCCCGTGCCCTCCTCCCCCCTCCAGCCGGTGATCAGCGCGATCGGTGAGGTGTTGCTGGGCAAGGAGCACCAGGTGCGGCTGGCCCTGGCCTGCCTGCTGGCCCGCGGCCACCTGCTGATCGAGGACCTGCCCGGCATGGGCAAGACCACCCTGGCGGAGGCCCTGGCCCGCAGCTTCGGGCTCGGTTTCAAGCGGGTGAGCTTCACCAGTGACCTGCTGCCCGCCGATCTGACCGGACTGAACGTGTTCGACCCCGGCGCCGCCAGCTTCCATTTCCAGCCCGGTCCCCTGTTCAGCCAGGTGCTGCTGGCCGACGAGATCAACCGGGCCAGCCCCCGCACCCAGAGCGCCCTGCTGGAGGCGATGGCCGCCGGGAGGGTGAGCGTGGACGGCGTCAGCCATCCCCTGCCCCAGCCCTTTCTGGTGATCGCCACCCAGAACGGCCTCGACCAGGGGGGAACCTCGGCCCTGCCGGAATCCCAGCTGGACAGGTTCCTGATGCGCCTCAGCCTCGGCTACCCCCCCCGCCAGGCAGAACGGGCCCTGCTGCAGGGCGAGGGTCTGCGGCCCGATGGCCTCAGCGGCGCCTTCGGGCCGCAGGATCTGCTGGAGCTGCAGGCCCGTTGCGAGCGGCAGCACTGCAGCGCCGCCCTGCTCGACTACGTGCTCGACCTGCTGGACCGCAGCCGCAGCCAGCCGGCCCAGGGCCATCCCCTCTCCCCCCGGGCCGGGCTGGCCCTGGTGGCCGCCGCCCGCGCCTGGTCGCTGCTGGAGGGTCGCGAGCATGTGATTCCAGACGATGTCCAGGCGGTGCTGGCCGCCGTCTGCGAGCACCGCATGGACGGCGGCCAGCGGGGGGAGAGCGATGGGAAGCTGAGCCAGCGACTCCAGGCGGGTGTCGATGGACTTCGGTAGGCCCCAGCAGGGGGAGCGGGTGCGCCTGCGGATGCGGAACCTCTACATCCTGCCGACGCGCTTCGGCTGGCTCTGGCTGGCGGGCACCGTGTTGCTGCAGGTGATCGGCGTCCAGATGCAGAGCAACGGCACGCTGCTGCTGAGCTTCCTGATGCTCAGCCTGTTCCTGCTCACCCTGCACCTCACCCACTTCAACCTGCAGGGTGTGGAACTGGGCTGCGGGGCCCCGGCGCCGGGCTTCGCCGGGGCCCCGGTGGCCTATCCGATCCAGGTGCGCTGCCCCGGCCGCAGCGAAGGGGTGCGTCTGCGGCTGGCGGGAGAGGCGGCGGGTGCCCCGTTTTCTCTGTCGCCGGGGGAGCACGCGCTCACCGTGACCTGGACGCCTCCTGGGCGGGGCTGGCACAAACCTGGATTGCTACGCGTCCAGACCACCGCGCCCCTGGGGCTGTTCTGCTGCTGGTCGCGCTGGTACCCGGAGGCGGCCCAGCTGATCTACCCGGCCCGCCGGGCAGGACCGGTGCGGCTGCTGGCCGGTGCCAGCGCCCCAATGGCCGGTGAGCCGGCCGTCGCCAGCCGCCAGGACGGCAGCGACGACTGGCGCGACCTGGCCCCCCATCGCCCCCAGGACAGCCCGAGCCGGCTGGCCTGGAAGCTGCTGGCCCAGGGGCGGGGCGAGTACGCCAAGCGGTTCCTGGACCAACCGGACACGGCACCGCTGCTGGCCCCGGACCCTGGGGTGCCCCTGGAGGTGGCTCTCGAACACCTGAGTGAGCGCATCTGGAGCTACCACGGCCAAGGCCTCAGCTATGGCCTGGTGCTGAGTGGCCAGAGCATCGAGCCCGGCCGGGGGATGGTTCACCGCGACCAGTGCCTGGCGGCCCTGGCCTGTTGCCGATGAGCCGCGCTGCTGCTCCCTTGCAGTGGCTCACCATGGGCCTGCTGACCGTGGGTCTGCTGGGCCTGTCGCCGGCCCTGTCCCTGAGCCTGCTGGCCTTCGGCCTGGCCGTGCTGACGGCCCTCAAGCTGCGCGAAGCCCGCAGCCTCGAGGAACGGCGGGTGGTGGCCCTGCTGCAGCTGGTCGGTGCCGGTCTGCTGGCGGCCCTGCGGCCCGAACTGGGCCCGAGCCTGCTGCAGGGCCTGGCCATCCTGATGGCCCTGGCCGGCCTGCTGGCCCTGGAACTGGGGGCGGGTCCGGACTGGAAAGCACTGATGCGCCGCAGCCTGCAGGTGCTGGTGGCGGCGCTGCCGATCGCCCTGGTGCTGTTCCTGCTGCTGCCCCGGCTGATGCCCTTCAGCAGCCTGGGATCGGGCCATGGCATGGGGGCGATGACCGGCCTCAGCGACAGCATGGACCCGGGCTCCATCGCCAGGCTCGCCGTCAGCCGGGAAGCCGCGGCCCGTGTTGCCTTCCCCCTCGGCGGCGGACCACCCCCTCTGGAGCAGCGCTACTGGCGGGTTCTGGTGCATGAACGCTTCGATGGCCGCAGCTGGCGCAGCACCGCCCCGCCGTTCCCCAGGCCTGCGGCCGGCCAGCCCCCCGCGCCGGCACCGACGCCCGCCGCCCCGGGGGAAGGGATCCAGCTCTGGCTGGTGGAACCCAGCGGCCTGTCGGCGGTTCCCTGGAGCGGCGCCGGCCGGCCCCTCTCGCCCGACCTGACCCCACAGCGCAGCGGCGAACTGCTGAACCGGGCGCCGGGCAGCCAACGGCGTGTCTACGCCCTCACCCGGACGGCGGATCCGGGCGACTGGCGCACGGAACCGCCCGGGCCCATCGATCTGGTCCTGCCCCGGGGCGAGAACCCACGACTGGAGGCCCTGGCCGCTGGCTGGGGACGCCTCGGCAGCGACCGGGAGCGGCTGAACGCCGCCGGCAGCTGGTTCCGCAGCCAACCGTTCCGTTACACCCTTGAGCCCGGGGCCCTGCCGCGCCAGGCCCCCCTCGACCATTTCCTCTTCGAAACCCGGCTCGGCTTCTGCGGCCACTACGCCAGCGCCTTCACCACCCTGATGCGGGCGGCGGGGGTGCCGGCACGGGTGGTGAGCGGCTACCGCGGCGGCCAGTGGGTGCAGCCGGTGGGGGGCACCGGCTACGTGGACCTGCGCCAGGCCGATGCCCACGCCTGGAGCGAGGTGTGGCTGCAAGGCGAAGGCTGGCAACGGGTCGATCCCACCGCCTGGGCCGATGGGGACCCACTGGCGACCGCGGAGACCAGCGGCGAGACAGCCACCGGCACCGCCCCCTGGGACTGGCTGCAGCGGCAGTGGTGGGGCCTCGACATCGCCTGGGCCCGCTGGTGGCTGGGGTACGACAGCGAGCAGCAACAGGCCCTGGTGCAGCGGCTGCTGGGCGACCAGCGCCATCTGCTCGGGCTGGTGGTGTTGCTGGCGGTGGCCATCAGCCTGGCCGCCAGCCTGGGGGGCCTGGGCTGGCTGGGCCGCCGCCGCAGCGGCGATACCCTGCGCCTGGAGCTGGAGCACACCCTGCGGGCCTTCGCCAGGCACGGCATGGCGCCCGATGCGGGGGAAACCCTCCCCGTCTTCGCCCAGCGGCTGACGCAGCGATGGCCGGCCCTGGGCGATCCCCTCAACGCGTATGTGGGGAACTACCAGCGGCAGCGCTTCGCCAGCACCCCCAGCCGTGCGGGACGGCGAGAGACTCGGCGGCTGGGACGGGCCCTGCGCCGTTCCCTGCGAACCGGCAACCTGCCAAAAGAAGCGGTACAACGGGGGGTACCCCTGAACAGGCGACCATGACCAGCGTGCACGGGTCCGCCCGGAGCCAGATCCACCTCAGGGGCCTGCTGTTCACCGGCGCGGCGTTGCTGGCCCTGCTGCTGCCCGGGGCCGTCCAGGGGCGCAACGACGACGACCTTCTCCGCCTGCTGAATCAGCGGAACTGCCCCGGCTGCAAACTTCAGGATGCCGACCTGGTCCATGCCGACCTGCGGGATGCGGATCTGCGCGGGGCCAAGCTTCAGCGCGCCAATCTGGGCCAGGCCCGGCTGGACGGGGCGCGTCTTGAGGGGGCCGACCTGCGCTTCACCAGTCTCCAGGGAGCCTCCCTGCGGGGCGCCGATCTGCGCGGCGCCAACCTGGAGGGCACCGACCTGCGCCAGAGCGATCTGAGCGGCGCCCAGCTTGACCCCGGCGGTCTCGCCCGCAGCCACTGGCAGGACGCCAGAGGTGTCGCCCCCACGGTGCTGAGCTACCCCGAACTGCACAACGCGGGCGTCACTGCGGCCCTGGAGGGCCGCCATCCCCAGGCGGAGCAGCTGTTTTCCGAGGCGATCCGGCTGCAACCCGAGGCAGCGATCAGCTGGGTGGCCCGGGGCCTGAGCCGCACGGAACAAGGCAAGACGGAGCTGGCCGCTCAAGACATTAACTATGCCGCCGTCCTTTACGGCCAGGCCGGCGAGGAGGCCCAGGCGAAACAGCTGACAAGCGTTGCCGCAGCGATATTGAAACCCAATCGCAAAGCCGACCAAGGCAGTGCCTTGGGAGGTCAATTACTTACAGGCGCAGCCGGCTTTGCTCAGTTTGTGGCGCCCCTGGCTCTTAAGTTCCTGCTCCCCTTGGCATTCTGACAAGAAGACAAGATGCCAACTTTCGCGTCTTCCTAAGGCGTACCTCCGAGGAACGCTCGGGAGGCTGGCGTTGAGGGCTGATAGCCATAACCATAGGTGCCTCCCTCTGTGTCATTGATGATGCGTGGAGATACCATAATGACAAGTTCTCTCTTCTGGCGGTTATTGGCAGAGCCTCGAAAGAACTGACCAATCAAGGGAATGTCGCCAAGAATTGGCCACTTCTTGACCTCGGCAACATCAAAGTCAGAGATCACACCAGTGAGAATCAGAGTCTGCCCATCACGTACCCTTAAGGCGCCTGTATCAAGCCGTCGAACGCTGAGAATATCGATCGATCCACACCCTGGAACTGGCAGTCGATCGGTAACAGCAGAAACACTAGGCGAAAGCGAAAAAGTAACAAAACCATTATCATCAATTTTCTCAACTCGGGCCCCAAGCACGAGTCCAGCGGTAGACAAGGTTGGGGTACAAGTGATCACATTACTCGCCGTGCCGCTATTGGCCGATGAATTGGTTTCGAATTCGGTGATCACATTAGTACCCACTCTCACCACCGCTTCGTTAGCACGACGCCGACCGATCGGAGAATCGATCGTGTACTGGTCCAAACCGCCAGGTCTATCTTCATCAGCTCCACTCGAAGATCCACCGCCAGAAGATTCACGCAAAAAAGAGGAATTCTCCTGCAGAATCAATGTAGGGCTGGCGATGAGCTTGGAGTTGCGTGAAACGATTTGAGCTTGGACGAAATTAAAAAAGTTGTCAGGCGGATAATTCAATCCAGGGTTGGGCCTGCGAGATCCAGAGAAAGCAGACGATGCAGATTCGTTAGCACTAAACGAGGAAGAACTGGAAGCGTTTGAGTTTTGTTGAACATTGATATTGCGACCAAGAACATTAGATATCACCCGTTCAACGCTTGACGTCGCATTAGACAATGATCGACTCAGCTCAGAATCAATTGGCCGAATAAGTCCCGAAGGCAAAAGCTCAAAACCCGTCTCTCGAGTGAGCGTTGAGTTGATAGAGGAAAGCTGACTAAGGGTCAAATTACTGGTGTCAGCAGAGTTTAGGCCTAGCTGCGCAGAAGAGGTATTTGCAGCAGAACCCAAAGCAGAGCCTTCTGTACGACTTGATCGGGTGATCAGTTCTGTTTCTGAAAAGTTATCGGCGGTGGGAGGGAGGCTTCGCCCAAAGGCTCCCAATAGCTGGCCATTATCATTAACAATGAAGTTATTTCCCCAGCGAAAAGCAAAACTATTGGCCACCTCAAAATCATTCTCTAGATTTACATCCAGAATCTTCACCGCCAGAGCCACCTGCCGCTGGCGTAGATCCATTTGCTTGAGATACTGCTCAGCGATGGTTACCAAGCGCGGAGCGCCCACCAAGGTGATAGTGGAGAGCCTGGTGTCGGTGGTGGCCTGTAGGCCTACCAGTGGGCCGTTGGCGGCCCCGTAGGACTCCACGCTGGTGATCGTGCTGGAGGTAGTCGTGGAGGACGTTGGACTGCCGACAGGAGCGGCCGTTGCGGCAATTCCCTCAGAGACTGCTGTGGAGATGGTGTTGGTCTTGGTGACCTGGGCCCCAAGGTTTGCCAGATAGTCAGCAGCAGAGTTGGCTGGCACCTGATTCAACCTGTAAACCTTTGAGAGCTGGGCGCCGAAGCTCTTGGAAAGCACCCTGGGGCCGGCGAAGATCGTGTTGCCGTCGCGCTTGCCTTGGAGCCCAGCCGCCAGCAGGGCGGAGTTGATCGCCCGGCCATAGCCTTCGCGCCGGAAGGAGATCGAGATGGGCCGCATATCTGGGGACGAGGCCGATGGTGCAGCGCCTCCCGAGGGTCCGGAAGCCGGGGTGTCGCCGACGTAGACGAACCCGTATCCACCCAGCTGACTGAGCGCCATCAGCACATCCTTGGCCGGAGCGTTGCGCAGGGTCATCGTCACCGGCGGCCCGCTGACATTCACATAGCTGGGATTGCTGATGGTCATGGTGCCCACAGCCATGTCCCCGAGCGGCGGCGCCACGGCGCGGGGCTGCAGGGGGGGGATGAAGCCTGGCTGCGGCACCCTGCCCGGGGTGTTGACGTTGGGGGTCAGGGTCTGAAGGGTGGTCTGAGCAGGCGCGTTGAACGTAAGGATCAGGTTGCTACCGTCGGCGCTGACCACAGGACGCCCGACTGGAAATCCGGGAGTGGGGGAGACCCTTAGCTCGAAGAGGTTGCCTGAACCCTGCAAGCTGATGCTCTGGAGTCCAGCCTCTGGCAGGGAGAGCTGCACCGGGCCGCGCCTCAGGGTCATCGGCATGGCCGTCTGCAGACGGCCCGACCAGATGGCTCCCTGGGTGGTTTGTTGCAGCAAGGGGGAAGGGCCAGTGCCTTCGATCACCACCTCGACCGAATCGGGCGTGCGCCGCAACTTGATGTCGAGGGAGCCGCTGGCCTGGGCGATCTCATACAGCCGTGGGCTTGCAGCCCGCCCTGCTGCGGGTGGGACAGCGGTGGCAGCCACAGCGTGGAGCCCTGTCCCCTGCTGCAAAACAACGAAGCCGAGAGATGCAGAAATAACGTGCCGCCACTGACGTTTTGCCACGTTCCGAAGCTCTCCGAATCGGTCGAATGGTATCGGCGATTGGGCGAAACGGCCAGTTTCCGGATCCCGTTGCAACGGCATGGTCAGTTGGGAGTTGCAGGAGCAGCTGGCGCCGGGGCTGCCGCTGCGGGGGGCGCGGCAGCAGGAGCCGAAGATCGGCTGTAGAGACCCAGGGTGAGCTTCATGACCACTTGGGGACTCGGTTGGAGAGATTGGCCGTCGGAGGGTTTGTCGTCGGGCAGGGTGAGATTGAGATCGCTCTGCACCACCAGCACATTGAGGGATTCCAGGCGACGCAGAAAGGCCAGCAGCGCAGGGAATGACCCACGGGCCGACACCAGTAGCGTTCGCTGGCTGAGTCCCTGCTGTGCCAGAGGATCACTCGGGGCGGCGGCGGCGCCTGCCGGCGCTGCGGGTGCTGCGGGGGCAGCTGGTGCGGCGCCAGCGGCGGGCGGTGCCGTGGCCGCGGGCACCGCCTGGGTGGGCTCGTACAGGGTCAGCTGAACACCCGAACCATCGGCCTCGCGGTCGAGCATGGCCAGAAAGGTTGAGAGGTCGCCGTTGCCGGTGATCAGCCGCTCGATCTTGGCCTTGCTGGCCATGGCCGCCTCGGTGTTCTCCTGGGTCGCGACCAGCTGCCCCCGCATCAGCGTCACCTGATCCCGCAGCTGCTCCAGCTCCTGGAGGCGCTGGCTGTCCCGCTGGAGGGTGGCCCAGAGGGGCAGCAGGGCGGCGAGGACCACCAGCAGGCCCAGCCCGCCGATCACGGCCGCCGGCAGCGTCAGCCAGATCAGGCGCAGGGTGGAAACGGGGAGCCTGGAGGCCTCTTGCTGAAGATTCGTCATGGGATGAGGCCCTCCGCCTGAAGGAGTTGGAGCCGGCGCACCATGCCCTCGGATCCCAGCTGCCGCATGACCACCAATTGACGGGCGGGAGTCAGGCTGGCGAAGGGACCGACAAGTTCGAAGCTGACCGCGGCCGGGGCCGCCGGCCCGGTCTGGCCGGCAACGGGGGCGGCCGCAGGGACCCGCTCCAGCTTGACGAGCGTCACGCCCTTGGCCTCCATCAACGGCGAGCGGGCCAGCTCCAACTGCAGCGCATTGATGCGGGCAAAGGCCAGGGGGTCCAGCGCCTGCCCCTTGAGCACCAGCTTCTGCTCCTGGGCTTCCACGCTCTGGAGCTGAATCCCCTCGGGAATGCGCAGCTGCAGGTCGGCCAGAAGCGCCGAGGACGTGCGCAGGGTGGTGAGGCTCTCGGTCAGGCTGCGGGTGGTGGTGGTGAGCTGGTCGAGCTTGGCCTTGCTGGCCGCCATCTCCGCCTGCATCTGGGTGGCCTCGACTTCGAAACGGGTGAGCTGGGCCGTCTGGGCCTTGACCACCGGGTAGCGCAGGAGCACCAGGGCCGTGCCGACCACGGCCGCCGCCAACACGGCCGTTCCGATCAGGGCACCCCGCAGCAGCAGGGACCGTCGATCCAGCAGGGCCGTGACGATGCTCTCCTGGCCGAGTTCCTTGCGCCGCTCCCGCAGCAGATCCAAGGGAGCCGTCATCGGTCCCGCTCCGCCATCGCCAGCCCCTGCAGAACCAGGGACCCGAACGGCTGGGGGGTGAGCAGCTCGGCGCGCACCTTCAGGGTGTCCTGAAGATGGTCCTGGCTGGCCAGCGGCCCGCTGAGCAGCAGCCGGAGCCGATGCACGGAAGGATCGCGACGTCGATAGAAGGCCACGCAGCGGACCACGTCCCGGACGAGCTGATCGTCCTCCTCGGGCAGAAGCCAATCGAAGACCGGCTCGGCGCGCCGCAGCAGCAGCAGCCGGGCACCCACCGGCAGCGGATGGATCAGCAGGGTCAGGACGTCTTCCGCGGCGTGCTCCAGCAGCGCGTTCACCGCGGCCAAACGGCAGGACTGGGCCGGGGCCAGCCTCTCCAGCTGGGCTCCGGCCAGGTTGAACACCTCAATCCAGTCGTCTACCAGCTTTTTGGACGCCACGGCCAGCAACATGCGCGGACTGGGGCCCGGCAGAGGCCGCAGGTCGATGCTCGCTTCGCTCAGGGGAACGGCCAGCGTGAGGGGCGGGTCGATCGTCCGCAACGCTTCGATGGGGTCGTCGGGGGTGGCCTCCAGGGGCCAGTCAATGACGCGCCACTCGACAGCCCCCTCCGGAAGCGAGGCCAGCACCACGGCATCCAGCAGACCGTCACGCACCAGCAGATCGCCGATCAGGTCGCCCAGGGGTTCTTTCTCCAGGGGCTGGCCATCGAGGCAGGTCAGCGGAGGCAGCGGCAGATCAATGCTCACGGGCTCCGGTCCGTTTCCCCGCAGGACCTGTCCCATCAAGGACACGTCCTGCAGCTCAAGCAGCAACTGCCGCGGAAAAACTTGCGCACGGATCGGACGCAGGCGATCGTCCAGATCATCCTTCAAGCCGATCAGGCCAGAAAAAACCAAGGCTGAGATCCGTTGCCTGCGAAAGGTACCGAATTATGGGCGCCAAGGCATCCCCGAACCTACAACTTCAGAAAGCGTCCGACATCCATGGCGATCGAGCTGGCGGGTCAATCCCTCCAGAATCGATGGCACAAGTGCGGGGCCTGCATAGATCCAACCGGTGTAGATCTGGATCAGGGACGCTCCTGCGCTGATGCGCTCCCAGGCAGCCTCGGCTGAGTCGATGCCGCCCACACCGATCAGCGGCAGTGCGGGACCTGCGGTCGCCCGCAACCGGCGCAGCACTTCCACCGCCCGTCGCCGCAGGGGCCGGCCGCTCAGTCCTCCGGCTTCCTCGGCAAGGGTCTGACCGGTGGCCTCCAGACGACGTCCTTCGAGCCCGAGTCGGTGGACCGATGTGTTCACCGCGATCACTCCGGCCAGACCCTCCTCGTAAGCCAGGCGGGCAATCGTGTCGATGGCATCGTCCTCGAGATCGGGGGCGATCTTCACCAGCAGGGGAGGACAGGCCGGTAGCCGCCGCAGACGCTCCACCAGCCGCCGCAGCTGGGCTTCCTCCTGCAAATCCCGCAACCCCGGGGTGTTGGGTGAGCTGACATTCACCACCGCATAGTCGGCCAGGGGGGCCAACAGCTCCAGGCTGGCCGCGTAATCGTCGGGGGCCATCTCCAGCGACACCATCTTCGATTTTCCGAGATTGATGCCGAGCACCGCGGGCCGCTGGCCCGGCGGGGGCAGACCCTGGCGCTCCAGGGTTCGACGCACGCCCCTGGCCCCATCGTTGTTGAAACCCATGCGGTTGAGCGCCGCCCGCTCCTCGGCCAGCCGGAACAACCTCGGCCGGGGATTCCCCTGTTGTGGCTGCCAGGTGATGGTGCCCAGCTCGGCGAAGCCGAATCCGAACAGATGCCAGATCGCGGCCGCCACACCGTTCTTGTCGAAGCCCGCGGCCAGCCCCACCGGATTGGCAAAGCGACAGCCGAACAGCGTCTGCTCCAGGCGGGGATCCCGCCGCTGCAGCTCCGCCCCCAGCCCCGCCAGGCTGCCGCTCACCAGGGGCCATTGGCGGCGCAGGGACGCCTGGCCCAGGGCCAGCAGCGTCAGACGACTCAGCTGTTCGGCGTCGGCGCCGTCATCACGACGCAGCAGCGGCTCGACGAACCGGGCATAGAGGGCACCGGTTCCCAGCTGGCCGCCACCGGTCGATTGCTCCTGCGGCATCCCTGTCTCCTTACTGCGGCCTGGCCAATCCTCCCGCGCCGCGCTCCAGCCGCCAGTTCCCATTGCCCAGGGGCCTGACAAGCCAGTCGCGCCAGAGCCAGGGATCCTCTTTCCCCTCCAGGGTGGCTGTGGGTACCTCCAGCAGCCTGGCAAGCTCCACGGCCCGCAGGCTGTAGCCCCCCGCGGCCAACCGATCGGCCAGCTCCATGCGGGAGAGCAACTCCTGCAGCGACGTGGGGGCCAGATCCCTGGCCTCAGACTGCGGCGCGAGGGAGGGCTGGGTTTCGACGGCCAGGGCCGGGGCCTGGCCACGGGAGAAGGCGACGGCGATGGCATCGCAGCGGTCATTGTCCGGATCACCGCTGTGGCCACGCACGTGGCGCAGGGCCAGCCCCGGCAACCTGGCGGCATCCAGCAGTTCCCAGAGGTCGCGGTTGAGCACGGCTCCACCGGACGCGGTGCGCCAGCCCTTGCGCTTCCAGCCGGCCATCCACTTCTCGTAGCCATCGATCAGGTAACGGCTGTCGGTACGCAGCACCAGATCGGGATGACGCGGCAGGTCCCGCAGCGCCTCCAGCACCGCCAGGGCAGCGGTGAGCTCCATCCGGTTGTTGGTGGTGGCTTGGGCCGCCCCCCCCAGCTCCCGACGGGAACCGTCCTCAAAGCGCAGCAGCGCCCCCCAGCCTCCCGGCCCGGGGTTGCCACTGCAGGCCCCGTCGCAGGCGGCAGCCAATACCCGCACCGGACGATCACCCATGGAGTTCCCTTGACAGCATCGCTTGAATTAGCCTCTGTCTCCCGGAAAACGCCCGGGCCCTGGAGGTGTTTCCATGCAGCGAACCTACCTGGCCCTGGCGGGCCTGGTCCTGGCAGGAGCAGGCCTGCCGATGGTCCAGCCCAAGCTGGCCATGGCCGCTGCTCTCTTCCAGAGCACGGAGGTGGACGCCGAACGTTTCGCGGTGCTGGCCAGGCCGGTCGGCGACAACGACTGGACGCTCCTGGTGTTGGAACAGCTGGCCGCCAAGCCCTCCTGCTGGCAGGCCCGCCCGGATGGCCTGGTTGATCCGACCCTGAACCGGTTCGACTTCACCGGCATCTGCAATCGCTACCTCGACAGCAACGGTTACTCGCTGCGGGTCGCCGACCAGGACCTGGGCACCAGCTATCGCCTGCAGGTGCAGCAGGTGGGCTCCCGCCTGGAGCTGCAGGCCGTCTCCCCAAGGAATTCCGCCGTTCTGGTGGTTGGCAGGGCCGAGGTGCCCCTGCGTGACCGCGACGGCTTCGTGGCCCTCAAGCTCGAGCCAGGCTGGGATCTCCAACGGCGCACCTATGAACAAAGGGCGTTGACGCACCTCTACTTCGCCAGCCCGGCCCCCTTGGAGCAACTGATCGCCCGGGCCGGCGGCAGCCAGACCTTCCGACGTCCCCAGGGCACCGGCCGGGCTGAACTCCCTGGAATCGATGCTGACCCGATGCTGGGCCAGGGTGACGACAGCATGGGCTCGGGCCGCTCCGGTCGGGCGATCGCCCTCCAGGTGATTCCCTACAGCGAAGCCAACCCAGGAGGGCTCTGAGCCCACTCTTTATCCCGTTTGGTTTCCCGGGCCTGGGGGCCAGTTGGATCACCGGACTGTTCACCCCGCACCTGCCTTTCGCCTCACTTATTCTGATCTGGTGAGGAGTGAAGGACGCTCTTCCAGGGTCGAAACGAGGACAGACTCCCGGAATCGTTCCATCTCCAGAGCCCTGCCTTCGGCGGGGCTCTTTTTTATGGATCGGGCTCCCGGTTGCCGGTGTGGGCCACGCGCCCTCAGCGGCCTGGAGCATGAAAAAAGCCGGCCCGAAAGGCCGGCTGGAAACGAAGGGGTCGCCGCGCCCGGGGGCACGGCTTCGGCCGGTCACTTGATGGAGACCTTGCCACCCACTTCTTCGATGCTCTTCTTGAGAGCTTCGGCATCGTTCTTGGAGATGCCTTCCTTGACGGCCTTGGGAGCGGCTTCGACAAGGGCCTTGGCTTCGCCCAGACCGAGGCCGGTGGCCTCGCGGACGGCCTTGAGCACCTTGATCTTGGCGGCCGGATCGAAGCCATCGAGGATGACGTCGAATTCGGTCTGCTCCTCAACCGCCTCGGCGGCGGCGCCGGGGGCGGCAGCGGCCATGACGACGCCAGCCGAAGCGGCGGCGGACACGCCGAAGGCCTCTTCGATCTGCTTGACGAGCTCGGAAGCCTCAAGCAGCGAGAGGGATTTCAGTTGTTCGAGAATCTGGTCGGTGGTAGCGGACATGGGGGGGGAATCAGCAACAGAACGGGAGGATCGGTGGAGCCCAGGGGTTCGCGAAAGGCGAACTCAACCTTCGCCGGATTCGGCGTGCTGCTTGAGCGCCCTGGCGAGACCGGACGGAACCTCGTTGATACCCACAGCCAGCTTGGTGGCCAGGCCATTGATCGCACCGGCGATCTGGGCCATGAGCACCTCCTTGGAGGGCAGATCCCCGATGGCCTGAATGTCGGAGGGGGACAGGAGCTTGCCTTCGAAAAGGCCTCCTTTCACATCCGACTTCTTGGTGTCCTTCTGGAAGGACTGCAGGGCCTTCACCGCACCGCCGACATCGCCCTTGACCAGGACGAAGGCGTTGGTGCCGGTGAGCAGGGAATCGAGATCCGACCAGGCGCTGTCACCATCAATGGCACGGCGCATCAAGGTGTTTTTGGTCACCTTGCACACACCGCTGCTGGCCTGCAGACGGGTCCGCAGATCAGTCATCTCCTTGATGGTCAGGCCCTTGAAATCCAGGACCAGCGCCATTTCGGCTTCACCGAGGAGCCCTTTGAGCTCTTCGACGATCTGTTGCTTGTTCTCCAGCGTGCGGCCCATAGGAGGTGGATCGGATCGGGGGAACAAGCAGGGAACGCGGCCCGGACGGCCTCCCGGGAAGGGAAGCTTCGAGGCCGCTCATCGCTCCGCTCCGATCTGAGGGACTCCTGCGGAGACCCCAGCACAGGCAAAAACCAATCGCGTGAACCTCGGCAGGGCTTATGACGGAGCAACATCGACCGAAATCGACGACCCTGACAACCTGCTGTCTTGGGTGGGGCGCGAGCCCTTCTGGACGAATCCAGCCTTTTAACCTACATCACGGCAGGCCCAGTTCCCGCAGTCGCGACTGCCACCGGGCGTAACCGGCGGCGTTGAGATGCACGCCGTCCACCGTATAGGCGTGCTTCAGCCCATCGGCGTCGGCCATCACCGGGGTGAGGTCAACAAAGTCCTGCGGGGGAATCTGTTGGGCAAGCCGCTGGTTGAGTTCCGCCACCCGGTGAAGACCCTCGGGACCACAGCGGAACCGTGCGCAAGGGATGGTGGACTGGACGATCACCCGCGCCCCGCCGCCGAGCTGCAGGCCCGATCGCAGCCACTGGATCCGGCTGGCGATGCCCCTGGGGCTATAGCCCCAACCGATGTCATTGATCCCCACCATCACCAGATAGGTGCTGGCACCCGTCTGGCGGACCGCCGGCAAGCGGGCCATCAGCTGGAAGGTGGTGTCACCGCTCACGCCCCGGTTGTGAACCTGATGCCCGGGAAAGGCCGCCTGCCAATCGCCCTGGGCCGTGAGCGAATCACCGACGAAGGTCACCGGACCGCCACGGGTCAGCAGCGAGCCGGACGGCTCCTGCGATAGGGCACCGGGCCTGGCGAGCAGGGCCCACCCCAACCCCAGCAGAAGGAGCGGAAACGCCACCCAGCCAGCGGTCCGTAGCCATGACGACGCAGGCACGGTGATGACTCAGCTGTCCTGCTTGATGTCCTGGAGGGCGGCGAAGTCGACCTGCACCGAAGGGCCCATGGTGGAGGCCAGATAAAGGCTCCTCCAGTAGCGGCCCTTGGCTCCGCTGGGCTTGTTGCGGTCGATGGTTTCCTGCAGGGCCTTGAGGTTCTCCAGCAGCTTGGCGCTGGTGAAACTGGCCTTGCCGAAGCGCACGTGAACAATCCCGGCCCGGTCGGCACGGAACTCCAGCTTGCCAGCCTTGAACTCGTTGATGGCACCGGCCAGATCGGTGGTGACGGAGCCGGCCTTGGGGTTCGGCATCAGGCCGCGGGGACCGAGCACCCGGCCGAGCTTGGCCACCTTCGGCATCATGTCGGGGGTGGCGATCAGCAGATCGAAGTCAATGGCGCCACCGGCGATCTGGTCGACCAGCTCATCGTCGCCGGCCAGGTCGGCACCGGCGGCCTTGGCTTCGGCCACCTTCTCACCACGGGCGATCACCGCGATGCGAATCGACTGACCGGTGCCGTTGGGCAGCGCCACGGTGGTGCGCAGCTGCTGGTCGGTGTACTTGGGATCGATGCCGAGACGCACATGGGCTTCGATCGTCTCGTCAAAGCGCGCGGTGGCGGTGTCCTTGACCAGCTCGATGGCCTCGAGCGGTTCATAGGCGCGGTCCTCCACCTTGGCGGCGAGGGCCGTGAAGCGTTTGGAGATTTTTGTCATGGCAGGAAGGGGTGCGGACGACCGTGGACGGTCTCCCCCGGATAAGTGAATGGAAATGGAATGGAACGACGCCCGGGGAGGGTCAGTCGCTGACGGCAACACCCATGTTGCGGGCGGTGCCTTCGATGATGCGCATGGCCGATTCAACGCTGGCGCAGTTGAGATCGGGCAGTTTGGTCTTGGCGATCTCCTCGAGCTGGGCGCGGCTGATGGCACCCACCGCGCCCTTGGCGGACGTGGCGGCACCCTTGTCGATGCCGGCGGCCTTGGAGATCAGCACCGAGGCGGGCGGGGTCTTGGTGATGAAGGTGAAGCTGCGGTCTTCAAAGACCGAGATCTCCACCGGGATCACGTACCCGGCTTTCTCCTGGGTGCGGGCGTTGTATTCCTTGCAGAACGCCATGATGTTGACCCCGTGTTGACCGAGGGCAGGGCCCACCGGTGGTGCAGGGTTCGCTTTGCCGGCCTGGAGGGCCAGCTTGATCACAGCTACGACTTTCTTGGCCATCGTCTGGGCTAGGGGACGGAACTCCCTTGCGGGAGAGCGGGACGGGACTCCCTTGCGGGAGCACTGCGGATGGCCGGGGCGGTGGCCGGCCCGGCAGCGTGGCGGTCCTGTGAGGGACCACCCTGGGCCGCCCTCCGCAGGGAGGCGGCCGCCGCTGATCAGCTCTGTTTGCTGATCTGGGAGAACTCGAGTTCGACCGGGGTTTCCCTGCCGAAGATCGACAGGAGGGCCTTCAGCTTGCTGCGTTCGCCTGAGACCTCAATCACTTCGCCCTGGAAGTCCTTGAAGGGACCGGCCGTGACGAGGATCTGATCACCCTCGGTGAGGTCGACCTTGAGAACGGGCTTCTTCTCGGCGGCACGCTTGAAGATCCGATCGACCTCCTGGCGGCTGAGGGGCCGGGGCCTGATGTGGCCCCGGGCCTTGCCGGTGGCGCGGCGTTCCTCCTGGCCGACGAAATTGATGACGTTGGGGGTGCTGCGCACCGCCATCATCGTGTCCTCGTCGAGGACCATGCGCACCAGCACATAGCCGGGGAACACCTTCTCCTCGATGGACTGGCGGCTGCCGTCCTTCTTGAGCTTGACACCAGGGGTCTGGGGAATCTCGATCTCGAGGATCCGGTTGCTGACACCCAGGGTGACGGCCCGCTGCTCGAGGGTGGCCTTCACCTTCTTCTCGCAGCTGGAAGCCACCTGAACCGCGAACCAGCGCGCCACCTGGGGCTTGACGGCTTCACCCGCCTCGGCGCCAGCCTCCCCAACAAGCTCGCCCCCCTCGTTGGCCACGTCGATGGCAAGGGCATGGCCTTCGCCAGGAGGCTCGAGCACCTCGGGGGCGTCCGGTTCGATCTCGGGCACGGTCTCGGGCACGGCAGACAGGGGAGGGGTCATCAACGGAAGATCTGGGCCGATCCCCAGTGATAGAAGCGATCGATCGCGGCGATCGCCGCAGCCGAAAGACTCACCATCAGGATCACCGCCACCGACTCGCTGAACAGCTGCTGGCGGCTCGGCCAGACAACCTTTTGCAGCTCCGCAAGGGTGACCGCGAGGAAACCGGTGGGGGTCTCCTCCTCAGCTCCAGGACCGTCCTGCCCAGCTTCGGAGGCGGACAGGCCGTTCCTCTGGGCCAGGGGCCCGTCGGGACTGCTCGTGGTGGTGGTGGCGGGGGGGATGGGTTCCACGGCGTGGATTCCGAGGCCTGCCGTTCTATCGGCAGACATCGGCAAACGATCACCCTACCGGACGTCCTTCCCCTGCAGCCTTCAGGGGAATGAAGCGAAAGCCCGCTTCCCCGGGGCCGGCGAGCTCCAGCCGCACCCCCCTGGCCCCACTGAAGTGCTCCTCCAGCAATTCGGTCGCCAGGGGGTTCTCGACACGCCGGCGCAGCACCCGCCGCAGCGGACGGGCGCCGTACTCCGGCTCGTAGCCCTGTTGGGCCAGGGCCACCACGACAGCCTCATCCAGTTCCAGTTCCAGGTGCTGCTCCCGCAGCAGGGCGGCCAGCTCCGCCAGTTGCAGCCGCACGATGCGCTCGAGATCGGTGCGGGCCAGGGGCCGGAAACGGATCACCTCATCGATGCGGTTGAGAAATTCCGGGCGGAACTGGCGCGACAGGGCCTCCTCCACCGCCAGATCGAGGGCCCGTTCCTGGGCCAGCTCCCCCTCCGGGGAGTGGGGATCCCCGCCGCTGTCGGGGCTGGAGCCAGAGCGGGCCCGCTCAAGGATCGCCCGGCTGGCCAGGTTGCTGGTCATGATCACCACCGTGTGGCGGAAGTCCACCGTGCGGCCCTGGGAATCGGTGAGGCGGCCGTCATCGAGCACCTGCAGCAGCAGGTTGAACACATCGGGGTGGGCCTTTTCCACCTCGTCGAGCAGCAGCACCGCATAGGGGCGGCGGCGCACGGCCTCGGTGAGCTGGCCCCCCTCCTCATACCCCACGTAGCCGGGAGGGGCCCCCACCAGGCGGGCGACGGCGTTGCGCTCCATGAATTCACTCATGTCCAGCCGCACCAGCGCCTCCTCCTCATCGAACAGGGCTGCCGCCAGGGCCTTGGCCAGTTCCGTCTTGCCGACGCCCGTGGGCCCCAGGAACAGGAACGACCCCACCGGCCGGGTGGGGGCCTGCATCCCGGCCCGGGAACGGCGGATCGAGGCCGCCACCGCCGCCACCGCCTCCGGCTGGCCGATCACCCGCCCGGCGAGCCGCTGCTCCAGCTCCAGCAGCTTCTGGCGTTCCCCTGCCAGCAGCTGCTGCACGGGAATGCCGGTCGAGCGGGCCACCACATCGGCGATGTCCCCCTCCTCCACCTGCTCCCGCAGCATCGGATCGCTCTGCAGTTCCGCCTCGACGGCGGCGCGGCGCTGCTGCACCTTGTGCAGCTGGTCGTACTGGAGTCGGGCCGCCTCCTCCAGGTCCCCGTCCCTCTCCGCCTCGGCGATGGCGTGGCGCAGGTCCTCGTCCTGGTGCATGAGCTCGCGCAGTTCCTCAAGGCGTTCCCGCTCCCCCGCCCAGCGACGCTGCAGCCGTTCGAGCTGCTCATGCGCGCAGCGTCGCTGCTCCTGCAGCTGCACGCGTTCCTCCAGGGGGGCCGCTTCAGCGGCCAGCAGCTCCAGCTCCACCCGCCGCAGGTCCGCCTCGGCCGCCTCCACCACCTGGGGCTTGGAGGTGGCCTCCATGCGCAGGTTGGCGGCGGCCTCGTCGATCAGGTCGATGGCCGAATCCGGCAGGCAGCGGTCACTGATGTAGCGGGCCGCGAGCCTGGAAGCGGCCACCAGGGCCCCATCGGTGATGGTGACGCCGTGGTGGAGCTCGTAGCGCTCCTTCAGCCCCCGCAGAATCTCGAGGCAGGTGGCGCCGTCGGGCTCGCGGATCACCACCTGCTGGAAACGGCGCTCCAGGGCCGGATCCTTCTCGATGCTGCGCCGGTAGTCCTCGGGGGTGGTGGCGCCGATGCAGCGCAGGTCGCCCCGGGCCAGCACCGGTTTGAGGATGCTGGCCGCATCGGTGCCGGAGCGGTCGCTGCCCACCACCGTGTGCAGTTCGTCGATGAACAGCACCACCCCGCCAGACCGGCCAACGCCCCTCTCCGCGCCAGCAGCACCATCGTTGTCTCGGACCTCGGCCAGCACGCTGCGCAGGCGCTCCTCGAACTGGCCGCGGAACTTGGCCCCGGCGATCAGGGCCCCCAGATCCAGAGCCACCAGCCGCAGCCCCCGTAACGCATCGGGCACCTCACCGGCCACGATCCGCTGGGCCAGGGATTCGGCCACGGCGGTCTTGCCGACGCCGGGCTCACCGATCAGCACCGGGTTGTTCTTGCTGCGGCGGGAGAGCACCTGGATCAGCCGGCGGATCTCCAGATCCCGTCCCACCACCGGATCGAGTTCTCCGGCCCGGGCAGCGGCGGTGAGATCACGGCCGTAGCGGGCCAGGGCACCGGGTTCGGGGTCCTCCTCCCGCTGCAGGGTCATGGTGGTCTCCGCTGCCGGCGAAGACCGCAGCGTCGACGGCGGAGCCGACTCCCTCACCGGCGGCGGCGCGGCTGGTGACACGGCAGCTGGAGGCGAAGCCGAAGCCGTAGAGGTCGGGGCTGGAAAGGACGTGGCCGGAGAGGCCGTCGCAACGGCCGGCAGCGGCCGCCACTGGCGCAGCAGCAGGTCCTCGCTCAGCCCTTCCTCCACCAGCAGGGACGCCCCGATCCGGGGTTCCACCAGCAGAGCCAGCAGCACGTGGGGCACGTCCAGCAGCCGGGATCCCCAGGCCGCCCGGCGACGATCGGCCTCCTCCAGCAGATCTTCGAGGGCATCGCCGATGTAGAGCGTGCCGCCGTCGCCGCCGGGCTGCTCGGCACAGAAGCTTTCCAGCCGGTCGAGCAGCCGGTCCTCGTCGAGGGGCAGCGGCGCCACCCAGCTCGAGAAGCGCCGGTTCAGCAGCAGGGTGAGCAGCAGGTGCTCCACATCCATGGCGCCATGGCGCCAGCGCCTCGCCTGCTCCTGGGAAGCGATCAGCAGATCCCAGGCGGCGTCACTGAAGCGGTCGGGATCACTGGTGAGGCTTGCGGCAGCGCCCGCCGGCCCCCGGTCGTCGCGCAGGCCGGAATCAGGGCGCATCGGACCTTGACGACGTCTGGATCAGTTCCACCTTGTAGCCGTCGGGATCCTCCACAAAAGCGATCACGCTGGTGCCGTGCTGCTTCGGCCCGGGTTCGCGCACCACCCGGCCCCCCTTGGCGGCGATGGCCGCGCAGGTGGCATAGATGTCATCGACGCCGATGGCCAGATGGCCGAAACCCGTGCCGAGCTCGTAGGCGTCGGTGCCCCAGTTGTGGGTGAGTTCCAGCACGGTGGTCTCGTGTTCATCGCCATAGCCCACGAAGGCCAGGGTGTAGGAGCCACCGGGATAGTCCTTGCGGCGCAGCAGCTTCATGCCGAGCACCTCGAGATAGAAGCGCAGGGAGCGCTCCAGATCGCCCACCCTGAGCATGGTGTGAAGCAGTCGCATCGGCGCTGGACCAGCTGGCGCCATTCTGACCAGGGGGCCGTAGGCCTGGGCCGCGTCCGGATCTATGGCCGGGGGGTGGCGCAGGGAACACAGGCAACGGTGGAGGGCCACCCATAGGATTCGCCCACCAGCACACTCCCTGTGTACGACTCCCTCGACCTCGTCATCGACTCCATCGTGGCCCGTGAGGTGCTCGACTCCCGCGGCACCCCCACCGTGGAGGCCGAGGTGTACCTGGAGGGGGGCGCCAGCGGCCGCGCCATCGTGCCCAGCGGCGCCAGCACCGGCGCCCATGAAGCCCACGAGCTGCGAGACGGCGAGAAGGCCTACTTCGGCAAGGGCGTCAGCAAGGCGGTGGAGAACATCGAGGAGCGCATCGCCCCGGCCCTCTGCGGCCTGAGTGCCCTCGACCAGGGCGCCGTGGACGAGGCCATGAACGAGCTCGACGGCAGCGACAACAAGTCGGCCCTCGGCGCCAACGCCATCCTGGCGGTGAGCCTGGCCACCGCCCACGCGGCCGCCAAGGCCCTGGGCCTGCCCCTCTACCGCTACCTGGGCGGCCCCATGGCCACCCTCTTGCCGGTGCCGCTGATGAACGTCATCAACGGTGGCGCCCACGCCTCCAACAACCTCGACTTCCAGGAATTCATGCTGGTGCCCCACGGGGCCGGCAGCTTCCGCGAGGCCCTGCGCATGGGCGCGGAGGTGTTCCACACCCTCAAGGGTCTGCTCAAGGATCAGGGTCTCTCCACGGCGGTGGGTGACGAGGGCGGCTTCGCCCCCGACCTGGCCGGCAACGACGCAGCCGGTGAGCTGCTGATGCAGGCGATCGAGAAGGCCGGCTACCGGCCCGGCGACCAGATCTCCCTGGCCCTCGACGTGGCCAGCACCGAGTTTTATGCCGATGGCCGCTACGCCTTCGGAGGCGGCAGCTACACCAGTGCCGAGATGGTCGACCAGCTGGCGGCCCTGGCCAGCCGGTTCCCGATCGTCTCGATCGAGGATGGCCTGGCCGAGGACGACTGGGAGGGCTGGCGCCTGCTGACCGAGCGCCTGGGGAGCACGGTGCAGCTGGTGGGTGACGACCTGTTCGTGACCAACACCACCCGTCTGCAGCAGGGGATCGAGCAGGGCATCGCCAATTCGATCCTGATCAAGGTGAACCAGATCGGCTCGCTCACCGAAACCCTGCAGGCCATTGATCTCGCTGGCCGCGCCGGCTACACCAGCGTGATCAGCCACCGCAGCGGCGAAACCGAGGACACCACCATCGCCGACCTGGCCGTGGCCACCCGCGCCGGCCAGATCAAGACCGGTTCGCTCAGCCGCAGCGACCGGGTCGCCAAGTACAACCAGTTGCTGCGCATCGAGGACGAACTGGGCAGCCAGGCGATCTACGCCGGGGTGGAAGACCGGGGGCCGCGGGGCCGGGGCTGAGGCCGCCTCCGCTACTCCCGCCGTGCCGGTGGGACGACACCGGGCAGCTGGTCAAGGCGGCCATCGCGCTTGAGCCTTGATTGCAGCTTCAGCCAGGAGAGGCCCACCGGCAGCCCCAACACCAGGGGCACCGCCACCAGGGCAGGGCGACTGCTCGCCGCCAGCAGCGCCGCCGCCACCGCCAGTGCCCCCAGCAGAAACGACTGACCGGTGCTCTGCTGGGCCAGGGCCAGGCGACGCAGCAGCCGATCGGTTTCACCGGCCCGGATCAGCACCTGCAGATCCCCCTGTTCGATGCGGGCCAGGCTTTCGTCGAGGCGCCGCGGAATGCCGAAGGCCCGGCTGCCCACTTCAGCCGCCTGGCGGGAGAGCTCGCTGAACAGTTCGTTGGGGCCGTTACCGCTGGCGGTCATGAGGGGCAGCAGGTAGGGACGGGCGATGGCGATCAGGCTAAAGCCCGGATCGAGGCTGCGGCCCACCCCCTCGAAGGTGGAGAGGGCCCGCATCACAAAGATCAGCTCCGGGGGCAGGCGAAACGGCTGGCCGTACACCAGCTCATACAGATCGCCCGAGAGCTTGTCCAGAACGTTGGCGCTGAACGGTGGTGTCAGCGCCTCCGTGAGCATCACCCGCACCAGGCGCCGCACCGGCCCGGGGTCGATGCCCTGGGCGATCACCCCCGCCTGCTGCAGTTCATCCACCAAGGCTGAGGCATCCCGCGCCGCCGCCGCCCGCACCATGCGCCCCAGCCGGCTGCGCAGCCGCTCGGAGATCTGGCCCATCATGCCGAAGTCGTAATAGATCAACGACCCATCCCCGGCGACCGCCAGGTTGCCCGGATGGGGATCGGCATGAAAAAAACCGAAGCGGACCAGCTGCTGCAGATAGCTGGCGGCCCCCTTTTCCGCCACCGCCGCTGGATCAATGCCGGCGCGGACAAGGGCCTCCCGGTCGTTGATCTTGATGCCGGGCACATAGTCGAGGCACAGCACCCGGCGGGAGCTGAGTTCCCAGATCACCGCTGGAATGCGGATGCCGGGATCATCAAGAAACTGCTGACGAAAGCGGGCGGCGTGCTCCGCCTCCAGGCGGAAATCCAGTTCCCGCAGCAGCACCCGCCGGCATTCCTTGGCGATGCCCACCCAGTCGCGGCCGGCGCCCCAGCGGGGATGGCGCTGCACCACGGCCGCCACTTGCTGCAGCACCTCCAGATCCAGCCGGAACAGCCGCTCCAGCCCCGGCCGCTGCACCTTGAACACCACCTGGCGGCCGCTGCGCAGGCTGGCCCGGTGCACCTGCGCCAGGCTCGCCGAACCGAGCGGGTCCACCTCCAGATCGATGATCTCCGCCCGGCGCTCACCAAGCTCCTGCTCCAGCAGCGACTCCACCACGGGGAAGGGGAAGGCCGGCACCCGGTCCTGCAAATGGGCCAGCTCCTCCACCACGTCAGCGGGGAGTACATCGGGGCGGGCCGACAGCAGCTGCCCCAGCTTGATGAAGGCGGAACCGAGCTCGAGGAACTGGGCCGTGAGCCAGCGGGCACGGCGTCGCTGGCGGGCAGCCTGGCGTTCGGGGGTGCGCCCCCCCGGGTAGGTCCAGGGACGGCCATCCCACCACAGGCCAGCCAGCAACTGGACGACAAGCCGCCAGATGCGCAGGGGACGCCACAGGCGGGACAGCCGGTTCCCGGGGCTGGACGGGGCCGCCATCAGGCCTGCCCCGGAGACCGCGGCGGACCATCGGGGGAGGCCACAGGAAGCTGATCGAGGCGCCTGGACAGTTCAGCCACCTTCGCCCGCACGGCATCGATCCGTTCCTGGGGATCCTCAGCCGAGCTCCCCCGGGAGGCGGACGGAGCACTGCGGTCGTTCTCGATCCGTTCAGCTTCCATGGCCACCTCTTCCCAGAACAGGCTGAGTTCCTGCTGCACCCTCGCAGGCGCCTCCTGGGCGAGAACCGCCAGGGTGGCGGCCGCATCGGCCAGGCCGCTGCCCAGGCGAGCGGCCAGGCGGTTCATGGCCGCCATGGCGAGGGACTGCGGCGCGCTCATGACAAAGCCGGAGGATTCACCGAACTGTGGCAGATCAGGGCTGGTTTCCGGGAGCCGGCGGGGCGCTCAGGGGAGGTGGGGCGATCGGCGCGGGGCCGGACGCCTCCCGCTCGCGGGCTGGCGGCGTCCGCGGCGGCGGCAGGGCGGGAGCGGAGGGGGGCTGGGCATCGGCGGCCCCGGGTGCTGCCGGCTGGTCGGTTTGCAGGGGGTCCTCGGTCGGCTCGAGCAGCTGCTGCCGCTCCTGCGCCTCCCGCTCCTCCATTCCCCGCCGCCGCTCCTCGAGGTCGGCCTCCTCCTGTTTCTGCTGCTGTTCCAGCTCAAGCAGGTCCAGATCTCCACGGATCTCCCGGGCGTCGCCACCGAAGCGCTGGCGCAGGGATTCCAGCGTCGTGCCGGGGGCAGCCTGGACATCGAAGCGCTGGCTGGCGCCCCGTTCCTCCTCACCGCCCAGACTCAGCAGGCGGAGGCTGGCGCCGTAGCTGAGCCCGAAGCAGAGCCCGATGATCCACCACACCCGCCAGTCCCAGCCAGAGCGGAATCCGGCGCGGGCGCGGGGCCCGCGGGGAGGGGTAGAGGGCCTGGCCGTGACCATCGACGTCAGCGCAATCGCTGCCATCTTGCCCAGCCGCGGCCGCGGCACCCATGCGCTGGGGCCGGTCGCCTCAGGTGGTGTAGTCGGCGTTGATGCGCACGTACTGATCCGAGAGGTCGCAGCCCCAGGCAAGGCCGCTGCCCGGGCCCTCCCCGACCTGCAGCCGAATCGCCACAGTGTCGTCGTCGAGATAGGAGCCCGCAGCCCGGGCCTTCAGGTAAGCGGAAGCCGCCGGACGGTCGAAGGCCAGGGGCTGGCCCGCCGCCATCAGCTGGTGCCCCCCCAGCCACAGGGCCACGGCCAGCGGGTCGAAGGCCACCCCGGCCCTGCCGGCGGCGGCCACGATCCGGCCCCAATTGGGGTCGCGGCCGTGGACGGCGCACTTCACCAGCGACGAGCCGGCCACGGTGCGGGCAATGACGCGGGCGCCGGCCTCATCGGCCGCCCCCTTCACCCGCACCTCGATCAGGCAAGTGGCGCCCTCGCCATCCCGAGCGATCGCCCGGGCCAGGTGCTGCGACACCGCCGTCAGGCCGGCCTCCAGCGCGTCCAAGTGTTCGGGGCCCAGGGGCTCACCGGCGGCAAAGGCCAGGAACGTGTCGTTGGTGCTGGTGTCGCCGTCCACCGTGATCGCGTTGAAGGAACGATCCACCGCCCGCTTCACCATGTCCTGCCAGACATCGGCCGGCACACCGGCATCACACGTCAGGGTGCCCAGCATCGTGGCCATGTCCGGGTGGATCATCCCCGAGCCTTTGGCCATGCCGCCGATGCGCACAGCGCGGCCGCCCAGCTGGGCCTCCAGGGCGATCTCCTTAACCACCAGATCCGTGGTGAGGATCGCCTCGGCCGCCGCGCCGCCGCCCGTGGGGCCGAGGGCGGCCACGAGGGGATCGAGGCCCGCCACAAGCACCTCCATCGGGATCGGCACGCCGATCACCCCGGTGGAGCAGATCAGCACCTCTTCGGGCGCCAGGCCCAGCCGCCCGGCCAGCTCGGCGGTGGCCCGCAGGCTGTCGGCCAGGCCGCGCTCGCCGGTGCAGGCGTTGGCCTGGCCGGAGTTGGTGAGCACCGCCCTGGCGTGGCCGCCGCCGGCCGCCAGGCGCTCGGCGCAGAGGTCGACGCAGGCGGCCCTCACTAGCGAGGTGGTGAAAGTGCCGGCGCACACGGCCCCCTGGGGCGCCAGCAGCAGGGAGAGGTCCGGCCTGCCGGAGGCCTTCAGGCCGGCGGTGACGGCGGCGGCCAGGAAGCCCTCCGGGGCCGTGACGCCTCCGGGGATCGGGGTCCAGGCGTAGGTCAAGGCGATGCGGCCACTGGGGGCATCCTGAAACGGCACGGACCAGAGTGGCCCGATGGCCCCTTCCCCCCAGCGCCGCATCGGCCTCACTGGCGGCATCGCCAGCGGCAAGAGCACGGTGGGGCGTCTGCTGGCCGAGCGCGGTCTGCCGGTGCTGGATGCGGATGTCTATGCCCGTGAGGCACTTGCGCCGGGCAGCCCCGGATCCGCAGCGGTGCTGGCGCGCCACGGGCCGCGGGTGGCGCTGCCGGGCGAGGGGGAGCCGACTCTGGACCGGGCGACCCTGGGGCGGATTGTGTTCAACGACGCCGCCGAACTCGGCTGGCTGGAGCAGCTGGTGCATCCGGTGGTGCGGCAGCGCTTCGCCGCCGAACTGGAGCGGCTGCGGGAGTCACCGGCCGTCGTGCTGATGATCCCGTTGCTGTTCGAGGCGGGGCTGGAGCACCTCTGCACCGAAATGTGGCTGGTGGACTGTGAGGAATCTCAGCAGCTGCAGCGGCTGATAGGGCGTGACCAGCTCGGGGAGACGGAGGCCCGTGACCGCATCGCCGCCCAGTGGCCCCTAGCCCGCAAACGGCTCCTGGTCGATGTGGTGATCGACAACCGCGGCAGCCCGGAGGCTCTGGCCCACCAGGTGGATCAGGCTCTGAACAGCGACCCGGAGCCCCTCAGGTGATGCGGCCCTTGCGAGCCCGAAACCACTTCGTGACAACCCATTTTGAGCCAATTTGCACTGGCATCGCCTCGTGCAGCGTGTAAGGGTTGGGAGTGCCTTCGGCCATCAGGTTGTTCCAGGCGAGTGCCATGCCCTGAATTGGCGCGTAACAACGCCCGAGTCGCTTAAAGCAGGTCTGCCCACCACGATCGACGGTGTTGAGATAGATCATCACAGTCCATGTGCGCTGTCCTCCGGGATTGGTGTGGGCAGCGAACTCATTGGTGCCAGGCTCAAACCAATCGGTGTGTTCCTTGAAGTACTGACCCACGTCATAACGCTGCCCCTGCAAAGGCTCAGAAAACGATCTCTCAACGCCAAAAAGAGCGACCAGCCGCTGCTCAAGCCGAGTCACCAGATCTGGATCCACACCACCGAGATGACAAGTGCGACTGGTGCGATAGCTACTATCGCCACGGGTGACCGTGGAGGGCACAAGGCAACGGTCAATCGCAGACATCAACTCCTCACAATCCTGGCGGGAGAGAAAATCCGGCAGTTCGTAAACCTGGGCCAATGGGGTGTCCAGCCGCCAGGCCCTCGGCTGGTAGTCTTGGTGCGTTAGCGGGACGGCAAACCAATCCAGCCAAGCAGGAGCATCGGCTGCATCCAGCGGGGCGGCTGAAGCCAAGCTGGCCTTGGCATCTGGAAACTGGTCAAGCACAGCCTCAATGGCAGCATGAGCCAGGCCGGCTTCGATTTCAGCTTTCTCCACCATTCCCTCGCGAGCACACCCACGAGCCTTGTTAAGGCGTAACCAGTCCTGCCAATCCTCAGGAACAGTGGCCACCAACTGGGCACGAGCAAGGCGTTGACAGTCCTGCTGCGCCTCATGCAGGCTGGCGAACTTACAGCGCAAGCTCCTGTAGGACACGGGATCCCAATCGAGGGGACGCCAGTGCAAGTACATGTTGCGGTAATAGTCCCCACGGAAGGGCTGGGTGCGCCCATGGGGACAAAGACTCTCGTAAAACAACATGCTGCCGGCCTCAAAGAGAACAGCATGGTGATCACCATCATGGCTAATGAAATCAAGCGGCCATGGCTGAACCGAACGGTCCGCTACGTGCAGGATGCAACTAACAACATGGGTATCCACCCGATCGCGATGAATGTGCAGAACCGAACCTGGCCCGTAACTACGAATGCCGTAGCCCCAGCTGCGCTCCAATCGACAACCAGCCCAATCCTCGATCAGTGGCGTGAGCTGCGAAAAGGCAAGATCCATGAGTTCATCGCTGATTGAGGCACAATCGATACGGGGAGCAGGTTCATCCACTGAGGAAATACCGTGCACCACAGCGGCGCCATAGTCAGCATCCGAATTCACTGCTTCAGCAATGGGCCTGAAGGTCAGGCGACCGTATTCAGCATCGATCGCGGCCTGCAGAGAAGCAGGTGTTTCCATCAGCTGGTAAGGCTGGGCCCCGAACCTGGGAAGAGCGATCGACATCTCAGAACTACAGAGTCATCCCGGCATGGAACAGCCCATGGGCTTCAGCCCTTCAGCTGCTCGCTGAGGATCCGGTTGGCCAGTTTGGGATCGGCGCGGCCGCCGGTGCGCTTCATCAGCTGCCCCACGAAGAAGCCCTGCAACTTGTTCTTACCGCCGCGGAAGGCCTCCACCTCCTCGGGGTGGGCCGCCAGCAACTCCGCCACGATCGTGGCAATCGCCGCCGGGTCGCTGATCATGCCCAGGCCGCGGGATTCGACGATCTCCCTGGCCGATCCGCCCTGCTCCAGCAGTTCTGGCAGCAGATCCTTGGCGATCTTGCCGCTGATCGTGCCCGTCTCGATCAAGTGCACCATCTCGGCCAGCTGCTCGGGCCCCAGGGGCAGCTCGGTGATCGACAGCCGGTTGGCGTTGACATGGGCGGCGATGTCACCCGTCACCCAGTTGGCCACGGCCTTGGGGTCTCCGCCGGCAGCCACCGCCGCCTCGAAGTACTCCGCCATGGGGCGCTCATCGGTGAGCACGCGGGCGTCGTAGATCGAGAGGCCCAAGCCTTCCGCGTAGCGGTGGCGCTTGGCGGCCGGCAGTTCGGGAAGCTCGGCGCGCCAGCTTTCCCGCTGGGTAGGTGTCACCTCGATCGGGCCCAGATCGGGCTCGGGGAAGTAGCGATAGTCGCTGGCCCCCTCCTTGCTGCGCATGCTCTTGGTGAGTTGCTTGCCCTCGTCCCAGAGGCGGGTTTCCTGCACCACCGGCTCGCCGGATTCGTAGGCCTTGATCTGGCGGGCGATCTCGAAATCGATGGCCTTCTGGATCGCTGAGAAGGAGTTCATGTTCTTGATCTCCACCTTGACGCCGAAGGGGGCTTCGGGCCCGCGGCGCACGGAGATGTTGACGTCGCAGCGCAGGGAACCCTCCTGCATGTTGCCGTCGCTGACGCCCAGGTAGCGCATGATGCGGCGGATCTCGGAGGCGTACTCGGCCGCCTCCCGACCGGTGCGCAGGTCCGGCTTGCTGACAATCTCGGCCAGGGCCACCCCGGCCCGGTTGTAATCAACGAGCGAATGGGTGGAGCCGGCCAGCCGGTCGCTGCCGGCATGCACAAGCTTGCCGGCGTCTTCCTCCATGTGCAGCCGCTCGATACCCACCTTTTTCAGGTAGGTGTCCTTGCCTTTCTCGGCCACCTCGACCTCGATCCAGCCGTCCTCAGCGATTGGCTGGTCGTACTGGGAGATCTGGTAGTTCTTGGGCAGGTCGGGATAGAAGTACTGCTTGCGGTCGAACTTGCTGTGCTCCGCCACTTGCAGGTTGAGGGCCAACGACGCCTTGACCGCGTACTCCAGCACCTTCTGGTTCAGCACCGGCAGGGTGCCGGGCAGGCCGCACACGACCGGATCGATGTGGGTGTTGGGCTCGTCGCCGAAGGTAGTGGAGGCGGCGGTGAAGATCTTGCTGGCGGTGCCCAGCTGCACGTGGGTTTCCAGGCCGATGACGGCCTCCCAGGCCCCCTGTTCCTTTGCTTCAGCCATGGTCGCGAGTCCTGCCGGCGCTGTCGGCCCCCCGCGCTCGGCCGGAAGCACTGGTGGCGATACTAGGCAGCGGCGGGCAGCCGCTTGAATGAAAGCCTTCCGAACTGGAGATGCGCGCCCTGGCTGGCCCCCTTCCCGACGCCGAACCCGTCCTGATCCTCGGTGGTGGCCTGGTGGGCCTGGCCATCGCCCATCAGCTGGCCCGTCTCGGCCGCTCCACCACCGTGCTCAGCCGCCGCCGCAGCGAGGCGGCTGGCTTCGTGGCCGCCGGGATGCTGGCCCCCCACGCCGAGGGGCTCAGTGGGCCGATGCTGGCCCTGGGCCAGGCCAGCCTGGAGCGCATTCCGGCCTGGGTGGCCCGCATCGAGGCCGACAGCGGCCTGGCCTGCGGCCTGCGCCCCTGCGGCATCGTCGTCCCCTTCACCACAGCCGCCGAGCGGGAGGCCTACCCCACGGCCGCCTTCGGCGAGCCCCTCGACCGCGCCGGCCTGGAGCGGCAGGTGCCCGGCATCGGGCCCGCCTGGCGGGCGGGCCTGCTGTTTGCCCAGGACGGTCAGATCGACAACCGCCGCCGCCTGATGCGCGCCCTGGAGCGGGCCTGCGCCGCCCTGGGGGTGCGCTTCGAGGAGGGCACCGAGGTGCTGGAGCTGCTCACCGGGGACAGCGGACGCCTGCGGGGGGTGCGGCTGCGCCGCGCCGAGGGGGGCGAGCACATGATCGCCGCCACCACGGCGGTGCTCGCCTGCGGCGCCTGGAGTGGCCGGCTGCTGCCCTCGCTGCCGGTCCATCCGGTGAAGGGCCAGATGCTGTCGCTGCAGGGTCCCAGGGCCAGCCTGGAGCGGGTCGTGTTCGGACCCGGCACCTACCTGGTGCCGCGGGAGGACGGCCTGCTGGTGGTCGGCGCCACCAGCGAACCGCAGGCCGGCTTCGATGACGGCCTCACCCCCGAGGGACAGAAGCAGCTGCAGCAGGGCCTGGTCGCCCTGCTGCCGGAGGCCGCCCTGTGGCCGCCGATGGAGCGCTGGTGGGGCTTCCGGCCCGGCACCCCCGACAACATGCCGCTGCTGGGCCCCGGACCCATCGAGGGGCTCTGGCTGGCCACGGGCCACCACCGCAACGGCGTGCTGCTGGCGGCCATCACGGCGGAGCTGATCGCCGACGCGATCACCGCGGCCGGCCAGGGCTCCTGGGCGAGCCCCGAACGGCTGGCGCCCTTTCGCTGGGACCGGCCCCAGCCTGCAGCCCCTGGAGCGCATACACCTCCAGGGGCACGGGCCAGCCTTTGAGGGTGTGGCTGCCCAGCGGCAGCACGGCCAGCTCCCCCGGCAGCAGCGCCAGCAGATCGCCGCTGATCAGGATCGGGTGCTCGAGGAACAGTCGCGTCAGACCCTCCAGGCGGCTGGTGACGTTGACGCTGGCCCCCACCACCGTGAACTCCAGGCGCTGGGAGGAGCCCAGGTTGCCGGCGATCACCTCCCCGAAGTGCAAGCCGATCCCGTGCCGCAGCGGCGGTGCGCCCGCCGCGGCCAGCTCAAGGTTCAAGGCCTCCAGGCGCTCCTGCATGGCCAGGGCGGCCCGCACCGCGGCCCGGGCCTCCTGGGCATCCCCACGGCTGCGGGGCACCCCGAACTCCGCCATCACCGCATCACCGATGAATTTGTCGAGCAGGCCCTCCTGCTCCAGCACCGCCGCGGCCATCGCCTCGAAGTAGCGGTTCAGCAGGGTGAACAGCTCGGCGGGCGCGAGCACGGCACTCAGGGGCGTGAACCCCACCAGGTCGCTGAACAGCACGGCGCAGCGGGCACGACTGCCCACGGCCTGGTTCCATACGGGCCCGGGGCTGCGCAGGATGTCGCGCAGCAGGGTGGGGGAGATGCGCCGGCTCAGCACCTGGTGCAGGTAGGCCCGCTCCCGGCTCTCCGCCAGCCCCTGGCCCACGGCCCGCACCCCGCCCCCGGCGACCGGAGCCAGCAGCAGGGCGGCCAGGGGCAGACGCAGCAGGGCCAGAGCCCAAAGGGCCCAGCCGGCAAGCAGCGCCGTCGCCGCCAGGAGCAGCACCACCTGCAGGGTCCCGCCGGCACTGGCAGGACGCCGCAGCAGCAGCCCCGCCACACACCCCCAGCCCAGCAGCAGCAGCCCATCCCCCGCCAGGGGCAGCCGGATCAGGCCACGGTTCTGCAGCACGTTGGCGAGCGCCACCGCCTGGATCTCCGTGCCGGCCATGGGGCCGACGGGCGTCTCCTGAAGGTCCCCCAGGCCCGGGGCCGTGACCCCGATCAGCACGGTGCGTCCCCGCCAGGTGGACGACGGCGCCTCCAGCACCCGCCAGGCCGGCACCCGGGGCATGGTGCCGGCGGGGCCGGGGTAGTTGAGCCCCATTGGTGCCACCGGCGGTGGCGCCGGACGCGCCAGGAAGGCCATCGGCCGGGGCAGGGGGGGCGGGAACGCGCCCAGCCTGGAGCGGATCCAGTCTTCGCCCGGCACCGCCTCCACCACCCCGCGGGGGGACTGGAGCAGGGTGGTCAAGCCGGGGGCACCCAGCTGGTGGAGGGGCCGCCGCAGCCGGCTCTGCTCCAGCCCCCCCTCCTGGCGCAGGTCGTAGTGGACGGCCAGATGCACCCGCTGCCGCCAGGGGGCGAGGCTGGCGGCGAAGGCCCGATCATCGGCCGGGCCGTAGCGGCTGGGCTGGCTGTACTCGACGTTGAACAGCACCCGGGCCGCCCCCCGCTCCAGCACGTGGGCCGCCAGCCGGGCCTGCAGGGCCCGCGGCCAGGGCCAGGGGCCCATCTCCCTCCAAAGGGGCGACGCCTGGCGTTCGCCCGGGGCCAGCAGCTCCCCCAGTTCCAGGGAGTCGGCATCGATGGCCAGGATCACCGGATCGGGGGGGGCGGGACGGGCCCCCCGCAGCAGGAAAAAGGCCTGCAGGAGCTGATCATCGAGCAGCCGCGGCCCCTGACCAAGGGGAGTGAGGGGGACCCGGTCAAGACCCGCCAGCAGGGGGAGGGCCAGGGCCAGCCACGAGAGCCGGCGCCCCAGGCCAGGCCTGGAGAGCATCAGGGGCTGAGCCCGAGTTCGCGCTCGATCACAGGCAGCGTCTGCATCGGAGCCTCGAAGCCATTCAGCAGCTCACTGTTCCGCCGCCGCTGCCGCGTCTCCGCCGCCTCCATCCGATGGGGGCCCTTCCAACCCTGGGGCGTGGCCTCCAGACGCTGGCCACTGGTCAACCGAAACAAGGTGCCGTCATTGGCGCGCACCTCCACGTCCCCCTCCCAGCTGAGGAAGAGCACGGTCTCGGAGGTGTCCTCGATGAAGACCGTGGTGCCCTGGATCGAGGCGGTGCCCACCCGGGTGCGGACCCGAAGCGGCGTGGTGCCTTTTGATCCCGGATCGATCCAGGCGATGATCCGGCCGCGGACCAGGTCGAGCAGGCTCGGCTCGATCCGCAGCAGGGCGTTACCCCCCAGCCGGAAGTTCCGCCCATCGGCCAGCAGGATCTGAAGCCGGCCGGGGTTTTCGGTGCGCAGCACGGTGGCAGGCCCGAGCACCTGGCCCACCAGGGCCGGCCGCTCGGGCGCCGCCTGAGGCCTCACGAACGCCGGACGCGAGGGCACATCCACCACCCGGGGCACCCGGGGAGCGGCCGTGACAACGGGCAGAACATGGGCCAGGCCGGAGACGACCACAGCCGCGGCCGCCAGGCTCAGCGTCCTGGGATGACGGAGGCACCTGCGCAGCACCATGGCCCGGGGACGCGAAGGTCTCCAGGATGGCCGCTCAGGGCTCGACCCGCCACACCTGGTCGGCCGGCGTCCACTCACACAGCTCGGAGGGCGCGAACCAGAGACCGATCTCGAAGACGGCTGTTTCCGGCGCATCGGAGCCGTGGATGACGTTGCGGCCGATGTTCACCGCCAGGTCGCCGCGGATGGTGCCGGGCTCGGCCTCCAGGGGCTTGGTGGCGCCGATCAGCTTGCGGGCGCTGGCGATCACCCCATCCCCTTCCCACACCATGGCCACCACCGGCCCGCTGGTGATGAAGTCGACCAGGCCAGCAAAGAACGGCCGCTCCCGGTGCACGCCGTAATGGCTTTCGGCCAGTTCGCGGCTGGGCACCAGCTGCTTCAGGCCCACCAGCTTGAAGCCCTTGGTCTCGAAGCGGCCGAGGATCTCGCCCACCAGGCCCCGCTGCACCCCGTCGGGCTTGATGGCGAGGAAGGTGCGTTCGGTGGCCATGGCAAAGGGAAAGGGGATCGGGCCATCGTCCGCGCTGGGCCTGCCGCTTGGCAAGCGGCCACACCACAGCAGCCCGCCTGGAGCGGCTGACTAGATTCCAACGGCAGTGCAGAGCCACCCAGCGCCCCATGGTGCTCGCCGATTCCCCCAGCGGCCTGCGCGCCGACAGCTGGAGCGCCGCCGACGGGGCCGCCCTCTATGGACTCGACCGCTGGGGCGAGCCTTACTTCAGCGTCGGCGCCCGGGGCCATGTGATGGTGCAGCCCCGCGGCGACCGCGGCGGCTCCCTCGATCTGGTGGAGCTGGTGCGGGAGCTGCAGGGGCGCGACCTGACCCTGCCGCTGCTGATCCGCTTCGACGACATCCTCGAGGACCGGCTCGAGCGTCTCCACGGCGCCTTCGAGCGGGCCATCGCCCAGTACGGCTACAACGGCCGCTACCAGGGGGTGTTCCCGGTGAAGTGCAACCAGCAGCGCCACGTGGTGGAGCAGCTGGTGGAGAGCGGCCGTCGCTGGCACTTCGGGCTGGAGGCGGGCAGCAAGGCCGAGCTGCTGATCGCCCTGTCCCTGCTCGACGATCCTGACGCCCTGCTGATCTGCAACGGCTACAAGGACCGGCGCTACATCGAGACGGCGATCCTGGCCCGGCGCCTGGGGCGCCAACCGGTGGTGGTGATCGAGCAGGCCGACGAAGTGGAGCGGATCATCGCCGCCAGCAGCGCCCTGGGCGGGGCGCCGTTCATCGGCATTCGCGCCAAGTTGTCAGCCCGCAGCACCGGGCGCTGGGGCAGCTCGGTGGGCGAGCGGGCCAAATTCGGCCTCTCGATCCCCGATGTGCTCACCACCGTGGAACGGCTGCGGAAGGCCGGCCTGCTCAACGACCTGCGTCTGCTGCACTTCCACGTCGGCAGCCAGATCAACGACATCGCCGTCCTCAAGGACGCCCTGCAGGAGGCCGGCCAGATCTACGCCGAGCTCACCCGCCTGGGGGCCCCGATGGGATTCCTCGACGTGGGTGGCGGCCTGGGCATCGACTACGACGGCAGCCGCACCGCCACCGCCGCCTCCACCAACTACTCCCTTCAGAACTACGCCAACGACGTCGTCGCCACCATCAAGGAGTGCTGCGAGCCCCACGGCATCCGGCCCCCCACGCTGGTGAGCGAGAGCGGCCGGGCCCTGGCCAGCCACTTCAGCGTGCTGGTGTTCGACGTGCTCGGAGCCGGCGGCCACAGCGACAGCGAGGCGCTGCCGCCGCAAGCCGAGGGCGAGGCCCTGATCCTGCGCAACCTGCGTGACACCCATGCGGTGATCACGGCGATCGCTGCGGGGGGCAGCGTCGATGGGGAGGACGGGAACGAGCGGGCGGTGGTGGAGCGGCTGCAGGAGGCCTGGAACGATGCCCTCAAGTTCAAGGAGGACGCCCTCACCGCCTTCCGGCTCGGCTACCTGAGCCTGCCGGAGCGGGCCACGGCTGAGCGACTCACCTGGGCGAGCTGCCAGGCGATTGCCTTCCAGCTCGAGGGCCTACCCACAGGCACCGTGATCCCCCAGGAGCTGCAGGCCCTGCCGGCGGCCCTGGCCGGCACGTACTACGCCAACCTCTCGGTGTTCCGCTCGGCGCCGGACACCTGGGCCATCGACCAGCTCTTCCCGGTGCTGCCGATCCACCGGCTGGATGAACGTCCCACCCGGCTGGGCAGCTTCGCCGACCTCACCTGCGATTCCGACGGCAAGATCGCCCGCTTCATCGATCGGGGCCAGGTCAAGCCCCTGCTGGAACTCCACAACCTGCGGCCCGGAGAGCCCTACTGGATCGGGCTGTTCCTGGGCGGGGCCTACCAGGAGGTGATGGGCAACCTGCACAACCTCTTCGGCAGCACCAACGCCGTGCACATCCGGCTGGCGGCCGGCGGCAGCTACCGGGTCGAGCACGTCGTGCGGGGCAACACCAACGCCGAGGTGCTGGAAGCGATGGAGCACAACCCGGCCCTGCTGCTGGAGCGGCTGCGTCTGGCCAGCGAGCAGGCCATCGGCCGGGGCGACCTGGCCATCAGCGACGCCCGGCGCCTGATGGCCCACCTGCGGGCCAGCCTGGAGCAGACGACCTATCTGGAGGCCTGACCTTCCCTGGAGGCCTGATCCCGGAGCGACACGGTGAAGATCTCCACCTCCCCCAGACTCTTCACGGGCTGGGCCCCAAGGGAACGGGAGTCGAGGCCCGCATCAGCCTGAATCAGGCTGGCGGTCTGGGCGTCGCAGACCACCGCCGCGTCCACAGTCCGGGTGGCCGACTCCAGCCGGGCCGACAGGTTGACTGTGTCCCCGATCACGGTGAATTCCATCCGGCGGGGGCTGCCGATCTGGCCCACCATCACCTGGCCGCTGGCCAGACCGATGCCGTTGTCCAGCGTGGCGATGCCGCGGCGGCCCCAGTCCTCGTTGAGGCCGGCCAGGGCTTCTCGCATCGCCAGGGCGCAGCGCACCGCCTGGCTGGCCTCCTCGGCCACCCCCCGGCTCACCGGTGAGCCGAACACGGCCATCACCGCATCGCCGATGAACTTATCGACGGTGCCGCCATGGGCCATGACCACTTCCACCATGGCGCCCAGATACTCATTGAGCTGGAGCACATGCAGCTCACTCTGGCCTTCGCCGCTGCGCTGCTTGGTGAGGACCGTGAATCCCTTGATGTCGGTCATCAGCACGGTCACCTCCAGCAGACGGCCGCGCAGGATGCCCTGGGCCGATTCCGGATCGGAGAGAATCTCCGCCACCACCCCCGGCGCCACATAGCGTTCGAAGGTGCGGCGCAACCGTCGCCGCTCCTGCCCCTCCCTCAGGTAGGCATCGCCGCCGTAGAGCAGGCCCAGCAGGGCCAGACCCGAGACCGGCGCCAGAAGCGGCAGCCAGCGGTGGGCCTGCTGCAACGCCAAGGTGACGGCGGCGCCCTGGAGCACCAGCATCAGGGCCACCAGCACGAGACGCCCGCGCAGGTTCACCCGTCGCCGGGCCGCCGCCAGCACGATCAGCAGGGGCACCAGGGCCAGCAGGGCCCGTCCCGGCGCGCTTCGGGGCCAGGGCTGCAGACCATCCCCCTGCAGCGAGTTGGCGGTGGCGGTGGCCAGCACCTCCAATCCCGACAGGTTGCCGAAGGGGGTGGGGTAGCCATCGGCCCCCTGGGCGACGACGGGACCGAGCAGAACCACCGAACCGGCCAGGTTCTTGCGCAGCGGATGGCTCTTCCAGCGCTCGGGGTCGAGCACTTCCCAGGCCGGCAGACGCTGGAAGCTGCCCTCCGGGCCATAGAAATTCAAGGCGCTGAGACGGTCGTCCTGGCGACTGCGGTGCCCCCCCAGCCGCAGCAGCGTGGAGGAGAGGGCCCTGTGGCCTTCGGCACCACGGGCGACGAGCACGCCGCTGGCGTAGGCCTCCGGGTGGCGGCTGGCCTCGCTGGAGGTGCCGGCGAGGATGTTGGTGAGCCCCAGGGAACCGGTGCCGCCGATGGCCGCCAGGAAGCGCTCCGGCCGCACGAAGCTGAGGGAGCCGGCCCCCTGGGCATCACTGGATTCGAGCATCTCGGCCGCCAGGGCGACACGGCCGGGGTAGCGCCGCAACCGCAGCTCGAGGGCCTCATCATCGGCCTCCCCCTTGCCGCTGGCACCGGCGAAGACCACGTTGACGGCCACGGACTTGGCACCGGCCTGCAGCAGCTTCTCCGCCACCATGCCGTAGGTGGCGCGGGGCCAGGGGAGGCTGCCGACCCCCCTGGCCCATTCCGGGATGCGGCCCTCCTCCCCGAACCAGTCGCCCTGCTGGAGGGTGGCGTCATCGACCGTGACCAGCACCACGTTCGGCGGGGGGCGCCGCGGACCGCGCAGCAGCAGCAGTTGCTGCTCCACACCCCGTTCCCAGACCCTCATCCGGGGCCCTGGCCAACCGGAGCTGACCCCCACCCAGGCCAACACAGCCAGCACGAGGACGCTGAAGGTTCGGGACCGCGCCATCTCGTCGTACCCCTCCCGGTGGTGGTGGCGTTAGCGCCTGACAGGCCCCCATCATCGGGGAAGCCGCCTTGGCGGACGCAGGCTGGTGCCTACGGGGTCCGCTCTGCCACGGGGCTCCAGAGGGTGCAGATGGCCACGACCCGGCCGGAACGCTCCAGCCGCACACAGTCGATGGACCGGGCCCTGGGACGGTTGATCAGAATCTGGGTGTGCAGGGGCGAGCCCATCCAGCGCGACACGATGGCCTCCGGGTTCCAGGCGCCGGCCGGCATCGGGCAGGCGATCACCTCACTGGTGGGCATCAGGTTGGCCGACCCCGCCATGCGGTTCTGGAACGCATCCCAGAGGGAACGGTCGTGGTCACAGTCGCCGCTGGCCAGCACCCCCTCCAGCACCGGGGCCAGATAGGTGGCGTTCTGGGCGGCCAGGGCTGCCGGCAGGGGTTGCAGGGCGGGGCGCCCGCCCTGGGCCCGGTAGCGGTTGATGATCTCCACCAGGGGGTCACGGCTGAGCGACGGGCTGGTTGGGGCGGGGATCACCCCGGGGAAACGGCGCTGCACGAAGGCCTCCAGCGCCGCCATGCCGGGCAGGGGAGCCGTGAACCCCTCGAACAGGGGCCCCCGCAGGATGGCGGCGTAGTCGTCCGCCGTCAGGGGTCGCTGCCAGAGCAGGGCCCCCTGGCTGGAGAGCCCCACCCTGGTGCCCCCCGCCACGAGGATCGGCGCCCCAGGCAGGGGCCGTCCATCGGCAAGGGGCTGGAGCTCCACCGAGCCCTCCAGCACCGCCACCTCCTGCTCGCCGCCGTCGCGCAGGGTGATCACGTAGTTGGTTCCCCGGGTGCTCAGCCGCGAGGAACGGGTGCAACCGTTCTGCGAACCGGACACCAGGATCTGGCCGCTGCTGAGCAGAAAGCAGGTGCTGCCGAGGCGCAACTGGGTGAAGCGGTTGAGGCGGCCAGCGGCTCCACTGGCAAAGCCCAGCTGACCGCGGCTGTTCTGGGTGCGGACCAGTTCGGGCGCGAGAGCTTTCTCCATCAGGCGGGCCTGACGGCGCTCGATGAAGAGCTCATTGCCATCGAGAATCTCCTGGACCACCGCTGATCCCGCAGGGGTGGCCGCACTGGCGGCGGGCCAGGCCAGGGCCGCCGCCAAGGCCGTCAACAGGAGCCGGTGGGATCGCATCAGCGACTCAGAAGAAGCGCGGCAGGCCGAAGGGCAGCGACGGCGGACTGATCGGCACCGGCAGGTTCGCCCCCGGCACCCTGGAGCGGATGTAGCTCTCCAGGGAGCCGTAGGCGGGCAGCGGCACCCGGAAGCCCTGAAACAGGGGGCCGCCCAGGATGCTGTTGTAGTCGCTGACGCTGAGCCCCAGGATCGCCAGCACCACCCCGGCGGGCGAGAGGCGCAGCTTCTGGCCCGCTTCCACGGTGGTGGCGGGCTTGCCGGTGGGCTCCCCATCGACGAGGGGTTCCACCTCCACCGATCCCTCGAGCACGGAGATCTCGGCCTCACCCGTCTCACTGACGTCGAGAAGGTAGTTGGTACCCCGCACGCTCAGGCGGGCCGAACGGGTGCAACCGCTCTGCTTGCCCGAGACCAGAATCTGGCCCTTCTCGATCAGGAAGCAGCCCTGGCCCAGCTTGAGCAGGGCGAAGCGGTTGAGGCGTCCGGCGGCGCCGCTGTCGAACCGGATCTGACCACGACTGTTCTGGGTGCTGACCTTCTGGGGGGCGACGGCCTTCTGCTTCACCTTGGCCGTCTTGCCATCGATGAACATCTCGTTGCCATCGAGGATCTCCTGCACAACGGCACTTTCGGAGGCCTCCACCGGCAGCGGCCCGACGGCCGGACCCGCCAGCAGGATCAGGATCGGCAGGAACGACAGGCTCGGCAGGGCGCTCGACAGGCGGTGGCGCATTCGCTCAAGGCTGCGGATTCGGATGGCTGCATTCTGCTCGGCGGGGCCCAAAACGCATCCCCACGCCTCAAAAGCATCACCGGGCGCAGAAGCGCACCGTCAGGCTGAGTCGGTCCTTCGGAAGCGCCAGCTCGGCCGGATCGAAGGGCGGGGCCGCATCGGCTGCGGCGGCACGCATCAGCATCGGCCGCATCTCGTTGCCATCCAGCTGCACCTCCAGGGGGTGGAGCTGGCTCAGGCCGACGGCGGCGGCCACCTCCCGGGCCTGGGCCAGGGCGTCCTGGTAGGCCCCCCGCAGCAGCTGGCGCCGCACCACCCCATCCAGGCCGCGATCGGCCTCGGTGCCCACCGGCGCCAGACGCACCCCGGGGAGGGCGCCCACCTCCCGGATCAGGGCCTGCAGCCGCTGGGGCAGCAGCCGGCCGCTGACCTGGAGGCTGGCCGTCACCGCCGCCGGCCGGTTGCGTTCGGCGGGGCGCTGCCAGGTGCTTGGCGAGGTGACCCTCAGCTGCTCCACCTGCTGCCCCTGCAGGGCCCTCCTCACCGCCGCCAGACGCTCCTGCAGGCTCTGGAGTGCCCCATCGGCCGTGGGTGCCTCCGCCTCCAGCGACAGCGAAAACGACAGCCGGCGGGTGGGCCGTTCCTGTTCAGCGCTACCCCTGGCCTCCAGCAGGGTGCCCTCGCAGCGCAGCTGCACCTGGCCGACAGCGGCGCCTGGCCAGACACCGACCGCCGCCAGACCCAGCAGGGCGGCAAAGGAGCGCAGGCGGATCGGGCGCATCGACTTGGAACGGCTGCCCCCAGCCTGCTCTCCCCAGGAGCCGAAGACCAGGGTCGGCGGCAGGATGGGGCGATCGAAGCGAGCGCCTTGGCCCTGCTGCAGATCTGGATCAGTGCCCTTGTCGCCACGACCGGGCTGCTGGTGCTGGCCCGCCTCTGCCGCCACAGACAGCTGCCAGCCGTGCCGCTGCGGTTGCCCCTGCTGGCCATCGCCGCCTGGGCACTGCTGAGTTCCCTGCCGCTGCAGGGGTTGCCGCCGGCCTACCGGGTGTGGGTGCTGCTCACCGACGACCTGCTGCTCACCTACGCCGCCATCCTCCTCACCCTCTGGGCGACCCTGCAGGTGCCCGCCCACCTTGGGCTGTGGCGTCCGCCCCCCCAGCTGCTGATGCAGTTGCTCACCCTGGGCAGCGGCGCCCTGGCCACGGTGGTGCTGGTGCGGCAGTCGGCCCGGCTGGATCTGGTCGGGCTGGTGACCACCTCCGCCGTGCTCACCGCCGTGATCGGCCTGGCAGCCCAGGAGTCCCTCAAGGATTTGTTCGCAGGCCTGGAGCTGCAGCTGGGGGACGACTTCACCGAAGGCGATTTCCTTGAGCTGGACCAGGGGGTGCGCGGGGTGGTGGTGCAGGTGAGCTGGCGGGACACCATGTTGCGCAACATGGACGGTCAGCTGGTGGTGGTCCCCAACAGCCTCGTCACCGAGAGGGTGCTGCGCAACCTGGGCCGCTCCGGGGCCGTCAGCAACCGGTTCAGCGTCGGCCTCGACTACGACCTGCCGCCAGCCCAGGCCAGGGCCCTGCTCGAGAAGGTGGTGCTGCAGCATCCGAAGGTGCTGCGGGAACCGGCCCCCCGCATCCGGGTCCAGGAGTTCCAGGACAGTGCCATCGCCTACGAGCTGCAGGTGTGGCAGCGGGAACTGGGGGATGGCGCCATCGGCGATCTGCGCAGCGACCTTTTGGAGCAGATCTGGTATGCCCTGGCGCGGGCGGGCCAGAGCATTCCCTTCCCGGTGCGGGAGCTGCAACCGCGCCGCAACCGGGACCGGCCCCAGCGTCCCAGCCGTCCCTCCCCGCAGCAGTGCTGCCAGACCCTGGCCAGCGTGGGGATCTTCACCGAGCTCAGCGGCGAGCAACGCAGGACCCTGGTCGAAGGCAGCCACCTGGTGGCCTATGGCCCCGGCGAAGCGGTGGTGCAGGAGGGGGCCGAGGGCCGCTCGATGTTCCATGTGCTGCAAGGGACGGTCGAGATCCTCAAGGAGTTGGAGCCGGGCCACACCGTGGCCGTGCGCCAGCTGGGGCCGGGCGAGGTGTTCGGCGAGATGACCCTCTTCCTTGATGCCCCACGCAGCGCCACAGTGAGGGCCACCGAGGAATGCCTGCTGCTGGAGGTGGACCGGGCCAGCATCAAGGCCCTGCTGGACGAGAACCCCGACCTGCTGGAGCGCTTCGCCGCCATGGTGCAGGAACGGCAGGCCGAACTGAAAAGCCTGGATCGCGAACAACACACGGAACGCTCCAATGCTCTGCTGGACACGATGAAACGGCTCTTCTTCGCCTTCACGGGCACCTGATGGACAGCAAGAAAGGGCCAGGGTCAACGCTGTCCTCCCTGCTGGCGCGGCTGGGGTTGCGCCACATGGGCGATAGCGTCCGCTCGCTCGTGCCCTATGTGGCCGCGGGCCTGTTGCTGCTGGCGCTGCAGCGCAGCCCCATCAACGAAACCCTCAACCTGCTGCTTTACGACCTGATCACCAGCCTGCGCCAGGCTCCGCCCGGCACGGACAAGCCGATCACGATCATCGGCATCGATGAATCCGACCTCGCCACCTACGGGTTCCCCATCGACGACAAGGTGCTGTGCGAAGTGATCGACCGGCTGAGTGCCGAAGGGGCGGTGGCGATCGGCCTCGACATCTACCGCGACCAGGGCGTCGGCCCCGACCAGGCCTGCCTGCGCGAGCGCTTCCGCAGCAATCCCCGCCTCGTATCGATTTTCAATGTGGCCGAAGCCATCGACCCGGTGCCGGGGACGCCGGACCATCGGCGCGGTTTCAACGACCTTGTGCTGGATGCCGATGGGGTGATCCGTCGCGATCTGGTGCATGTGGCCGGCCAGGACGAAGCCACCGTGTCCCTGCCCCTGCGCCTGCTGGAGGTGGGCAAGGGACAGCGGAGCCTGCGGCAGCGGCTCGACAAGGGCAGCGAACCGGGCCCGTGGCTGGAGCCGGCGTCGGGGGGCTACGACCAACTGGATGCCGCGGGGTTCCAGCAGATGCTGTCCTTCCACCAGATCGGCAGCTTCCACCTCTGGAATCTCCAGGATGTGCTCGGCCGCAGGCCGATCCCCGCCGACCAGATCCGCGACCACATCGTGCTGATCGGCAGCACCGCTCCGAGCCTGCGCGACCTGTTTCCGGTGCCCCAGACCCGCTCCGCCCTCGGGGAGAAACAACTGCTGGTGCCCGGCGTCGAGATCCATGCCCACCGGCTGGCCGCGCTGATGGACCGCAATGTGGCCGGAGACCCGCGGCGTCTGCGCACGCTTCCAGGCTGGGTGGAGCGACTGGCCGAGGTGCTGGCCGTGGTGCTGGGGATCGCTCTGGGGGAAGCGTTCCGGCTGCTGCGCCGCAGCGTGCTCGTGGTGGTTCTGGTAGCGGCGGTGATGGTCGGTGGCGCCGTGCTGCTGCTCTACAACTTCGTCTGGGTCGGGTTGAGCCTGCCCCTGACCGGGCTGATCGCCATGGCCGGTGCGGCCTGGGTGCGCCGGGGCGCCTCCAGCCAGAAGCAACGCCAGCAGATCGAGCGGCTGCTCGGCCAGACCACCTCCCCGGCCGTGGCCCGCCAGCTCTGGAACCAGCGGGATGGACTGCTCAGCGACGGGCGCTTCGAGGGACGCCAGCTGCCGGTCACCGTGCTGATGTCGGACACCTGCCAGTTCACGAGCGTGTCGGAACGCCTCACCCCCGGGGAGCTGCTCGACTGGCTGAACCGTGGCATGGCCCTTTTCGTGCCGGCGATCACGCGACGGGGCGGCATGGTCAACAAGTTCACCGGCGACGGTCTGCTGGCGGTCTTCGGTGCTCCCCTGAGCAGCGGCGAGCAGTCGGATGCCAAGGCCGCCGTCGATGCCGCCCTGGCCATTCAACGGGCCGTGGTGAGCCTCAATGAGGAGCTGGAGAAGGAGGGGCTGCCGGCCATGGGCCTGCGCGTCGGTGTCCACTCCGGCCTTGTTCTGGCGGGATCGATGGGCAGCAGCGAACGCCTGGAGTACGCCGTGATCGGCGATGCCGTGAACTGCGCCTCACGGCTGGAGAGCCTGAAAAAAGATCGCCAGAACAATCTCTGCCGGGTGCTGGTGTCTTCCAGCACGGTGGAACTGCTGCCCACGGGGCTGCCGCTGGAGTGGCTCGACTGGGGAGAAATGAACGTCAAAGGGCGCAGTGAACCCCTGCGAATCTGGGAGCTGCGCGGTGGCCTCAGACGGGACAGCGCACTGGAATCCGCTCCGGCCACTGGGCCGTGATCAGATCGGCGAGCCCAAAGGTGGCGCCAACCTCCTCCCGGGACACGCTGGAACCACAGGACCGTTGCAGCTTGACCAGGGAGGCCTGCACGACCGTGTCCTCCTTGGAGGCTTCCGTCACGAGCAGACTCAGGGCCGGCGGCGAATCAGCCGCCACGAAGTTGAGCGGATCGGCCGGGGTGGGGTTGGCCGCTGCGCCGGGGCAGATGTAGCTCGATTCCCACATCGTCGGCACTTTCACCGGGGGCAGCGTCAGCAGGGTGATGCCCGGAGCGGAGGCCGGCAACACCCGTCGCTGGCCCGAGGCCATCGCACCATCGACGGTGCCGTGGCCGCTCAACGGGCGGAAGGTGATCTCCAGAGGGCTGGGGGAAGCGCTCGGGCCTTCGAGCACGCCGAGAAAACGGGCCTTGCCGGGAGCGAAGACACTGCTGGACGGCACCAGATGGGCCAGAAGGCGACTGGCGCATTCACCCCGGGTTCCTCCCCCGACCCGGCGGCCCGGGAAGCTCTTGCGAAGATCACTCTGGGCCTGGGCTTGCGGTGGCTCCATCGCCACCATGGGAGCCAAGGTCAGCAGGGAAGCGGCCAACAAAGAGACGCGATCGCGACGCGAACGGCCCATGAGGACGTTTCGGGCCAGGCGAGGGAGCTGGACAGCCATAGGGGAATCAGCAACCTTTCTCTTCATTGGAACCAGAGCGGTGAGGAGGCCTGCCGAATCGCCAGGAAGGCCCAGAGGAGCTTGCAGATGATGTGAAGCGCCTGATCAAAGGACAGGGTCCACAGACGCCGGCACTTGCCCACGTCAATCAACAGATGCAAAACCCATTCTGCCACACCCAACAGGGGTGACTGGGTCACCATCCCCACCAGAAATCCATGGATGGCGGCGTGGGAGGTGAGCCACCATCCCCATCCAAGGGTGACCCCACAACCAGGGCATTTCTCCCGAGCCATGCGGTCACTCTGAAGCCCGAAATCCCCGACGAAATGGGCCATGGCCAACATCAGAAAAACGTTGAAGACCGCTGAAAGATCAGGCACTGAATGAAGAACTGAGTTGACCGGAAACGATGGTTGAGAAGGGCTAAGCGCTAGGGATCTGGACACGAGTGCCGTGGCAGATCGATCACCAGGGAGTGCCGATCAACTGGACGCCGGCCCAGAAATAAGGGTGGCCCATACCTGAAGCGATGCGGCGACGCTGGGATGGCGTCAGTTCCGTCAAGAGCGGAACGCCATCGGATCCGATGACCTTATCGCCTTGAAGCCGCACCTTGCCAGTGGCCATGGCCTGCCGTGTGGCCCGCAGGGCATCGGCTTTTTGCACGCCTTGGTCGAGGTAGCGATAGAGCTGCAGAAAATAGGCGGAGGTGGCGACATCATCGACATACCAGAGCGTGCCGATCGCACTTCGTGATCCCGCCTGAAGGGCAAGGCCGGCAAAACCGAGCTCACTGTCACTGTCCCCCAAGGCCGTGCGACAGGCGCTCAGCACGAACAGTTCGAGCGGGCTGCCACTGCGCTGCTGCCGCAGGCTGGCGAACTCCTGCAGGCTGACGGAGCCGGTTCCGGTGAAGATGCGTGCCTGGGATGGTCCCCCGGGCATGAATTCGGCATGGGTGGCCACATGCAGGCGCTCGTAGCGCGGGTCGGCGGCCTGGCTCAGCAGCACCTCGGGGGTGAAACTCTTGTTCAAGAAGCGGTCGATGCCGACCCCGTCCGGAATGCCGGCGAGCTCCTCCGGTACCAAAGGCAAGGGGCTGAGCCCCTCAAACTCCGAGGCCCCCGCCGCCAGCACCCGCCCCCTGGTCTGCCGGGGAGGGCCGAAGGAGGTGAGGTTGAGAGAGGGGGTGATGGAAAAGCCGAACTGGTCGCCGAAATAGCTGGTGCCGTCATGCAGGGCTGCGAAGGGAAGGCCCTGAAGACCCCGATCGGCGACGATCACCAGGGTGGTGATGCCCTTGGCCTTGAGCTCTTGGGCAACGGGCGCAATCAGGGCCCGGTGGATCTGCCTGGAGGGTGACTCCGGATTCTCCACCTGGAGCGGTTCGAGGCGGGCCAGCTGCCGGTAGAGCGCCCGCAGCTGTTCGCCGAAGCGTTCGCGGGACAGTTCAACCCTCTGCCCGAAAGGCTCGCCCTTGCGGCTGAGCAGGATCAGATCGAGGAAAGAATTCGCCGGCTTTGGATCGGTTCCAGCTGGGGCATTCAGCCCCTGTCCTGCAGCCTCCTTCTGTTCGGTGAAGGACACCATGAGAACAGCCGGATTGAATCGCTCGTCATCCTTGTCCCCTTTCTGGGAGGCCTTGCTGAGCAGGCGCTGCAGTTCATCGAGGCGCAGGTTTCCGTTGGAATCCGCCGCGGTGCCCACATCCCCCAGGGTCCTCCTCACATCTTCCGTGCGCTGCTGATCCCCATCCGAGAGTGCCGCGGCCACCAGGGCGGGTGACAGGGAGGTGGTGGAGGAAGTGAGGGTGCCTGGCGCCCCAATCGCGCTGCCAGCCAGGCTGAAATCGGCTTCCGAGAGGTTGACCGCCAGGGCATCGGAACCGTCCCCACGACGGCTGCTGATGAGGACCGCTCCGGTAGGAATCGTCTTGGCCGTCGAAAAAATCTGATAGCCAAGATCAGGCAACACCAAGGCCGGCCGCGGAAGAGGTGCCGGCGAGGGGGCCTGGGGTGGCGGCACTGCCTGGGGTGGCGTTACAGCTTGCGGTGGCGTTACAGCTTGCGGTGGCGGCGTGAAGGGAGGCCTCGGCGGGATGGGCGGGTCGGGCGGCGCCGGGGGAGGTGGCGGGGTCGCCGCCAGATCACCGCCGAAGCTGAACGGCAACAGGGGATCGCCTGTCATCCCCACACTCAGAAGATCAAAACCAACGGGCAGGAAGGTCTGGCCGGGGACGAAAGCTCCGGAGATGGTTTGAGCCCTGATCAGCTCGAAGGGGGTGGGGACGCCAACGATCGGCGGAGAGACCACTTCCAGTCCGCCGCCGAGAATGGTGTCACCAAAGACGGAAAGCTGATCGTCAGTGGAGAGGTCGAAAAGGACCTGGCTGTTGTCGGCCAGCCGGAAGCTGCTGGCACGGATGACGAGCGATCCGATGGGATCCAGCACCGCCACCGGGGCCCCCGGCAGAAGGGAGCCTCCGTTGCTGAACGCCCCCAGACCGGAACCCACCTCAATCACACCGGAACCCTGGAGCAATCCATCATTCTGAAATGTGGGACTGTCGATCAACAGACTTGCTGAACCACTGCCCTGAAGGACAATCGAGGTACCAGGGGAGATGTTGGCACGCTGAAGGTTCAAGGTACTGAAGGGAGCAATCAGGATTGATCCGGCACTATCAAGAGCCGCCAACTGATTGGATCCAGACAGCTGTAGCTGTGCCCCACTGTCAAGAGCCAGATTGGGACCGATGACGTTTGCATCTGTGAGTGCGAGAGTGGCTCCATCAGCAACTCTGATGAAGGTCGTAAAGATCTGGGTTGTATCTCTGAAGGTTCCACCATCGATACGGCTGCTCTGCGCTGAAGGGCCAATCTTCAGAAGTGATGTCGCGAAGGCTGTAACGGTGCGGCCAGGACCCTGCACGTACCGTCTTGTGATATCAAGAATGGCAGGCTTCTGGCTTTGAAATACCGAAAGCTGAACGTCTCCCAGGCTTGATGCATTCCAGGAGAATTCGCCAGTGCGAACGGTACCCGAGAATAGATTGAACGGTGCCACGGCACCCGTCAATTCAATGTTGCCATCAATCCGAGACGCACCCTGAATGGTTCTGAGCGTTCCGGTGTTGATGTCCACCGCGCCCTTCTGCCAGCTGATGGAACCCACGGGCGAGGATGCATCAGCACCCTTTTGATACCAAAGGTTGACATCCAGTTTCCCCTGAACGGACGTGTTCGAGAAGGCAACGGGGGCAATACCTGGAACCTCCGGAACATTGATCAGGATGTTGCCATCGGCCTCCAGATTGAGGGTGGCATTCCCACCAGCCGTTTTCCTGACACTGGCCAGAAGGGAGATGTTACCGGCCTGGGTGCCCTGGGGATCCGTCGTGTCAACGATCACCGTCTGGCCGAAGTTGAGGGCCGTGTTAATCAGTGAAACATCGATGAGCGACGGGGAACCCGGCGCCCCGTTGGAGCCGCCGGGTGGCGAGCCCCCCGCTCCGGCGACGATGGCGATGTCGCGGGGATCGATCAGCCAGGTGCCCCCTTTCCCCCTGGGTGCCGACAGATCCGGCGCGGTGGACAGTGCCAGCCAACCTGCCGAGGTTTCCACGAAACCACCATCGCCAGCCTGGGGACCGCCCCTGGCGCTGATGGCGCCACCCACCTCGGCCCTTTCCTTGCCGAGGACCAGGATGCGGCCACCACGACCAGCGCCGGTGGCATCAGCACGCAAAGCGGAGGCCGCGTCGACCGTGGTGCTCAACGCGGTCACGGCGCCGAGGCGATCGGCACCGACATGCACGTCCCCACCCGCCGTACGGCCCGTCGCCAGAAGGCTGGATCCAGCCAGCGACACCTGGCCCCCGGAGAGGCTGATGCTTCCGCCAGCGCCGGCCGGATTGGAAACATCCACCGTGCTGTTCTGGAGCGCCACCTGCTGGCCCTGCAGAGCGATCTGCCCGCCGGGGGCCTGAAGCCGGGATCCCCCCAGCAGCACGTGGCCTCCCTGGGCATCCAGCAGCAAACCGCCATCCACGGTGAGCAGGCCGCCATCCAGGGAGAGATCCCCCTGGGCGGAAAGGCCAAGCTGGCTGAGGGTGGACGGGTCGGTGCTGAGACCGGATAGGCCAAGGACAGGCGCCCCGACCAGGGAAGTGGCGGCAGCGGCCGTGGTGCCGAACACATCAAACCGCCCCTCTCCCAGCCGCAAGCTGGTGGCGGTCGACAGATTCAGTTGCTGAACATTGTTGAAGGTGCCGGCACCACTGAGCCGGATACCACCCGGCGAGAGCCAGACAAGGTTGGCCGGCCCGCTGAGGGTGATGGCCTTGTCGATGAAGCTACCCAGGGGGTGGGTGACGCCCACCATGACGTTGCGATGTCCGCCCACCTCGAGGCTGACGCCGGTGATGCCGCCGCGGGTATCGAAGGCGGAGAAGCGGTGAAAGAGATTGGCCCCGGCGGAGGTGCCGCCCTGGATCGCACAGGCACCGCTGAAGCAGCTGCCTCCTGGCTGGCCATTGACCGCACTGCCCAGCCCCAGCACCCCGCCGGTGGCGGTGATCTCGCCAGCGGCAACGGGAGAGCCAGCCAGACCGAGCAGGACGGCGACACCCAGAGTGGAGAACCAACGCGTGGATTTCACAACAGGAACGGCATCCGAGCCAGCATGGGCGGCCAACTTTCCTGGCAATTGGTAGCCGTTGCTACTCAAAGTCCCGCCCATGGTGTTGATCGGCGGGTAAATTCCCTAAGCATCAGCGACTGAGGCATTCCGGTCATCATTATTCACGCATCAGGCTCTACTCCGCCTGTCCTCATCAATATTCAAGAACGTTACCAGTCTGTCTTTCTGAGCGAGAACACGGCCCCTCCTGATGCTGCTCCTTCTCGCCCAGTTGGTGGCCCCCCCCCCTGCAGGACGGCCCTGTCCGACTACCAGGTCCACCACGCCAGCTTGATCGGCCAGCCCCTTCCGAAACGCAGCCGCCCGTCCCCGTCGACATCCGGCCCCTGGAGACACCAGCGCCCGAGCCCGACGGCAACAGGCCGCCCGCTGCCACACCGACTCCCGGGACACCGGCCACCCCCCTCACCCAGCCAGTCGGCCCGCTGCCGGAGATCCGCGGACTGACGCTCTACAGCCCTCTCCAGGTGCAAGGGATCCTGGCCGAATGCAGCAGGATCGCCGATCCCCAGGAGCGGCTCAAGGCCTGCGCCGTGGCCCTCAGCACGCGGCTGGTCTTCGATGGCTATGTCAGCAGCCGCGTCTACGTGGTGAGCGACCCGGCACCGGGATACCTCGATGTGGTGGAGGGACGTGTCGTCGGAATCCAGGTGACGGGCAGCGACCCGTGGCTGAACCGTCGCATCGCACGGCTGCTGCGCCCCCTGCGGGGCCAGATCCTTCAGCTGTCCGCGGTGGAGCTGCAATTGCAACTGCTCAAGCGGCAACCCGGCATCGAGAGTGTGAGGGGCACCCTGGCTCGGTTAGGCAGCGACCCCTCCGAAGGGGTGTTTCGGGTCGCCGTGGAGCCGGCCCGCGAGCCCTGGCAAGGGGATCTGGCGCTGCGCAACGACGGCACCAATGGCTCCGGGGAGTTCCGGGCGGTGGCCACGCTGCTGAAGCCCGGGGCGCTGAGGCGAGGGGACACCCTGCTGATCTACGGAGAGCTCGATGCCACCGACACCCCCGAGCTCGGCGCGGCCATCGCCTCGGTGAGTTACACCTACCCCTTCAGCGACACCTTCAGCCTCACCGGCGGTTTCGGCTTCAGCCGCCGCAACCTGGTGGAACTGCCGGCGCCGGTCGATGGATTCTCCACCAGCCAGTACCAGGCCTTGGCCCAATTCGAATGGGTGTTTCGCGAATCCCTCAGCCAGCGCTGGAGCCTCTTCGCCGGCTACAGCAACAGCCGCAGCAACACCTACGAACAGGACACCCCCCTGCCGGCCGCCGTGCCCGAAAGTATTCGTAGCCCTGCAGGCGGTTACCTGCGCTTCGGGGTCAACGGCAGCGGCACCGGCCGCCAGGGGGGCTGGAACGGCAGTGCCTACCTGCTGCAGGGCGTCACGGCAGCGACCCCGGCGATCCAGCGCCAGCAACTGGCAGAGGCAGGCATCGCCGTTGGGGGCGCCACCGCCATCGGTGGTTTCATCTCCGGCTCCTGGACCGTGACTCCCCGCTGGCAGATCAACCTGCGGACCGCCGCCCAGCTGGCCTTCGCTCCCCTCACCTCCTCCATGCAGTTCACCCTCGGCTCCGATGTGGGACTGCGGGGCCTCCCCGGCCAGCTGATCAGCGGGGACAGCGGCTGGCTGGCCAGCACCGAAGCGGCGTGGACCTTCTGGAACGGCAAGACCAGTGCTCTCCAGCTGGTGCCGTTCATCGGCGCCGGGGGCATCCGCACCAACTTCAACGGTGGCTCCTTCGGTGACACCGTTGGGGCGGGTGGGGTGCTGGTGCGCTGGCTGGCCAGCAACAACTGGACCCTGGAACTGGGCTGGGCCCAGCCCTTCTCCACCACCGACAACCTCGGGGTCTGGAATGACTGGCTGCTGGGCCAGGGGCTCTACACCAGGGTGAATTTCCGCTTCTGAGCCTCAGCCACCGAGCGTCAGACCCCGGCCAGCTGGTCGGACAGCAAGCGGCGGGCCTCCAGCAGCGCCCCATCCAGGGCCGTGCCGTCGCGCCCCCCCGCCTGGGCCAACTGGGGACGGCCGCCGCCACCGCCGCCGCAGAGCCGGGCGATGCCGCCGATGAAGGCCCCCGCCTTGGCACCGGAGGCCACCACCGTCGCGCCAAAGGCCGCCACCAGGATCACCTTGCCCAGATCCCCAGGATCCGGCAGACCACCGAGCACCACGGCCGCCGCCTCGCCGAGCTGCTGTTGGAGGCGCTGGGCCGCCTCCTGGAGGCCGGCGCCATCGACCCCATCCAGGCGCTGCACCAGCAGCCGATGGGAACCGACCGCTTCAGCCCGCTCCGCCAGGGCACTGGCCTTGGCCACCGCCAGGGCGCCACGCGCCGCCACCAGCTCCTTGGCGGTCGCCCGCAGCTCCTCGGCCTGGGCGGCGACGCGCTCGAGGATCTCACCGGGCTGGGCCTTGAAGCGATCGGCCAGCTCCCGCACTACCTTGTCGCGCTCCCTCAGGTAAGGGAGCAGGGCAGGACCGGCCACGGCCTCGATGCGGCGGATCCCCGCCGCCACCCCCGTCTCGGCGATGATCCGGAACAGACCGATCTCAGCCGTGTTGGCCACGTGGGTGCCGCCGCAGAGCTCCATCGAGACGCCGGGCACGTCCACCACCCGCACGACCTCGCCGTACTTCTCCCCGAACATCGCCACGGCGCCGGCGGCCCGGGCCCGCTCCAGCGCCATCTCGCCCACTTCGAGGGGGTGGGCCTCGGCGATCCAGCCATTGACCAGGTCCTCGATCTGCTCCAGTTCGCCCGGGGAGAGGGCCCGGGGGCAGTGGAAGTCGAAGCGCAGCCGGTCGAAATCCACCAGCGATCCGGCCTGGGACACCCCGTCATCGACCACCTGCTTCAAGGCGGCCTGCAGCAGGTGGGTGGCGGTGTGGTGGGCCTGGGCGCGGCGACGGCAGCTGCGATCCACCCGGGCCTGCACCACCTCACCCACCGCCAGGCTGCCGCGCTCGATGCGACCGCCATGCACGAACACACTGCGGTTGCGGCTCACTGCATCGATGCGAACGATCGTGCCGGCCTCGACGCCCGCATCCCCGGCCAGCAGCACGCCCCGGTCCCCCACCTGGCCGCCGGATTCGCCATAAAAAGGGGTGCTGTCGAGCACGATCTGCACCAGATCGCCAGCGCCAGCGACGGTGGCCGGTTCCCCGTTCACCACCAGGGCCAGCACACAGGCCGCCTGATCGAGGGCCTCATAGCCGCGGAACTGGGTGGGTTCCAGGGCCGCGGCCACCTGGTCGATCGCCCCCTGCAGGGTGAGGTCGATGCTCACGGCCGCGGCCTTGGCCCGCTGCCGCTGTCGCTCCATGGCCGCCTCGAAGCCCTGCAGATCCACCGTGAGACCGTGCTCCTCGGCGATCTCCTCGGTGAGCTCCAAAGGGAAGCCATAGGTGTCGTAGAGCTCGAAAGCCGCCTCGCCGCTGATGCGCTCCGGCCGGGCGGCGAGCACCTCAGCCAGCAGCTTCTCGCCCCGCTCCAGGGTTTCCAGGAAGCGGGCCTCCTCCCGCACCAACTCGGCCAGGATCACCTGGCCCCGTTCCAACAACTGGGGGTAGGCCGAGGCCATCAGGGCGATCGCCGCCTCCCCCATCACCACCAGGAAGGGGCGGTCGATGCCCAGCAAGCGGCCATGGCGGACCGCGCGGCGCAGCAGGCGGCGCAGCACATAGCCCCGGCCCAGGTTGGAGGCGGTGACCCCGTCAGCGATCAGCTGGGTGATGGCCCGGCTGTGGTCGCCGATCACCTTGAGGGACGTCTGGGCGCGGGCGTCGAGGGCGCGGTAGTCGAGCCCCGCCTGCGCAGCGGCGGCTTCGATCAGGGGATAGATGAGATCGGTTTCGTAGTTGTTCGGGACGTGCTGGAGGATCTGGGCCATGCGTTCGAGCCCCATGCCGGTGTCGATGCTGCGCCGGGCCAGGGGCGAGAGGGTGCCTGCCGCATCCCGGTTGTGTTGCATGAACACCAGGTTGTAGAACTCGATGAAGCGGGAATCGTCCTCCAGGTCGATGGCCTCATCGCCCTGCTCGGGGTGGAAGTCGTAGTAGATCTCCGAGCAGGGTCCACAGGGACCGGTGGGGCCGGAGGCCCAGAAGTTGTCGGCCTCGTCCATGCGGATGATCCGCTTGGCCTCCACACCTACGGCGTCACGCCAGATGGCCGCCGCCTCGTCGTCCTCACGGAAGACGCTGACCACCAAGTGGGCCGGATCGAGGCCGAAGACGTCGGTGATGAGCTCCCAGGCCCAGCGGATCGCCTGCTCCTTGAAGTAATCGCCGAAGGAGAAGTTCCCCAGCATCTCGAAGAAGGTGTGGTGCCGGGCGGTGCGGCCCACGTTCTCGATGTCGTTGGTGCGGATGCACTTCTGGCTGCTGGTGGCCCTGGGCGCAGGAGGCGCCGCCTGGCCGAGGAAGACCGGCTTGAACGGCAGCATGCCGGCGATGGTGAGCAGCACCGTGGGATCGTCCGGCACCAGGGAGGCGCTGGCCATCCGCCGGTGGCCCCGTTCGGCGTAGAAGGACAGGAAGGCCTCACGGATCTCGGCCCCGCTGCGAGGCCTGGGGCGGGTGGGGTCGGCAGCCATCACGAGTACGCAGGGAGATGTCCTGGGACAGGCATGATCGCCCAGCGCCGGAGCCAGGCGGGAGCTCAGTAGTGCTCCATCAGGGTCAACTGGACGCTCGTCTGGCTGAGCTTGGCGCCGATGTCACAGGTGAGGGCCTTGAGCAGGGCGATCACCACATCGGGATGGCTGGCGCTGAGGGCCTCGAAGTCGCTGCGGTGCAACACCCAGCACTCGCCGGGCTGGGTGGCGATGATGTCGGCGGTGCGCGGCGTCTGGGCCACGAAGCCGATCTCACCGAAACAGAGCCCGGGGCCGAAGGTGGCCAGCCGGGTGGAGTGGCAATGGCCATCACCGGTCTTGATGTCGAGGGCGATGTCGAAGGAGCCGGAACGCACCAGGAACAGTTCGTCGCCGGGGTCCCCCCGGCGGATCACGAAATCCCCCGCCACGAAGGCTCTTCTGACCATGCACTCCGCCAGAAGGCGCCGATGCTCCTCGCTCAGCGGCGCCAGAAAGCCCTGTTCCGGGAGGTCGGGGCCGCCATCGCTGCCGCCAGCAACCGCCTGTGGCCGGTACCACGACAGGAGCAGCTCCTCGGCGGCTTCGAGGGCCGAATCCAGGTGCTCGTAGGCGTCGATCCGATCGGTGATGCTCCAGTCGGTCTTGGAGACCAGGGGCAGCCGGCCGGCACGGGACAGGAGGATCTCCACGCCATCGTCCTCGATCGAACAAAGCTGGCGATCCAGCAGGCCAGAGGATTCCATCGGGCATTCGGTCACGTGGGCCAGGTCGAGGATGAGGATGCGCACGTCGTTGCTGAGCCGCACCAGTTCGGAGGCCAGCTGCTCGATCCCCCCGAAATCGAGCACCCCCTGCACGTGGATGATGCGCACCTCGTCCCGGTGGGGCGCCAGGATCTCCAGCTCCCTTTCGCTGCGCCAGCGGCGCGATTTTCGCTGCGACCCCTGATACGAGCGGCGGATGGTGGCATCGGCCTGGGAGTACTGGTTGAACAGACTCAGGCCCACACCCACCGACAACTGGCGGCAGACCGCCACCCCCCGGACGCTGTTGCCGAAGTTGTCGAGGGGCGGGGAGTAGGTGGCAATGCCGAGTCGCCCGGGAATCACCGCCATGACCCCGCCGGCGACGCCGCTCTTGGCCGGAATGCCGACGTCATGGAGCCACTGACCAGCGAAGTCGTACATGCCACAGGTGCCCATCAGGGCCAGCACCCGGACGGTGATGTCATAGGAGAGGGGATGACCACCGGTGAAGGGATTGCGGCCCTGGCAGGCCAGGGTGGAGGCCATCACGGCCAGGTCGTGGCAGGTGACGGAGATGGCACATTGCTGGAAATACAGATCAAGGGCCGGCTCGGGGTCGGACTCGATGATGTTGAAGTTGCGCAGCAGGTGGCCGATGGCACGGTTGCGATGGCCCGTCTCCTTCTCCGAGCGGTAGACGTCCTCATTGATCGTCAGGCGCCGGCCGGCCAGTTCCCCGAAATACTCCAGCAGCAGCTCAACAGCGCCACTTGGATCGGCGTCGCAGATCTGGGCGGAGGCGGCGATCGCGCCAGCATTGATCATCGGATTGCGCGGCTTTCCCGAGTCCGGATCCAGGCTGATGGCGTTGAAGGCTTCCCCTGAAGGCTCCACGTCGATCTTGCTGGCCATGAAGTCGAACGAAAGCGTCTTCAGGGCCAGTGCATAGATGAAGGGCTTGGAGATCGACTGGATCGTGAATTCCTTCCTGGTATCACCGATCTCATAGATCCGCCCACCCGAGGTGGCGATGACGATGCCGAAATCATCGGGACAGGCTTTGGCCAGCTCGGGAATGTAGTCAGCCACCCGACCTTCCCGGACGCCGGAGAAGGAGGCGTGCAACTCGCCGAGCAGCTCCTGGATGACGTTGGGATGGCGATCGGTACCCTGCCGCGGCAGCCGTTCGTCCCGAAGTTGATCAAGCATTAGGTAACAACAGATACCAGAAAGTGGGTGGCCCTTCTGGCCCCGTCACCCACCTTGCCAGCGTCAGGGCTGGCCGTCCGTCCGCGATTCTCAGGACTCTCGGGCGCCGGGCTGCAGCAGAGCCTCCAGGTCCACCGGATCGATCTGGTCGGCGGCCAGAAATCGCTGGGCATAGGTGAGATAAACCCCGGAGCGCAGGAAGAGCTCAAACAGGTCCGCATCGATGCGGCCACGGTCCCGCAGGCCGGCCAGGATCTTCAAGGACTGGGACAGGGGCATCCCCTGCTTGTAGGGGCGATCGGCGGCGGTGAGCGCCTCGAAGATGTCGGCGATGGCGAGGATCCGGGCCGGGATCGACAGTTGCTCCGCCGTCAGTCCCCTCGGGTAGCCCCGACCATCGAGGGTTTCGTGGTGTCCCCCGGCGATTTCTGCGACGCGGCCCATGGAGGGGGGGAAGGCCATGCTCTCCAGCATCACGATCGTGTGGATCATGTGCTCGCGGATCTTGTAGATCTCTTCGCCGGTGAGCGTGCCCCTGGCCACCGACAGGTTGTAGAGCTCGCCGCGGTTGTAGAGCAGCTCGGGCACCGTCAGATTGAAGCCCCAGCTGGACTCCGGCACTTCAGCCGCAGGTCTGGGCAGACGATGGTGGGGGGCATCACTGAGCAGGGTCTCTGGGGCCGGCAAGGGCTGCGGCGCCACGCCGTACCGGACCTGCTCCTCCCAGCCCAGGCCCAGTCGGTCGTCGAAATGGCGCCACCAGCGACGCCCCGCCAGCCGTTGCAGCTGGGCGAGATCGTCAGGATCGGTGCCTTCGCTGCCCAGATTGCAGCGGGCCACGCAGGCGAAATCACGTCGCAGCTCCTGCTCCAGTTGCGCGTAATCACGCCGCAGGGTTTCCGGGTCACCGCCCGCCAGCAGGCCCTCGAGCATGGCGATGCGGCCATCCCGCAGCAGCACCTCGAAGCGGGTGCGGATCTCATGAATCCGGTTGAAGGGGGCATCCAGCTTGGTGGCCTTCTCCACCACCGCCTCGGGGGTCACGAGCTTGCCGCAGTCGTGCAGCCAGGCCGCCGTGCGGAATTCCCGCCGCTCCGCCTCTGAGCTGAAGCGGAAGGGGGCCAGCGGTCCCGCTTCGGTGGCTTCCGCCGCCGCCGCCAGCAGCAGCGCCAGCTCGAGCATTCGGGAACAATGGCGGCCGGTATGGGAGCTGCGGGCATCGATCGCCCCCGCCAGCAGGGCGATCATCGAATCGATCTGCCGCTGCTGCCCTTCCAGAGCCTGGGTGCGCTCGACGCAGACGGCCGCCAGGGCCGCCAGGGCCTCGATCAGCTGCTGGTCGCCCGCATCGTAAGGACGCACGAGGGCGGAGGCCGTCTCGGGAGTGAGCAGGGAGGAGGGCTTCCGCTTCCTGTTGATCAGCTGCATCACCCCCACCACGTCCCCGGCCATGGTCCGCAGCGGCACCACCAGCATCGACACCGCCCGATAGCCGGTGCGGCGATCGAGACCGGCATCGAAGCGGTAAGGGCGGTCCGGGGGAATCGCATACACATCCGGCAGGTTGAGCACCTCGCCCTGCAAGGCCGCCCAGCCCACAAGGCGCTCAGGCGTGATCGGGAAGCGCACATCCAGCAGGCCCGAATCGATGCCCTCTCCGCGGGCCGCCAGGGAACTGTTCTGGAAAGCCGTGAACCAGAGTCGCTTTTCCCCCTTCTCCTCTTCCACCAGGTAGATGCTGCCGGCATCGCTGAGGGTGAGATCCCTGGCACTGGAGAGGATCTGCCGCAACAGGGCCGGAAGGCTGGCCGCACCGCTGATGGCCGTCGCGATCTGGAGCATCTCCGGCAGCGCGCGCCGCGCCTGGTGGGCGTCGGAGGCGTGCGGTGGCGGATGGGCGGCGGTCAAGGGAGTGGCCTGCCGGGATGGGGAGTCCTGTCGCTGGCGACAACCAGGGAAACGCCAGATGGCCGTGATCGGAGCGGCGTCCGTTGGCCGTGCCAGGAAGAGTGAGAAAGGGCTGTGCTGGTTGCCTTGCTGGCATCGCCAGCGTCACCTAATAATGTAAGCCTGCCGGTGGCCAGGCATGATCGGGCCATCGCCAAGGCCTTGCCGTTGACCCAGGCGTCCGACGATTCCCGTGCCCGTCTGCGGCTGCAGTCCCTGTCGTGGGCGCTGCTGGGCGGACTGGCCGCCGCCCTGATCGGCCTGCCGGGGGGGCTGGAGAGCGGGCTGCGATCGGCGGGCTGTGGCTTCTTCTATGGCCTGCTGGCCTTCCATCTGCAGCGGGTCGATCCGGACGACGAGCACCTGGCCGCAGGACTGGTGGGGGCGGTGTGCGGCATCCGCAGCCTGGGGGGCCCCGTGGTGGTCACCTCCCTGGCCCTGCCTGTTCCGGAGATCCAGTCTCTGCTCCACCAGCCCCTGGCGCCCAGCGCTGCCGGCGCGATCCTGGCGTTGCTGCGCGGCTGGTTGCCGCTCTGGCTTCCCCTGATCGGCAGCGCCCTGTTGCTGAGGGGCGCCCAACGCCTGTTGCCCGCCCTGCGGCCATGAGCCTCCTGCATGCCACCTGGCTGTTTCCACCGGAAGGGGCCGGGGGCCGGCTGCTGCTCTGGGCGGACACCTGGAGGGTCGCCGCTCCGGTGGCGCCGCTGCGCACCGTTCCCGACCACCCCCTGTCCCTCAGCGTCGACGACCTGGGCGCCTGGCTGGATGACCATGGCCTCTGGTCGGAAGCCTTCCGCCCGGCGGAGGCCCTGCTGACGCTGCCCAGCCGTAGCCAGGGGGCTCGGGGGCGCCGCAAGGCCGCCAGTGAGGGGCTGGCGGCCTGGAGCGGTCTGCCATTGCAGGCCGGCGAACCGATCCCGAAGGAGGTGCAGTGGTGGCCGTGGCGGGTGGAGGGGCTGGCCCTTGATCCCGCCGGGGCCGGCGAATGGCTCGCCGGGCTGCCCCTCTCCGGCGACGATCCCGGTCTGGCCGACGATCTGCGCTGGTGGAGCCATCTGGAGCGCTGGGCCCTGAGCCTGATCGCCAGGGGCCGCTGGTTGCCCCAGGTGGAGGAGGACCGGGCCCGCTGGCTGCCCCTGCTCAACCGGGAAGGGGACCGGCGCCGGCTGGAGGAACTGGCCATCCGGCTGCCCCAGGTGGCCACCTGCGCCATGGCTGCCGGTGCCTCCGGAGAACTGGGACTGGCCTGCCGCCGACCCGGCAGCGGCCGGCTGCGGGTGGCCAGCCTGCTGGAGGCCCTCCTGGATGGCCAGCTGCGCTGCGGCTTCCGGCCCCAGGCGGAGGGTCTCGATCCCCTGCTGGGCGCCTGGCAGAAGGCCCTCGGCCCTGGCCCGGGCCGGCTTGAGCTGGATGAGGAGGAGCGGGAGCGCCTGGCCGTGGCCACCCACCATTGGCGCGAAGCGGTGGCGGGGCGTGTGGCACCGGCCAGGACCTGCCTGGAACTGTTCACCCCCGAAGAGGGCGAAGACCTCTGGGAGTTGCGCTTCTCGCTGCAGGCGGAGGCCGACCCCAGCCTGCGCATGCCGGCCCGCACGGTCTGGAATGCGGGTGACGGCAGGCTCCAACTCGGCGAAGTGGAGGTGGCCGAACCGGGCCAGCTGCTGCTGGAGGGCATGGGCCGGGCCCTGCAGGTGTTCGAACCGATCGGGCGGGGCCTTGATGCGGCGGCCCCCGAAACCATGCAACTCACGCCGGCCGAGGCCTTCGTGCTGGTGCGCACCGCCGCCACCCAGCTGCGCGACGTGGGGGTGGGCGTGGTGCTGCCCGCCAGCCTCAGTGGGGGCCTCGCCAGCCGCCTGGGCCTCTCGATCGAAGCCGAGCTGCCCGAGCGTTCCCGCGGCTTCTCCCTGGGGGAAAGTTTGCAGTGGAAATGGGAGCTGATGATCGGCGGGGTGACGCTCAACCTGAAGGACCTCGAGCGTCTGTCCGCCAAGCGCAGCCCGCTGGTGCAGCACAAGGGGGCCTGGATCGAGCTGCGCCCCAGCGATCTCAAGAACGCCGAGCGCTTCTGCGCCGCCGATCCCAACCTCAGCCTCGACGACGCCCTGCGGCTGACCGCCAGCGACGGCGACACCCTGATGCGGCTGCCGGTGCATCGCTTCACCGCCGGGCCCAGGCTGCACGCCGTCCTGGAGCAGTACCACCAGCAGAAGGCCCCGGATCCCCTGCCGGCGCCGGAGGGCTTCGCCGGCCAGCTGCGGCCCTACCAGGAGCGGGGCCTCGGCTGGCTGGCCTTCCTGCACCGCTTCGACCAGGGCGCCTGCCTGGCCGACGACATGGGCCTGGGCAAGACGGTCCAGCTGCTGGCCTTCCTGCAGCATCTCAAAGTCGAACAGGAGCTGAAGCGCCCCGTCCTGCTGGTGGCCCCCACCTCCGTGCTGACCAACTGGAAGCGTGAGGCGGCGGGCTTCACGCCGGACCTGGAGGTGCGGGAGCACTACGGCCCCCGCCGGCCCTCCACCCCCGAAAAGCTGGCCAAGGCCCTGGACGGGGTGGATCTGGTGCTCACCAGCTACGGACTGCTGCAGCGCGACAGCGAACTGTTGGAGAGCATCGACTGGCAGGGCATGGTGATCGACGAAGCCCAGGCGATCAAGAATCCCTCGGCCAAGCAGAGCCAGGCGGCCCGCGACCTGGCCCGCCCCGGCAAGCAGGGCCGCTTCCGCATCGCCCTCACGGGCACCCCCGTGGAGAACCGGGTGAGCGAGCTGTGGGCCCTGATGGACTTTCTCAATCCCCGGGTGCTGGGGGAGGAGGGTTTCTTCCGCCAGCGCTACCGGCTGCCGATCGAGCGTTACGGCGACATGAGCTCCCTGCGGGATCTCAAGGCCCGGGTCGGGCCCTTCATCCTGCGGCGGCTCAAGACCGACCGCTCGATCATCTCCGACCTGCCGGAGAAGGTGGAACTGCGCGAATGGGTGGGGCTGTCGGCGGAGCAGACGAAGCTTTACCGCAAGACCGTCGAGGACAGCCTCGATGCCATCGCCCGCGCTCCCCTGGGCCAGCGCCATGGCCAGGTGCTGGCCCTGCTCACCCGGCTCAAGCAGATCTGCAACCATCCGGCCCTGGCCCTCAAGGAGGGCCGGGTGGAGAACGGCTTCGCCAGCCGCAGCGCCAAGCTGCTGCGGCTGGAGGAGATCCTTGAAGAGGTGATCGAAGCCGGTGATCGGGCCCTGCTGTTCACCCAGTTCGCCGAATGGGGGCACCTGCTCAAGGCCTACCTGGAACAGCGCTGGCGCCAGGATGTGCCCTTCCTGCATGGGGGCAGCAGCAAGATCGACCGCCAGGCCATGGTGGATCGCTTCCAGGAGGATCCCCGCGGTCCGCAATTGTTCCTGCTGTCCCTCAAGGCTGGCGGCGTCGGCCTCAACCTCACCCGGGCCAGCCACGTGTTCCACATCGACCGCTGGTGGAACCCTGCGGTGGAGAACCAGGCCACCGACCGGGCCTACCGGATCGGCCAGACCAACCGGGTGCTGGTGCACAAATTCATCACCAGCGGTTCGGTGGAGGAAAAGATCGACCGCATGATCGAGGAGAAATCCAGGCTGGCCGCCGACATCGTCGGCAGCGGCGAGGAATGGCTCGGCGGCTTCGACGTGGGCCAGCTTCGCGATCTGGTGGCCCTCGACGACAGCCACTGAGGCAGGCCAAACCTGAGCCAGTGCCGTTGTGGGTCAGCGGCTGGGGAGCAGCGCTATCTCTTTCTCCCCCAGCACCGGGAGAAGCACCGGCAGGGCCCGCGGCCCTGCGGCGGCAGGGTCCTGACCCATGCGGCGCAGCCAGCGGTAGTGGGAGACGACACCCGCAAGGAAGGACGGGTGGCTGCGGAAGGGAACACCGCAGTCACGGCAGGTCTGCTCAACGATGGCGGAGAGCTGGGGGTAGTGGACGTGGCAGATGCGAGGGAACAGGTGATGCTCCACCTGGAAGTTCAAGCCCCCCAGCAGCCAGCTCAGCAGGCCATTGGAGCGGCTGAAGTCCACCGTGGTGGCCAGTTGGTGGTTGGCCCAGGGGCCCATGCCAGCGTTGCTGGCAGCGGCGGCGGGGAAATCGGCCTCCTCCACGCAGTGGGCCAGCTGGAACACCACACTCAGCACGATTCCCTGGACCATGGCCGTCACCACGTAGCAGCCGATCACCGCAGCGAAGGAATGGCGCTGCAGCGGCAGGGCAAACGCCAGGGAGAAAAAGATCACCTTGCCGCCCACGAACACCAGCCAGTCGGCAGGGGTCAGCCGGGGCAGGGAATGGTCGCCGCGGCCCCGGCCGGCGAGATCGGCGAAGTCGTCGAAGAACTGCCACTTGATCGGCAGCATCCCGTAGAGAGGCCAGAGATAGAGGTGCTGCCAGCGGTGCCACCAGCGGTGGGGCTGATGGGGGGACAGGCGACCGATCAAGCCGAGATTGATGTCGTCGTCATGGCCGGGGATGTTGGTGAAGGTGTGATGCAGTCCGTTGTGTTTGTGGGCCCAGATCAGGGAACTGCCGCCCAGCAGATCGAGCGTGATGGCGGCGGCCTTGTTGATCCAGCGATGGCGTGAATAGGCGCCGTGGCCACCGTCGTGCTGGATGTTGAACCCGATGGCGGCGATCGCCAGGCCGAGGCAGGCCGAGAGCGCCAGCGCCCCTGGCCAGGTCGTCACCTCAAAGACCAGCAGCACGTACGTCAGGACGAAGCCGCCCAGGATCACGGCCGATTTGACCACCATGGCCACCGAGTCGCGCCGATCCAGACCGGTGCTTTCGAAGTACGCGTGAACCCTTGCCCTCAGAAGACTGTGAAAACCGTCGCCGGCGCCGAACGTGATGCGATTCAAGGACTCCACGCCCTGCGTCGGGACAACCTAGGCCAGTGGGCCCGGCAGGCGTCAGGATGGAGGCGTAAGGCCGGCGGCATGACCAGCTCCTTCCCTGGCGCCAATGGCGCCATCACCACCCAGCTGGGCCAGCAGGGCCTGGGGCAGCAGCCCTGGTGGGTGGAGCAGTGGATGGAATTGATCCATTCCTACCGGTTCAAGAAGCGCCTGGAGCGTGCCTGGACCTACGCCCGTGAGGGCAATGTCGTCTCGATCCGCTTTGAGGGTCGTCGGGTCCATGCCCGGGTGCAGGGCACCGACCCGGATCCCTACAAAGTGAAGCTCTGGCTCGACGTGCTCAACGATGAGGACTGGGGCTATGTGCTTGAGGCCCTGAGCCAGAAGGCCCGCTGGTCGGCCCAGCTGCTGGCGGGGATCATGCCCGCCGACATCGAGCGTGCCTTCGCGGCCAGCGGCAAGCGGCTGTTCCCCTTCAAGCTTCAGGAGGTGCGCAGCGAGTGCAGCTGTCCCGACAAGGCCAATCCCTGCAAGCACATCAGCGCCGTCTACTACCTGATGGGGGATCGCTTCAGCGAGGACCCCTTCGTGCTGTTCCAGCTGCGGGGCCGCACCCGCAGCCAGCTGCTGGGTGATCTCGCCAAGCGCCGCCGGGAGGGCGTGGTGGCGCCCGTGGAGCATGCCCCCCATCCGACCCATGCCGCCATCGCCGATCCGGCCCGTTGGTGGCGCTACGACGCCCCCCTTGATCCCGATCTGGTGGTGATCACACCGGCCATGGAAGGGGAGTCTGGCCTCGATGGGGCCGGCCCCCTGCCCCTGGCCGTGGAGCCCCGCTTCCCGGAGGCCAACCAGCTCTTTCTCGACACCCTCAAGGCCCATGGGGCCGGGATGGGCCAGCTCGCCATGGCCCGGGCGATGGCCATTGGGGCGGATGCCGAGGCCTGAGCCGCCCCCCTGGCTGAGCGCGGCCGCCATCGCCACCGCCGAGCGCCTCCTGGCCGGCCACCGGCAGGCGTTCGGCAGGCCGTTGCTGGCAGGCGTTGACGCTGGCCGTACACCATTGCAGGCGGCCCAGGAATTGTTTGTGGCCGCCACCGTGGTGCTGTCCCACGACGGCGCCGCCGATCCACGCCTGATCTACGCCAACCGCGCCGCCCTGCTGCTGTGGCGCCGCCCCTGGGGCGCCATGGTGGGCCTGCCTTCCCGGCTCACGGCTGAGCCAGCGGAACGCCAGAGACGGGCGCTTGCCCTGGAGCAGGCCCGCCGCAAGGCCCTCTCTGGCTATTCCGGCATCCGCGTCGACAGTGGCGGCCGCCGTTTCCGTATCCAGAACGCCCGGCTGTGGGCCCTGCCGGATGGTGGCGGCCAGCCCGGCGGCCAGGCGGCGGCCTTCTCCAACTGGTGGTGGCTGGAGCCGCCCCGTTCCGGTTCTCCACCCCCGCTGTCGGGGAGGCCGAACCCGGTTGGGGGGACCGAACCTGGGCCGTCGGTTCTCCCCCTCCATGCCTGAAGACAAGGCGGGCACATTGGCGGAGGGAGGGGTTCCTACTCCCGCTGTCCCCGTCACGTTCATCGGAAGCACCAACCATGCGTACCCTGCATTCTTCCCGCTTCGATCTCTTCGACCGGCTGGAGCAACAGCTGCAGACAGCTGAACGGATTCCCGCTGCCGAGATTCACGAAACCGAGGCGAATTACACCATCGCCCTGGAACTCCCCGGCGTCGATCGCTCCTGCATCGATATCAAAGCCACCGACCGCTCCTTGATGATCAGCGCCGAGCGCCGGCCTGCCCAGCCGGTCGCTGACAGCGGCGCCGCGGCCGAGGACAACCGGCCTGCCCCCTTGCTGAGCGAATTCCGCTACGGCACCTGGAGCCGCAGTTTCCGCTTCCCTGGAGGCATCCAGCGGGAAGCGCTCGAAGCCCACTACCGCGACGGTCTGCTCACCGTGACGGCACCCAAAGCGCAGTCACTCACCTCCGTCAGCGTGAAGCTGGCCGACTGAAGCCTCACGCCTCGATGCGGTGGGCGGAATCGAGGGAGAGGCCAATCACCGAGATGTAGCTGGTGGCTTCGATCCAGCGCACAGTGCCTCTCAGGTCGTAGGTCTCCCCCTCCCCGTCACCCACCACCACACTGCAGTGCTGACCGACTTCAAGATCATGGGAGGCCTCAATCGCCATCTTCATGCCATCCACGCTGAGGTCGAGGACCTCTCCGATCACCCCCTCGGAGGCCTCCATCGACTCCAGGTGGAGGCGGGCCGTGGCCAGGCCCGTCGGTGGCTTGAAGCGATCGGAGCGTGAGGCTTCCTGAAGACGCTCTTCCAGGCGGCGAAAAGCCTCCCGAAACCGCTCCAGGTCTCCAGTGACCACCTATCGGCTCGTCTGCGGAATTTTCCTATCCATTGTCCACCCTGCCACAAGGCGCTTTGTGCGTGGTCTAGCAGACCGAAAGGCACACCGCCCTGCCTACAGTTGCAGGCCTGCGGAAGGAGTCTGACCCCATGAGCAGCAGCACCGCCAGCGCCCCGCCCTCCACTGTGGCCGCAGCCGGCCGCCTCAGCCTTCAGTGCGAGCCGATCGCGGCTGACACCACAGCGATCCGCTCCCTCGACTGGGACCGCAGTCGCTTCGACATCGAATTCGGCCTGCGCAACGGCACCACTTACAACGCTTTCCTGGTCCGTGGCGAGCGCACCGCCCTGGTCGACACCAGCCACGCCAAGTTCCGCGACACCTGGATCCCCCTGTTGGAAGGTTTGATCGCGCCCACCGCGATCGATCACCTGATCGTCTCCCACACCGAACCGGACCATTCCGGCCTGATCGGTGATCTGATCGACCGCCACCCTGACATCGAGATCGTCGGCTCCAAGGTGGCGATCCAGTTTCTTCAGGACCAGGTGCACCGTCCCTTCCGTAGCCGGGCGGTCAAGAGCGGCGACGAACTGGACCTGGGCGTTCACCCCGCCAGCGGCGTGGCCCATCGCTTCAGCTTCCTCAGTGCCCCCAACCTGCACTGGCCCGACACGATCTTCTCCTTCGATCACGGCACCAGCCTCCTCTACACCTGCGACGCCTTCGGGCTGCATTACTGCTCCGACGACCTGTTCGATGTCGATCCGGGGGCCATCGCGCCTGATTTCCGCTTCTACTACGACTGCCTGATGGCCCCCAACGCCCGCAGCGTGCTGCAGGCCCTCAAGCGCATGGAGGGTCTGCCGGAGATCACCACGATCGCCGTGGGCCATGGCCCCCTGCTGCGGGAGCACCTGCCCCTCTGGGTGGGCGACTATCGCGACTGGAGCGGCCAGCGCAGCGCCGGTGAGGCCTACGCCGCTGTCTGCTACATCAGCCAGTACGGCTTCTGCGACCGGCTCAGCCAGGCCATCGCCCGGGGTGTCGGCAAGGCTTCCGGCCAGGTGCAGCTCGTCGACCTGCGCGCCACCGATGCCCAGGAACTGGCCGCCCTGATCGGCGAGGCGAGCGCCGTGGTGGTTCCCACCTGGCCCGCCAGCCCCGATGCCGACCTGCAGACATCCATCGGGACCCTGTTGGCCGCCCTCCACCCCAAGCAGTGGGTGGGCTGTTATGACGCCTTCGGCGGCAACGACGAACCGATCGACACCCTGGCCGGCCAGCTCCGCAACCTGGAGCAGAAGTGGGCCTTCGAACCCCTGCGCATCCGCCAGGTGCCCAGCGGCGCCGACTATCAACGCTGCGAAGAGGCCGGCACCGACCTGGGCCAGCTGCTCACCAAGGCCAAGACCATCGCCGCCATGAAGGCCATCGATGGCGATCTGGACAAGGCCCTGGGGCGCCTCAGCGGCGGCCTTTACATTGTCACGGCCCGCCAGGATGACGAGACGGGCAGCCGCAGCAGCGCCATGGTCGCCAGCTGGGTGAGTCAGGCGAGCTTCGATCCCCCGGGGCTCACGGTGGCCGTCGCCAAGGACAGGGCCATCGAGGCCCTGATGCAGGTGGACGACCGTTTCGTGCTCAACGTCCTGAGAGAAGACAACCACCAGCCCTTGCTGCGTCACTTCCTGCGCCGTTTCCCGCCGGGGGCCGATCGCTTCGCCGGCGTGGCCACCCTGGAAGGCGCAGCCGCCGGCGGTCCGGTCCTGAGCGATGCCCTGGCCTACCTGGGCTGCCGGGTGACCCAGCGCATGGAGGGACCCGACCACTGGATCATCTACGCGGTGGTGGAGGAGGGCAACGTGGCCGACACCACCGCCGCCACGGCCGTGCACCACCGCAAAGTGGGCAACCACTACTGATGACGTCCTCTCCCATCGCAACGGATCGGCGCGTCATCACGCTGCCGGTCGATTCCGGTCTGGTCTGCCTGCGCGGCCTCAGCCCCCGGCGGCTGCGCTTCGAAGTGGAATATGGCCTCGAGCGGGGCACCACCGCCAACAGCTTCCTGTTCCAGCAGGGTGCCTCCGGAGGCGCCCCCGTGCTGGTGCACCCGCCGGGGGCCTCCTTCGCCGCCCCCTTTCTGGAACAGCTGGCCCTGCTGGTGCCAGCCGACGCCCCCCTCAAGGTGGTGGTGGGCCATGTCAACCCCAACCGGGTCGCCCTGCTGAAGCAGCTGGCGACGGGCTGGCCGGCCACGGTGCTGGTGGCCTCCAATCCCGGCGCCCAGGTGCTCGCCGAGCTCTGGGAACTGCAGCGGCCCGGCCCGGGGGGTGAGGCCGCCGCCCCAGCCGACCCGGTGCCCCTGCCGACCGTCGAGGTGGTCAAGCAGGAAACCAGCCGCACCCTCTCCAGCGGCCATACGCTCACCCTGATTCCCACCCCCACCCCCCGCTGGCCTGGCGGCCTGATGGCCTTCGAGTCCAGCACCGGTCTGCTGATGAGCGGCAAGTTCTTCGCCGCCCACCTCTGCACCGAAGATTTCGCCGAGACGAATCGCAGCAGCACCGAGGAAGATCGCCGCTACTACTACGACTGCCTGATGGCGCCCATGGCCCGCCAGGTGGAAACGGTGGTGGACCGCCTCGACGCCATGGCGATTCGCACCATTGCCCCGGGCCACGGGCCGGCCATCGCCCAGAGCTGGCGCAGCCTGCTGGCCGACTACCGCCGCTGGGGGGAGAGCCAGGAACTGGCCAACCTGTCGGTGGCCCTGCTCTATGCGAGCGCCTACGGCAACACCGCGGCCATCGCCGACGCCCTGTCCCAGGGGGTGGCCCGCAGTGGGGTGCGGGTCGAGAGCATCAATTGCGAGTTCGCGCCACCGGAACAGCTGCTGGAGGCGATCCACGCCTGCGACGCCCTGCTGATCGGCTCACCCACCCTCGGGGGCCATGCGCCCACGCCGATCGTCTCGGCCCTCGGCACCGTTCTGGCCGAAGGCGACCGGGCCAAGCCGGTGGGGGTGTTCGGCAGTTTCGGCTGGAGCGGCGAGGCCATCGATCTGCTCGAAAGCAAGCTCCGCGATGGCGGCTTCCAGTTCGCCTTCGATCCGATCCGGGTGAAGTTCAGCCCCGATCTGGCCACGCTGCGCACCCTGGAGGAAACCGGCACAGCCCTGGGCCGCCGCCTGCGTCATCAGCATCGCCAGAGCCAACGGCGCAGCACCGGCGGCGGCCTGAGCGAGAGCCGCACCAACCCCGCGATCCAGGCCCTCGGCCGGGTGGTGGGTGCCCTGTGCGTGGTGCTGGCCCGCAAAGGGGAAGGCTCCGACGCCATCGGCGGGGCCATGGTGGCCAGCTGGGTCAGCCAGGCCAGCTTCAGCCCCCCCGGCTTCACCGTGGCCGTGGCCAAGGACCGGGCCATGGAGAGCCTGCTGCACGTGGGCGACGCTTTCTGCCTCAACGTTTTGGCGGCCGGGCGAGAAAGCGGCCCGATGAAGCGGTTCCTGCAGCCCTTCCCCCCGGGGGCCGATCGCCTGGCGGGCCTCGAGCTGGACGCCAGCCCAAGTGGCCAACCCCTGCTGCCGGACGCCCTGGCCTGGCTGGAAGCCCGCGTCAGCCAACGCATGGAGTGCGGCGACCATTGGCTGCTCTACGCCGAGGCCCTCAGCGGTGACCTGCTGGATGCGGCTGCCACGACCGCCGTTCACCAGCGGCGCAGCGGCGCCAACTACTGAGCCCCTGCCTCAGGCCGCGTGGGGCGGCGTGGGAGCGCCGCCACCGCCCGCCTGGAAGGGAAGGACGAGGGTGGCCCAGTGGTCGGGTCGCTCGGGACGGCGGCGCCTGGCCCGGCGCACCCCGAAGGGCACCCGCACCACGTTGGTGCCATCCACCCGCTGGCTGGCCTCCGGCAGACCGGGCCCAAAGGCGCCCAGGCCCTGGCCATCACCTGAATTGTCGTTGCCGTTCATGAACCCCATGAAAATGAAAGGCGCTTGCCATCACCGTGAAGGGATGGCACAGCAATGATGCGCCATGCCGGGGGGAAAAGGTACCGCTCGAACACTCAGGCGGCCAGTTCGGGGATTGCCACTTCCTCGACGCTCGGGCAGGTGCAGACGAGGTTGCGATCGCCGAAGGCATTGTCGATGCGGGCGACGGCCGGCCAGAACTTGGCCTGCCGCTGACCCTCCCCGCCGGGAAAAGCGGCCTCACTGCGGCTGTAGGCCCGATCCCAGTGGTCGGCGGTGACCGCCGCCAGGGTGTGGGGAGCCCGCTTGAGCGGGTTGTCGAGGGGGTCGGCGGCGCCGGTCTCGATGGCCCAGGCCTCGCGGCGGATCCCCTCCATCGCCGCACAGAAGCGATCGATCTCCTGCAGGGATTCGCTTTCGGTGGGCTCCACCATCACCGTGCCCGCCACGGGCCAGCTGACGGTGGGGGCATGGAAGCCGTAGTCCATCAGTCGCTTGGCCAGATCGTCCACCTCCAGGCCGCAGCTGCGCTTGAGGGGTCGCAGATCGAGGATGCACTCATGGGCCACCCGGCCGCCGCGGCCCCGGTAGAGCACGGGGAAGTGGGGCTCGAGGCGCTCGGCGATCAGGTTGGCCGCCAGCAGGGCCACCTGGCTGGCGGTGCGCAGGCCCGAGCCCCCCATCATGCGGATGTACATCCAGCTGATCGGCAGGATGCCGGCACTGCCAAGGGGCGCCGCCGAGACCGGACCGATGGCCCGGCGGCCGGCGGCGGCGGCCAGGGGATGGGACGGCAGGAAGGGCACCAGGTGGGCCGCGACGCCGATCGGACCCACCCCGGGGCCACCGCCACCGTGGGGAATGCAGAAGGTCTTGTGGAGATTGAGGTGGCAGACGTCGGCGCCGTAGAGCCCCGGCTTGCACAGGCCCACCTGGGCGTTGAGGTTGGCGCCGTCCAGGTACACCTGGCCGCCGTGGTCGTGCACGACCTGGCAAATGCGGCGGATGCCCGTTTCGAACACCCCGTGGGTGGAGGGATAGGTGACCATCAGGGCCGCCAGGTTGGCGGCGTGGGCGGCGGCCTTGGCCTCCAGGTCAGCGATGTCGATGTTGCCCTGGGCGTCGCAGGCCACCGCCACCACCCGCATGCCGGCCATCACGGCGCTGGCGGGGTTGGTGCCGTGGGCACTGGTGGGGATCAGGCACACCTGCCGGTGGCCCTCGCCACGGCTGCGGTGCCAGGCCCGGATCACCATCAGGCCGGCGTACTCCCCCTGGGATCCGGCGTTCGGCTGCAGGGACACCCCCGCAAAGCCGGTGATCGCCCCCAGCCAGGCCTCCAGGTCGGCCGCCATGGCGGCGTAGCCACGGGTCTGGTCGGCGGGGGCAAAGGGATGGATCTGGGCGAAGGCCGGCCAGCTCACCGGCGCCAGTTCAGCGGCGGCGTTGAGCTTCATCGTGCAGCTGCCCAGCGGGATCATGCCGTGGACGAGCGACAGATCCTTGCTCACCAGGCGCTGGATGTAGCGCAGGAGTTCCGTCTCACTGCGGTAGCGACGGAACACCTCCTGACGCAGCCAGGGGCCTTGCCGCAGGGGCACCCCGTCGAGCAGTTCGGCCAGGGGCTTGCCCGCCAGGGCCACCAGGCCCGCCAGGAGGGCCGTGTGCGCCTCGGAGGCGGCCGCCGGGTCCGCCGCCAGGGCCGCCAGCAGGTTGGCCAGTTCCTCGGGGGTGGACAGTTCATCCAGGCTGATGGCCAGGGCCGCTTCACCGTCGTCGCCACGAATGCCGCAGCGGAGGTTGAAACCAGCGGCCTCGGCCCGCTGGCGCAGGCCGGGCGCGGCAGCGGTGCGCAACACCAGGGTGTCGAAGCCCGCCCCCGCCTCAGCCACCAGCCCCAGGGCCGCCAGTCCCAGCACCAACCCCTGGCGCAGCACCAGCAGGCGGCGGGCGATGGCCTCGAGACCATCGGGGCCGTGGTGCACGGCATAGAAACTCGCCATCACCGCCAGCAGCACCTGGGCCGTGCAGATGTTGCTGGTGGCCTTGTCGCGCCGGATGTGCTGCTCCCGGGTCTGGAGGGCCAGCCGCAGCGCCGGGTTCCCCTCCGCATCCTTGGATTGCCCCACCAGGCGGCCGGGAATCTGGCGTTTGAAGTCGTCCCGGGTGGCGAAGAAGGCCGCGTGGGGACCACCGAATCCCATCGGCACCCCATAGCGCTGCAGGCTGCCGACGGCGATGTCGGCGCCCAGCTCACCCACCGGGGCCAGCAGCGCCTGGGCCAGGGGATCCACGGCCACCGTGCTGATCACCGCGCCGGAGCGGGCCTCGGCCAGCAGCGGCGAGGGATCCCAGAGCCGGCCCTCAACGCCGGGAAGCTGGAGCAGCAGGCCGAACACGTCGTCGCCCAGCGCCCCATCGGGGCTGTTGCTGACGGCCTCGGCCTCAAACGTCTCGATGACGATCCCCAGGGGTTCGGCCCGGGTCTGGAGCACCGCGAGGGTCTGGGGGAAAACGGCCTGGTCCACCAGAAAACGGCGGGCCCCGCTGCGTAGGGTGAGCGCCGCCGACATCGCCATGGCTTCGGCGGCGGCGGTGGCCTCATCCAGCAGCGAGGCGTTGGCGATGGGCAACCCCGTCAGCTCACTGACCAGGGTCTGGAAGTTCAACAGGGCCTCCAGACGGCCCTGGGCGATCTCTGCTTGATAGGGGGTGTAGGCGGTGTACCAGCAGGGGTTTTCCAGCACGTGGCGCTGGATCAGGGCCGGCGTCGCCGTACCGTGGTAGCCGAGGCCGATCAGACTGCGCAGCACCCGGTTGCGGCCGGCCAGCTCGGTCAATTCCTTCAGGGCCTGCTCCTCCGGGCAGGGAAGCGGCAGGCCGATCTCAGCTTCGGGCGCCGTCAGCAGGATGTCGGCCGGAACCACCTCCGCCGCCAGCTGATCAAGGGAGCCCAGGCCGAGCTCCGCCAGCATCCGCTGCTGATCTTCGGGATCCGGACCCAGATGCCGGACCAGGAAGGAGGCGGACACGGGCGTTCGGGATGGTGGTGGCGGGATCCTAAGGAATTCAGCCCGCCTGCACCTTGGCCCCGTAGGTGGCGGCATCCATCAGGGCCTCCAGTTCGTCAGGCGCGGCGAGCCGCAACACCAGCAGCCACCCTTCCCCGTAGGGATCGTTCTGGAGCTCCTCAGGGCTGGCCAACACCGCCTCGTTACGGGCCTCGACCGTGCCACTCACCGGGGCCATCAGATCCTCCACCGCCTTGACCGATTCGACGCTGCCGAAGCTCGTGCCGCGTGCCAGCCGGGCCCCCACCGCCGGCAGCTCGACGAAAACGATGTCCCCGAGTTGATCCACGGCGAAGGAACTGATGCCCAGGCGCACCAGGTCACCCTCCGGACGCACGTACTCGTGGCTTTCGGAATAGCGGCAGTCGTCGGGGAAGGAGTGCGCCAAGGCCGGTGGGGTGCGGGGAAGGCAGCCTCAGTTTGCCTCCGGCAGGGACGCCAGGGCCATAAGGGCCCGTTCCAGGGCCAGGGCCACATGGCCATGGTGGGTGCCGCCCTGGGCAAAGAGCACGTAGGGCTCCCGCAGCGGGCCGTCGGCGGAGAACTCGCTGGTGCTGCCGTCGATGAAGGTGCCCCCCGCCATGACCAGATCACTGGCGTAGCCGGGCATGGGGGCCGGCACCGGATCCAGGTAGGCCCCCACCGGAGACAACGCCTGGAACGCCCGGCAGACGGCAATGAGTCGACCCGGATCGCCGAGCCGCACCGCCTGGATCACATCGCTGCGCTCGGCACCGGGAGCAGGGTTCACCGGATAACCGAGGCTGGCGAACACCTCGGCCACCAGCTCGGCGCCGATCAGGGCCTCGGCCACCATCTGGGGGGCCAGGAACAATCCCTGGAACAGCAGCCGGTGCAGATCAAACCCCGTGCCCCCCTCGCTGCCGATCCCCGGGGCGGTGAGCCGGCAGCAGGCCATCTCCACCAGCTCCTTACGGCCGGCCACATAGCCCCCCGTCGGCGCGATGGTGCCACCAAGGTTTTTGATCAGGGATCCGGCGATCAGATCGGCCCCCACGGCGGTGGGTTCCTGCTCCTGCACCAGTTCCCCGTAGCAGTTGTCGACAAAGCAGACGCAGTCGGCCCTCAGTGCCTTGACCCGTTCGCAGAGGCGGCCGATGCTGGCCACCGAAAGGGAGGGCCGCCAGCTGTAGCCGCAGCTGCGCTGGATCAGCACCATCCGGGTCTCAGGGGCGAGCGCATCCTCCAGGCCCGCGTCGTCCACCTCTCCGCCCTCGGTGAGGGCGAGCTCGTCGTAGGTGATGCCGAACTCGGCCAGGGACCCCTGGCCCCGGCCCCGCAGCCCGATCACCTCCTCGAGGGTGTCGTAGGGGCGTCCGGTGAGCGCCAGCAGCCGGTCGCCGGGACGCAGCACCCCAAACAGGGCCGCGGTGATGGCATGGGTGCCGCTGACGAACTGAAGCCGCACAGCGGCGGCTTCGGCCTGAAGCACCCGCGCGAAGACCCGATCCAGCACCTCCCGGCCCAGGTCACCATGGCCGTAGCCGCTGACCGAGGCGAAGTGGTGCACCCCCAGGCGTTCGGCCGCGAAGGCCTCCAGCACCCTTGCCAGGCGGGGCCGCACGGCGGCGGTGCGGCGGGCCGCCACCGGGGCGAGCCGCTCAAGGGCGGCGGCGACGGTTTCCGCAGGGTCGAATCCCTCGCCCGGGCCTGGAAGAACCTGCTCCAAAGCCCTTGGGCCAGCAGGGCTCACTCTGCCATCGCTGCGTAGGCCAGGATGGGGCTGGCTTTTTCGCTCACACCCACCCTTTCACCGGAGAAACGTTTGGTCGCACGATCCGATGCCTTTCGATCAGGCCAGAGCGCCCAGACCGTGCGCGTCCCCCGGCAGGAACCCAGTCACTCGCGCAAGAAAGACCAGCTGCTGGCGGCCACGCAGCGGCCCAGGCCGCCCCTGCCGGCAACACAACGCAAATTCAAGACCGGCACCACCGGTTTCATGCTGGCCATTCATGTGGGGGCCGTCTTCGCCCTGCTGCCCCGCTTCTGGAGCCTTCAGGGGGTGATCGTGCTGGCGGTTCTCTACTGGGCCACGGTGCTGGGGGTGACCCTCGGGCTGCATCGGCTGGTGGCGCACAGGGGCTTCGAAGCCCCGCGCTGGGTGGAGCGGCTGCTGGTGCTGATGGGCACCCTGGCCTGCCAGAGCGGCCCGATCGAGTGGGTGGGGCTGCACCGGCACCACCACCTCTTCTCCGACCAGCCCAACGATCACCACGACGCCGCACGGGGTCTGTGGTGGGCCCACAGCGAGTGGATGCTGCACAAAATCCCGGCCCTCACCGAGATCCACCGCTTCACCGGCGACATGGAGAAGGATCCCTTCTACCGCTGGCTGGATCGCTGGTTCCTGCTGCTGCAACTGCCCCTGGGGGCTGCTCTCTACTGGTATGGCAACTGGGCGGACGTCCCCGGCGGGGGACTGGGACTGGTGCTCTGGGGCATTCCCCTGCGTCTGGTGCTCGTTTATCACGTCACCTGGTTGGTGAATTCCGCCACCCACGCCTTTGGGTATCGCAATTTCGACTGCCCCGACCGCTCCCGCAACTGTTGGTGGGTGGCCCTGCTCACGTTTGGTGAGGGCTGGCACAACAACCACCACGCCTACCCCCACTCGGCCCGCCATGGGCTGCGTTGGTTCGAGTTCGACATCACCTGGCAGCACATCCGCGCCCTGCGGGCCCTGGGCCTGGCCAGGCGCGTCCGCATCGCCCCCGTCTTCGGCCACCGCGGCGACGCGACCGCCAGCGCCTGATCAGAGGTCCGCGTTGTCGGCCGTCGCCGGGATCGCCGCCCCGATCTCCCGGCGGATGGCGGCCGCCAGGTCGTCCGGGGCCTGCTCGGCCCCTTCCCCCTGCAGCGGGCGCGCCCGCTGTCGCAGCAGCTCCAGAAAGCGGTCCGGGCCCAGCTCCTCCTCCCCAGCCGCCCCCAGGGCCGCCAGGGTGCGACGCAGTTCCGGCAGTTCGGCATCGAGTTCCATCGCCGTGTAATCGCGCTGGCCGGCGATCACCTCGGCAAAGCGCTCCCGCCGCTGGCGTTTGGCCACCGGATAGGCCGCCATCAACCGGTCGCGGCAATCACGCCAGGGTCTGCCGGCGGTGAGCAGATGGGCCAGGGCGGCACTGAGCCCCCCGGCCTCCGCCTCAGCGATGCGCAGATCAAAGCTGGCCGGCGGCTGGCGAAAGCCCACGAACACCTCGAGCAGGGCCCCGGGCCCCAGCACCCGCTGGCGCTCGTCACGCACCGGCAGGGCCGAACTGCAGAGGGCTTCGAAGAGTTCCGGGTGGGCCGCCAGCAAGGTGCGCGCCGCCATCGGCTCCAGCCGGCCCTCGGGAGCCTGGGCATCGAGCCAGAGGTTCACGCTCCCCAGGGCCAGGAAGACCTCCGGGCCCGGGGAGGCCAGCTTGCCGTTGCGCAGCATCGAGAGCTGGGAGTTGTGCACCCGACCCAGGTCAAGGGCCTCGGCCAGCATCGGCAGCACCCGGTGGGACCAGCCGTTGCGCTCGTGCCAGACGCGGATCAGGTGGGCAAAAGCGATGCGACCAGATACGAGTTCGTCTCGGTATCCCACTCGATCTGGATTCGTATTGCTACTATTGTAGTCAATCAACAGGAGCCCGGTCCTTCATGGCCGTCACCCCCCTCTCTCGCCCCGGCACCCAGCCAGGCGCCCCATCCGGCAACCGCCGCGATGCCGGCACCAAAGCACGCCACACCCGCCGCCCGGCCAGCATCAACCAAGGGGCCGATGCCCTGGTGCGGGCGCGGGCCCTGCACGAACCCCGCCGCGGCGAACCCCGCGGCGTCTCTCCCAAGGGCACCCGCTGGGGCACGATCGGCTTCATGGTCCTGATCCATATCCTGGCGGTGGTGGCCCTTCTGCCCCGCTTCTGGAGCCTGGAGGCCGTCGGTGCCCTGCTGGTGATGTACTGGGTCACCGCCTGCCTGGGCGTCACGATCGGCTACCACCGCCTGCTCAGCCACCGCTCCTTCCGCGTTCCCCAGTGGCTGGAGCGCTTCTTCGCCACCTGCGGCGCCCTCAGCTGCCAGCACGGCCCAATCGACTGGGTCGGCCTGCACCGCCACCACCACAAGTTTTCCGATACGGAAGCGGATCACCACGACAGCAACAAAGGCTTCTGGTGGTCCCACATGGCCTGGATGTTCGAGGAGATCCCCGCCATGGCCGCCGTGCCCCGCCTCACCGGCGACCTCGCCACCGACCCCTACTACCGCTGGCTGAACCACAGCTTCCTGCTGCTCCAGGTGCCCCTGGGCCTGCTGCTCTTCTGGATCGGCAGCGTCACCGGTGCCGGCGGCTGGGCCCTGGTGCTGTGGGGCATCCCCCTGCGCCTGGTGATCGTCTATCAGTGCACCTGGCTGGTGAATTCCGCCACCCACATGTGGGGCGAGTCCGTCCACGACAGCGGTGACAAGTCCAAGAACAACCCCTGGGTGGCGGCGCTCACCTTCGGTGAGGGCTGGCACAACAACCACCACGCCTTCCCCCATTCCGCCCGCCACGGCTTCGGCCCTCGCCAGTTCGACCTCACCTGGCAGCACATCCGGCTGATGCGGGCCCTGGGCCTGGCCACCAGGGTCCGCCTGCCCCGGGCCGCCGCTCCCTCCAGGGCCATGTCGTAGGCTTCTCAATCGGATTTCAGATGGCTCAGCCGGGGCGTTGTCATGGTCAAGAAGCGTGTACGGGTGGTCCTGGGCGAGGACATCCTGTCCCTGGGCAAGGACGGAGACCTGGTGGAAGTGGCTCCCGGGTACGCCCGTAATTACCTGCTTCCCACCGGCAAGGCCCTGGCCGTCACCGCCGCCGTGCTGCGGCAGGTGGAGCACCGGAGGGCCAAGGAGGCTGAGCGCCAGGCGGCCCTCAGGGCTGAAGCGGTCGCCTTCCGCACCGCCCTCGACACCATTGGCCGCTTCACCGTCAAGAAGCAGACCGGTGGCGACGACGTCCTGTTCGGCACCGTGACCAACGGCGACGTGGCCGAAGCCATCGAGGCGGCCACCAAGAAAGAGGTCGACCGCCGCGTCATCACCGTTCCCGAAATCCACCGCACCGGCTCCTACAAGGTGCAGATCAAGCTGCACCCCGAGGTCGTCGCCGACGTCAATCTGGAAGTGGTCAGCTACTGATCAGCCAGCAGCGAACCGATTTTTTCCGCTCCGGGCACCAGAGTGATTCATCTCACTGGCGCCCGATCCCGACCGATCCGGTGTCCCTTTCCGTGAGTCGCGTTCTGGTGTTGCGTCCATGGTGAGCGTTCCCCTGGCTGGATCCGATCCCCCCAGGCCCGACGGGCCGAGGCCGGCGTCCAAGCGTGCCGAACAGGCCGGGTTCGAGGCCCTGCCCGATTCCGTTCCCCCCCAGAACCTGGAGGCGGAGGAGTCGGTGCTCGGCGGCATCCTGCTGGATCCCGACGCCATCGGCCGCGTTGCCGACGTGCTGCGCCCTGAGGCTTTCTATCTCGGCGCCCACCGCGAGATTTACCGCACGGCCCTGATGCTGCACAGCCAGGGCAAACCCACCGATCTCACGGCGATGGCCGCCTGGCTCGCCGACACCGGTCAGCTGGACAAGGTGGGTGGCAGTGCCCGGCTCGTCGAGCTGGTGGAGCGCACCCTCTCCACCGCCTCCATCGACCAGGTGGCGCGTTTGGTGATGGACAAGCACCTGCGCCGGCAGCTGATCCGCTCCGCCAACGACGTGATCCGCCTGGGCTTCGACCAGAGCATCCCCATGGAGCAGGTGCTCGATGAGGCCGAGCAGAAGATCTTCGCCATCAGCCAGGAGAAGCCCACCTCCGGCCTCACCCCCACCGCCGAGATCCTCACCAGCACCTTCAACGAGATCGAGAGCCGCTCCCTCGGCACCGCCGTCGCCGGCATTCCTGTCAACTTCTACGACCTCGACGCCATCACCCAGGGCCTGCAGCGCAGCGACCTGATCATCGTCGCCGGGCGTCCGGCCATGGGCAAAACCTCCATCGTGCTCAACATCGCCAAGAACGTGGCCCAGCTGCACCAGCTGCCGGTCTGCGTGTTCAGCCTGGAGATGAGCAAGGAACAGCTCACCTACCGCCTGCTCTCGATGGAGGTGGGCATCGAGAGTGGCCGCCTGCGCACCGGCCGCCTGCAGCAGGAGGAGTGGCCCCTGCTGGGCCAGGGCATCAACAGCCTCGGCCAGCTGCCCCTGTTCATCGATGACAAGCCCAATTCCGGTGTGCTCGAAATGCGCTCCCTCTGCCGGCGCCTGATGGCCGAAACCGGCAAGGAGCTCGGCCTGATCGTGATCGATTACCTCCAGCTGATGGAGGGCACCACCCCCGACAACCGCGTCCAGGAGCTTTCCCGCATCACCCGGGGCCTCAAGGGCATGGCCCGTGAGCTGCACGTGCCCGTGGTCGCCCTCTCCCAGCTCAGCCGCGGCGTGGAGTCCCGCACCAACAAACGCCCCATGCTCAGCGACCTGCGGGAATCGGGCTCGATCGAGCAGGACGCCGACCTGGTGCTGATGATCTATCGCGACGAGTATTACAACCCCGAAACCGCCGACCGCGGCATCACCGAAGTCATCGTCACCAAGCACCGCAACGGCCCCGTCGGCACCGTCAAGCTGCTGTTCGAGCCTCAGTTCACCCGTTTCCGCAATCTGGCCGCATAGGGATATCCGCCGTATCGCTGCAGCGAAGGTGCCAGTAACCTCAGCTTCAAGGTATCGTGAAAATATACATGCAGCACCATTCTTTCTGGTTTTACGTTTTCACGTTTTTCGGCATTATTCTGGCTCGCTACCTGCTCATGGCAGGCTTTGCCCATTGGCTCCTCTATGACCGTCAGCCGGCGAACGGATCCGTCCTCAACGACATCCACCTTTCCGTCCTGTCGACGGGGATCTTCGCCCTCGCCACCGCCGTGATCATGACGCTGCATGAACAGGGACTGACCAGGCTCCACGGCCAGATTCAGGCCTCCAACTGGTGGATCCTGCCGCTCAGCTATCTGGCCGTGCTCGTGCTGCAGGATGCTTACTTCTACGCCACCCACCGGCTGTTTCACCATCCAAAACTGTTTCCCTGGTTTCACCAGGGGCACCATCGATCACGTCAGCCCACGCCCTGGACCTCCTTCGCCTTTGACCCCCTTGAGGCCGTGGTTCAGGCCCTGTTCCTGATCGGGGTCGTGATGCTGATTCCCCTGCATTTCATTACCTTGCTGGCGGTGCTCACCACGATGACGGTGTGGGCCGTGGTGAACCATCTGGGCCTGGAGGTGCTGCCGCTGCACTTCCCCCACCACTGGCTGGGTCGCTGGCTGATCGGCCCTGCCCACCACTCCATCCACCACCGTCGCCACGGCAAGCATTTCGGGCTTTACTTCACCTTCTGGGATCGGGTGTTCGGCAGCGAGGATCCCGCCTATGCCGCGTCACTGCAGCCCGCCGCCGTAGCCCTGCCCAGGCCGGCCCGCCAGAGGGGTCCTGACAGGGGCGACCCGTGAAGCGTCAGAATGAATTCAGAGTCTTGGTGTCCAGGTCATGTCCCCGCGACCAAGCCCACCGACCAGCGACACGTCCTCCTTGGGAGAGACTGGGCCTGAGGCCCCTTCGGTGGGGCAGGCCCTGAATCACCGGCTGCGGCAGCTGCATCAGCAATTGATGGAAATGACGCCTGATGTGGATCGGGTGGCTGTCGCACTTTACGACCCTCAAGTGGATTTATTAAAGACGTTCATCAATAGCACCCGCACTGGAGAGGCGATCAGCGGCTATGAGTTTCACCTCTCCAAAAGCCAATCGCTCAGTCACATGGCCACAAGCCGGTCCTTCCGCGTGCTGGACAACATCCCGGCCGCGGTGGAAGGTAACACCAAGCACTCGGCCTGGCTGCTGAAGGAGGGCTACCGCTCGTCGCTGACCATTCCCCTGTTCGACAAGGGTTCCTTCATTGGCTTTCTCTTCTTCGATTCGCTGAAGCCCGCTGTTTTCATCGAAAGTGTGCAGCGAAAGCTGTCTTTGATCGCTTCGATGATCAACATGCTGATCAGCAGCGAACTCAATCTGGTTCATTCAATCACGGCTTCGGCCCAGGTGGCACGGGAGTTTGCCAACCTCCGGGACTTTGAAACCGGCGCCCATCTTGAGCGCATGGCCCACTACTCGCGGCTGATCGCCCGCGAACTCCAGCAGAGCCATAACTTGAGCGATGAATACATCGAGCATCTTTACCTGTTCGCGCCCCTGCATGACATCGGCAAGATCGGCATTCCCGATCGGATCCTGCTCAAGCCCGGCCCCCTGGATGCCGATGAGCGTCGAGTCATGGAAACCCATGTGCAAAAAGGCATGGAGATTCTGGAGAGAATGGTGGGTGAGTTTGGCCTTGAAGATCTACCCGACTCGGCTGTGATGAAGAATGTCGTTTCGGGCCACCATGAAAAACTCGATGGCTCCGGCTATCCCATGGGCCTCAAGGGTGAGGCCATACCCCTGGAGGCTCGGATCATCGCAGTGGCCGATGTGCTCGATGCCTTGACCAGCCATAGGCACTACAAAAAGGCCTGGACCATGGACCTGGCTATCGCGGAACTCGACCGACTGGTGGCAGAGGGACAGTTTGATGCTGACTGCGTGGCTGCCGTGAAGCGGCGGCGGGGCGCTGTGGAAGCCATCCAGGACCGCTTCCAGGATGCCTGAATCCTCGCCCTGCCGGCCTGAAGCTCAACGCCACCGACCCCTGCAGCGCCATACATTCCATTCATGGCCCTGAGCGCAGCCCCCACCGAAAGCTTCGACCTGATCGTGGTCGGTGGCGGCCCGAACAACGGACAGCCAATGGATGAAGTGGACGCCCTGTGGTGGGGTAATCGGCCCACAGGCCCTTGCGGGCTCAGGTCAACTAAGAGTAGCAATCCCCCCAGATACTGCAATGGTTCATGGTTCCAGCACACTCCCCACCTCGTCCTGGGAGCCTGGTCAGGGCGACGGGGCAGAAGGATCAAGAGGATCCCCTTGATCCCGTAGGGTCGGGTGATCCGGGTAAGCAGCAACTTCGGAAGCGTCGACAGCACAATCGTCTTGATCCTCAATCACTGGCACCAGCCTGGGAGGCCGCATGGGGCCGAAGCCAACACTACCTTGGCATTCACGGAATCGCCATCTTCGCCAAGAGGTAGTCCCCCATTTCTTGCTTGTCAGCGACTCCTTCTGAGTGCTCCATGGCCGCCACAACTCAGAAGTCTGGTTTGTGGCGGCCATGGCTATCCCGGAGGGTTTGCTGGCTCTTCCCAAACTACGGTCGCAGAAGTCAGCATGGCATGTGTTCCTCGGGGCGGATGCACACGGGATCCAGAGGATGGCTTCGTCGATACTAGGCATCGCAGGATGTATCACCGCAAGAATGTCTAATGGTTTCATGAGGGCCAACACAGTCGACGCCGTCCGCCCCCATGGCCACCTTCCGTTTCAAGAGGATCGCAGCGATGGATCAGGCACACATGCATGTGCTTGGAGTCATTCTGATCTCCCTCCAGTGATCAACCTTGTCCAAAGGGTCCGCACGATTCTCGTCCGGCCGGTTCTCAACCATTCTGGGCCAGCGCTCAAACCGCTGGAACCACGTGAACGCTGAATCCATAAGTTCACTGTAAGGAGGAGCTGAATAAAGATCAACCCAAGCCAATTGAGTACTTTCCAGATTGAAGTGGTCAGCCCACATCCTCAACCTGAACGGCTCGCCAGCTCAACCGCTGATCAGAAGAACGGAAGGGAGGGGGGAGGGAGACTACACAAGTCAGACATCAAGCTCAACACCCCAGCAGCGCAGAGCATCCAAAGATGCCGTCACAATCGCATCATGCTAGTACTGAAGCATCAGCTGCATTCCCAGGAACCGCCTTATAGCGGATGATCTTCTGCGTCAAGTGACGTGAGCACAGGCTTTGGTGCTCGTCTGCGCAGACCCTGGAATCAGCAAGACAGGAGCGAGCCTCAGGGCCGATCGCCATAAAGATTCATGAACTTCACGCGTGACACATGCAGAAAGAGGCCAAAGTCTAAAATTATTAAGCTTCTATCAGCCCTTTCTCAAGCCGATCGGACACGTTCACTCCTGATTTACTCATCAATCGACTGAAGTCATGGCCACCATCACCGGAACAATCAACGCCGATGTCATCACTCCCGATGACATCACCAATGGTATCGTCGGCGGTATTCCCTCCGACCTTGCCGATTCGATTTCCGGAGCCGCTGGCAACGACCTGATTGATGGTGGCGGGGGCAATGACACCCTGAACGGTGACAGTAACGATGACACCATCTTCGGTGGTGACGGCAACGATCTGATCGATACCAACACGTCAACAGCAGCTGGGAGCGATTCCCTCGATGGCGGGGCCGGCAATGACACTCTGTTCGCCTTCGGGGCCGATACCATTGATGGCGGTGCCGATGATGATCTGATCCGAGTCTGGAACGATCAATCCTATGCCCTCCAGGGCGGGGCCGGCATCGACACCTTGTCGATCATGAGCAGTTACTGGTTCGCGGGCACGTCCTTCAACACAAGCAACGGGATTGAGATCGTTCAGGGCAACAACTTCTCCATCTACGCCGGTTCAAGCTTCGGGGCCACCACCGATGACAACCTGAATTTCACGGGCATCAGCCTGAACGCCGTCAGTTTCATCGACGGCTTGGGTGGAAACGACACCATCACAGGCTCAAGTGGTTCCGATGCCATCCGCGGTGGCAACGACAACGACTCCCTCAGCGGGGGATCGGGGGATGACACGCTCACCGGGAATGCCGGCAATGACACACTCCGGGGTGGTGACGGCAACGATCTGATCGATACCAACACGTCAACAGCAGCTGGGAGCGATTCCCTCGATGGCGGGGCCGGCAATGACACTCTGTTCGCCTTCGGGGCCGACACCATCGATGGCGGTGCTGATGATGATCTGATCCAGGTCTGGAACGATCAATCCTATGCACTCCAGGGCGGGGCCGGCATCGACACCTTGTCGATCATGAGCAGTTACTGGTTCGCGGGCACGTCCTTCAACACAAGCAACGGGATTGAGATCGTTCAGGGCAACAACTTCTCCATCTACGCCGGTTCAAGCTTCGGGGCCACCACCGATGACAACCTGAATTTCACGGGCATCAGCCTGAACGCCGTCAGTTTCATCGACGGCTTGGGTGGAAACGACACCATCACAGGCTCAAGTGGTTCCGATGCCATCCGCGGTGGCAACGACAACGACTCCCTCAGCGGGGGATCGGGGGATGACACGCTCACCGGGAATGCCGGCAATGACACACTCCGGGGTGGTGACGGCAACGATCTGATCGATACCAACACGTCAACAGCAGCTGGGAGCGATTCCCTCGATGGCGGGGCCGGCAATGACACTCTGTTCGCCTTCGGGGCCGACACAATCAACGGCGGTGCCGATGATGATCTGATTCAGGTCTGGAACGACCAGTCCTATGTCCTCCAAGGTGGGACTGGCATCGACACCCTGTCGATCATGAGCAGCTACTGGTTGGCGGGCACGTCCTTCAACACAAGCAACGGCATTGAGATCATTCAGGGCAACAACTTTGCGATCTACGCTGGTCCCAGCATTGGTGCCACCACCAACGACACCCTGAATTTCTCTGGAATCAGCCTGAACGCCGTCAGCTTCATCGACGGCCAGGCTGGCAACGACACAATCCGCGGCATCGCTGCCGCCGCACAGATCAGAGGGGGACTCGACAACGATTCGATTGTCGGGGGCACTCTCAATGACACGATCCGAGGAGATGCCGGCAACGACACGTTGCTGGGTGGAAGCGGAAACGACATCCTCGACAGCGATTCGAGCAATGCAGCCGGCGATGATTCCTTGGTAGGCGGCAATGGAAACGACACCCTGTTCGCCCTTGGTGCCGACACAATTCGCGGTGATGCCGGTAACGACTTGATCCAAGTGTGGACAGATCGGTCCTACGACATTCAGGGCGGAGCCAATATCGACACGATCGCGATCGCGAGCAATTGGTGGCACATCGGCAACAGCTTCAGCCTGGCTGGCAACGGGATCGAAATCATCCAGGCCAATGGTCAGGAGATTTACGGCGGCTCAGGCTTCGGGGCCGCAAGCAATGACAACCTCAACTTCACCGGCATCACGGTATCCGGCCTCGACTTCATCGACGGCCAGGCCGGCAACGACACCATCCAGGGACTGGCTGGAGCCTCCAAGCTCTATGGCGGCGGGGACAGCGACTCGATCGTGGGCAGCACCGGCGACGACACCTTACGCGGCGATGCCGGGAACGACACCCTGCTGGGCGGTGATGGCAATGACATCCTCGACAGTTCACCCTTCAGTGATGCCGCAGGAGCTGATTCCCTGGTCGGCGGCAATGGCAACGACACTCTGTTCGCCCAGGGTGCGGACACGGTCCGCGGCGATGCCGGCAACGATCTGATCCAGGTCTGGTCGGATTCTGTTTATGATCTTCAGGGTGGGACCGGCACCGATACGGTCTCGATCGCCAACACCTTCTGGTTGATCGGCAACAGCTTCAGCTTGGCAGGCAGCGGCATCGAGATCATTCAGGCGAATGACCAGGAGATCTATGGCAGCACCACCAATGACAACCTCAACTTCACCGGCATCACGGTATCCGGCCTCGACTTCATCGACGGCCAGGCCGGCAACGACACCATCCAGGGACTGGCTGGAGCCTCCAAGCTCTATGGCGGCGGGGACAACGACTCGATCGTGGGCAGCACCGGCGACGACACCTTACGCGGCGATGCCGGGAACGACACCCTGCTGGGCGGTGATGGCAATGACATCCTCGACAGTTCACCCTTCAGTGATGCCGCAGGAGCTGATTCCCTGGTCGGCGGCAATGGCAACGACACTCTGTTCGCCCAGGGTGCGGACACGGTCCGCGGCGATGCCGGCAACGATCTGATCCAGGTCTGGTCGGATTCTGTTTATGATCTTCAGGGTGGGACCGGCACCGATACGGTCTCGATCGCCAACACCTTCTGGTTGATCGGCAACAGCTTCAGCTTGGCAGGCAGCGGCATCGAGATCATTCAGGCGAATGACCAGGAGATCTATGGCAGCACCACCAATGACAACCTCAACTTCACCGGCATCTCAGTCCAAGGGCTCGATTTCGTGGATGGCCAAGGTGGTGATGATTCCATCGTTGGCAGTCTTGCCAACGATGATTTACGTGGCAGCGAAGGTAATGACACCCTGCGTGGAGGCGATGGCAACGACACCCTCAGGGGCGGCAATGGCATTGACCTCTTTGATGGCGGTGCCGGTGTCGACACCATCGACTTCAGCTTCACAGGAACGGGGGGGAGCATCACCCTCCCGAGTGGTGTCAGCACCATTGGTGGCTTCAATGAATCCTTCACCTCGATCGAGAACGTGATCGGCAGTCAGGGAGCCGATTCCATCACTGGCTCCGCTGATGCCAACATTCTTGATGGTGCTGGTGGCAATGACACCATTCTCGGTGGAAATGGCAACGACACCATTCTTGGTGGTTTTGGGTTGAACTCTCTCAATGGCGAGAGTGGTGTCGATACGGTTGATTTTCGTTTCCTCGGCGCAGGCAATGGCGCCGACATTAATCTGACCACACAATTAGCGTCTGTTGTTGGTGTCGGCAATACCACTGTGGTGGCCTTTGAGAACGCTGTTGGTGGTGCTGGAAACGACACGATGACGGGCACTACAGCAGCAAATTACCTTGATGGTCTCAGCGGCAACGACTCCATTTTCGGCGATAGCGGCAACGACACATTAAGCGGAGGCCTGGGCGCCGACAGCCTTAACGGTGGAGCCGGAATCGACACAGTCGATTACCGTTATGCCCTAGGCGGAACAATCAACCTCGCCACTGGTACAGCCAACTTCGGTCCTGCCGACATCGATGCCTTGAGTTTGATTGAGAACGTGTTGGGATCCCAGGGCCGTGACACCATCACCGGCTCTGCCGGCGCCAACCTTCTGGATGGAGGCCGAAGCAATGATTCAATTCTTGGTGAGGCTGGGAACGACACCCTTCTAGGTGGTCTGGGCTCAGACACCCTGGAAGGGGGGATCGGGAATGACGTCCTGGATGGCGGCTCGGGACATGATCGCCTCGTTGGCGGCACCAACAATGATATCTATGTTGTGGATTCTCTTGGAGATGTAGTCATTGAATTCGTCGGTGAGGGCACTGACACAATTCAAACGACTCTGGCCAGCTATTCTCTTGTCGGTTTAGAGGTGGAGAACCTCACTGGCACCAATGCAATCGCCCATTTCTTCACTGGAAACGCCCTGAACAATGTCTTGACTGGCAACAGCGCTGCTGACCAGCTCAACGGCTCAGACGGCAACGACACGCTGAACGGCGGCACTGGAAATGACACCCTCGCAGGTGGCTCCGGAAATGATGTTTACATTGTGGATTCTCTTGGTGATGTGGTGGTCGAGCTACTTGGCGAAGGAACGGATACAATTCAGACCAATTTGGCTAATTTCAGCCTTGCTGGGAAACAGGTTGAGAATCTCACTGGCAGCAATGCCATCGCCCACGTCTTCACGGGAAATTCGCTGAACAATGTCCTTACTGGAAATGGCGCAGCCGATCAGCTCAACGGCTCCACCGGTAATGACACGCTGATCGGTGGCGCTCAGAATGACACCCTAACCGGTGGCGCAGGATTGGACGTTTTTAAATTCAATTCTCCCGGAGAGGGCACTGATACTATTCTTGATTTCGCCAGTGGCTCCGACAAGATCCATGCCGTTTCCGGCACGTTCGGAGCACTTCCCGTTGGGTTGCTTGCAGCAGGCAACTTCCGGCTGAGTGGCCAGGCGCTACCTGCCGCGGCAGTTTTCATCTACAACGGAGCCACTGGTGCCCTCAGCTTCGATTCCAACGGCAGCGCAGCCGGCGGACTCAGCACCATTGCCAACTTGACTGGGTTGCCGTCGCTTGTCGCCAGTGATATTCAGATTGTTGCCGCCTGAGATCTGGCCGTGTGCGGTCTGGTGACGAAGATTGGACAGTATGCGTAATCCTCAGGTCGCCATGGAATCCGTTCCGACCTACTGATGCGCGTCCTGTTCGTACACCAGAACTTTCCCGGCCAGTTTCGCCACCTCGCTGCCGCGCTAGCGAACGATCCCACTCATCAGGTGGTGGCGATCGGCGAAGCCCCTAACCTCAAACGCCAGGGTGTCTGCCATCCGAGGATTCATCGCCTGGGTTATGGCCTTGACGGCCAACGAGTGAGCACGACCAATCCCTGGCTCAAGGATGTCGAGGCGGCCGTGATCCGCGGCCAGGTGGTCTCCAAGATCGCCAGGCAGCTGGCGGGACGCGGGTTCAAGCCGGATCTAATCGTTGGTCACCCAGGCTGGGGCGAGACCCTCTTTCTTAGGGACGTGTTTACCCAGTCGCACCTCATCACCTACTGCGAGTTCTTCTACCGAGCGGATGGGGCGGATGTGGGGTTCGATCCGGAGTACCCCGCCAAGGCCGACGACATCGGACGATTGCGGGCACGCAACTTCAGCCATCTCTCGGCCATCGAAGCGGCCGATCAGGGCCTCAGCCCCACTCTCTGGCAACGCAGCCTTTACCCCTCCATCCTGCAACCTCGCATCCAGGTCTTGCACGAGGGCATTGACACCGATCGGTTGAAACCTGATCCGCAAGCACAATTGCGGATTGGTCCACTGGAACTGAAGCCAGGGGACCCTGTTGTGACCTATGTAGCGCGTAATCTGGAGCCGTACCGAGGCTTCCATTGCTTCATGCGGGCGTTGCCAGCGATTCAGGCCGGTCATCCGGATGTCCGGGTGATTGTGGTGGGGGGTGATGAGGTGAGCTACGGACGTACCCGCAGCGATGGCCAGACCTACAGACAGGCCCTGACCGCAGAGCTTGATGGACGCGTTGATTGGTCTCGTGTCCATTTCCTTGGCAGAGTGCCCTATGCCACATACCAACGGGTGCTTCAGGTATCGGCGGTTCATGCGTACCTCACTTACCCCTTTGTGTTGTCGTGGTCCTTGCTCGAAGCGATGGCTACCGGATGTCTGATCGTGGCGTCAAAGACGACACCGGTGCTCGAGGTCATCGAGGACGGCGTCAATGGCTGGCTGATTGACTTCTTCGATACCGAGCAACTTGCCAAACAGATACTCCTCGCCCTTTCCACTCCTGAACAGACCCTTGCCATGCGCCAGCAGGCGCGCGCAACGGTGCAGGCGCGCTTCGACCTCCATCGCCACTGCCTGCCGAGGGGATTGGAGCTGCTGCTTCAGGCAGGCCACTGAAGACATCGCAACGCCATCCGCTGGGACCCGCATCGACGCCATACATTTCAACCATGGCCCTGAGCGCAGCCCCCACCGAAAGCTTCGACCTGATCGTGGTCGGTGGCGGCCATGCCGGCTGCGAAGCGGCCCTCACCGCCGCCCGGCTCGGGGTCTCCACGGCCCTGTTCAGCCTCAACCTCGACCGCATCGCCTGGCAACCCTGCAACCCGGCCGTGGGTGGTCCGGCCAAGAGCCAGCTGGTGCACGAAGTGGATGCCCTGGGGGGGGTCATCGGCCGGCTGGCGGATGCCACCGCCTTGCAGAAGCGGCTGCTCAACGCCAGTCGCGGCCCCGCCGTCTGGGCCCTGCGGGCCCAGACCGACAAACGCCAGTACGCCCGCCAGATGCTGCAGCTGCTGCAGCACACCCCCAACCTCGCCCTGCGCGAGGCGATGGTGACCGGGCTGGAGGTGGAAGGGGATCCCGGCGATTCAGCCGGGGCGCGGGTCATTGGCGTGAACACCTACTTCGGCAGCGTCTACGGCGCCGGCGCCGTGATCCTCACCACCGGCACCTTCCTGGGCGGACGCATCTGGGTGGGCAACCGTTCAATGGCGGCGGGCCGGGCCGGTGAGCAGCCAGCCGAAGGCCTGACCGAAGCTCTCTGCGCGCTGGGGTTTCGCACCGACCGACTCAAGACCGGCACACCCGCCCGCGTCGACCGGCGCAGCGTGGCCCTGGATCGCCTTGAGGAGCAGCCCAGCGACGCCGCTGATCGTTTTTTCAGCTTCGATCCCACCGCCCGGGTGAGCGGCGAGCAGATGGCCTGCCACATCACCCGCACCACGGCGGCCACCCACCAGCTGATCCGCGACAACCTGCATCTCACGCCCATCTACGGCGGCTTCATCGACAGCAAGGGCCCGCGCTACTGCCCCTCGATCGAGGACAAGATCGTGCGCTTCGCTGACAAGGACAGCCACCAGATCTTCCTGGAGCCGGAGGGACGGGACACGCCCGAGCTCTACGTCCAGGGCTTCTCCACAGGCCTGCCCGAATCCCTGCAACTGGCCCTGCTGCGCACCCTTCCAGGCCTGGAGTCCTGCGTGATGCTGCGCCCCGCCTATGCCGTCGACTACGACATCCTGCCGGCGACCCAGCTGGAGCCCTCCCTGGAGACCAGACGGGTGCGGGGCCTGTTCTCAGCCGGCCAGCTCAATGGCACCACCGGCTACGAGGAGGCCGCCGCCCAGGGGCTGGTGGCCGGGCTGAATGCCGCGCGCCTGCTGGGGGGCCAGGATCCCGTCCATTTCTCCCGGGAGGGGAGCTACATCGGCACCCTGGTGGACGACCTTGTGACGCAGGACCTCAAGGAGCCCTACCGGGTGCTCACAAGCCGCAGCGAGTACCGGCTGGTGCTGCGGGGAGACAACGCCGATCGCCGCCTCACGCCCCTCGGCCACCAGCTGGGCCTGATCGACGAACGCCGCTGGCGCCTGTTCGAAGCCAAGCAGGCCGGGATCAATGCGGAAAAGCAGCGACTGGAGACGGTGCGCCTCAAGGCCTCCGATCCGGCCGCCAACGCCGTGACCGCCAGCACGGGCGCCGGTATCAACGGCTCCATCACCCTGGCCGACCTGCTGCGCCGACCGGGCCTGCACGGCCCGGATCTGGTGCGGCTGGGGCTGTGTGATCCGGACCTGCCCGCCGACGTGCGCGATGGCGCCGAGATCGACATCAAGTACAGCGGCTACCTGGCCCGCCAGGAACAGCAGATCGAGAGGGTCCGGCGCCAGCTCGGGCGGGCCATCCCAGCCGGTATCGCTTATGCCGGCATCCGCACCCTCTCGGCGGAGGCCCGCGAGAAACTGGCGGCCATCCAGCCCCGCAGCCTCGGACAGGCCTCGCGGATCCCCGGGGTGAGCCCCGCCGATGTCAACGCCCTGTTGCTCTGGCTGGAGTTGGAACGGCGCAAGTCGCAGCCAAGCCCTCATCAGACCCCTGAACCATCGTTACAGTGATGCACGCCTTCGCCGAGGACTGCACGTGAGCCCCTCCCCTCGGCGTCCCCTGCGCGGCATCCCCACCTCCCGTGCCTACTGGGAGCTGAAGGCCGAGCAGATGATGAACCGGGTCTTCGACCCAGAGGCCACCATCGATCTTGATGTGGCGGCCCAGGCCGAGCCCCCTGCGCCACTGCCGGTGGCCACCCCCATCCACCGGCTTCGGGGCCGACCGACCAAGCCAGCCCCTTCGGCGGCCACCGCCCCAACCCGGCCCGACCGCCACACCCTGCTGCTCACGGCGATGGGCGGTGTCTGCATGATCAGCGTCGCCAGCTCGGTGCTGTACCTGACCCATTCCAGCCGCATGCAGCAGGCCCTCACCCAGGAGCGCAGCCTGTTGCTGGTGGAACGGTTGCGCAGCCTCGGGCCAGCCAATCCGGCCCCGCTCGGGGCCGTGGGGGGCACCAACCTGACCAGCGGTGGGCAACCCCTGCTGCCACTCTCTGGCGACCAGCTGCCGCCGCCCCCGGACGAACCCTGGATCGAGCAGCTGTCCCAGCTGCCCCAGCAGGAGGGGGCGAGGGCCCCGGTCCTGCGGGTGCCGGTGAGCCCGAAACTGGCCGCCGCCGCCCCCCCTGCCAGTGGCGGTGGTGGCTACGCCGAACGCAGTGACGCCCCGACCGGTGGAGGTGCCGTGCCCGAGTTGGTCGGCGTCGTGGGATCGGCGGGCCGAGCCGCATCGGCGATCTTCCAGATGGGGGGAAGCTCCACCAGCGTCAACGCCGGCGAAGCGATCGGAGGCAGCGGCTGGCGCCTTCGCTCCGCCGATGGCGACGCCGCCCTGATCGAGCGGGGTGGTGAGGTGCGGCGCCTCTCGATCAGCAACGGCTACTGACCCGCCTCCCGGCCCGCCATGACCCCTGACTCCGGCGGCCTGTGGCCGTCCCCCAGCGTTCTGTGGCAGGCCAGCGCCGCCGCCGCTGAGGAGCTTCCGGCCGGCAGGGAACTCACTGGGCCCTGGAAGCTGTTACTGCTCGGCGACGGCAGTCCGACCCGGCACCTGCAGCTGCTCACCGGCCTGCCGGTGGAGGTGGAATTGATTGCCATGGCGTCCGAACCTGGGGGCTCCGCCGGGGCCCCAGCGGAGGTGGCCCACCTGGCGGAGCCCCTGCTCCGGCGACAGGTGTGGCTCACCTGCGGGGCGCAGGCCCTGGGCTGGGCGGAGAGCTGGTGGAACCAGGCCGAGGCGGAAGCGCATCTGCAGGATCGCCGCCTGCCGATCTGGCGCAGCCTCTCGGCAGGGCGGGCGGAGCTGTACCGGGAGGTGGATGGCGTTGGCCAGGTGCAGGAACCGTGGCTGGAGCAGCGCTTCGGCTGCGACGCTCCCTTCTGGAGCCGGCACTACCGCTTCTTTCGCCAGGGGAGGGAACTCACCGTGATCCGGGAAGTGTTCTCCCCGGCCCTGGAGCACTGGCTGGGTCCGGCCGAAAAAAGAAATGTTCGTAAAGACTGATCAATTCGGTAACACCGTGTGGCGGTTTCCTGTTGACGAATTGACGCTCCAGGGTCGTTAGCCAGGATTCAGTTACTCGATTTCACCTCCATGTCCACCCGCCACAGTGCCCAGACCCCGCCGGGAGGGGACTGGCTCACCCTCACCGAACTGGGCCGCCGCTACGGCGTCTCCGCCGTCCACACTGGGAAACTGCTGGTGGCTTCCGGCCTGCGTCGCAGCAGCGGCGAGCCCACCTCCGAGGCCCTGGCGGCCGGGCTGGCGATGCGTCCCCAACCCGGCCATCACCATTCCAGCCTCTGGCTGCATCAGGGTTGTGCCCCTCACCTGGAGAGGCTGGGGCTGGTGCCCCAGGCCCAGCGCACGATGGTGAGCCTGTGGGCGGATCTGCTCAGTGCCCTGCAGCACGGCTCACCCTCAATCAGCATCTCCGTGGAAGAGATGGCCAATGACGTTCCCCGCGACCTGGTGAAACCAGTGAACAGGGAACTGCGTCAGCGGGGCTGCAGTTTCCGGGTCAACCCGAAGCTCAAGACAACCGCAGTCCCTGGGCCTGCTTGCTCGCCTGCTCGAGCATCTGACGCAGCCGGTCCTCGTCGGTCGTGCTGAGGTTGGTGCGCAGCAGCTTGGCGTGGGGAGCGTGAATCCTCAGGCGATCGATCAGCCGATCGGGGGTGGCGTCGCGCAGGAGCAGGCAGAGGGCCGCACTGCCAGGGGGGAGGGTCTCACCCACCTCGCGCATGAAGCCATCGTTGATGCCCAGGTCGGAGAGGGAGCCTGAAGCGGCCCCCAGACCCGCCCCCACGGCGGCCCCGAGCAGGGGGTTAAGGAACAGCAGACCCACGAGGGTGCCCCAGAAGCCACCGCCAAGGGCACCGGCTTTGGTGAGGTTGAGCGACTGGTGCAGGCGCACCTTGCCATCCAACTCCGCCTCCACCACCACGGCATCCTCCAGGGCGATCAGCTCCTCCTTCTGGATCTCCACCAGCTGACGCCGGACCTGATCCGCCTCCGCCACGGTCGGAAACCCAACGACCACCAGGCTGCTCATGGCAGACACGTTCTCGATTACGAAAGCATTCCTAACCCACTTCCGCCCGAAATGGCGGTGTTCCAGCCCCTAGGAGACTGATGAAAAACCTGGCCAGCCGCGAGAGAATGGAGTAACGGCACTGAGCAGATGCGCGGCCAACAGGAGAGGACCGGCCCCCTGTTCTCCTACATCTCCACGGAGGAGCGCATCCCC
>NZ_JAGQCY010000006.1 GCF_024346455.1 Cyanobium sp. Aljojuca 7A6
AGATCACGGTGCGGGGGGCCAGGCCATCGGCGAGGCCGTTCTTGATGCGCAGGTACTGGGCGATCACCTGCAGGGCATTGAGGTGCTGGCGCTTGTACTCGTGGATGCGCTTCACCTGCACGTCGAACATGGAGGCCGGATCCACCAGCACGCCCGTGTGGCGGTGGATGTAGTTGGTGAGGTGGCGCTTCACCGACAATTTGGTGGCCCCCCAGTTCTCCAGGAAGCCGCTGTCGTCGACATAGCGCTCCAACTGGCACAGCTCATCGAGGTTGCGCACCCAGCCATTACCGATCGAAGCGTCGAGCAGGGCCGAGAGCTGGGGATTGGCCAGAGCCACCCAGCGTCTGGGGGTGACGCCGTTGGTGACGTTGGTGAACTTCTCGGGCCAGAGGGCGGCGAATTCGGGGAACAGGTCCTGCTTGACCAGGGCGCTGTGCAGGGCGGCGACGCCGTTGACGTGGTGGGAGGCGACGGTGGCGAGGTGGGCCATGCGCACGGCCTTGTCGCCGCCTTCATCGATGATCGAGAGGCGCCGCAGCACGGCGTCATTGCCGGGGTACTTGAGGCGCACCTGCTGGAGGAAGCGGCGGTTGATCTCGAAGATCAGCTCCAGGTGGCGAGGCAGCAGCGACCCGAAGAGATCAAGGCCCCACTTCTCGAGGGCCTCGGGAAGCAGGGTGTGGTTGGTGTACGAGAGGCAGGCGGTGGTGATGGCCCAGGCGGCGTCCCACTCGAGGTGCTTGTCGTCGAGCAGCAGCCGCATCATCTCGGCGACGGCGATCGAGGGGTGGGTGTCGTTGAGCTGGATGGCCCAGTGGGCCGGGAAGTCCTCAATGGCAATGCCACGGGCATCAAGGCTGCGGATCATGTCCTGCAGCGAGCAGCTGACGAAGAAGTGCTGCTGCTTGAGGCGCAACTGGCGGCCTTTGGCGGTGCCATCGTTGGGATAGAGCACCTTGCAGAGGGTCTCGGAGCCCACCTTCTCTTCCACGGCGCCGTAGTAGTCGCCGCTGTTGAAGGCGTAGAAGTCGAAGGATTCGGTGGCGTCGGCTCGCCAGAGCCGCAACCGGTCGCAGGTGTTGACCCGGTAGCCCAGCACCGGCACGTCGTGGGGGACGCCGATGGCGTGTTCCGACGGGATCCAACGCACCCGATAGGCGCCGTTGCGGTCGCGGTAGCTCTCGGTGTGGCCGCCGAAGCCCACGAAACAGGCCTGGTCAGGGTGGGGGATCTCCCAGGGCCAGCCGGCCTTGAGCCACTTGTCGGTGATCTCCACCTGCCAGCCGTCGCGGATGAGCTGGTCGAAGATGCCGAACTCGTAGCGGATGCCATAGCCAGTGGCGGGGATCTCGAGGGAGGCGAGGGATTCGAGGAAGCAGGCAGCCAGGCGGCCCAGGCCGCCATTCCCCAGACCCGGCTCCTCTTCCACGTCGAGGATCTCCTCGATGTCGTTGATGCCGAACTGCTTGAGGGCCTCGGCGGCCTCCTGCTGGATGCCGAGCATCAGCAGGTTGTTGCCCAGCTGGGGCCCGATCAGGAATTCGGCCGACAGGTAGGCCACGATCCGCTTGGGGTTGGCGGCAATCGCTTCGATGCCCGCCAGGTAGCGGGTCATCAGCCGGTCGCGCACGGCGTAGCTGAGCGCCATGTAGAGGTCGTGGCGGCTGGCACTGGGGGCGAGCTTGCCGAGCGTATAGAAGAGGTGTTCGGTCATGCCGTCGAACACATCGGTCGCTGTCAGTCCGCTGCGATCGGGGTCCGCGAAGCAGCCAGGCGTGGGCAGGCTCAGGTTGCGGGGTTGTTGGTCGGTCATGGCGGTCGGCGCGCGGTGATCCCTCAGGCACAGGTCTTGCCGTGCATCTCCAGACCGTAGCGGTGGTTGCCATTCCCCTCGCCCGGCCTGTTGGGAGATCAGCAACGGCACACCTGAGCAACGTCAACGCCCCTAGCGTCCGACCGGCACTGATTGCGTTCATGTTCGCGCCCAGCCTTCTGCTTGAAGTCGGCAGCACCCAGATCGAGACGGTGGAAACACTGTTGGAAGTGGGCCGCTACCTGGTCATCTTCCTGGCGGCCCGTGCGCTGGCGGAGCTGATGGTCCGCCTCAAGCTGCCCACGATCCTCGGCGAACTGGTGGCGGGCGTGCTGATCGGCGTCACCGGGCTGCACCTGATCCTTCCGCCGGCCGTTCACGCCGAGCTCAACCAGGGGATGCTCGCCCTGATCGGCACCTGCGCCGGGGTCAGCCCTGAGACGGTGGCCGAGATCTACACCGAGAGCTTTCCGTCCCTGGAGGCCACCTCCAAGCTCGGCCTCTATGCCCTGTTGTTTCTCACCGGTCTGGAAAGCGAACTCGACGAGCTGATGGCCGTGGGCCAGCAGGCCACAACCGTGGCGATCACCGGCGTGCTGCTGCCCTTTTCCCTGGGCACGGCTGGTTTGTATTACCTCTTCCATGTGCCGCTGTTTCCCGCCGTGTTCGCCGGCGCTTCGATGACCGCCACCAGCATCGGCATCACGGCCAGCGTGTTCGGCGAGCTGAAGTTTCTCAAGACCCGGGAAGGCCAGACCGTGATCGGCGCCGCCGTCCTCGACGACATCTTCGGCATCGTGATCCTGGCGGTGGTGGTGGCCCTGGCTGCTGACGGGGAGCTCACCGCCGGTCCGATCCTGCAGCTGGTGCTGGCGGCGACGGTGTTTGTGGCGCTGGCCCTGTTCCTGAGCCGCACCGCAGCGCCGGCCTTCGACTGGCTGCTTGATCGCCTCAAAGCGCCCGGGGAAGTGGTGGTGGCGGGGTTTGTGGTGCTTGGCCTGTGCTGCTTCGCCGCGGAAGCGATCGGCCTGGAGGCGGCCCTGGGGGCCTTCGCGGCCGGGCTGATCCTCAGCGCCTCCAAGCACACCAAGGCGATCCAGCAGTCGGTGAAGCCCCTGGTGGCCCTGTTCGCCACCGTGTTCTTTGTGCTCATCGGCAGCTCCCTTGATCTGTCGGTGATGAACCCCTTCAACCCCGACAACCGCGAAGGGCTGATCGTGGCCCTGTTCCTGTTGGCCGTCGCCATTGCCGGCAAGGTGGCCGCCGGCTGGAGCTACCTCAGCGTGGAGAAGACCAACCGTCTGGTGGTGGGCCTGGGGATGATGCCCCGCGGCGAAGTGGGCCTGATCTTCCTGGGTCTGGGCAGCCAGGCCGGCATCCTCTCGGCGCCCCTGGAGGCGGCCATCCTGCTGATGGTGATCGGCACCACCTTCCTGGCGCCGCTGTTGCTGCGGCTGGCGCTGAGCGGTGTCGAGGTCCCCCCGGAGGTCCCCACCGACGGGTCCGCCGAGCAGGCCGCCTGATCGACTGCGTCGGTTTGGTCCGGTTCAGCGCTCTCGGTCGTCGTCCCTGCCGGCGGCCAGGCTGAGCGAGAGGCCCCCCAGCACGGCGATCAAACCCAGGCTTCCGGCCCATCCCGGGCCGAGGGCCCAGCTGAGCAGCAGTTCCACCACCAGGCCCACCGCCAGGGCCAGCAGCAGGCTGCCGCCCACCAGCACCAGTTGCTGCAACCCTTGATCCAGGGAGCCCTCGGCCAGGGCCTGCTCCAGCCGGCCCAGCGGGACGCTCAGGGGCAGGTAGAGGGCCAGGGCCCACAACGCCACCCCTGGCAGCAGCGGGCTCAGGTCGGCGAGGGTGAAGGCGTCGGGCATGACCGCAGGCGCAGGGGGCAGGGCCGCACGCTGGCCGGGCTTCCTAGCATCGTCCTCCACCGCATCGCCGCTGCGTCCATGGCTTCGTCACCCGAAACCCCCTGGCAGTTCCTGGGCCATCGGGTGCATGCCGTGCGCTCGGCTCCGGAGCAGCCCACCGGACCGGCGGTCCTGCTGGTGCATGGCTTCGGGGCCTCCACCGACCACTGGCGCTTCAACATTCCGGTGCTGGCCCAGACCCATGAGGTCCACGCCATCGATCTGCTCGGCTTCGGCCGCAGCGACAAACCCGCCGGCCTCACCTATGGCGGCGCGCTCTGGCGTGACCAGCTCTGCGCCTACGTGGACGAGCGGATCGGCCGGCCCACGGTGCTGGTGGGCAACTCCCTCGGCGGCTTCGCCGCCCTGGCCGCCGGTGCCGCCCTGGGGGAGCGGGCCGCGGGCGTGGCGCTGCTGAACGCCGCTGGCCCTTTCAGCGACGAGCAGCAGCCACCCCAGGGGTGGGGGGCCATCGCCCGCCAGACCATCGGTTCGGCCCTGCTGCGCAGCCCTGTGCTGCAGCGCCTCCTGTTCGAGAACATGCGCCGCCCCGCCACGGTCCGTCGCACCCTCAATCAGGTTTATATCGACCGCACCAACGTCGACGACGAGCTGGTCGAGGCGATCCTGCGCCCCTCGCGCGATCCGGGGGCCTTCGGGGTGTTCCGCACCGTCTTCGACATCCCCCGCGGTCAGCCCCTCGACGAACTCTTCGAAGGGCTCACGGCGCCGTTGCTGCTGCTCTGGGGCATCCGCGACCCCTGGATCAATGCCGCCGGCCGACGGGCCAGTTTCCAGCGGCACGCGCCGGCCCGTACCACCGAAGTGGTGCTCGAGGCCGGTCATTGCCCCCACGACGAGGTGCCCGATCAGGTGAACCGGGCCCTGTTGGACTGGCTCGCGGGTCTGGTGGAAAGCCCGGTTGCCGCGCTGACCGCCCGCTGAACCCAGAGGCGGCTGCCGGTCGGTACATTTCCCTGCACACAAGGGGATGGGTTGATCGCAGCTGTCACGGGCACTGAAGCCGCGCCAGTGGCTATCCGGCAGGCGGACGGAGTGACCGGGAAGGCGGCCGGCTTTGCCTACCGTCCGGACATCGATGCGCTGCGTGGTGCGGCGATGCTGGCGGTGCTGGTGTTCCACCTGAACAAGGGGTGGTTGCCGGGCGGGTTCACGGGCGTCGACGTTTTCTTTGTGATTTCCGGCTATGTGGTGATGGGCTCGTTGCTGAGCCAGGCCAGCAAGCCGCTGTGGCCGCGGTTGGGGACGTTCTATTTGCGGCGCGTGCGGCGCTTGCTGCCGAACCTGCTGGCGTGCCTGTTGGTGGCAAGCCTGGCGGTGGCGATGCTGATCCCGCCCTTTGAGGCCGGCCCCTATTTCAACGCGGCCTTGAAGGCGCTGTTCGGGTGGTCGAACAACTTCCTGATGGGGCAGATCGATTACTTCGCCCGCGATGCGGATCTGAATCCGTTTCTGCACACCTGGTCGCTGGGTGTGGAGCAGCAGTTCTATTTGGTGTTTCCGCTGCTGATGCTGGGCATCGGCTATGGGGTGCGCCGCAGCGTGCCGCTGCTGACAGCACTGGTCGTGCTGTCGCTGGGGGCGAGCTGGTGGTGGACGCAGAACGCGCCGATGGCGGCATTTTTCCTGATGCCGAGCCGGTTGTGGGAACTGACGATCGGCTCGCTGCTGCTGGTGGCGCAACGGCGTGGGCTGCTGGGGGCGGGCTGGCTGAAGGGCCGTTGGCTGCGTCTGGCGGGCGGAGCGCTGCTGTTGTGGGCTGTTGTGGCGACATCGGAGCGTGAGGGCTTTCCGTTGCCTGGGGTGCTGCCGGCGGTGCTGGGAACGCTGCTGGTGCTGCAGGCGGGACCAGGAGAGGGGGGGAGATTTCTGCCGGGTCGATGGCTGGAGCGGGCGCTGCTGACGGCCGGATTGCTGTCGTACTCGCTGTACCTGTGGCACTGGCCAGTGATCGTGCTGATGCGCTGGACGTGGGGGATGGAGACGTGGTGGCAGTACGGGTTGGCGGTGGTGGGGAGTGTGGTTCTGGCGGTGGCGGCCTACGGGCTGGTGGAGCAGCCGGTACGCCGGTATCCACTGCAATGGTGGTGGGAACTGGGACTGGCGCTGCTGGCGGTGGTGGGCCTGTGGCTGGGGATCGATGCGCTGCACCACCAGTTTCGGGGCAAGTTGTTCGTCGGCAGTGACCCCACGCCGGTCCCCCGTCACGAACGTGTGCAGGATTGGGATCCCACCATTCCGGGAACCCTGATCGATAAGGCATGCACACTCGATTACTGGACGCCCTATGGCCCGGAATCACGGCCCAATTACGATCGCTGCCAGAAGCCAGGTAGGCCAGGTGCTGGAGAGATCTTTCTGCTGGGTGATTCCCATGCCCAACATCTGCTGCCGATGCTCGATCTGGTGACCCGTCGCACCGGTCAGAGAATCACTTTCTCGAACAAGCCTTCCTGCTTCCTTGATCCGGCGCTTACCCTACAGCTCAACCAAAAGCCCTATCAGCCCTGTACTGATTTTGCCGTCGGTGAAATGGAGAGAGCCATTCAACGGCTCCAGCCAGGGGATATCGTCATGATTTCAAGCAACCTTCACAACTATCTCGGCAGCGTCCATGGCAGCGGCTCCGAGATTGAGACGCCAGCACAGCTGGACGGCAAGCCACTCAATATTTCTGAGTTGCGTCGTACTCACCTGGCTTCGATGCAAGCTTATGCGCTAATTCTCAGCAAGCGAGGGATTCAGCTGGTGCTGGTGGTCGATACGCCACCTCTGTCTCAGGACATAGTCTTCTGCCCGAAGGGTTCCCAGCGCAGTTGTGCTTTTGATGCCGAAATCACTTCGGCCAGGCAGGAATTGATTGCCTCCATCCTCAATGAGGTGGCTGTAGGCTTCAAGAACGTTCATGTTTTTGATCCCACCAAGGCTCTTCTTGATTCTTCTGCAAAAGTACGCTATCGCGATGAAAAGGGAAATGTGATCTACTCTGATTCCCACCATCTCAGTGTGACGGGTAGTCGCTCCCTGGCGGAGCCGTTTGAGCGCTTCCTGGTGGAGTCCGGTCTGATCCCGGCGCCGGCCCGCTGATGGTGGCCGCGATCGCCAGCAGCAACCCCGTCGCCTCCCCAGGCAAGGGCTCGGCCTCAGGGCGCTTTGCCTACCGACCGGACATCGATGCGCTGCGAGGGGCGGCGATGCTGGCGGTGCTGGTGTTCCACCTGAACAAGAGGTGGTTGCCGGGCGGGTTCACGGGCGTCGACGTTTTCTTTGTGATCTCGGGCTATGTGGTGATGGGCTCGTTGCTGAGCCAGGCCAGCAAGCCGCTGTGGCCGCGTCTGGGGACGTTCTACCTGCGGCGTGTGCGGCGCTTGCTGCCGAACCTGCTGGCGTGCCTGCTGGTGACGAGCCTGGCGGTGGCGATGCTGATCCCGCCTTTTGAGGCCGGCCCTTACTTCAATGTGGCCCTGAAGGCGCTGTTCGGATGGTCGAACAACTACCTGATGGGTCAGATCGATTATTTCAACCCGGATGCGGATCTGAACCCGTTTCTGCACACCTGGTCGCTGGGTGTGGAGCAGCAGTTCTACCTGGTGTTTCCGGTGCTGATGCTGGGGATCGGCTATGGGGTGCGCCGCAGCGTGCCGCTGCTGACGGCGCTGATCGTGCTGTCGTTTGGGGCGAGCTGGTGGTGGACGCAGAACGCGCCGATGGCGGCATTTTTCCTGATGCCGAGCCGGTTGTGGGAACTGACAATCGGCTCGCTGCTGCTGGTGGGGCAACGGCGTGGGCTGCTGGGGGCGGGCTGGCTGAAGGGCCGCTGGCTGCGTCTGGCGGGTGGAGCACTGCTGCTGTGGGCGGTGGTGATGACCTCAGAGCGGGAGGGCTTTCCGTTGCCTGGGGTGCTGCCGGCGGTGCTGGGGACGCTGCTGGTGCTGCAGGCGGGCCCCGGAGAGGGGGGGAGATTTCTGCCGGGTCGTTGGCTGGAGCGTGGTCTGCTGACGGCGGGATTGCTGTCGTATTCGCTGTACCTGTGGCACTGGCCGGTGATCGTGCTGATGCGCTGGACGTGGGGGATGGAGACGTGGTGGCAGTACGGGTTGGCGGTGGTGGGGAGTGTGGTTCTGGCGGTGGCGGCCTACGGGCTGGTGGAGCAGCCGGTGCGGCGTTATCCGCTGCAATGGTGGTGGGAGAGCGGCCTGGCGCTGCTGGCGGTGCTGGGCCTGTGGCTGGGGATCGATGCGCTGCACCACCCGTTCCGGGGCAAGTTGTTTGTTGGCGCTGATCCAGATCCTGTGCCTCTCCATGAGCGGATCAACAACTTCAACCCCATGATTCCCGGCACCGGAATCACTCCTTTGTGCACCGTGCCGGTTGGCAAGCCCTACGACGTGACGACGCGACCGAATTATGACCTGTGCCAGAAACCAGGCAGACCTGGTGCTGGAGAGATCTTTCTGCTGGGTGATTCCCATGCCCAGCATCTGCTGCCGATGCTCGATCTGGTGACAAGCCGCAGCGGCCAAAGACTCACCTTTGCCGCCATGGGTGGCTGCTTTCCTGATCCGCTGGTGCAGATCAATTGGGGGATGCAGGAGTATGGTCCCTGCCAGGAGTTTGTCAGCGGCGAGATGGAGCGATCCGCGCAACGCCTCAAGCCTGGGGATATCGTGATGTTGTCCAGTTGGCTGAACTATTACATCGCCGACATTGATCCCAGGGGGCAACCCAACGGGGCGCTGATGGAGTCGGGTGGTCGTCGTCTTTCCCCAGTCCAGGTGCGTGAGATGCATGTGGCCAGTCTTCGCCGCTTCGCCAAACAGCTGGCCACGCGGAATATCCAACTACTGCTTTTCGTTGACACGCCCGTTCTGGCCAGGGAAATGATGTTCTGCCCCCGAGACTTCAGCAGGACCTGCTCCCCAGATGCTGAGAAAACCTTCCGCATGCAGCAGACCATTCGCGAAACTTTGAATGCTGCAGCTTCTGGATTGCCCAATGTGCACGTCTTCGACCCCACTCCCACCTTCCTTGATTCGATGGGTCGGGTCATCTATCGAAAAGCGGACGGAACGCCCCTGTTCGCTGACTCCAACCACCTCAGTGTGACGGGTAGTCGCTCCCTGGCGGAGCCGTTTGAGCGCTTCCTGGTGGAGTCCGGTCTGATCCCGGCGTCAGCCCGCTGATGGTGGCCGCGATCGCCAGCAGCAACCCCGTCGCCTCCCCAGACAAAGGCTCAGCCTCAGGGCGCTTTGCCTACCGGCCGGACATTGATGCGCTGCGAGGGGCGGCGATGCTGGCGGTGCTGGTGTTCCACCTGAACAAGAGGTGGTTGCCGGGCGGGTTCACGGGAGTGGACGTTTTTTTTGTGATTTCCGGCTATGTGGTGATGGGCTCGTTGCTGAGCCAGGCCAGCAAGCCGCTGTGGCCGCGGTTGGGGACGTTCTATTTGCGGCGCGTGCGGCGCTTGCTGCCGAACCTGCTGGCGTGCCTGTTGGTGACAAGCCTGGCGGTGGCGATGCTGATCCCGCCGCTGGAGAGCGGTCCCTATTTCAACGCGGCCTTGAAGGCACTGTTCGGGTGGTCGAACAACTACCTGATGGGTCAGATCGATTATTTCAACCCGGATGCGGATCTGAACCCGTTTCTGCACACCTGGTCGCTGGGCGTGGAGCAGCAGTTCTACCTGGTGTTTCCGCTGCTGATGCTGGGCATCGGCTATGGGGTGCGCCGCAGCGTGCCGCTGCTGACGGCGCTGATCGTGCTGTCGCTGGGGGCGAGCTGGTGGTGGACGCAGAACGCGCCGATGGCGGCATTTTTCCTGATGCCGAGCCGGTTGTGGGAACTGACGATCGGCTCGCTGCTGCTGGTGGCGCAACGGCGTGGGCTGCTGGGGGCGGGCTGGCTGAAGGGCCGCTGGCTGCGTCTGGCGGGCGGAGCGCTGCTGTTGTGGGCTGTTGTGGCGACATCGGAGCGTGAGGGCTTTCCGGTGCCTGGTGTGCTGCCGGCGGTGCTGGGAACGCTGCTGGTGCTGCAGGCGGGACCAGGAGAGGGGGGGAGATTTCTGCCGGGTCGATGGCTGGAGCGGGCGCTGCTGACGGCCGGATTGCTGTCGTACTCGCTGTACCTGTGGCACTGGCCAGTGATCGTGCTGATGCGCTGGACGTGGGGGATGGAGACGTGGTGGCAGTACGGGTTGGCGGTGGTGGGGAGTGTGGTTCTGGCGGTGGCGGCCTACGGGCTGGTGGAGCAGCCGGTACGCCGGTATCCACTGCAATGGTGGTGGGAACTGGGACTGGCGCTGCTGGCGGTGGTGGGCCTGTGGCTGGGGATCGATGCGTTGCACCATCCGATGAAGGGCAAGTTGTTCGTCGGTCCCGATCCAGATCCGGTGCCATTTCGAGAACGCATTCATACCTACAATCCCTACATCTTGAACAGCGGTATCAGTGAGAAGAATTGCACCGTTCCCGTCGGTAAGCCCTATGGCCTGACGACGCGACCGAACTATGACCTGTGCCAGAAGCCTGGCAAGCCTGGGGCGCGAGAGATCTTTCTGCTGGGCGACTCCCATGCGTTGCACTTGGTGCCGATGCTCGACGCGGTAACGAACAGCACGGGGAAAAGGATGACATTTGCTTTCCAGATGGCCTGTTTCCTGGATACCTCCATGGTGGCGACTCTCGGCGGTGTCGAGTTTCCCGTCTGTCAGGATCTCGCGCGAGGCGAGATGGATCGAGCTCTTGAGCGTTTGAAGCCCGGGGATATTGTAATGATCTCAAGTTGGCTTAATTCCTATCTTTCGGGATTGTCCTCCAGTGGCAAGCCTTCGCCCATGGTGGTGGAGAAGGATGGCAGGCGGATCGGCCCCCCAGAGGCCAGGGCGATCCACGTCGCCAACCTTCGCAGCTTTGCCAAGCAGTTGGCGGCCAGGAATCTTCATTTGGTGCTCACGGTTGATACACCCATGCTGTTGGTCAAGCCCATGGAATGCAGGCCCAAGCCTGGCCAATGGGAGCAATGTGCACCAGAGGCGCAGATCACCGCTCGCATGCAGCAGACCATCAGGGAGACTCTCACGGAGGCAGCGGCTGGATTATCGAATGTGCATCTGTTTGATCCCAGTCCTTTCTTCCTGGACGCCGAGGGTCGCGTTACCCCCATGCGGCCAGACGGAACACTGCTCTTTTCCGATGACCACCACCTGAGCGTGTCGGGGAGCCTCTCGCTGGCAACCCCGTTCGAGCGTTTCCTGCAACAGCAGGGACTCACCAGCCCCCGGCCCACCGCCTCCCCCTCCCCATGACCCTGACTCCTCCCGCCGGGGCCTCCCCCCACTGGCGTTTCACCGATCCGGCCAGCGGCGATTCCCTCACGGTCGTCCCCGAGCGCGGCGGATTGGTCACCGGCTGGCGGTGCGGCGGAGATGAGATCCTCTACTTCGATGTGGAGCGTTTCGCCGACCCCGCCAAGTCGGTGCGGGGGGGGATCCCCGTGCTCTTCCCGATCTGCGGCAACCTGCCTGGCGATGAGCTCGTGTTGCCCCAGGGGAGCTTCCCGCTGGCGCAGCATGGCTTTGCCCGCGATCTGCCCTGGTCCATGGCCCCACTGGCGGACGGGGATGGGGTGGTCCTGCGCCTCGAGGACGGACCCGAGAGCCGCCCCCATTTCCCCTTCGCCTTCGCCCTGGAACTGGAGCTGCGGCTGCAGCCCTCGGCCCTGGCGATCACGGCACGGATCAGTCACCTGGGCGCGGCCGGCACGGCCCCCCTTCCCTTCAGCCTGGGTCTGCACCCCTACGTCGCCGTCGCCGATCTTGCCCACGTGCGGCTCGAAGGCTTGCCGGAGAGCTGTTTCGACCATCTCACCATGGCTCCAGCCGCCACAGCGGAGCAGCTGTCCCGGCTGGAGCGGGGCGTGGACTTCCTCTGCACCGGCCAAGGTCCGGTGCGCTTGGTGGATCGAGCGGGGGGCCGGGTGGTGACCCTGCACCCTTCGGCGCCGATGGATCTGGTGGTGGTGTGGAGCGACCCTCCCCGGCCGATGCTCTGCCTGGAGCCCTGGAGCGGTCCGCGGGGAGCCCTGAGCACGGGGGAGCGGCGTCTGCTGGTTCCTGCTGGGAAGTCCCTTGAGCTGGGTTGCCGCTACAGCGTCGAAACGCTCTGAGCAACGCCGGGCAGCCGGCCGGGCGCCAGCTGCCCGGCCGGATCGAAGCGGCGCTTGATGGCCTCGATCAGCGGCCGGGAGGGGGCATCCAGCCAGGCCGGCAGGGAGGCCCCCGGGGGCTGGCGCAGCACGGTGAGATGGCCCCCCAGCTCAGCGCAGAGACTGCGCAACGTGCTCACCTGGCCTGATGTCAGAGCCGCCTGGGGCCCCGCCGGGGCCGACCAGGCCAGGCCGAGGCCGCTGCCGGCCGCCATGTCCACGGCCAGTCCGCCCAGGGCAGGAGCCTGCATCAGGGTCTCGAGTCGGTCGGGACTGGCGCCGAGGCGCAGCAGCCAGGCAGGAGCCTTGGCGGTGGCGGTGGCGGTTCCCCCCCGGGCCCGGGCCAGCCAGGCCTGGGTGGTGGTGGCATCCAGCACGCGTGCCGGCAAGGTGCTGCGCTCCTGCAGGCAGCGCACCTGCTCCTCGAGGGTGGCGGCATCGACGCTGGCCAGGCCGATCAGCAGCAGGGGCTGCGGCGCCAGGCCAGCGCTGCCGGCGAGCTGGTCGTTCCACCAGTCGATCCGCTCCGGGCTGAGGCTGGAGTTCAGCAGCCAGCGGCTCAGCAGCGCCAGATCCCCGTTCTCGCCCTGGAAGCAGACACTGCGGCGCAAGGGCGGCTGGGGCAAGGTGCGCAGGGTCAGTTCGGTGATCAGGCCCAGGGAGCCCCAGCTGCCGCTGAACAACCGCATCAGGTCGTAGCCGGCCACGTTCTTCACCACCTTGCCGCCGGCCCTGGCTGTCACCCCATCGGCCCGCATCACCTCAAGGCCGATCAGCTGGTCCCGCACCCCCAGATAGCGCTGGCGGTAGCCGCCCGCCAGGCCCCGGGCCACCAGGCCGCCAATGCTGCCGGCGGCGGCGCCATCGCCGTCCCCCCAGGGGGCATCCACGGACAACCACTGGCCATGGTGTTCAAGGGCCTCCTGCACCTCCACCAGTGGTGTGCCGGCGGCCACCGTGATGGTGAAATCGCCGGGGTTGAAGTCCCGCACGCCCTTCAGTGCGGCACAGCTGAGCACCGTGCAGGGCCCCACGAGGGGAGGACCCCAGTCGAGGCGGCTGCCCAGGCCGGCCGGCAGCCAGGCCGAACCCTGCCGGTGCAGGTCCCGCACCAGCTCCTGCAGCTCGCTGGGCTCAGGTCGCATCACGGCACGATGGTGCCATGGCGCAGGCGACCATCGACACCGGGCCCGATCTCAAGATCGTCGTCATCGATGACGACCCCACCGGCTCCCAGACCGTGCACGGCTGCCCCCTGCTGTTGCGCTGGGACGCCGAGACCCTGGCCGCCGGCCTGGCCCATCCGTCGCCGCTGCTGTTCGTGCTGGCCAATACCCGGGCTCTGGCGCCGGCGGCGGCGGCCAAGCGGGTGCGTGAGATCTGCCGCGCCATGCGGCCCGCCCTCGGCCAGGCGATGGTCGCCGGCCGCATCGGCGGCTGGCTGGTGGTGAGTCGGGGCGATTCCACCCTGCGGGGCCACTTTCCGCTGGAGGTGGAGGTGATCAACGAGGAGCTCGGCCCCTTCGACGCCACCTTGCTGGTGCCGGCCTTCCTGGAAGGGGGGCGCACCACCGTGGACGGGGTGCACCGGCTCCACGGCCGTCCGGTGCACGAGAGCCCCTTCGCGCGGGACGGCCTGTTCGCCTACGCCACCAGCCATCTGCCGGACTGGGTGGAGGAGAAGAGCGCAGGCCGCCTCCCCGCCACTGCGGTGGACGGCATCGGCTGGCGGGAGCTGGAGCAGGGCGGATCGCCCCTGCTGCGCCACCTGGCGCGCCTGCAGGGCAACGTCTGCGTGGCGGTGGATGGAGCTTCCGTCCAGCAGCTGGCGGCCCTGGCCGCTGCGGTGCGCACGCTGATGGTCACCGGTGGGACGCCGCTGGAGGCAAGGCCCCGCCGCTTCCTGTTCCAGAGCGCCGCCAGCTTGATCCAGGCCCTGGCGGGGTTGCCCCCCCAACCACTCACGCCGGAGGGCCTGGCGGGTCTTCGCCGCCGCCGCGGCGACGATCCTTTGCCAGGACTGGTGCTGGTGGGCTCCCATGTGCCCCTGGCCGACCGCCAGCTGGAGCGGTTGCTGGCCGAACCCACCTGCGTCGGAGTGGAACTGGACGTGGCCAAGGTCCAGCGACTGCTGGAGGGCCCGGAACCCGCTTTGTTGCTGGCCTCCCTGGAGCAGGCCTGGCGGCGGCGTCTGGCGGACGTGCTGGCCGGAGGCCACACGCCGGTGCTGTTCACCAGCCGCGGTGAGGCGCGCTGCCGGCATGCCGAGGAGCGCCGGGCGCTGGGTCTGGCCCTGGCGGAGCTGATGGCGCGCCTGGCGGCGGCCCTTGCCCCTGGGCTGGGTTACCTGATCAGTAAGGGGGGCATCACCACCCACGCCCTGCTGGCCGATGGGCTCGAGCTGGATCTGGTGGAACTGCAGGGTCAGCTGCTGCCAGGCCTCTCACTGGTGCTGGCCGCCCCAGAGACCCATGAGGGGCCCCTGCCGGTGCTCACCTTCCCGGGCAACCTGGGCGATGACGGCACCTTGCGAGAGGCCTGGCGATGGATGGATACTCAGGTTGGGCCGCCATAGCTGCGATCCAGCAGTTCGATCGGATGGAGCACCGGCAGCGGCCGCCCCTGCCCCTCCATGGCCTGGCGGATCTGGAGCGTGCAGCCGATGTTGGCGCTCACCGCCAGCTCGGCGCCGGTGCCGCTGAGATCGGCGGCCTTGAGGCGCCCCAGCTCGGCGGCTTCCTCCGGCTGGACGAGGTTGTAGATGCCGGCGCTGCCGCAGCAGACGCCGGCTTCGGTGGCTTCGCGGATCCGCACATGGGGGATCCGGCCCAGCAGGCGACGGGGCTGGGCCGCCAGGCCCTGGCCGTGCAGCTGGTGGCAGGCATCGTGGTAGGCCAGCTCCAGGGGGCGCTCCGCACTGGCGGGGGCGCCGTCGTCGTGGGGGAGTGGTTGCAACGCGGCCTGGAAGCTGTCGCTGAGCCCGACCGCGTCGAGGAACTCCTGGATGTCGGCCACCGTTCCCAGGAGCGGATGGAGCGTGCCGAGGATCTCCCCATAGGACTTCAGGGTGTGGCCGCAGCCCGAGGCGGCCACCAGCAGGGCATCAAGGGGTTCGGGGCCCGCCGCCCTCCCTGGGCCGATCACCGCCTCGAAGCTGGACACCAGGGCGGTCGCCAGCTCCCGGGTCTGGGCCAGTTCCCCCTGGTGGTGGGTCATGGCGCCGCAGCAGCCCTGGGCGGGGGGGATCACCACCTCGATGCCGTTAGCGGCCAGCACCCGGATGGCGGCGGCGTTCACTCCCGGCTCAAACACCCGCTGGACGCAGCCGAGCACCAGCCCGACCCGTCGCCGTCGGGGCCCATGGGCCGGTACCAGAACGGGCCAGTCGTCGCGGAAGGCCTGCTCCGGCAGCGGCGGCAGGAGCTTCTCCATCGCCGCGACCTGGGGCCCGAACAAGCGGGTGAGGCCGCTGCGGCGCGCCAGCGCTTGCAAGGGCGTGCCGGCGTAGGCCCGCAGGGGCGCCAGCAGGGCACGCAGCCGCTGGGGGTAGGGGAGCAGGGCGAAGACCAGCCGCCGGAAAGCTCGCTGCGCGGGGCTGCGCAGCTCTGGCGCGTTCAGCCGCGGCCGCATGGTCTCGATCAGCTGGTCGTAGCGCACGCCGGCCGGGCAGGCGGTGACGCAGGCGAAGCAGCCCAGGCAGCTGTCGAAGTGCTTCGCCACCGTGGCATCCAGCGCCAGCTCCCCGGCGTCGATCGCCTTGAGGGCATGGATCCGTCCCCGGGGGGAGTCCATTTCGGTCGCCAGTACCCGGTAGCTGGCGCAGGTGGGCAGGCAGAAGCCGCAGTGGACGCAGGGGTCGGCGGCGATGAACGGAAGGCTCATGCGATCCATTGTGGGCGCTCGTCCCGGCCCCATGGCCCCGTCTTCACCCCCCGAAGTGCCGCACCACCGCTTCGGCAAATCCTGAGCAGCTCACGGCCTCGGCGCGGGGTTCCATCAGCCGGGCCAGATCGTAGGTGACCTCCTTGTTGGCGATCGCAGCGCTGATCCCCTGGGTGATCAGGTCAGCCGCTTCCTGCCAGCCCATGTACTCCAGCATCATCACGCCGGAGAGGATCACCGATCCCGGGTTGATTCGGTCGAGGCCGGCGTGCTTGGGGGCGGTGCCGTGGGTGGCCTCGAAGATCGCCGCGTTGTCGCCGATGTTGGCCCCCGGCGCCATGCCCAGGCCGCCCACCACCGCCGCCGCCGCATCGGAGATGTAATCGCCGTTGAGGTTGAGAGTGCAGAGCACGGAATACTCCTGGGGCCGGGTCTGAATCTGCTGGAAGATGCTGTCGGCGATGCGGTCATCGACCATCACCATCTGCTTCCATTGGCCACTGCCATGGCTGGTGCCGATGGCGTCGAGAACCGATGCCACCTCCGCGTCCACCGCCGCCTTCTTCTCGGGGGTGAGGCTGTCGTAGCCGGGCTCGATCAGGCGGGCGTTGTCCTCGATGCTCAGCCCCGGCTTCTCCTCCAGGTTCCCCAGGATCCAGCTCTCCCGCTCGGTGATGCACTGGTCACGGAATTCGGTGGTGGCCAGCTCGTAGCCCCAGTCGCGGAAGGCCCCTTCGGTGAACTTCATGATGTTGCCCTTGTGCACCAGGGTCACGTGGCGCTTGGCGCCCTCCAGGCCGAGGGCGTGGCGGATGGCCTTGCGCACGTGGCGCTGGGTGCCGGCTTTGCTCACCGGCTTGATGCCGATGCCGGCACCTTCGGGGATGCGGCGGTTTCCCAGCTTGCCGTTGGCGGGAATCACCGTGTCGTTGAGGTGGGCGATCAGTTCGATGCAGACAGGATCGCTGGCCTCCCATTCGATCCCCATGTAAATGTCCTCGGTGTTCTCCCGGTAGACCACCACGTCCAGGTCCTGGGGCCGCTTGTGGGGGCTGGGGGTGCCGGCGTAATAGCGGCAGGGCCGCACACAGCAGTACAGATCGAAGATCTGGCGCAGGGCCACGTTGAGGGAGCGGATGCCGCCGCCGATCGGGGTGGTGAGCGGGCCCTTGATGGCCACGCCGAACTCCTCGATCGCCGTCAGGGTGTCCTGGGGGAGGTACTGGTAGGTGCCGTAGAGCTCGCAGGCCTCATCGCCGGCGTACACCTTGAACCACTCGATGCGGCGCTCGCCGCCGTAGGCCTTGGCCACGGCCGCATCCAGCACCCGCTGGGTGGCGGGCCAGATGTCGACGCCGGTGCCATCGCCGCGGATGAAGGGAATGATCGGGTCGTTGGGAACGATCGGCTGGCCGCCCTCGAACCGGATCGCCGTGCCGCTGGCTGGGACGGTGAGCTTCTCGTATGTGGCCATGGAGTCGGCACGGAACGCGCCGATGAGCCTAGGTTTCGGACACATTGGCTTTCTGCTCAGGGGAAACGGCATGAATGCGGCCGACCAGGCCCGATCGGTGGAACTGGCTGCCGCCATCGCCGCGGTGGTGGGTCACTTCCGGCTGCATTTCCCCGCCGCCCGCGCCAACCTCACCCCCTGGCGGGACGATCCCCTCACCCGTGCCTTCGATGAGCGGGAAACCCTGGATCTCTCCTTCCACTTCCCCGGCTGGAGTCCCCGCCTGCAGTCCCGCTCGCTGCTGGTGCAGTTGCGGCTGGAGCGGGCCCCGGCCGGATCCTGTGAACGCCCCCGGCTGCTGGGGGTGCTGATCCGGGGTCTCACCTACGAATCGGAACGCTGGCGTCTGGCCACGGTGGGGGACTGGCAGCCTTCGGGCTCCCATCTCCCTTCGGAGGAGGTTGTGTCCTCGCTCCAGCAGGTCTGCCGTGAGTTGTTTGATCTCTTCGGCGATGTGGCGGCCCGTGGGACGCGGGCCGCGTAATCCTTCGCAACCTTGCCGCCTCCTCCTGAAGGCCCCACCTACGTTGGATCCTCTGCCCGCGCAGCCGTTCGATCCCATGCCCGTCCCCCTTGCTTCCCAACTCCGTGAGGGAACGAAGAAAGCCCACACGATGGCCGAGAACACCGGTTTCGTGAGCTGTTTCCTCAAGGGAGTCGTCGACAAGGCCAGCTACCGCACCCTGGTGGCCGACCTGTGGTTCGTCTACAGCGCCATGGAAGAGGAGATCGGCAAGCTGACGGACCACCCCGTCGTCGGTCCGGTCGCCTCACCGGCCCTGAATCGCCGCGAGTCCCTTGAGCAGGATCTGGTCTTCTACTTCGGTGGTGACTGGCGGCAGCAGATCCGCGCCACCCCCGGTGCCCAGGAGTATGTGGCCCGCCTGCACCAGGTCGCACGGGAGTGCCCGGAGTTGCTCGTCGGTCACCACTACACCCGCTACATCGGCGACCTGTCCGGTGGCCAGATCCTCAAGAACATCGCCCAGAAAGCGATGAACCTGGGTGAGCACGATGGCCTGCGCTTCTACGAATTCGACGCCATCGACGACGAGAAGGCCTTCAAGGCCACCTACCGGCTCACCCTCGACAGCCTGCCCATCGATCAGGCCATGGCCGACCGGATCGTGGCCGAGGCCAACGAAGCCTTCCACTGCAACATGAAGATGTTCCAGGAACTGGAAGGCAACCTGGTGGCCGCGATCGGCAAGGTGCTGTTCGGCTTCCTCACCCGCCGCACCCGCAGCGGCAGCACCGAGGCCGTGCCCGCCTAGGTTTCCCAGGCCTTCGGCGGCCGCCGCCACCCCGATCCGCGTGCGTCCGATCCGTTTCCTGCTCCCCGGCACCACCGGCCGCTTCCGTTGCGGTGGGTTGCTGGTGGAGCTGCAGACGGCCCGGCTGATCGCCCAGCTGGCGCCCGCTGAGGTGGTCACCTACCGGAAGCGCGAGGCCGACCACCCATTCCTCGATGACCTGCTGGCCAGGGAGCCGGCACCGGGGAAGGCCCTCTGGATCGTGAGCTGGGGCTTCGATGTGCCCGGCCAGTTGCGCCGCTTGCGGGGGCGCCCGGTGGCGTATCACGCCCATAGCAGCGGCTATGGGTTTGGTTTGCCCCCCGGGGTGCCGGTGCTGGCCGTCAGCCGCAACACCCTCGGCTACTGGGGCGACCGGGCTCCCCGCAACCCCCTGTTCCTGGTGCCCAATGCGTTGCAGCCCAAGTGGCTGGAACGGGGCAACCGGGCGGCACCCCTCGGCTGCGGCCGGCCCATCGACGTGCTGGTCCAGCAGCGCAAGAGCAGTCGCTATGTCCTGCAGCATCTGGTGCCGGCCCTGCGCCGTCGAGGGCTGCGGGTCGAGGTGCAAAGCGGCTGGGTGGACGATCTGACCGATCTGTTCAACAGCGCGGCCGTGGTGTTGTACGACTCCGCCGACTACTGGCGCGGCCGAGGGGTGAGCGAGGGGTTTGGCTTGCCGCCGCTGGAGGCCCTGGCCTGCGGCTGCGTGGTGTTCAGCAGCCTCAACCATGCCTTGGCCGACAGCCTTGACCCGGGGGTGGTGGGCCACCAGATCGGCTGCGGCAGCCTGGAGAACGATCTGGAGCGGATTCAGGCGGCGGTGGCTGATCCGGCGGCGTGGCTGCCGCCGCCGGCGCGGCTCTCCAGCCTCTTGGAGGCCTGCAGCGAGCCGGTGCTGCAGGAGCGCTGGCACACAGCCCTGGAGGCCATGGATGCCCACTGGACCCACCTGCTGCTGGAGGGGGCGTCGCCGCTGCGTTCGCCCCCCTTGCTGGCCCTGCGCTTCGACCAGTGGCGGCGACGTTTTGAGACCATGTGGCGATCACTGAATTGACTGGCTGCCGCCGGGACGGCCCTTCTGAGTGCACGGGTACGATTCCCGCAAAAGTCTGACCAGATGTTTCGTAAAAGCCAAACCTTCAGGAGTTTGGCGCGACTTCTGGCTCAATTGCCGCGGCGCCGCAAGCGCGCGTTGATTCGGCTGATCCCCCTGGCGATTCTTGCCGGTATCGCCGATCTGGTGGTGGTGGCCCTGGTGGCCCGGCTGTTCACGGTGGTCGTTGGCGGTGAGAATCGCCCCTCCATCCCCTGGGAAGGTCTGGTCCCTGAAGATCCACGCGTCAAGGTGGTGGTGCTGGTGGTCGCGTTTGTAGCGGCGGCCTGGTTTTCTTCACTTTCGAAACTTCTGCTGCGCGCCTTTCAGCTGCGGCTCAAGGCTTCGATCTGGCGTGATCTTTCTGACATGGCGCAGCGCAAGTTGATTGCCCAGCCTTATGTCTATTTTCTGGGTGAGTCGAAATCAGATATCTCCGCCAAGGTGCTGATCAATGTGTCGCGTGTTGCGGACATTGTCGTGCTGCCACTGCTGCAGCTGGCCAGTGGCGTGTTCGTGATTGCCCTGCTTTCTGCCGGCATGCTTTTCGTCGGCAAGTTGCTGGCCGTGGGGTTGATCCTTGGGCTTCTCGCCGGTTATTTACTGATCTCCACCGCCATCACCCCCTTCCTGCGCTTTGCGGCACGGCAGAGGATCCTGCTTGAGATGCGAACCAATTCGATTCTTTCGGAATCGATGCGAACGATCTTGGATGTTCAGCTCACCGGCTCGGAGCCCTACTTTGAGCGCCATTATCAGCAGGCAGGTCGGGAGACCATTCCCTTCATCTGGAAGGCTGATGTCTTGCCGGAGACTCCACGGGCGTTGATCGAACCCCTCGGGATCACGATGATCTTCGCGGCAGGGATGTTACCACTCCTGGCCAATCCGGATCCGGGCGCGCTGCTGAAGATCATTCCATTCCTGGCCACGGTGGCGGTGACCTCCTTGAAGCTCACACCCCCCCTGCAGGACAGTTTCCGGGCCATCACCTCCCTGCGGGCAGGACTGCCTGATCTGGAGGAAACGCTGAAGCTGATCGAACTGCCCGAAGGTCGTCTCACCATCCGCTCCGAAGGGGTGCCCTCTCCCGATGGGGTGATGCCGAAGCGAGCGATCCGCCTCAGCAACGTCAGTTATCGGTATCCCGGTTCCGATGTGAATGTCCTCCATGACATCTCGATGTCCATTCCGGTCGGCTCCCGTGTGGCCTTCGTTGGCGCCACCGGCAGTGGCAAGACAACCACGGCCAACCAACTGCTCTGCCTGCTGCGGCCCTCCTCTGGCACCCTCAAGCTGGATGGCATCGAGGTGGTGGATGCCGACGTGCCGGCCTGGCAGGCGAACTGCGCCTACGTGCCCCAGGCGATCAATCTGTTGAACGGCAACATCATCGAGAACATCGCCTTTGCCGAAGAGGTGGATGAGGTCGATCAGATGCGGGTCTGGGAGGCCCTCCAGGCCGCCCAACTGGCCGATATCGTCGCCGATCTTCCCCTGGGCCTGTTCACGCCGATCGGCGACAATGGCATCCGGCTTTCAGGAGGCCAAAGGCAGCGGCTGGCCCTGGCGCGCGCTTTCTACAGAAACTCCAAGTTCCTGGTGCTGGATGAGGCCACCAGCGCACTCGACAACCGCACCGAATCCGAGGTGATGGATGCCATCGAAGTGATCGGACGCCGCTGCACGTTGGTGGTGATCGCCCATCGCCTCTCCACCGTGATGCGCTCCGATTGCATCTTTGAGTTCGAGGCCGGTCGCATCAAGGCCTTCGGCACCTTCGAGCAACTGCGTCAGCGCTCTGATACATTCAACGACTTGGCTTCCTTCGAGCGGCGACTTTCCAGTCCTCTTGGTTGATTGAGTGGTTTGGTTGATTGATCGGATCGTTCTTTGTTGAGGCTTTCTCCGTCATCTGACGGAGTTAATTGGTCTCACTTTGTCTATGCAATGGTCGAGGATCTGATCCGACCAACACGTTCAATGGAACAGGGCTGCTAACGTCAAAAATGAAACTTCTCCGCCGGAGCCTGTGAGTTTTCTGGCCGGTCTGAACGAAGCCCAGCGACGGGCGGTCGATCACCACACCGGTCCGCTGCTGGTGGTGGCTGGGGCCGGCAGCGGCAAGACCCGGGCCCTCACCCACCGCATCGCCCACCTGATCGGCCACCACGGGGTGGATCCGGCCCAGGTACTGGCCGTCACCTTCACCAACAAGGCCGCCCGGGAGATGAAGGAGCGTCTGGAGCTGCTGCTGGCCCAGCGCCTGGCCCAGAGCCAGTTCGGTCAGCCCTGGAGCACCCTGCCGGCCCGGGAGCAGAAGCAATTGCGCAGCCGCATCTACCGGGAGGTGATCAAGGATCTCTGGATCGGCACCTTCCACGCCCTGTTCGCTCGTCTGCTGCGCTTCGACATCGACAAGTTCCGCGATCCCGAGGGGCTCACCTGGACGCGCCAGTTCTCCATCTACGACGAGAGCGATGCCCAGAGCCTGGTCAAGGAGATCGTCACCCAGGAGATGCAGCTCGATCCGAAGCGCTTCGAGCCCAAAAAAGTGCGCTGGGCGATCAGCAGCGCCAAGAACCAGGGCTGGCTGCCGGAGCGTCTTGAGGAGGAGCATGCCGGCCCCCGCGGCAAGCACGAGGCCGAGGCCTACCGCCGCTACCGCCGTGCTCTGGCGGCCAACAACGCCCTCGACTTCGACGACCTGCTGTTGATGCCGGTGCAGTTGCTGCAGCAGAACGAGCAGATCCGCCACTACTGGCACCGCCGCTTCCGCCATGTGCTGGTGGATGAATACCAGGACACCAACCGAACCCAGTACGACCTGATCAAGCTGCTGGTCGCCAACGGCCAGGCCCCCGAGAGCTTCGACGACTGGGAGGGGCGCTCGGTGTTCGTGGTGGGCGACGCCGACCAGAGCATTTACAGCTTCCGGGCCGCCGATTTCACGATCCTGATGGGTTTTCAGAAGGAGTTCGGCGACGGCTCCATCGATGCAGACACCGGCACGATGGTGAAGCTGGAGGAGAACTACCGCTCCACGGCCACGATCCTGGAGGCGGCCAACGCCCTGATCGCCCACAACAGCGAGCGCATCGACAAGGTGCTGCGCCCCACCCGCGGCGAAGGCGAGCCCATCAGCCTCACCCGCTGCGACGACGAGATCGCCGAGGCCGAGGCCGTGGTGCACCGCATGCGGATGCTGGAGGCGGCCCACCCCGACCTGCGCTGGGGGGACATGGCCGTGCTGTATCGGACCAACGCCCAGTCCCGCGCCATGGAGGAGTCATTGGTGCGCTGGGGCCTTCCCTACATCGTCGTAGGGGGCCTGCGCTTCTATGACCGCCGCGAGATCAAGGATGTGCTCGCCTATCTGCGCCTGCTGGTCAATCCGGCCGACACCGTCAGCCTGCTGCGGGTGCTGAACGTGCCGCGGCGGGGCATCGGCAAGACCACCATCGAGCGGCTCACCGATGCGGCCAACCAGCTGGGATTGCCCCTGTGGGAGGTGGTGAGCGATCCAGAGGCGGTGCGCTCCCTTGCCGGACGTTCCGCCCGGGGGGTGCTGCAGTTCCAGGAGTTGATCGCCGACCTGAGCCGCCGTCTGCAGGACGCTCCCCCCTCCGAGCTGGTGCAGCGGGTGATGGAGCAGAGCGGCTATCTGGCCGAGCTGCTGGCCGAAGCCACCGATGAATCGGAGGAACGGCGGCGCAACCTGCAGGAACTGGTCAATGCGGCCCTCCAGTACCAGGAGGAGAACGAGGAGGGCTCCCTGGAGGGGTTCCTGGCCTCGGCCGCCCTGGCCAGTGATGCCGACAGCAAGGACACCGAGGCCGATCGGGTCACGCTGATGACCCTGCATGCCAGCAAGGGGCTGGAGTTTCCGGTGGTCTTCCTGGTGGGGCTGGAGCAGGGCCTCTTCCCCAGCTACCGCTCCCTTGAAGACCCTGCCGCCCTCGAGGAGGAGCGCCGCCTCTGTTACGTGGGCATCACCCGGGCCAAGGAACGGCTGTTCCTCTCCCATGCCAGCGAACGGCGGCTCTGGGGCGGCATGCGGGAGCCGGCAGTGCCCTCGGTGTTCCTTTCCGAGCTGCCCGAGGCGCTGCTGCAGGGCGACATTCCCCGCAGTGGCGGTGCGGCCCTGCGGCGGGAGCAGCGGCTGGAGCGGCTCACCCGGGTGGATCGCGACGACAGTCAACGGGTGGCGGCCGGGGGGGCGGCCGGCGATCCAGCCAATGCCGTGCGGCGCCGCAGCGCGGCTCGAACCTGGGCCGTGGGGGATCGGGTGCGGCACAGCAGCTTCGGCGAGGGGCATGTCACCCATCTGTTCGGCAGCGGTGAGAAAATCTCGATCGCGGTCAAGTTCGAGGGCATGGGGCCGAAGATCCTTGATCCACGCCTGGCCCCGATCGAACCGGCATGAGCTTGCCGTTGGTCACCGCCGTGGTGCCCACCCGTAACCGCCGCGAACTCAGCCTGCGCTTCCTGGCGCGCATGGCCGCCCAGACCTACTCGGCCCTGAGGATCGTGGTGGTCGATGCCAACTCCAGTGACGGCACCGTGGCGGCGATCCGCCAGCAGCATCCGCACGTGACCGTGCTGAAGGCCGGGGATCGGGATTTCTGGGCTGGTGCCACCAACCGGGGCGTACGGCAGGCCCTGGCGGCCGGAACCGACTATGTGCTCACCATCAACGACGACGCTGTCGTTCCGGCTGATTACGTGGCCCGGATGGTGGCCCTGGCTCAGCTGCACAGCTGCGCCATCCTGGGCAGCCGCATCGACCTGCTGGCCGAACCTGGGCGGATCTGGGCGCTGGGTACCAGCACCGACTGGGGCACGGAACGCTTCCTGCGCCTGGCCCACCACGACGACCTGGCCAGCCAGCTGGAGCCGGCGGTAGCGCAGGCCGAGGTGATGGAGGCCGAGGCAATGCCGGGCAACGGGGTGTTGATCGGCCAGGACGTCTTTCGCCGCGTCGGGCTCTATGACGCCGTCTGGTTGCCCCACTATCACGCCGATTCCGAGTGGGTGATGCGGGCGGTCCGCCGGGGCTTCGCGGCCAAAGTGACCCCGGCCATCGTGGTTCTCAACGACTTTGGCGAGGTGCAGAAACGCCTGCCCCTGGGCAGCCTGCGGGGCCTTCTGTTTACCTTCTTCCACCCGAAGTCCCATCTCTATCTTCCAGCGGTGGCGGCGATTCTCTGGCGCTACTGCCCCCCTGCCCAGCGCTGGCCCACCCTGATGGCCCTCGGCGGCCGCTTTCTCAGGATGAAATCGTGAAGGAGGTGCGGGGATGGAGGAGGCCGGGGCGGCGCAGCAGTTGTCGCCAGTTCCAGCGCAGGTAATCCCCCAGTCCCCACCAGCGGCCCCGGGCCCGGGCCGGATCGGAGAGGCAGAAACTCAGGGGCCTGAGCGCGTAGTACAGAAGGTTGAGCAGCAGGGCCAGGGGTGTGGCGTGGCGATGCAGGAAGTACAGCTTGCTGAACGTGGCGTGCTGGTACTTGGCCCGTGGGGCGCGCTGGGTGATCGCCGAGACCTGATGCTCCACGAGCACGGCCTGGGTGACCCTCAGGCGATAGCCCAGCCGGTGGTGGCGTTCGGAAATGTCGGCATCCTCGTAATCGAGAAAGTACTGGGGGTCGAATTCGGGGCAGTCCCGGAAGACTCGGAGCTGGAAGAGCATGCTGCAGCCGGAGACCCAGCGGGTGGGCGAGGTGCGGACGGGGGTGGGGCTGCAGTCATCGTTGGGAAAGCGATGACCCAGCTGGCCGGTCCAGCGGTTGAAGCTGCCGTGGCTGAACCAGACCTCTCCGCGGGGATCCCGGATGCGGGTGCCGAGCATGGCGATCTGGGGGTCGTCACGCAGGCACTGCCTGACGTAGGCGATGGCGCCGGCATCCAGGCGGGCATCTGGATTAATCAGCCAGGCCAGAGCCTGTCTGTCGGTCTGCCACACATGGCGGAGCCCCAGATTGCAGCCGCTGCCGAAGCCGAGGTTGGCGCCTGCCTCAAGCAGCTGCACCGGCAGTGGGAGGGAGGCGGCCTCAATCCATTGGCGCAGGCTTTGGTCGGAGGGGGAGTTGTTAATGATGATGAACCTGAAGGAGTCGCAGTCCTCCCCGCTGGCCAAGGTAGTCTCAATCAAGCCGCGAATGAAATCCCCACAGTGATAATTCACTGTTATGAAGTAGATGACGGTGGCCCTATCCAGTGAGCTCGCCATCAGCCGATCTTCATGGCCCCACAATCTAAACAGAATTCATTCATAGGTGGAGGGATAAACGAAGGTGCCTGTGATCCCCTTGATAGCGGCTTCCCACGGGCGGTTGTCATAGCTGAGAGGTATGCCACGGCTGTACATGAGATCCTTGAACTCGTCAACCAGGCTCTCGATCTGTGCACTCTCCCCGGCTCCCAAGGATTGACGAGACGCCTCTCGGAACAGGCTGATGGCCTGAGCCATGGTGTAGCTCCCAGCGGTGCAGAGATCATGTTTTATGAATGGACAGAGAAGGTAGAACGGGTAGAGAAAGGCGGCAATGTGGCTGGGGTTCCCATTCTCGATCAGGTCAGCAACGCTGTAAAGCTGAGCTCCTGTAAGTTTTTCGTGGTGCTCGCTCTGCTGCATCAGCTGCTGCAGGGAATAGCCGATCTTGCGCCGCTGGGAGGTGCGAGCTGGAGATGGCATGAGCCTGAGGACTTCCTCGGCGGGGACTCCACCTTCTGCGCTGAAATGGTTCTCTAGTGCTTCCTGGAGTTTGTCGCTCGTATAAAGCGTATCGACGGCTGGAAAGCGCCTGTAAACCATTTGAGAGAGAGCAATTTCTCCGTTGTAAATGCAATGGCCACGGTGGGAGAGCGGCCGGTAATCTTTCCAGAACTGCAGAAATGGTTTTGAGCGGAATATCTCTGGTTTGAGAACCTGAAAATAGGATTGGTAGTGTGTCTGGATTTGATGGCTGATATGGCTGAATAGCGCCTGTTTCTGGGAGTCTGCGAAGGCTTTCAGGCTAGAAATGAGCGCCTTTGCATTGCGGCCAGGGATGAACTGCATCGAATCATTGGCGATGCAGAGCAGTTGGCAGCGATCGAGATGTCCTTCCCCGTGGAGCAGCAGCACCCCATCCCGAAAGCCACCGAAATCCCGGCCGATGTTGTGGCGATCGAAGACACGCCAACACAGCTCGGCAAGGGCAGCGGCAGCCTCTGGAGTGGTGCGCTCGTTGTTGATATAAACAACAGCAAAGTCTGCTTTTTTGAGGGTCTCAATGTACGCCCTGTTCGAGTGGGTCAGACTTTTGGCATAGGCAATGAACAGGGCGATCCTTTCCGGTGTGCCGGCGGTCGCCATGGAGTTGCTGGTGGGACTGGCTCGCTCACTGTCGGCTTGTGGAGCGATCGGCTGGAGGCGTTTTTCCGGCGTGCCGCGAAGGCCATACGGGCCGAACAGGTAGTCGATCTGAGCCTGAAAATAGTTGCTGAGGATGAAGATTTTGATCTTGATCTTCTTCCACAGGCCGAAGGGGGCCTTGAGGATCTTCTTGAAGCTGTCAGTCATTCCATGCGACCCTTGCGGCTTGGGCCTGATTCGGCCGGCTCCGGATCAGGAGGTGGGCATCAATCATTGAGCATCAAGACCGAAACGTCACCATGATTCCCCTATCGCCACCAGACACGATGTCGATCGGCCGAGTGTACCGTGCGCCTTCTGGACGCCGCTCCATGGGCCTGCCGCGATGACGGTCTCCGTGATCGACCCCCGGGATCTCTGCTTGCCTCCCCGGCTGCTGGCCGCGTTCCAGCAGTCGAGCGACTGTGCGGTGCTGGCTGTCGTGGGCGGCGCGGTGCGGGACCTGCTGCTGCATCGGGTGCACCTCGATCCCCTCCGGGGCCTGCCCGACCTCGATCTGGTGGTGGAGCTCGACCCGCAGGCCGATCCGGCCGATCCCAGGCCGGCGGCCCATCGCCTGGCCGAGACGCTGCTGCGAGAGGCTCCGGCCGCGGCGGTGGGCTTCTGCCAGTTCCATCGCAGCTTCGGCACAGTGGAGCTGGAAGTCGATGGGATCCTGCTGGATCTCGCCTCAGCCCGCAGCGAGACCTACCCGGCCCCCGGGGAGAACCCCATCGTTTCCTACGGCTCCCTGGAGGACGATCTCGCCCGCAGGGACTTCAGTATCAACGCGATGGCCCTGGTGTTTGACCTCCCCGGGTCAGGCCTGCGCCTGCTGGATCCCCACGGTGGAGGCGTCGATCTGGCCCACCGCCAGTTGCGCCTGCTGCATGACAGGAGTCTGGAAGACGACCCCACCCGGATCGTGCGGGCCGCCCGCTACGCCGCCCGTCTTGGGTTCAGCCTGGCTCCCGCCAGCCTGGAGCAACTGCACACCACCCTGGCCCGCTGGCCCTGGGGGGAGCGCAGCGGCATCGGCGGCGCAGGCCGGGTGCCCCCCGCCCTCGGTACACGGCTGCGGATGGAACTGGAGCTGTTGCTCGAGCGGGAACCATGGCCGGAGGCCATGGCCTCCCTGCAGGCCTGGGGCGCCTTGGTGCTGGTGGATCCAGCCCTGCAGGCTGATGTCAGCTGGCGTCTGCGCCTGCGCTGGGCCCGGCGCAGCGGCTTGCCGTCCCTGGCGGCTCTGCTGGCTGTCAGCGAGGTGGCCACAACGGTGGCGACGCGGCTGCAGCTGCCCCACGGGCAGCTGCGGCTGCTGGCCCAGCTGGCCCTGCTGCGCCAGGCCTGGCGAACCTGTGGGGCGGTGCCCCGCACGGCCCTGGCCTGGAGCACCTTTCTGGAGCAGCCGGGTTGGTCCCCCGAGGCGGTGGCCCTGGCGCTGGTGAGCGGGGCGCTGCCCCGACGGCCCCTGCTGCGCTGGTGGTGCCGCTGGCGTCACCTGAGTTCCCCGGTTCCGGCGGCCGACCTGATCGCTTCGGGACTGCGGCCAGGACCGGCCCTGGGAGAGCGGCTGCGTCAGCTCCGGGGCGAGCGGCTCCAGCTGGAGCGGACCTGAACCGTTGCGGCGGGTGGGCCAAGGTCCCTAATCCCTTAGGGTCTCGAGCCAGCGGCTTGCCTTGCGCCGGATGCCTGCGCTGACCGACCCCTTGGCCCCGTTGCTGCTGGCCATCGCGGCGCCGCTGCTGTGGGGCTGGCGTTGGCGGCGACCCACCTGGCAGGTGCTGGTGCTTGGCGTTGGCTCCTGGGCCGCTGTCAGCTGGCTGACCCTGCTACCGGCGGGGCCAAGCCTGCGTCAGTCCTACGGGCTGCTGGTGGTTCTGGATTTGCTTGTGGTGGCGGCAGCCCTGGTCGTCCGGCCGCGCCGCTGGCGCCAGCGGCTGGCGGACCGTGCCCTGGGTCGGCCGTTGCTGGCGGTTGTAGCTCCCGCGCTTCTGTGCGCGGTCGCCCTGGGGTGGCGCGGAGTGATTATGGAATTTCCCTCCGATGGGTTCGTCTATTACGCGACTTATTTCGGCAGCGATCTACTGGAGACGGTGCGCCTCGATCCCTTGCGCTACAGCGCACCGGCTAACTGGTTTTTTACCGCGGCCAGCTACCTGTTCGGATTCCCGGAAGCACTTGAGCCGGAGCGGGCCAGCCTGCTGGCGGCACTGAACACTTTCCTGGTGATGCTGGCCAGCTGCCAGCTCAGCCTGCGCCTCACCAGCAAGGTGGCCCTCTGCTGGCTCACGGCCCTGCTGTTCCTGCTGGGAATGGGGCACCAGAACTTTTCCTTCTTCCATCAGATTGCCCTCAACGGCACCCTCCCCGGGCTCGCTCTGGTGCTGGCCGCGGCTACGCCGGTTCTGGGGCTGCTGCAGCGACCCGGGTGGCCCGGGGGTCACCAGTTGGGCCAGGCGACAGCCGTGCTGGTGGTGGGCGGGTACTTCGCCTATCACGCCCATGGGGTCACGGCCTTTCTCACCGGCAATCTGCTGATCGCGGCCGCCGCCGCCAGCCTGGTGCTCTGGCCCTCACGGCAGCGTCTGTTGGTCAGCGCCGCTGGGGCCGGCCTGATCCTGCTGGCCCTCAACCGGTTGCCCTGGCACCCAAGGCTCGAGTCGTTCTATGCCTGGCCGGAGACCATGCGCTTCGTTCACGACTACAGGGTTCTGGGCCACCGCTTCTTCTACTTCTGGCCCAGCCTGCCGGTGGCCACCTGGGAGCCGGTCTTTCTGGTCGCGCTGGCGTTCTCGGGGGTGTGTCTCTGGCTCTGGCGGAGCTGGCGGCAACCCCCCGGCGCGGTGCTGGCCCTGGCCCTGCTGGCGCCGCTGGTGCTGCTGGAGTGGTGGGCGCCCTTCGCCAATGATCTGGTCTTCAAGCTGATTGAGCCTGACAGTGCGTACCGGCTGGTCTGGACCAGTCTGTTCTGGATCAGCATCCCTGCGATGGCCTGGGCGCTGGACCAGAGGTGGCGGCTGAACAGCCAGGGGCGGCCGTCCCGCGCGCGCGGGGTGTTGATGGCCACCATGGCCGGCCTGATCGCTGTGCTGGCGTTCCCACTGGAGATTCGGGGCCGGCCCAATGCGTTCGTCTCCAAGGTGCCCCATCTGCTGACCCCCCTGGAGGAGGTGCGCCAGGCGGACGGGGTCACGATCGAACCGATCCTGGGGCCTTTGCGCGAGTTGTGTGAACGTGAACCGCTGCTGAAGGGCCGAACGCTGCTGAGTGATCCCTACGTCGGCGCCGTCGTGGGCACGCGCCAGTGCCTGGCTCCTGTGGCGGCCAGGGACATCACCAAACTGGCCGCGTCCAGTGTGGAGTCGGGGCAGTACCCCGGCCTGCGGCGCGCCCTGGGGTCGCCTGCCGCGCTGCGAACCTGGCTGGATGGGAATCGGGTTGATCTGGTGGTGCTGCGCGAGGCCTACACGCCATACGTGAGCCGGATCGCCCAGGCCAGCAACCATTGGCAGCCGGACCTGGTCGCCAGCTACGCTGACCTCTCGCTCAACAGCCTCACAACGGCCCAGCTAGAGCGCGTCGGTTTCCGGCTTGTGCGGCGCGAGCAAGGGATGAGGATCTACCTCAAGACGCGTGCTGGGCCCCGATGAGCTTTCCGCTGGGCGGCCACTCCATGCTTCGGTAGCCCTGGGGATTGGCGCTCTGCCAGGCCCAGCCATCGCGGCAGATGTCCGTCAGGGAGCGCTGGGTCCGCCAGCCCATGCGCCGCTCCGCTTCGCGGGGATCGGCAACACTGACGGCGGAATCTCCTGGCCGGCGTTCCACCACGGCGTAGGGCAATGTCAGTTTGTTAGCGGCCTCGAAGGTCCTCACCAGGTCGAGCACGGAATGGCCCTGGCCGCTGCCCAGGTTGAGGGTGAGCAGCTGGGGAGGCTCTGCCTGGAGCACATCGAGGGCCCGACCATGGCCTTCGGCCAGATCCATGACGTGCAGGTAGTCGCGGACACCGGTGCCGTCGGGCGTAGGCCAGTTGCCACCAAAAATTTCAAGGCGCTGGCGGCGGCCGCCAGCCACCTGACACAGGAAGGGAAAGAGATTGTTGGGGAGGCCGTTGGGGTCCTCACCGATCTGTCCACTGGGGTGGGCTCCGACTGGATTGAAGTAGCGCAGCAGGGCGATGCGCCAACCCGGGGCGCTGGTGGCCACGTCGGTGAGCATCCTCTCGACGGCGGCCTTGGTGTAGCCGTAGGGATTGATGGGTTGGAGGGGGGCCGTCTCGGGGATCGGTACTTGGTCGGTGGTGCCATAGAGGGTGGCGCTGCTGCTGAAGACGAGCGTCTGGCAGCCGTGGCGGCCCATGGCTTCCAGCAGCCGGACCGTGCCGGTGACGTTCACGTCCCAGTAACGCAGTGGCTCGGCCATCGATTCGCCCACAGCCTTGAGACCGGCGAAGTGGAGCACGGCGCTGATGCCGCCGGCCCCGTCCTGGAAGGCACGATCGAGATCCTGCGGGGAGCGCACATCCCCCCGGATCAGGGTGAGACCGCCAGCCCCGGGCGCCGCTGTCGCCCAGTGATCCGCAGCGACCTGCCTCCAGGTCTCCAGACCCGCCAGCTCGGCCACACGGCGCAGGGCCTCGGCACTGCCGTTGCTGAAATCGTCGACCACGACCACCTGATGGCCGGTTTCCAACAGGGCCAGGCAGGTGTGGCTGCCGATGAATCCGGCTCCTCCCGTGAGCAGGACCTTGGTCAAGAAACGGCCCCCCGTCAGGCGGTCGATCTCAACTTACTTGTCCTTAACCTCCCCCACCGCCAAGCTTCTCCCCGTGCTCCACACCCGCTGCCGGCCAAAGCCAGCCGATGGCGGTAATGTCCCCGAAGCACTGCCATCCCCCATGGATCCGGCCCCCTCGCCGATTCGCTCCATCTGTTGCATCGGTGCGGGTTATGTGGGGGGGCCGACGATGGCGGTGATCGCGGACCGTTGCCCCGGGATTCAGGTCACGGTGGTGGACCTCAACGCTGAGAGGATCGCCGCCTGGAACGATCCGGATCTGGCGCGTCTGCCGGTCTACGAACCGGGACTGGATGCGGTGGTGGGCAGGGCCAGGGGGCGCAACCTCCACTTCAGCACCGAGGTGGATGCGGCCATTGCCGCCGCCGACATGGTGTTCCTCTCGGTGAACACCCCCACCAAGACCAAGGGCGTGGGGGCCGGCCAGGCCAGTGACCTGCGCTGGATCGAGGTATCGGCCCGCCAGGTGGCCGCCTCCGCCCGGGGCCACACGATCGTGGTGGAAAAGAGCACCCTGCCGGTGCGCACCGCCGAGACGGTGAAGGCGATCCTGGGGGCCGCCCAGCAGAACCGCCCGGAGGGCGATCGCAGGCAAGCCAAGACCTTCGCCGTGCTCTCCAATCCCGAGTTCCTGGCCGAGGGCACGGCGATCGCCGACCTCGAGGCCCCCGACCGCGTGCTGATCGGCGGCGAGGACCCTGCGGCGATCGAATCCCTGGCCGGGATCTACGCCACCTGGGTGCCCCAGGAGCGGATCCTGCGCACCAACCTCTGGAGCAGCGAGCTCTCCAAGCTGACGGCCAATGCCTTTCTGGCCCAGAGGATTTCCTCGATCAACAGCATCGCCGCCCTGTGCGAAGCCACCGGTGCCGATGTGCGGGAGGTGGGCCGGGCGATCGGGACCGATTCCAGGATCGGTGCGAAGTTCCTGCAGGCCGGACCGGGATTCGGCGGCAGCTGCTTCCAGAAGGACATCCTCAATCTGGTCTATCTCTGCCGCCATTACGGCCTCGAGGAGGTGGCGGCCTACTGGGAGCAGGTGGTGACGCTGAACACCTGGCAGCAGGACCGCATCGCCCGGATGGTGGTCCAGCGGCTGTTCGGCACCGTCACCGGCAAGCGGATGGCGGTGCTGGGCTTCGCCTTCAAGGCCGACACCAATGACACCCGGGAAGCCCCCGCCATCCGCATCTGTCAGAACCTGATCGAGGAGGGGGCCCGCCTGGTGATCGTGGACCCCAAGGTGTCGCCCGCCCAGATCGGCGCCGACCTGGGCCAGCCCGCTTCGGCGGCCGACGGCGGTTGGCAGACTGCGGCTTCCCCCGAGGAGGCAGCCAGCGGCGCCGACGCCGTGCTGATCCTCACCGAATGGCGTGATTACGCCCAGCTCAACTGGAAAGCGATTGCGGCGGTGATGCGCCGCCCGGCCTGGCTGTTCGACGCCCGCGCCATCGCTGATGCCGCCGCCGCTCGCGCAGCGGGTCTTAACGTCTGGCGGGTGGGTGAGGGCTGAGTGACACTGCGCAATCTGATCACCGGTGGGGCCGGTTTCCTTGGCTCCCATCTCGTCGACCGGCTGATGCAGGCTGGTGAGGAGGTGATCTGCCTCGACAACTTCTACACCGGCCGCAAGGACAACATCCGCCACTGGCTGGGCCACCCCGACTTCGAACTCATCCGCCACGACGTCACCGAGCCGATTCGGCTCGAGGTGGATCGGATCTGGCATCTCGCCTGCCCGGCCTCGCCGGTCCACTACCAGTCGAATCCGATCAAGACGGCCAAGACCAGCTTCCTCGGCACCTACAACATGCTGGGCCTGGCGCGTCGCGTCGGGGCCCGGCTGCTGCTGGCCAGCACCAGCGAGGTGTATGGCGATCCTGAGGTGCATCCCCAGCCCGAGAGTTACAGGGGCTGCGTCAACACCATCGGCATCCGTTCCTGCTACGACGAAGGCAAGCGGATCGCCGAGACGCTCTGTTTCGACTACCAGCGCATGCACGGCACCGAAATCCGGGTCATGCGCATCTTCAATACCTACGGCCCCCGCATGCTCCCCGATGACGGCCGGGTGGTCAGCAACTTCATCGTCCAGGCCCTGCAGGGCCAGTCGCTCACCCTCTACGGCGACGGCAGCCAGACCCGCTCCTTCTGCTACGTGGATGACCTGATCGAGGGCATGATCCGCCTGATGAATGGCGAGCACCCCGGCCCGATCAACATCGGCAATCCCGGTGAGTTCACCATCCGCCAGCTGGCCGAACGGGTGCGGGACCGCATTCAGCCCGGCCTGGAGCTCACCACCCAGCCCCTGCCCCAGGACGATCCGCTGCAGCGCCAGCCCGTCATCGACCTGGCTCGGGAGCTGCTCGGCTGGGAGCCGACGGTGAGCCTGGACGAGGGGCTGGAGCCCACGATCGCCTACTTCCGGGAACGGGTGCGGGAAGGACGTTGACGCCGCAGGCACCGATCCTCGTCACCGGGGTTGCCGGCTTCATCGGAGCGGCCGTGGCCGAGAGGCTGCTGGCGCGGGGAGATCAGGTGATCGGCCTCGATAATCTCAATGCCTACTACGACCCTGCTCTGAAGCGGGCCCGGCTGGAGCGGTTGGAGGCCATGGCCCAGCCAGGGGCTTTCCGCTTCCATCCGCTCGATCTGGTCGACGCCGAAGCGATGACGGCACTGTTTGCCGCCGAGCGGCCCGTCCGGGTGCTGCATCTGGCCGCCCAGGCGGGGGTGCGCCACTCGATCGACAATCCCTCGCTCTACATCCAGAGCAACCTGGTGGGCTTCGCCACGATCCTCGAGGCCTGCCGCCATGGCGCCGTGGAGCATCTGGTGTACGCGTCGAGCAGCTCGATCTACGGCGGCAACCGCCACATGCCTTTCTGTGAGCAGGATCCAGTGAATCATCCGGTGAGCCTCTACGCGGCCACCAAGAAGGCCAATGAACTGATGGCCCACACCTACAGCCATCTCTATGGCCTGCCGGCCACCGGCCTACGCTTCTTCACTGTCTACGGCCCCTGGGGGCGACCCGACATGGCCCCGATGCTGTTTGCCAAGGCCATCCTGGCGGGTGAGCCGATCCGGGTGTTCAACCACGGCCGCATGGAGCGGGATTTCACCTACATCGATGACATCGTTGAAGGGGTGATCCGCTGCCTCGACAAGCCCGCGACGGCGGATCCTGGCTTCGATCCGCTCCGTCCCGATCCGGCCACGGCGGCCGCCCCCCACCGGATCTTCAACATCGGCAATGCGCAGCCGGTACCGCTGCTGCAGTTCATCGCGCTGCTGGAGCAGGCCCTCGGACGCCCCGCGGTCATGGATCTGCAGCCGATGCAGCCCGGCGATGTGCCGGCCACCGCCGCCGACACCATGGCCCTGGCGGCCTGGGTGGGGTTCCGCCCCTCCACCCCGATTGCGGCGGGGATCGAGCGCTTTGCGGCTTGGTACAAGGAGTTCCTCGGTGGCTGAGCCGACCCCTTCGGGCACAATGAATCTCCGCTGATCTGCACCGTCTTGAAACCGCTCCAGAGCCTGCGGGGCATGGTCGACCTGCTGCCCGGTCAGACCCCCTTCTGGCAGCGGATCGAAGCCACCGCCCGGGACCATTTCCGTCGGGCCGCCGTCGAGGAGATCCGCACGCCCCTGCTGGAGGTGACTGAGCTGTTCGCCCGGGGCATCGGCGAGGCCACCGACGTGGTGGGCAAGGAGATGTACAGCTTCGAGGATCGGGGCGAGCGTCATTGCACCCTGCGGCCGGAGGGCACCGCCTCGGTGGTACGGGCCGCCATCCAGCATGGGCTGGTGGCCCAGGGGCCCCAGCGGCTCTGGTACGGCGGCCCGATGTTCCGCTACGAGCGGCCCCAGGCCGGCCGGCAACGGCAGTTCCACCAGATCGGCCTGGAGTTCCTCGGCCACGCTGATCCCCGCAGCGACGTGGAGGCCATCGCCATCGCCTGGGATCTGCTGATGGATCTTGGGCTGGGCGGCCTGTCCCTTGAGCTCAACTCCCTGGGTAGTACCGACGACCGCCTGCGCTACCGCAGCGATCTGGTGGCCTGGCTGGAGGCCCATCGTGACGACCTGGATTCCGACTCCCAGCAGCGCATCGCCACCAACCCCCTGCGGGTGCTTGATTCCAAGAATTCCCAGACCCAGGTCCTGCTGGCCGGGGCCCCCACCCTGGCCGACGCCCTCAGTGGCGAGAGCCGCGAGCGCTTTCTGCGGGTGCGGCAGGGCCTTGAGGCCCTCGCCATTCCCTTCAGGCTCAATCCCCGTCTGGTGCGCGGCCTCGATTACTACGGCCACACCGCCTTCGAGATCACCAGCAGCCAGCTTGGGGCCCAGGCCACCGTCTGTGGCGGTGGGCGTTACGACGGCCTGGTGGAGCAGCTGGGCGGTCCGCCCACGCCGGCGGTCGGCTGGGCCCTGGGCATGGAGCGGCTGGTGTTGCTCCTCAGCCAGTCGCAGCAGGGCGAGGGCGCAGAGCAACGGCCAGCCGCGGCGCCCGACCTCTACGTGGTGAGCCGGGGGGTGGCGGGCGAGGCCTACGCCATGCGGCTGGCCCGTCAGTGCCGCCATCGGCCCGCTGAACCCCTGGCCGTTCAGCTGGATCTGACGGGATCAGGCTTCGACAAGCAACTGAAGCGAGCTCGCAGAAGCGGTGCCCGCTGGGCACTGCTGCTGGGGGATGAGGAGGCCGCCAATGGCAGCGTGCGGCTGATGTCCCTTTCGGCGGGCGGTGGGGGGCAGCCAGCCGAGGGGGGTGCGGGGCAGGGCGATCGCCTCCTGAGCGAGACGGAGTTCCTGGCGCTCAGCCTCGATCAGCTCAATGCCTGAGGGGAGCCCGGCGCGAAAAAAGGGGCCCCATAAAAATGGACGCTCCCGTTAATTGGAGCGTCCAACAATCTGATGATTCTCGACTCTGGGCTGAATCAGGCGGAACCGACGCCCACGTAGGCGCCGTAGAAGAACAGGCCGACCACGAAGATGACGGCCATGCCGCCGGCGGTGGCGACCATCCAGAGGGGCAGAACCCCCTCGGTCCAGCGGCTTTTCCAGGCCACGGCCGGACGGCCATCGGGGAGACGGTCGGGAATACGACCGTCAGGAAGTGAGGATTTCTTGCCGCTCATGGATGGGGTGCCTCCCGATCAGTTGAAGAAGTAGCTGGAGAAGAGAATGCCGATGACGAAGACGAACAGCAGGCCCAAGTAAAGGCTGGTGCGGTTCAGTTCGACCGGCAGGTTGTTGGGGTTGGAATTGCGCTGCATGGATGTCTCAGCGACGGACGAACTGCATGGCGGCCAGGGCACCCAGGAAAAAGACCGTGGGAATGCCGAGGGCGTGGACGGAGAGCCAGCGCACCGTGAAGATCGGGTAATTGCGTGGCGTGGTGGGGGCGGTGGACTGGGTCATGGTTCCTGGAGACGCAGATCAAGGCTGCTCTTGCCCTCGTAACGCTGACTCACAACGGGAGCCTTGGTTTCCTGGGCCTGGAAGTAGGCATCCGGACGGGGCGTGCCGAAGGCGTCGTAGGCCAGGCCGGTGGACACGAACATGAAGCCCGCCAGGAAGATGGCTGGCAGGGTCACCGCATGGATGACCCAGTAGCGGATGCTTGTGATGATCTCGAAGAACGGGCGTTCCCCTGTGGAGCCGGCAGCCATAGCAACAAGCGTTCAGCCATAAGATCCTAGGGGTCGACAGGTAACCACCGCCGGCGCGGCGGGGGGTTGGTTACAGAGGGACGCAGTTCAGCCCACCCAGCGAAGCAGCACGCCCCGCTCACCCAGGACGAAGCCCTTGTCGCCGGGGGCAAAGACGATCCGGGAGAAGTTGGTGGGCTGCTCACTGCCCACCGGATCCCGTTGCCAGCTGGCGCCGGCATCGTTGCTCACCAGCAGGGTGCCGTTGCCGCCGCCGGTCCAGATAGCGCCGCGGGGATCCCAGGCCATGTCGAGGTAGCCGTAGCCGTTGGTGATCGGGATCACGGGCTTGCTCCAGTCGCCGCTCTCGGTGGTCTCGGCGGTGCTCGGGTCACCGTCAAAGCGCAGCTGGGCCCCTCGGGCCACCATCCAGAGATGGCCATCGGGCTGGAAGCCCATCGACTGCAGCCGCTGGCTGCTGACCCGCTGGTGCACCTGCCAGGCGGGCAGGCCCGGTTCCCAGGTGGCGAAGAAGTTGCCCAGGCTGCTGACGCTCACGTAGTCGCCCTCGGGACTGCGGCGCAGGTCGCGGATGGCACCGGCCGCGTCACCCACCAGGGCCTGCCAGCTGGAGCCGGCGTTGTCGGTGCGGTACACGGCGCCCACGTTGGTGGCCAGCTCGGCACTCTTCGGCCCCTGGGCCGTGACCAGGTACGGCTCACCCGGGAGCTTGGTGTCAAGCAGCAGTCGGCTCCAGCTCTTGCCGGCATCGTCGCTGTGCAGCAGCAGGCCCGGCTGGCCCACGATCCAGCCCTCATTGCCTCTGAAATCGATGCTGATCAGACGGAAGTTCTCTTCCTCGGGCAGATCAAGCGCCCGCTCCTGCCAGCTGGCGCCGCCGTCGTCGGTTTCCATGATCAGCCGGTTGCTGCCCACCAGGAACCCGTGGTCGGCGCTGGTGAAGGCCACGTCGAGGGGGTTGGAGCGGGTGTCCAGGGGAACCGACTGCCAGGGGCTGGCGGCCGCCATGGGCAGTCCGGTGGTGACGCAGCCCGTGAGACCGAAGGCGAGCACCAGCGACAGCGTCAGGCTGAGCAGGGGGCGCAGCGGGCGCAGGACGGCCGGCAGAGCAGGAAGGGGCGCAGACATCAACGCAGGGAGTAGAGGGAGAGGAAGAAGGCGAACGCCAGGGCGAAGCCGCCGAAGATCAGCACGTTCTTCTGGCCGGGGGTGAGGCGGTTCACCCCCAGGCCGAAGTTGAGGTTCTCCTCGAAGCCGCTGGGCTTGTTGCGGGGGCCGATGTCCTTGAAGGCGCCCACCCGGCTGCGGCAGACGGGGCAGCGGAACCCCACCGGGTCGAGGTCAAGGAAGGAAGTGCCGGCGGGAATCGCCAGCTTCCTGACGCCCTCGGCCGGGTCGTAGACGAAGCCGCAGCTGCGGCACTCGAAGCGGTGGCTGGCGGGGTCGTCAACGACGGCTTCGGGCGCTTCGCTGGGCGCCTGGATGGGCGTCTCTGCGGGCGTCTCTGCGGGCGGTTCCGTGCTCATCCCGTGCCTGGCCATACCTGACGACTCTATCGACGGCTACCCCCGCTCCTGGAGGCAGGTGGCAGAATGCGCGCCAGGTTGGGTCTGCCGATGTTTGTGCTTTCCGGCTACGACGCCTTTCTGGGCTTCCTGCTGATTTCGGCGGCGGTTCCGGTGCTGGCGCTGGTGGCCAACAAGCTGCTGGCTCCCAAGAGTCGCCAGGGGGAGCGCCAGCTCACCTATGAGTCGGGGATGGAGCCGATCGGCGGTGCCTGGATCCAGTTCAACATCCGCTACTACATGTTTGCCCTGGTCTTCGTCATCTTCGATGTCGAGACCGTTTTCCTCTACCCCTGGGCGGTGGCCTTTCACCGGCTCGGGCTGCTGGCCTTCATCGAGGCCCTGATCTTCATCTCCATCCTTGTGCTGGCCCTGGCCTACGCCTGGCGCAAGGGTGCCCTCGAGTGGAGCTGATCACCCCCCCCACCATGACCCTCACCCCCCCTGCCGGCTCCCTGTCCGTCGATGCGCTCCGCGATCTGCGCGAAGCCACCTGCGGCCCCGTGGGAGCCCCCGGTGTCACCGCCGACCTGTCCGAGAACATCATTCTCACCAGCCTCGACGACCTGCACAACTGGGCCCGGCTCAGCAGCCTCTGGCCGCTGCTGTATGGAACGGCCTGCTGCTTCATCGAGTTCGCGGCCCTGATCGGCTCCCGCTTCGACTTCGACCGTTTCGGCCTGGTGCCCCGCTCCAGCCCGCGCCAGGCCGACCTGCTGATCGTGGCCGGCACGGTCACGATGAAGATGGGTCCTGCACTGGTGCGGCTCTACGAGCAGATGCCGGAGCCCAAGTACGTCATCGCCATGGGCGCCTGCACGATCACCGGCGGCATGTTCTCCGCCGACTCCACAACGGCGGTGCGCGGTGTCGACAAGCTGATTCCTGTCGATCTCTACCTGCCGGGCTGTCCGCCAAGGCCTGAAGCGATCTTTGATGCGGTGATCAAGCTGCGCAAGAAGGTGGGCAACGAAACCTTCGCCGAGCGCGGCAACCTGCGCCCCACCCACCGCTACTGCACGATCCCCCACCAGATGAGGCGGATCGATCCGATCGTCACCGGTGCCTACCTGCGGGCCGAAACCCAGCAGGCGGCCCTTGCCGCCGCTGCGGGCCTGCCGATGGCCGCCACTGTCTCCGCCACCACCAACGCCCCCACCACCGATGCCTGAGGAGTCCTCGCTCACGCCCCCTGCTCCCGGACCGGTGGGCGCCTGGCTGGGCGGCCAGGGTTTTGATGCCGCGGCGTTGGGTCCCGACCACGACGGGGTGGAGATGCTGGGGGTCGAGCCCGCGGCTCTGCCACTGGTGGCGACGGCCCTGAAAGCCGCCGGTTTCGATTATCTGCAGTGCCAGGGCGGCTACGACGAGGGGCCGGGCGGCCGCCTGGTGAGCTTCTATCACCTGGTGAAGATGACCGTGCTGCTGGATCAGCTGACGGCCCTGGCCGGCGGTAGCGGCCCTCTGCCGGCCGATGTGCGTCCGGAGGAAGTGCGCCTGAAGGTGTTCCTGGCCCGCGACGGCGCCCTGACGATCCCCAGCCTCTACGGCCTGTTCCGCGGCGCCGATTGGCAGGAGCGCGAAACCTTCGACATGTTCGGCATCAGCTACGAGGGCCATCCCCACCCCAAGCGGCTCCTGATGCCTGAGGACTGGAAGGGGTATCCGCTGAGAAAGGATTACGTGCAGCCTGATTTTTATGAGATGCAGGATGCGTATTGAGTTCTGCCTCCCAGGTCTATTCTGTATGATTGAGATACGTTAACCTTCTTTTTCGACAAGCAGGTACAACAGTAGATCCAGCATTAATTTCCCTATTCCTAGTTTGGCTCAGACGGTGGTGCCGATGGATTGCCCCAGCGAAGCATGGGAAGCAGAATGAGGGCTCGATCCGCTACTTAGGGTCTCCTGAGAATGACAAGCGGCTCCTCAGCTGATAACACAGGTGAATCCCCTCCAGCTTGCCGATGGATCCTCAGGCGGTAGCAGGCTGATCATTCAACACCGCCACATGGGAATTGCAAGCTGCTCTATGGGCCAGAAGCAGCTTTAGCCAGCAGGCCAAAAGGACAAAAAGAAGCCCTAGGAGCTTGTCGAAGTTCATGACGAGAACAGTCAACGCCATTGCGGAACGCTGGGTCGTGGCAAGCTTCACGCGGATCAGACCCAATCCATACCGTCGCTTCCCCTGGCCGATCTTGCCCCAACTGCATTGCGTTGTCGCTGGTCATCAAGAAACTGCTTCTTCTTCTCCTCCGCCAGCAACTATTGATCGCTCTTGGGGCGACCGAGGCGCGGACCCCCTCACGCGAATGCCATGACGCTGGAAAATGGCTCGGTTGGCTTGCGTTCGATAAATCTGATCAGCACAGATCACCTTTGGATCGTGGCCATATCGGCGTCGATAGGCTCTTGCCTGTCCCTTCAGGTCTTCTCCTTCGTTGTAAGGGTTATAACTTAGGCGATCAAGGAAGGTGAACCCCCTTCACCTGATGCGCTGAATCGCAGCTTTTACCATCGACCTTGCCCGTTTGACGCGATCACGAATGCGGAGCCGTACCTTGAGTCGGTGACCGAATGGCAACTTCGGCTGATAAAGAGACTGATACCTATTGATGAGAGGTGTTAATCGCTTGAAGAATTGATACTTGTTATCTTCGTGCTCATGCTGCACCCAAAGAACAGGGATTTTTTCTCTGAGCAGGCGTCGGGTGTCTTGAATGGCTTTTCTTGAGGTCGAGATCTGTCTTGATGGTTGCGTTCTCTTTTTTGGCTTCCAACCTCTTCTCCATACCTCAACGTATAGCCGGTACGGCAAGTCCTCAATCCTATGCCGTATGTTCGCAGCCTGTGAGTTGTGAGCCATTTCCACGGATGCCGAGTCAAGTGCTAGCTCGCCCCTGGCAAGGCCTCCTACGATCAGCTCATGAATGACCTGATTTCTTGCTATGAAGATATTTGTTCCATTGCTATCTGAAGTGTATTCCGGAAGCCATGCGTCACCGATCGATACATCGGCGACCTCTGCAGATATGTCGTCACAGAAGTCACAGGCCTTGTACTTGAAAATGCCCATTCCCCAGTCTCGCCCAATGACCTCGGCCATGGGCTTGGTGATAGTTCTTATTCCGTCGGAAACTGTATATCCATAGTCTCCCGCATCTCTTCCTTGAATCTTCGTCCGAAAATCGATGCTGGTCATGGCCTTCCTAGTGAAACCTGCTTGATAGGCAAGTAGTTCTGCGAATCGAGTCGACTTCAAGTGTCCGCAGAAGAGGCCAATCAAGAATGCTATTCGTTCTTTGAAGACAGGCTCTACTTCCATCAATGAGCGAAGCGACTTCGCGAAACATGGCAGGGCCACCACTGCATAACGCCCTGGGGTATGGCGTATGTGAGCCAGGACTTCTGACATCTCTACTGGAAAGTAGTGTGACTTGGCACCCAAGCTTATTTCAGTTGAAGATCGCGATACTTGATAGCTGAACAAGAGGTCTCTGCTGGCTCCCTGGGAGACAGGCCTTACGTGTACGACCGCATCAACTAAGTCGTAGGAAAGCAGTGTGTTTAGCAGCCAGGACGTAATGCCACCAGAGCTGCCTTGGGCTCGGTAGGGAGGAGATTTGACATGACCTGTCCATAGGCTGAGAAAATATCCAATCTTTGGGTCGTATCTGAGCTCATCTTCTCGTCCCTGAAGAGAGACTAGATCATCTTCGTTGAGGGAATTATTGCTAAATGGGCAGATCCTGTCTTGCTTGCTTTGGTCATCTTCTTGGGACAGGCCTGAAGTTGCCTTGTATCTCCCAAATCTATCAAGTCCGATGTTTTGATAGATTCCTAGGCTGCAGGAGCCGCAGCCGATGCAGAGGCCGTTGTCAACTACATTATCGATTTCACGTGTCATCAGAAGTGTGAGGTGGGTGCCTTTTGCTGGACAGTTCGGTCCCCTGTCATCGTTAACCCTGGACGGGAGGAACAGGGTTCAATTTCACTGTAGACCTCATTGGGTGTTTTGCCTCTCAGGGAGCTGTGCGGCCTTACATGGCAGTACCCCCTGCGTCAGGAAAGAAGTCCGCTCGGTCTGACCAGGCGTGAGATCGGCAAGACGTGGATCCTTGACAGTGGAGAGAACCTGTTGGCGCTCTTCCTCACTGAAACGATGCATGACATGCCTGGACGCCCCCTTGCGTTGATCGCGGCTGAATCCCTGGGCCCGAATCATCAAGCCCCATCGCCTTAGCGTGCGTGTCGCAAGCCCGATAATATCTGCAATGGCCTTGGACGAAACGCCACGACTGATGCCTTCCTCCAGCAGCTCGACGATCGCTCCACGATCCTCAGAGGGGATCAATGCTCCTCGTCCGGCTGAAAGATCTGGTTGAACTTCTTTGAGAGCAACCGCTTCGCGGAAGCGTTCCGCTACAACAACGTTGCTGCTTTTGTGAGTGCCTTATCCTTCTTGTCCAGTTCACGCTGCAGGCGGCGGATCTCACGCGCTTGCTCCTGATTTTTCCGCTGCAGTTCCCGCTGATCAGCCATGCTCGGAGCGCTGGGGCCATTGGCATCCTCAGAGGTCTGGCGCCAACGGGCAACCTGCTTGGGGTACAGCCCCCGCTCCCTGCTGAACGTACCGAGCTCGGTTCCGCTCAGTCCTGCGGCCTGGATCACGGCCGCCAGCTTGTCGGCAGCGCTCCACTGCTCTGGGGGCTTGGTCGAGGCAGGCACCAGCTGGCCCTGCTTCTGCCACTGGCTACGCCAGTTGTAGATGGTCTGCGCCGTGATCCCCGTGTCCCGGGCGATCTCAGCCATGCTCTCGCGGTTCGGTGGGCTCATCCGGATCCGGATGGCTTCCCGCAGAGCGGCGTCGAAGGGCGGTTGCATGGTCGTCGGTTGGGCCCCCTGGTTGACGGGTCAGACCGAGCGGACTTCTTTGCTGATAGTGGGGGACTCAGCTCCATGTGTCAGGCGACAGCGAAAAATGGTCCGGGAACAAAAGCGGATGTCGCTTGACACCATGAGGACAGCCACCGCTATCGGGGCAGTGGCGCCTGCGCGATGGCAACGCTGCGAACCGCAGCGATGAACCTGCTGAGGCTGGCCTGATGTCGGCCGATTCGGGCCGGGATGCAGGCGGTGATGCACGACATCACAGCCTTGCTGGCGATGGCCCCGCGCCAACCATCCCCGAGCCCATGGTGATACCTTTCAACCCTGGGCGGTACCCCACCTCACAGGTTAACGATGGGCCCTGTCCAGAAAACCCAGACCACCTCAATCTGCTCAGAACCACTGCAGTTCACGCGATCTTGCCTTCTTAAGGACGCCCAATGTACGAGCGTACCCTAAATAAAAGGAAATACTTCATTCTAAGCAAGTAACTTGCTAAGCTCTTTGGGGCAGCCTCGGGAGGGGTACGAAGTAATCTGATTTGTCGCCAAGCCAGCTCTTCAACCTTTGGCCTAGAGGCCTTCAACTTGCTTCGAATTTGGGAATAATCTGAGACGGCAGCCTCGAAATGGGGTAAGATCTTCCCACTTTCATGTGCAGAAACCACATAATCCGAGAGATCCCAGTGTTCAAAAGTTCCTATCGCCTTGATGCCATTGTAGGCAATGGCTATGCATGGAACACCAGCAGATAGGGATAGAATTGCCAAATGCATTCTTCCGGTTATCACAAAGAACAATCTTGAAAGGACTGACTTTTCGTATCCCGAATCCAGCTCTTTTGTTATGAAGATATCTCCGTCTGTGCCTTCTGCGAGGCTGGCCAGCAACCTGTAGTCATCTTTTCGCGAATCGTGCGGGATGAATAGAAACCGGTAGGCATTTGAATGCTGCCTTATGAAAGTGCTCATGGCTTCGTAGACCGCCTTATTGCCGTCCTTGAAGTCTCCGTGAAGATTTACCCCCACCACTTTTTTGTCTGATGAATCTAACCACTCTTCCATCCTTGGACTTGATCCTAGGGGAGTGGCTTTGCGCAGATGCGCTAGGTCAGACACAAGGATTGGCTGATTTGTAAAGGAAAAGTTTCGGTTTAGAATTCTTTGAGAGTACGCATCTCTGGCGAAAATAAACAGCTTTCGATACTTTGAGACTTTAGACACGAAATCATTATTTATGGCATCTTCGCCATAGCTTGTATTAATTAAATATATAGGCTTGTCAGCCGATATGAATCTGAGAATAGAGTTCTTGCTTATGTCGTAATATGCAATGCAGTCATTTCCAAAATATACCAAAGCATCGTAGCCCTCTATCTGAGCTTTCTGAAAGTCTTCTTGTTCAGGTATCTCGTAGGAGATTCCGGCTTCCATCAGATGCGTTTCGAGTGTGGTTAGCAATGCCTCATCGCCGACATTGCCTGGAGACCAGGATGGCCTTCGTACTAGAAAATGCATTGCTTGACCTTTGTGAAGAAAGCTCTACTAGGAAGTGCGCCCATCAATTTCAGTGTAAAGAGGTTAGGCTAACGGCCCTCAATCCCTCCGGTGCTTCCGGTAGTACCGAATCACTTCCTTGGCCACACTGCGCGGCTCGTGCCTCAGGGTGGCACTGGGCCGGGCTCCCTGCAGCGGCGCCAGGATCACTTCATAGCCCAGCGCCTTGAGGATTGAGGCTTCGCAGGTGACAGGTTCGGCGCCGTGCAGCTTGTAGAGGTCGACCAAGCTGGAATCGGCCAGGTGCTCCTGGGCCAGCACGGCGCTGAACAGGCGTTGCTCCACCCCCAGGCTGGCGAGTTGGGCCTCGATCGCCCGCAGGTGGCCGCCCACGTCCAGGCCGTCGGTCTCGCCGGGCTGGGTCATGAGGTTGCAGATGTACAGCCGCGGCGCCTTGCTGGCGCTGATGGCGCTGACCAGCTCTGGCACCAGCAAATTCGGCAGTAGGGAGGTGTAAAGGCTGCCAGGCCCCAGCACGATCAGGTCGGCATGGGCGATGGCCTCCAGGGCCCGCGGCAGGGCCGGCGGCCGCTCCGGGGTGCAGCCGAGGCGCACGATCGGGCAGGGGGCATGGCCGATCTGGGATTCCCCCTCAATGCGCTCCCCGTTCTCCAGCTCCGCCCAGAGGCGCACGTCGGCATTGGTGGCCGGCACCACCTGGCCCTGCACCGCCAGCACGCGGCTGCTGGCGATGATCGCCGATTCCAGGCTGCCGGTGATGGCGGTCAGGGCGCTGAGGAACAGGTTGCCGAAGCTGTGGCCCTCCAGGCCGCTGCCCGCCTTGAACCGGTACTGGAACAGCCTGGTGAGCAGGGGCTCCTCCCGGGCCAGGGCCGCCAGGCAATTGCGGATGTCCCCGGGGGGCTGCACGCCCAACTCTCGCCGCAGCACGCCGCTGCTGCCCCCGTCATCGGCCACAGTGACGATGGCGGTGAGGTTGCTGGAATACCGCTTCAGGCCGCTCAGAAGGGTGGCCAGACCCGTGCCGCCGCCGATCGCCACGATGTTGGGGCCCCGGTTCAGCCGTCGCTGGGCCAGCAGGGCGTCCACCAGCAGGGTGTCCTTCTCCGGCGCCAAGGCCTGCTGGATGGCGCCGAAGCTGCGGCTCTGGCCCAGCCAGACCATGGCAGCGCCGATCAGCAGCACCAGCGGGCCGGTGATCCCCCGGGGCATCACCTGGGTCAGGCGATTCAGGCCCCAGCGGATCGTCTCGAGGGTCCAGTAGATCGGCTGCAGGTCGGCCCACACCGCCGCCCCCAGCAAGGCGATCACCAGCCCGAAGCCGGAGGTGATCATCCAGCGCTTCACCACCAGACCTGGCTGCAGCCAGCGCGCCGCCCGCCGCGAGCGACTCATCAGATCCTGCTGGCGCATGTCGCCGCGGCCCACCCAGCGGGGGCGTCCGGGGCGGGAGCCGCCTCGGCGCCGCCTGGCGTTCGCAGCGGGGCCTCGAAGCGTCAAGGGCAGGGCGTGGCAACGCGGCACAGACCAACGGAACTGTACGGATGAAAAGCCCCTCCGGAACCGGCAGGATGGGAGCCGGGCCTCCGGGGTCCCCTTGCCGTGGTTCCTTGGCCCTCAGTCAACTGGCGTTGAAAGTTCCGCCGTCCTCTCCACCGGCGGCCCAGATGGAGAACCTCAGCATGCGCTGGGGCCAGACCATGGTCCTGGATCGGGTTGACCTCAGCCTCACGCCGGGTGAACGCCTTGTGGTGGTGGGGCCCTCGGGCGCGGGCAAGTCGACCCTGCTGCGGCTGCTGGCGGGGCTGCAGCTGCCCACCGACGGGCGGATGCTCATCCATGGTGAACCTCAGACCTACCTGCGTCTGGATCAGCGCCATCCCCCGGACGTGCGCCTGGTGTTCCAGAACCCTGCCCTGCTGGCCTCGCTCTCCGTGCGGGAGAACGTCGGCTTTTTGCTTTATCGCTTCAGCCGCCTGGGTGAGCAGGAGATCGCCGAGCGGGTCGACCAGGCCCTGCAGGCCGTGGGGCTGGCGGGCACTGCTGACCGCATGCCCGGTGAGCTCAGCGGCGGCATGCAGAAGCGGGTGAGCTTTGCCCGCGCCCTGATCGACGACCCCACCCTGGCGTCGGCCCGCACCCCCCTGCTGCTCTTCGACGAGCCCACGGCCGGCCTCGACCCGGTGGCCTGCACCCGCATTGAAGACCTGATCGTGCGCACCTCCCGCATCGTCCACGCCTCCACGCTCGTGGTGAGCCACGTGATGAGCACGATCGACCGCTGCGCCGAACGGGTGGCCCTCCTCTATGACGGCCGCTTCCGCTGGATCGGTGCGGTCGAGGACTTCCGCGTCAGCACCAATCCCTATGTGGTCCAGTTTCGGAGCGGTAGTCTGCATGGACCGATGCAGCCGGCCGAGAACTGAGCCCATGCGCCGGAGTGTTCGTGAAGCCCTGGTTGGATTTTCACTGCTGGCGGCGGTGGCCAGTGGCCTGGGACTGTGGTTCTGGCTGCGTGGTGTCTCCCTGAGCGGGAACACCTGGACAATTCGGGCCAGCTTTGCCGATGCCGCCGGCCTGGCCGTGCGTTCGCCGGTCACCTACCGGGGGGTGCTGGTGGGGAACGTGCGCAAGGTCACGGTCACCGATGAGGCCGTGTTGGCCGATCTGGAGATCACAAACCCGCGCCTGCGGCTGGCCCGGCCTTTGATCGCCCGTGTCGCCTCCGCCTCCCTGCTCGGGGGGGATGCCCAGGTGTCCCTGCTGGCCGGCGGCAGCCCCTTGCCGGCCAGCCTGCCGGGGCCGCGGGACCGGGGCTGCAACAACACCCGGATGGTGTGCAACGGCGGCAAGGTGAGCGGCATCGCCGCGGCCAGCCTGGACACCGTCACCGAAACGGTGCAGGGTCTGCTTGAGCAGGCCGAGAAGGAGCAGCTTGTGAACCAGATGGTCGCGGCCACCGCCGCTTTCTCCAAGACCGCCAAGGAGACTGAGCTGCTCACCAAGAGCGGCCAGGTGTTCCTGCGGGATGCCCAGGTCCTGGTCACCCAGCTGAACCGCTCGGCGGGCAAGGTGGATCCCATCCTGAGCAACCTCAACCTCGCCAGTGCCGATGCCGCCAGGGCTACCAAGCACGTCGGCAACCTGGCGGCGGCGCTCGACAACCCCAAGACCGTGGCCGACCTCCAGGCCACCCTCACCAACGCCAAGCAGCTCACCGACCGCTGGTCGGCCGTCGGTGGCGACATGAGCAAGCTCACCGGCGATCCGAAGTTCCTCGACGGCATCCGCAGCGTCTCAATCGGCCTGGGCAGGTTCTTCGAGGAGCTCTACCCCGCCGAGGTGGACGCGGCCCGCGACCGTAAGGACCGCCAGGACGCCCGCGAGCAAGCGGCCAAAGCAGCGCGGCAGGCCGCCCAGGACCGGCTCGCCCCCACCGTCAGAAACCGTTGATCGCCTCCATGGCGATGGCGGCGATGGCCTGGTCGCTCGCCTTGGGCAGCTGCACGTAGCGGCCGCCGGCCGCCTCGGCCAGCTCCTTGCCCATGCCGCTGCCGATGAACTTGCGCTCGGTGTCGATCACCAGCAGCCGCAGACCCAGGCTGCGGTAGCGGCCGGCCAACTGCCGCAGCTCCTCCTTGAGATCCACCGGCTCCTCCCCCTCCAGCGCCGGTTGGCCCAGGGAGCGACTCAGGGGCACGTTGCCCCGCCCGTCGGTGATGGCCACCACCACCACCTGGCCCAGGTCGCCGGTGGCCAGGGCGTTCGCCCCCACCCGGGCCGCCCTGGCCAGGCCATGGGCCAGGGGGGATCCGCCGCCGCAGGGCATCGACTCCAGCCGCCGGCGGGCGGCGGTGATCGAGCGGGTGGGCGGCAGCAGCACATCGGCCTGCTCGCCACGGAAGGTGATCAGGGCCACCTCGTCGCGGTTCTCGTAGGCCTCGGTGAGCAGGCGGATCACGGCCCCCTTGGCGCTCTGCATGCGGTTGAGGGCCATCGAACCGCTGGCATCCACCAGGAAGATCACCAGGGCGCCGGCCTTGCGCTGCAGTTGCTTGGCCCGCAGGTCCCCCTCCTCCACGATCACCTTGCGGTGGGGTTCCCGGGCGCGGCGGGCCTTCTGGTACGGCGCGGCGGCCCGCAGGGTGGCGTCGATGGCGATGCGACGCACGGGGCCCCGGGGCAACATCGGCTTGACGTAGCGGCCGCGGCTGTCGCTGAACACCACGGCCCGGCTGCCGCTGCCGCCGCTCTTGGCCTTCGCCGAGGCGAACACCAGCAGGTCGGGGTCGATGGCGGTGGCCTCAGGATCCAGCAGAAACTCCTCGGGGATCTGGGGCGGGGCCTGGTCCTCCGGGTTGTCGTCCTGATCGTCGTCGTCCTGATCCTCAGGCTCGTCGTTCTCGGGCTCTTCCTGGGGCGGCTCCGGCTCCTCGGGGGGCTGCTCCCCCTGGGGCGGCGGTGGCGGCGGCGGGGGCTCCATGGGCTGGTCGGGATCCGGGGGCGGCAGCTGCAGGGCCCGCGGGGCGATCACCAGCCGCACGGCCACCTGCAGATCGTCCGCCTCCACCCGGTCGCGGCCGGAGAGGGCCGCATGGGCCCGGGCCACCCGCACCGCGTAGAGCTCGGCCCGGTGCCCCTCGACGCCGCCGCGGATGGCTTCGGTGACCAGGTAGCGGATCTGCTCGCGGTCGATGGCCACATCCGGCAGCCACTGGCGGGCCAGCAGCAGCTGGGTGGCCAGGGCCTCGGTCTCCTCCTGCCAGCGGGCGCCGAAGGCGCTGCTGGAGGCGCCGTGGTCGAGGGCCGAGCGGGTGATCGCCACCCGCTGGTCGGTGTCGAGCAGCTGGTTGGCCGACAGGGCGATGGCAAAGCGATCCAGCAGGTGGTCGCGCACCGCCCCCTCCTCCGGGTTGTAGGTGGCGATCAGCAGGCAGCGGCAGGGGTGCGACAGGCTCAGCCCTTCCCGTTCGATACGGTTCTCGCCGGAGCCCACCGCCGCCAGCAGCAAATTGGTGATGCCGTCGTCGAGCAGGTTGAGTTCGTCGACATAAAGAACGCCTCGGTGGGCTTCGGCCAGCAGGCCGGGCTGGAACACCGGCGCCCCCGCGTTCAGGGAGGCGGCCACGTCCACCGAGCCGATCAGCCGATCTTCGGTGACGCCCAGGGGCACCTGGATGAAGGGCGCCGGCATCACCCGGGTGGGCTGCAAAGCAGCCGGGTCAGCGCCGCTGGCATCCCCGCCCAGTTCGGTGATGCGGCGCCGGGTGGCCCCGTCCCATTCGTCGGGTCGGGTGGGATCGGCCTGCAGCAGCCCCGGACCATCCGCCAGGTCGATCACGTCGATCGGCGGCAGCAGGGCATGCAGGCCCCTGGCCAGCACCGACTTGCCGGTGCCGCGTCCGCCGGCGATCACCACGCCGCCCAGGCCAGGATCCACCGCCGCCAGCAGCAGGGCCAGCTTCAGGGTGCCGTGGCCGGTGATGGCGGCCAGAGGGAAGCTGCCGGTGGGGGCGGCACCGGCGGGGGCGGCAGGGGACCCGCTGACGACCATGGGGCGGTGGTTGGGTAGGGGTGAGGGCAGTCTGGCGGAAGGGCGGCAGCGATACCCTGCCCGCCAGGCCCTGGCCGGACCCGATGACCCGCCGCCCCATCTCCAGCCTGGCCATCGCCCTGGGGGCCAATCTGGGTGATCCGGCCGCCAGCTTCGCGGCCGTGCGGCCCCTGCTGGCGACGGCGCTGGAGGCCTGGGCCGGTGCACCACTGCAGCTGCGCTGGTCGCCGCGCTTCCGCACGGCGCCGGTGGGGGGACCGCCGGGGCAGCCGCCTTACCTCAATGCCGTCCTGGTGGTGAGGTCAGGAGCCAGTGTGGCGCTGGAAGCCTCCTGGCCCGATCCGGCGGGGCTGCTGGGGCGTCTGCAGCAACTCGAAGCCCAGTTCGGCCGTGAACGCCGCGAGCACTGGGGGCCCCGCCGCCTGGATCTCGACCTGCTCTGGTGCGGCACCATCATCTGCCGTAGGCCGGAGCTGGTGTTGCCCCATCCGCGGCTGCGGGAACGGGCCTTCGTGCTGGCCCCGCTGGCGTCAATTGATCCGGATCTGCCCCTGCCGCCGGCAGCCACCGGCCTCACGGTTTCAGCCGCCGATGGACTGGCGGCCCTGCCGCTGCGGCCTGGGGAGCCACCGCCCCTGGCCCTGGCCGGTGGGCCGGGCTGGCCCGAGGGCCCCTGATCCGCGCCATCAACCGCGCTCTGTCCCGCGACCCTTGGCCCCTGCCCGTCACACTGGGGGCCCCAACGGCCTGCCCCATGGCTCCCCTGCCGCCCCCCGAGCCCTGCACGCACCTGGAAACCACCGCCGCCCTGCAGGCCCGCAAGGTGCGTTTCGAGCTCAACCGGGTGGTGCTGCCGATCGGCATCGAGGGCACCTACGGCGTGATCCGCCATCCGGGCGCCTCCCTGGCGGTGCCGGTGCTCGAGGACGGCCGGGTGGTGATCCTGCGCCAGTACCGCTTCGCCGTGGCCGGCCGCTTGCTGGAGTTTCCGGCCGGAACCCTGGAGGAGGGGGAGGAGCCCCTGGGGTCGATGCGACGGGAGCTGGAGGAGGAGACCGGCTACAGCGCCAGCCGCTGGGATGCCCTGGGGGCCATGCACCCCTGCCCTGGCTACTCCGACGAGGTGATCCACCTCTTCCTGGCCCGCGACCTCACCCTGCTGCAGGACCGCCCCCCCGGCGACGACGACGAGGACATGGAGGTGCTGCTGCTGGAGCCGGCCCAGCTGGATGCGCTCCTGGCCGGCGGTGATGAGGCTCTGGACGGCAAAACCGTGACCGCCTGGTACCGCGCCCGTCAGCTGCTGGGACTCTGATGGCCCCGGAGCGCTGGCTGTTCTGGCATCGCCGCGACCTGCGCCTGGCCGACAACCTGGGTCTGGCGGCGGCTGCGGCGGCCACACCGGCGGTCACGGGCGTGTTCGTGCTCGATCCGGCGGGTCTTGCCGGCCCGCTGATGGCGCCGGCCCGGGTCTGGTTTCTGTGCGAGAGCCTGCGGGAACTGGCGGATCGCTGGCAGGCGGCCGGCAGCCGCCTGTTGATCCTGAAGGGCAGGCCGGCCGACCTGATCCCTTTGGCCGCCAGGGCCGTGGACGCCAGCGTGGTGACCTGGAACCGCGAGGTGGAGCCCTACGGCCGGGAGCGCGACCGGCAGGTGGCGGCCGCCTTGCAGGGCCAGGGCACCCGGGTGCTGGTGGACTGGGACCAGTTGCTGGTGGCCCCGGAGGCGATCAGCACCGGAGCCGGCGAGCCCTACCGGGTCTATGGGCCGTTCCTGCGCAACTGGCGTGGCCAGGTGCAGGGGCGAGCCGAAAGCCTGGAGCCGGTGGCCGCTCCTGCCGGCTTACTGGATCTCGATCCCGCGGCCTTGCCGGCGGAACGGGCCGCTCTTTGGGCCGCCCTGCCCAGGCTGGAGGCGCCGCCCACGGCCGAAGCGCTGGGGTACAGCTTCGCTGGCGTCGATCTCTGCCCCTGCCGCCCTGGCGAAGCGGCCGCCCTGGCCCAGCTTCAGGCCTTTGCCGATGGCGGGGTGAACGGCGGCCCCATGGCCGCCTACGAGCCGGGTCGCAACAGGCCGGGTGAGGCCGGCACCTCCGGGTTGTCCGCCGCCCTCAGTTTCGGCAGCCTCAGCCCCCGCCAGGCCTGGGCCGCCGCCCAGGGGGCCCGGGCCCTCGCCCGCAGCGAAGAGGCCCTGACGTCCATCGGCGTCTGGGAACAGGAGCTGGCCTGGCGCGAGTTCTACCAGCAGGCCCTGTTCCATTTCCCTGAGCTGGCCGACGGCCCCTACAGGCCGCAGTGGCGCCACTTCCCCTGGGAGAACGATCCGGCGCGCTTCCAGGCCTGGTGCCAAGGGCTGACCGGGCTGCCGATCATTGATGCCGCCATGCGCCAGTTGAACGAGAGCGGCTGGATGCACAACCGCTGCCGCATGGTGGTGGCGTCCTTCCTGGTCAAGGATCTGATCGTGGATTGGCGCTGGGGCGAGCGCGCCTTCATGGAACGGCTGGTGGATGGCGACCTGGCGGCCAACAACGGCGGCTGGCAGTGGAGCGCCAGCAGCGGCATGGATCCCAAGCCCCTGCGCATCTTCAACCCCTTCACGCAGGCGAGCAAGTTCGATCCCGAGGCCACCTACATCCGCCGCTGGCTGCCTGAATTGGCCCATGTCGCCACCGCCGACCTGCTCAGCGGCGAGATCGCGCCGTTGGAACGGCGTGGGTATCCCGCGCCGATTGTCAGCCATAAGGTGCAGCAGGCCCGCTTCAAAGCCCTGCACGCCGCCCTGCCCAGGGGCTAGGGGGGCCTGGGTCAGGCTTCAGGCGACCACCGCCGTGGCCCCCACCAGGCGGCGCACCGCGGCGATGACGCTGTCCTGTTGCTCGACACTGAGTTCGGGGAAGATCGGCAGGCTGAGCACTTCAGCGCAGAGTCGTTCGGTGATCGGCAGGCTGCCGGGGGCGTAGCCGAGGGAGGCGTAGGCCGGCTGCCGGTGAATGGGAATCGGGTAGTAGATGATCGTCGTGACGCCCGCCTCCTGCAGCTGCTGCTTGAGCCAGTCGCGGCAGCAGGCCTCTGGCAGGCCGTAGCTGGCGCTGTCGGCGGCGGGGGTGCAACGTCCGCCGCAGGCGATGGTGGCCGCCGGGCAGTGGGGCACCCGCACCACGAACTGGTTCCAGCTGTGGCCGTCCGGGCCGGGGGCCGCGGGCAGCAGGCCCGGCAGTCCGGCCAGTTCCCGCTGGTAGCGCTCGGCGATGGCCCGCCGCCGTTCCACCCAACTGGCCAGGTGCGGCAGCTTCACCATCAGGACGGCGGCCTGCATGGCATCGAGGCGGCTGTTGTAACCGAGGTCGGTGTGCAGGTAGCGGCGGGGCATGCCGTGCACCGCCAGCTCCCGGATCCGCTGGGCCAGCGCCGGGTCGCGGCAGACCACCATGCCGCCGTCGCCGGCCGCCCCGAGGTTCTTGGTGGGGAAGAAACTGAAGCAGCCGGCGTCGCCCCAGCTGCCCACCGGCCGCCCGGCCCAGCTGGCGCCGCTGGCCTGGGCGCAGTCCTCGATCACCCGCAGATCATGGGCGGCAGCGATGGCCATGATCCGCTCCATGTCCACCGGCCGGCCGAACAGGTGCACCGGCATCAGGGCGCGGGTGGCGGGGGTGATGGCGGCCCCGATCGCGTCCGGATCGATCAGGTAGGTGTCCGGATCCACGTCCACGAACACCGGCGTGGCGCCCACGGCGCTGATCGCTTCGGCGGTGGCGAAGAAGCTGAACGAACTGGTGATCACCTCGTCACCGGGCCCGAGGCCCAGGGCCCGCAGGGCCAGCACGAGGGCATCGGTGCCGCTGTTGCAGCCGATGGCGTGCGGGACGTCGCAGGCGTCGGCGAAGGCGGCCTCGAAGCCGCTGATGGTGGTCCCCCCGATGTACTGGCCGCTGCGCAAGACCTGGAGGACGGCGTGATCGAGCGCGTCTCCGAGCTGGTGCAGTTGCGCGCTGAGACTGAAGGGGGGCACTTGCATGGCGGCAACATTAAGCCTGCGGATCCGACCGATGCTTCCTGTCCGAGCCTGGTTCCGCTGCCGTGCCCAGGGGCAGCAGGGTGGAGGTGGTGAGGACCATGGATCTGCCGTCCTTGCTGCAGAGCGGATGGGGAGGCCGGGCAAGGATCATCGCCGTGATCGCGTTGTCTCCCCTGTGCCGCCCCTCTGCCCGCTGGCCCGCGGTCCGTTGGGAAGCCCCCTGCTGGGGTTGCCTCTGATGGTGATCCTGCTGGCCGGCTGCGTGCCGGCCGAGCAGCGCCCGAGTGGCCGGGTGTACCCGCTGCCGCGACACCAGCCCCACGACGGGCTGGCCGTGGTGACGCGGCCCGGCGGCAAGGGCCTGCACATCTGGATCGAAACCGACACCAGCCGTCCCGGCGTCTGCCGGCCACGCTGGCTTCCCGATGCCGCCCGGCTCCAGGGCGGCAACGGGCCGGAGCCCACCAGCTTCGGGCTGGCCCCGCGGGAGGAGTTCTTCCTGGCCCAGGAGCGGGGGCCGGTGCGGCTGGCCCTGCGGCGCCAGGCGGAGGGCCTCTGCCGCCAGCGGGCCCCCGACAGTGTCTTTGTCTGGGAGCCGCCGCCCCGCACTGCGGCGGAGCACCGGCCGCCGGTGCTGCCCCTGCTGGAGGAGCCCGAGCTGCTCAGTGACCCGCGGGCGATCCGGCGGGCCGAAAAGCGGCTGCTGGGCCAGCCCCTCACCCCCGACGACCTGGAGGAACCGGAGGAGTCCCAGCCCGGAGGCTCCTGACGCTTCAGGCCAGGGCTGCGCCGCCGACATACCCCTCCGGCAGCACCAAGGGCCAGTGGTCCGGATCCGGATCCTCCCTGGCTCCAGAGCCCGATGTGGCACCGCCGAACAGACCCAGCCCCCTGGCCTTGAGGCCCGCCTCAAGCCGGCACCAGGCCGTCAGGAAGGCGTCACTGCGCCGCTCCATGGGCAGAGCCCGGATCCGTTCCGATTCCTCCGGTGACAAAAAGCGGCCGGCGATGCCCTCCCACTCCGGCAGCGGCCGTCGCTGCTCCACATCGACCCCTACCGGCCGCTCGGGGTGAAACCCCAGCAGGATCAGATCCCCCGAATGGGAGACGTTGAACTGAGGGCGGATCCCCCCGCTCCCCGGTCCTGCGGCCTCCCGTAGGAGAAGCTCCGGTTTGCCATGGGGCCCCACCCCCAGCACCAGGCCGGCGGGATCGCACCCCAGCCAGCCTCCCAGGATCAGCCGCAGCGCCCCCCGACCGAGCAGGAACCGCTCGCCATCTTCCTGGCGCCGCAGCCGGCGCAGGCGTTGCCGTTCGCCCGGATCCAGCAGATCCCCCAGGGGCGCCATCAGTGCCTGCACCTGCGGCTGGCGTCGATCCAGCAGCAGCAGCAGGGGAGGATCGTCCGGCTCGGGCCACGGCCAGGGCGGCAGCACCAGGTCGCCGCCGGGGGCAGGCCAGGCCAGGGGAGGGATCGCCGCGCGTACGGGAGAATCGCCGGACTGCACCCTTTCGCCCTCCGGCGCCCTGTCCCCCATGCTCCTTGATCTGCGCGGCAAGAAGGCCCTCGTCACCGGCATCGCCAACAACCGCTCGATTGCCTGGGGCATCGCCCAGCAGCTGGCGGCGGCCGGTTGCGAGCTGGGCATCACCTACCTGCCTGATGATCGGGGCCGCTTCGAAGGCAAGGTGCGGGAGCTCACCGCCCCCCTCAACCCCACGCTGTTCGAGCCTCTCGACGTGCAGAACCCGGCCCAGATTGAGGCCCTGTTTCAGCGCGTCTCCCAGCAGTGGGGCTCGCTGGATGTGCTGATCCATTGCCTGGCCTTCGCCGGCAAGGAGGAGCTGGTGGGCGATTTCAGCGCCATCAGCCAGGAGGGCTTCGCCCGGGCGCTGGAGGTGAGCGCCTATTCCCTGGCGCCGTTGTGCCGGCACGCCAAGCCCCTGTTCAGCCCAGGGGCCAGCGTGATCACGCTGAGCTACCTGGGGGCGGAGCGGGCCATCCCCAATTACAACGTCATGGGCGTGGCAAAGGCGGCCCTGGAGGCTTCGGTGCGCTATCTGGCGGCTGAGCTGGGCCCCGAGCAGCAGGTGCGGGTGAATGCCATCAGCGCCGGCCCGATCCGCACCCTGGCCAGCTCGGCGATCGGCGGCATCCTCGACATGATCCACAACGTTGAAGCCAAGGCCCCCCTGCGCCGCACCGTCACCCAGGACGAGGTGGGGGCCACCGCCGCCTTCCTGGCCAGCCCCCTGGCCAGCGGCATCACCGGCCAGGTGATCTATGTGGATGCGGGGTATTGCATCACGGGGATGTGACCCCTCCACTTCTGAAGACGAAGAGCAAACATCTGTTGTTTCGGTCCATTCCGCTCACCCCTGCCGCATCGGCATCACCGCGCCCATCCACTCGATGCTGGTGGTGTGCAGGTTGTAGTACGCCGCCTCCACCTGCAGGCGGCCGGACCTCAGCCTGTCAGTCAGCATGACGCTGGAATCGACAAGATTGCGGGCTGCATTGAGGGTGTGGTGGCGGCAGGCTTCCTCCAGGTTGTGTTCGCCGCCGAGGCTGAACAGCTCCATACGCAGCTGGCCCACCACCTGGGCCAGGCTCGGCGTCAGGCTGAGCTCCCGGTCGAAGGCCGCGGCCACCGCGCCGCAGGCGGCATGGCCGAGGACCACGATCACCGGCACCTCCAGATAGCTCACGGCGTATTCGAGCGAGGCGATCGCGGCCACGGTGCTCATGGTGCCGGCGTTGCGTACCACGAACAGATCGCCGAAGCCCGTGTCGAACAGCAGCTCCACCGGCACCCGCGAATCGGCGCAGCCCAGCACGGCCGCCACGGGGTTCTGGCCAGTCTCCACCTCCAGCATCCGCAGGCGATCGCTGTGGGGGTGGAGCGCGTGACCATCAAGAAAGCGCTGGTGCCCGGCGCGCAGCTGGTCGAGGATGGCACCCGGACATGTCGGCATACGGCACACCCCACCATCCCCGGCGGTCCCGTGCCGTAGCGCCGCACACCATGTGCGTTTCCGGCCGTCAGGGCGTGGCAGCGGCAGGTTTGGCATGATTCAGATCTGGCCTGTTGTCTTCGCCCGCGTGACCATCAGCTCTTCGCGAACCGACCCTGCGCGCATCGGCGAGATCCATCGCGTCACCGGCGAGACGGATGTGCACGTGGCCCTCAATCTCGATGGCACCGGCCGCTGCCAGGTGGCCACCGGCGTCCCCTTCCTCGACCACATGCTCCACCAGCTCGCCAGCCATGGCCTGCTGGATCTGGAGATCACCGCCAGGGGCGACACCCACATCGACGACCACCACACCAATGAGGACGTGGGCATCGCCGTGGGGCAGGCCATGGCCCAGGCCCTGGCGGACCGGCGCGGCATCCGGCGTTTCGGCCATTTCCTGGCGCCCTTGGATGAGGCCCTGGTGCAGGTGGCCCTGGACTGCTCCGGCAGGCCCCACCTCAGCTACGACCTGGCCATCCCCGCCCAGCGCATCGGCACCTACGACACCGAACTGGTGCGGGAGTTCTTCGTGGCGGTGGTCAATAACGCCGGCCTCACCCTCCACATCCGCCAGCTGGCGGGGGTGAATTCCCACCACATCGTTGAGGCCTGCTTCAAGGCGTTCTCTCGGGCCCTCGATCAGGCGGTGGAGATCGACCCCCGCCGCAGCGGTGCCGTGCCCAGCAGCAAGGGGGTGCTGGAGCGCGCCGGGCAGGCTTGGAGCAACCTGGGCGGCTGATGGCCCCCCGTGTGCGGTTCCCCAGCCTCGCCCGCCCACGGCTTCACACTCCGTTACCTGATAATGGAAGACGCGCCTGGCGCTGTACCTCCCGTGGGCTGTTCCGATGACCGTTGCTTCTCCTGCTGCCGCGGCCTCGCCTGCCTACGAGCGCTCCGACTGGGCCAGCTCCTTCCGCAATGTCAGCGAGGAGCTCACTGATGTCTCTCTGGTGGCCACCCGGGGCGAGATCCCTGCCGATCTGAACGGCACCCTCTACCGCAATGGACCCGGCCGTCTCGAGCGCGGCGGCCACTGGGTTCATCATCCTTTCGACGGCGACGGGATGATCACCGCCCTGCGGTTCGACGCCGGCGGCGCCCAGCTCAGCAACCGCTTCGTGCGCACTGAGGCCTGGCTGGAGGAGGAGAAGGCCGGCGCCTACCTGTACCGCGGCGTGTTCGGCACACCCAAGCCGGGTGGGGCCCTCGCCAATGCCTTTGACCTGCGGCTCAAGAACATCGCCAACACCCATGTGGTGCGGCTTGGCGACCAGCTCCTCGCCCTCTGGGAAGCCAGCTCCCCCCATGCCCTGGATCCGCTCAGCCTCGAAACGCGGGGATTGAGCCTGCTGGATGGAGTCCTCAAGCCAGGTGAGGCCTTCAGCGCCCATCCCCGCTTCGATCCCGGCCACCATGGAGCGTCCCGGATGGTCACCTTCGGGGTGAAGGCCGGTCCCCGCAGCACGGTGCGGCTGATGGAGTTTGCCGCCGAGGGTTCTGAGGCGGGCACCCTTCTGGCCGACTCCAGCCACAGCTTCCCTGGATTTGCGTTTCTGCACGATTTCGCCATCACCCCCAACTGGGCGGTGTTCCTGCAGAACGCGATTGATTTCAATCCACTCCCCTTCGTGCTCGGCCGCAAAGGAGCCGCCCAGTGCCTCAAATCCCGCCCCGGCGCCCGGGGCCAGTTCTGGTTGATTCCTCGCCAGGACGGGGCTTTCGCTGGCCAGGAGCCGCGGCTGCTGGAAGCCCCAGAGGGTTTCGTGTTTCATCACCTCAACGCCTGGGAAGACGGCGATGCCGTAGTGATCGACAGCATCTATTACGCCGATTTCCCGTCCATTGGTCCCGATCAGGACTACAAGGAAGTGGATTTCGATCGCATTCCGGCCGGCCTGCTGGAGCGCTGCCGTCTCGATCTGGCCAGCGGCACGGTCACAGCCACCCGGCTGAGCGAGCGCACCTGCGAATTTGCCATGGTGCCCCCGGCCCGGGTGGGGCTCGAGAGCCGCTACGCCTGGATGGCAGTAGCCGAGCGGGAACAGGGCAACGATCCGCTCCAGGCCCTGATGAAGCTGGATCTCCACAGTGGCGAAACGCAGGTCTGGAGCGCCGCGCCGCGGGGATTCGTCAGTGAGCCGATCATGGTGCCGCGTCCCGGCGCGACGGCTGAGGATGACGGTTGGGTTCTCGGCCTGTTCTGGAACGGGGCCCGCAGCGCCAGCGATCTGGTGGTGCTGGATGCCGCCTCCATGGAGGAGCAGGCGTTGGTGGAGTTGCCCCTGTCGATTCCCCACGGCCTGCACGGCAGTTGGGTGGCGGCCCTGAGTGGCTGCTGAACAACCCTTCCAGCCGCGAGAGCAAGGCCCAACGGAATTGAGAGGATGCGCTGTCTGCACCAGAGGAGCGGCCCCCTGTTCTCATCCAGCTCCACCTCAAACCGGGCTGAGCGGGGTGATCAACGGAGATCTGGCTCCGGGACGCCGGCACTGACATCAGGAAGCACCGCTCGCGTTGGTCAACATGCCTGTCGATGGCGCTGTCCATGGCGAGCCCAGACCAATACTGCGTTGCGGGACCAGGATCGTCCGTTATGTCAGCAGCCTTTTGGCGGATTCATGTGGGTCAGGTCAAGGGACGGGCTATGAAGTTGGTCGCACTGGCTGACAGAAACCTCTCAAGGCTTAGCGGATTTGAGGCGGTGTGAGGATCCAGGGGTAGATTGTGGATGCCCATGAATGAATTCGTGAGCAGGCTGAAAATATCTGCTCTCTTGGTATCTTTGTGCGATTCGAATATAATCCATGGCTTGCGCTCTACGAGCATTCTCTGCATGCCACGCAACACGCATATCTCGTGTCCCTCGGTGTCAATCTTTATCAGAATCTTGCCTTGCCTCATTGTCTGGATCCAGTCATCCAGCTGTATTTGGTCTACATCCTCCGACACTAGTTGTTCGCCAGAGCCGAGTTTGATTCTTTGATCAGGGTTGGTCACTCCCAGCCAGGGCTGCGTCGGAGGGTAGGTGAGTGTGATCGGTTCATCCCGATCGCCCACCGCTACGGGGATAAGATTGGGCTTGAGACTATTGCGCTTACAGACATCCAGAAAATACCGGTGACAGCTGCGGTTGGGCTCAAAGGTAAACGTATCTTTGACGCCAAGCGCTAGCATCAATAGCGAGTGAGTTCCATAGTTCGCTCCGACATCAAGGAAGATATCTGGTTTGCAGTCATCCGACTTCAGCAGATTAAAGTAGGTGTCCTTGACTTCGATGTCATGGCCAAGGAAGGCTAGATTCAAATCCCAGTGGAGCCAGTAGCTTCCTTTTTCTAGAGGAAGGACGAGTTGAGAATCCTCAATATCTAGACGCCAGCTCCCGTCGGTCTGAAAGGATCGCCCAGTTCGGAATACCTTGGCGAAATGCTCATATAAACTGACTTTTTGATTCCGACTAAGGTGATTGTAGATTTGGTTCAATAGGCTTCTTGGCCAGCGGTTGCTGGCCATTGCCTTTATGCTTCTGCGCGCGACCGGCCATAGGGTTTGGGCCTTGATTTGGCGTAGACGATTTTGAAGTTTCGCTTCCACAGACGTGATAAGGATGGTGGCAGTCAGATTGTAAGCTGATCCTAAGGTGGTTGCTTGATCTGGATTGTCGCTGACGTTAGGCTGCAATCACTTAAGCTGAGAGAGATTGAGTCATTGGTTGAGATATTTGGCTCAACGCTCTCTTCTCGCTGAGTGTAATTTGCGTTGATGTGAAAAAGAGCTTGCAGGTGATTTTCCTGCATCATCTGGTATTCATCAGCTGACGCAGAGACCCGATGAATTGCCGTGCCAGCTTCCGCAACCACGCGAGAGGGAAGAACAGCAAAGACTGGGGAAACTCCGGCATGACCAGTGGAGTTTGGGATCTTCGATAATCACGGTAGAGTGTACGGTGTGCGTTGGGATTCTCGGTTTTCTCGAAGATGCTGTAACCCAATCCCAAATCGGCAATGTTGCTAATCAATCGATGGGAATGAAGTTCCTTGATGGGATGGATGGCTAGCGTGTAGGCAACGGGACCAGTTGTGCGGACGACTGCATCCCATGGATGTAGGAAAGAAAAGGGATTGAAGGAATCGATGTTCTTGATCACGTTGGCGATCACCGCAGCCAGATATGGATGTCCTCGTGACGCGATGATGTACCACTGCTGGTATTCACCTCCGGCAATGCCTTTGAGTCGCCAGTGGGTTCCCCAGCCGGCATACTGACTGCCTGGAGAATGATCCCATTGGCTCAGCAGGAAGGCATCATCGTCACGCAAGATGCTGGATAGAGGCAATGTCAGCCTGGTCTTGATATCTAGATAAACGCCACCGTAGTGATAGAGGCAAAGATAGCGAAACAGATCGGCTCGGGCGGCGCCGAAACTGGGATCAATGCGGTTATACCTGGCGAGGATCGCTTTCCCGTATATCTCCGCAATGAAGTCTTCGCAATCGCTGTCTTCGTAGAAGCGATAGGCAAAGTCAGGATTGAGTGCTTCTATGGCGCAGCAGTTATCCGCCAGGACGATCGGCAGACGGCTTCTGGCGCTGAACGTCTGGTGGATGATTCTGGGAATGCCCAGGGAGGCCGGTGGATGGGATTGGAGGGACGACGTTGCCAGCAGCCATTCACTGGCCTGATTCATCCCAGTCCGCATCTGCATCGTTCAACGTCCCCGGCACATCAGGAACACCTGGAAACCCTAAGGGGTTTGCCCCTGATCGGCAGGCCGCAAGCTGGCTTCAGCCGCGGGAAAAGCGGGTGAAGGTGGCGGGGGAGAAAAGGTGCCCCTCGGCCAGGGCAATGGCCACCACGGCATCGGCATCAGCCGCCGCGTCCACCCGGGCCTTGAGAGCGGGATCGGCGGCCACCTTGGTGAGGAAGGCGTTGAGTTGGGATTTCGACATGGGACCATTGGCTAACGGATGACTCTGTCCTACTCCCTTGCAGGGCCCCTCCACTGGTCACGCCTCGTATCATGAGCGCACCATGGCCTGGTTCATCAAAACCGAATCCTTTCTCCTCCCCCATGACCAGGTGATTCCTCACTTGCGGGCGCATCGGTGCTGGGTGGACAAGCTCCGCCTGGGAGGACAGCGCATCAGCAGTGGCTACCTGGTGGATGGCGATGGCAAACCAGGCGGTGGCGGCCTGCTGCTGCTTGAGGCGCCCGACCATGCGGCGGCTCAAGCACTGGTGCTCCAGGATCCGATGATCGTCAGTGGCTGTGTGGAGTGGACGTTGCAGGGGTGGGTTGCGACCGTTGGGGATCTGGGGGTGGGCTGAGGATGGATCGACGTCTCCTGGTAATCTCAAGGATTGGCGTCGGCCCTCCATACGCCGGCAACCGAAGCCGTATGGCGGCGTTGCTCGAAGATTTCCATTCTCTGGGTTGTGAGATCCATTTTGCAGGCGTTGATCTTTCTGCAGAAGAGAAACGGGAGACGCAGAAGGTGGTCGATCGGTGGATCCACGACTTCGTCTGGCCTGAGGATGACCGACGCCCTTTGGCGTCTCGGATCAGACGTCGATTGATCTTGCTGTGGCGCCAGATCCGTACCAATTGTTGTCAAGACCAAAAGATTGCAATCACAACTTTCAATAGTCCTCTGGATGACTGGTTTCATCCGTCATGGCTGTCTGAAGTACGTCGACTCCAGAGGGTCGGCGGGTATAGGCGGGTACTTGTGTCCTATGTCATTCATTCAGCTTTCTTTGCTGCCTTTGACTCAGAATGCCTCAAGATTCTTGACTGCCATGACGTGTTCACGAATCGGAATAACATGCTCCGTGAAGCTCAGGTCCAGCCAGATGATTTCTGGATTTCGCTGAGTCAGGATGATGAGCGAAGAGGACTAAGGCGATCAGACATTATACTTGGCATCCAGGAGAGTGAAGCCAGGTATTTTGAGCGACTTACCTATGGACGTCGTGTTGTGAGGACAGTTGGACATATCCTTCCATCAGATCCTCTGCCATTCGCTCCCTGCGACGTTCCGTGCGTCGGCTACTTGGCTTCATCAAACCCATTGAATCGGGTTGGTCTTCAGTGGTTTCTTGAGGAAGTGTGGCCGCTCGTCAAGGACAGGGGTGGCGTTGGCAAGTTGGTGGTCGCCGGTGGGATTTGCGATGCGATGTCGTTCCCTCCGGACGTTCAGCTCTTGGGAACTCTCCCGTCACCTCGGGTGATTTATCAGTTGTCACTGTTCATGATCAATCCGATGCCCTCCGGAACCGGATTGAAAATCAAGACGGCGGAAGCCATGGCCTATGGCAGGGCGATTGTCAGCACTCCAGCTGGTGTGGATGGGATGGCTCTTACTCCCGGCGTGTCCGTGGCAGAAACTGCCGAAGACTTTGTGGCGGCTATAATCACTTATCTTCACTATCCTGAAGAGGCTCAGAAAGCCGGTGCAGCGGCAGCCGAGCACCTTTCAAAACTGCGTAATCAGTCGCGTAACACTTTAATGGAAACACTTAATATGGTATCCAGTTAATGCTCTGATCGGCCCCTTTGGTAGGCCATGGCGATGGTTTCGGCCATGCTCTTCCAGGTTAATGATTGTCCAAGTTTCGCGTTGCATGCCTGCATCAAGGAGAGATCACGCTTCTCCACACGCGCAAGTGCTTCGGGGAGTTGGCCTGGAGCGAAGTATTCAGCACCGGCTTCGCCTGGCAAGTCATAGATCCTGGCGGCCTCCGGAAGTACCATGGGAATACCGAAGGTGAGCCCTAGGGAGACCACCCCCGATGACAAAGTGGCGATGTAGGGTGCGACTAGAACATCCGAGACAGTAAATAGAGCGGCGACATCTAGGTCGCAAACGTAGCCGATGCGCAAACGAATGCGAGGATCTTTTCCTGAGGCGTCTTTTAGCCAGTCAACGGAGGAGCCTGGAAATGGAGCACCTGCGACCAGTAGCCTATAATGAGATCCTGATAGTTGACTGAAGGCAGCAACAAGATCCTCAAGACCTTTGTATCGGCGTAAGTTTCCAAAAAAGAGAAAAGTGAAATTATTGGGCTTGATACCAGCCTCTACGGCCAGTGATTCTGATCGAGACTCATCTCGTGGGTAATCATCATGATAGCTGGCGTGGGCGGCAACAATAGCTTTTCTTTGAAGCCGGATGGAATAGGCTTGCTCAGCTCGTAGGACAGCGGAATGGCTGTGGAAATGAATTCCCTCTGCATAACTGGCAATCAGTCGCCGCATCTTCTTCTCTCTTGAAGGGTTTGGACATTCATGACTGATTAGATTATGAACCGTCCAGAAAAGTCTGCCTCCCCGCAGTCTGAAGATATAAAGGTCTATCGCAACGAGTGCGTGCCAAGTTTTGAATCTGAGCCCTGAGTGAGCATAAACGGCTCTGCCAATCAAGCCATCGAGCCAGTGAAGGTGGATAATGACGGCGCTTGAGTATATATTTTGCTGCCGAAAAAACAATCCGAAAAGGGGAGGATAATTCTTGATGGCGACTGCAATTCCCTGTTTCATTAATGCCTCTGCAAGCCTTGCCTGGTAAGGGTTGGACTTTCGCATGTCTGGCATAAAAACAACCGCTGCTTCATTCGCATCGGCTGCAGCCGCTGAATCCTTCATGGCTAGCGACTCAGGAAAGTTCTATTTTTGTATGCATGACTTGGCGAGGGTAGTCCGAGGGATTGGAGGGTGGAACTTGGCTCGGTCAATGATATCAGGTCAGTCGAGAGTTTGTTCGCCGTTACAAGGCTCCCCAGCGTCATACTCTTGCAAGCCAGAGTGTCTACTTCCCGGTGGAAGCAAGCTTGTGCCCATGTCCATGGTGTAGAAGGGGCTCTCATGCCCAATCACGTCCAGGTGGGACAGCTGCAGCCAAATGATCAAATCTTGTGGTGACAAAAAGAATCGGTGACCAAGGGTGTGAAGGGCGCTCGGCGGAGGGCCTTGGCCACATCCTTGAATTTCAGCCCCTGAAAAGGGCTTATATTCAACATCGTAGCATCTACTGTTTCTGAATCTTCCTGGGTTGTCGGGATGCGTGGGATGTTGACTCCAACTCTTGAGCTCTCTAGCACCTCTATTCATATTCGTATGGAGCTAAGGATACCAGCATTCAGCAGATCCTGTCGGGGCTTACTTCAAGCCACTTCTGGGTCTGACGTGTCACCTATTAACCTGGTGCAACTACCGGCCTTGAGCTTGACGAGTTCTACCCTTGGGATTCCAGCCTTTGTGGACCGGCAAGCATGGGTTCTTGTCGAAATGGCCATGTGGCACAGGGAGCTCAGCAGGAAGGAACTCTTATCGGTTAATATCTTGCTAGTGCCTTCAATGTTAAACTATTTACTGATGTGTCTGATGAGGGGGGTATCCATGTTGGCCATGTCAGGGCCATTCATGGCGGCCGGTGTCTTTAGGCATGTCTTAATCGGCTGAATGGCGTTTCATCATGGCTGATTCTATTGAGCCGAAGACTTCGCTCCGTCGTGTCTTCGTTGTTGGCCTGGTTGGGCCTTCACGCTTTGCCCGTTTCGAAGCTCTGGGGGCGTTCTGCGAGGTCAACCTCATCTCCCCTGTGCTCAGCCTGGCGGGGTGGCTGCCGTTTGCACTTCCTTGGCGCAGCGGGCGATGTGAGCTGCCTCGCGGTGCTTTTTCCCACCGCCGCTGGCTTGTGCGGCTACTAGCGCCTTTTGTGGAGCGACGCCTTGAGGCGTTTTATGGACGCGCCGACGCGATCATCATCACGGATCCGGCTTGCTGGCCTTTCGCTATTCACTATCAGCGTCTAGCAGCTATCGTCGCTTATCACGTCTTTGACGATTACGCGGCTTATCCCTATGTGCGCCTCGATCAGGAAGTTCTCGTGGCGACGCAAGCGGACCTGGTGTTTTCCGTTTCCCAGCGCCTTGCCGATGTCCTGCAACGGCGCTGCAGAGCTCCACTTCCGCCTGTACATATCGTTCCCAATGGCCTGCCAGGCCCATGGCTCCCGCCCTCCTTGCCACCGGAGCGGGGATCACTGCCGGATCCATTGCCGGACGACTTTCACCCCCTGATCGGCATCATCGGTGTGATCAGTTTCCGCGTTGATCTATTGCCGATCGTGGCGGCCCACGATGCCCTTCCCGCGTTGCGCTGGCTGTTCATCGGGCCGGCGTACAAGCAGGTGCCTGGTCTTGCCTATCTGCAGAGCAGTCCCCGCTGCCGCTTCCTCGGCGCCAAGCCGTACGAGGAACTGCAGCCCTTCTTCGCCGCGCTGGATGCGGCTGTGCTGCCCCTCACCAATGACGACATCAACCCCTGCAGCAGCCCCGTGCGTTTTTTTTCCCAGCTGCCCACCGGCCAGCCGATCCTCTATACCGGCACCTGTGATCAGCTGGGCGAAACGCCCGAGCTGGCCCAGCACTGCGCCGATGCCGAGGCCATGATCGCCTCCTTGGCCCAGCTGGCCGCCAGCGATTTCCGCGACGGTCGCGCTGAGCAGCGACACCGGTACGCGGCAGGGTGCACCTGGGACCGGCGCGCTGCCGCCATGGCTTCGGCTCTCACGCAGGTGTTGCGCGCCAGAAGCGCTTAGCGGCTGGGCTCGGAGGTGGTCAGCAGTTGCCTCAAGCCGGGCTCCAGCTTGGCAAAAGCCCTGCCCCGGTGACCGAGTCGGCCCTTGAGGCCCTTGTCCATCTCCGCGTAGCTCAGTCCTGCCGGAGGCACGAAGAACACCGGGTCGTAACCGAAGCCGTCGCTGCCCCGTGGGGACTCCAGGATCACCCCGTCGCAGCGCCCCTCCACCTCCAGGCGGATCGCTCCGGTGGGATCGGCCACCGCCAGGGCGGCCACGAAGGCCGCCCCGCGATCGGACGGCAGGCCCTGCTGCTGGCGCTGCCGGTTGGCCTCGCCCAGTTCCTGCAGCAACCGGGTGATCCTGGCCGTGTCGCTGTGGGCATAGCGGGCCGAATGCACCCCGGGGGCGCCGCCCAGGGCCGCCACCGCCAGCCCTGAGTCGTCGGCCAGGGCCCACTGGCCGGTGGCGCGGGCCACCGCCTCGGCCTTCAGCCGGGCATTGGCGGCGAAGCTGGTGCCCGTTTCCTCCACCTCCAGGCCATCAGGCTGGGGCCGCACCGCCAGAGGCAGAGAGGCCAGCAGATGGGCGAACTCCCTGATCTTGCCGGCGTTGCCACTGGCGATCACCAGCACGGTGGGTGTGGCCAGGGGTTCGAGTGGGTCGGCCATCAGATGGCCTCCGCCAGCTGCCGTGCCCAGGCGAGCACCGCCTGCACCCGGTCGGCGTCGGGGGCTTCGCAGTAGAGGCGCAGCAGGGGCTCGGTGCCGGAGAAGCGCAGCATGAGCCAGTGGCTGGGACCCATGCGCAGCTTGACCCCATCGGTGCGGTTCACCTCCAGCACCGCTGCACCGGCCACCTCCTGGGGTGGATCCTGGGCCAGCAGCGCCTCCAGCCGACTGCGGCTGGCCATGTCCGGCAGGCGCAGGTCGAGGCGGTCGTAGACGCTGGCGCCACCGCAACGCTCCTGCAGGGCTTCCAGCCGGGCACCGAGGGGCAGCCCCCCTTCCACCAGGGCCTCGATCAGCAGCAGGGCCGCGAACAGGGCGTCCCGTTCCGGCAGATGGATGCCGAAGCCCACCCCGCCCGATTCCTCTCCTCCCACCAGCACCTCGCCGCACAGCATCTCGGCGGCGATGTACTTGAAGCCGACGGGCATCTCGATCACCTCCCGGCCCAGGTCTGCGGCCACCAGGGCCATCAGGTCGGAGCCGCTCACGGTCTTGACCACGCGGCCACCCAGCCCCCGCGCCCTGGCCAGGTGGTCGATCAGCAGGGGCATCAGCAGCTGGGTGCTGCAGAACCGGCCCTGTTCGTCCACCGCGGCGATGCGGTCGCCATCGCCATCGAAGACGATGCCCACCGCCGGACGGCCGGACGCCGTGGCCAGGCGCACTTCGGCGATCAGCTGCTCCAGGTAGGGCGCCAGTGGTTCGGGCGGGTGGCCGCCGAACAGGGGATCCCGCTCACCGCGGATCTCCCGGATCACGCCGGCGGCGGCCCCCGCCTCCCCCAGCAGGGCCGGCAGCCCGCCGGCGGCCGAGCCATGCATCGGATCCACAATCACCTGCAGGCCGGTGGCGGCAAGCCCCGCCACCAGGGCCGCGGTGTCGACCTTGGCGGCGAGCCCACCCAGGTAGGTGCCCATGGCATCGAAGCGCTCGGTGGCGCCGGCGATCGGCACGCTGAGGCCCCCGGCCGCCAGGCGCCGCTCCACCCGGGCGGTGAAGTCCCCCTCCACCGAGCCTCCGAAGGGGCCCTTGATCTTGAGTCCCAGCCATTCCGGCGGGTTGTGGCTGGCGGTGATCACCAGCGCTCCCAGGGCGCCCCGCTCCACCACGGCCCAGCTGCAGGCTGGGGTGGGCACGGGGCTGGCCGCCAGCAGCGGCACCAGATCGGCTCCCCGCACGGCGGCGGCGATGGCTTCGGCCAGTTCCGGCGCCAGGAAGCGGCGGTCGTAGCCGATCACCACCTCCCGGCTGTCCAGCCCTTCCGGGGCGCTGGCAGCGAGCTCCCGGGCGGCGGCGGCGGCCACCGGCAGCAGGCGCTCCATGGTGATGTCCACGCCGAGGATGCCCCGCCAACCATCGGTGCCGAAGTGGATCGGTCCGGCCTCAAGGGGCAGGGGGGCGGAGGCCATGGCGCGGCGCGGACGCGGGGTAGGGGCACGCCGGTCGTAGCAGGCTGGCCCCACCGGATGGCCGCAGCAGGTGCCGGCCTGATGGCAGGCCACCGGCCCCCCTAGCCTGCAGCCCATGCCCCAGTCCCCGGACGCACCCGTCCTCACCGACCGCCTGCTGCGCAGCTGGGTGCGCTGCCGGCGGCGGGCCTGGCTGGACCTCCACGCTCCGGCCCAGGAGCGCTCTTGGAGTGCGCATCGCGCCCTGGCCCTCGACGACCAGCTGCGCAGTTTCCAGAGCCTGTTGCCCCAGCGCCCCGGCCACGGGGAGGCGGCCTGCCGGGCCGGGGCGCCCGGGGTGGTGGGTCTGCGGCTGGTGGGAACCGGTCCCCGCGGCCTGCGGCTGGAAGCCCACCCGAGCCTGCTGGAGCGGGTCGAGGAGCCCAGCCGCTGGGGCACCCACAGCTACCGGCCGGTGCTGGCCCGCCAGGGCCGGCGCCTCACCCGCGAACACCGGGTGCTGCTGGCCCTCTGGGGGCGGTTGCTGGCGGAGCACCAACGGGCCCCCGTTCCCCATGGCCTGGTGGTGGCCGGGGCTGATCGGGGGTTGGAGCGCGAGCGGCTGGCCCTCGGGGGCTCCCTGCAGCGTCAGCTCGACGACAGCCTGGAGCGGCTGGCCCTTGAGCTGGCCCGCAACGAGCCGCCCCCCCTGGTCAGCGATCGCAAGAAATGCACCCTCTGCAGCTGGCGCGGAGCCTGTGATCGGGTGGCGGCTGCCGAGGGGCACCTCAGCGAGGTGAGCGGCATCGGCGGCAAGCGCCGCCAACTTCTGTTGGAGCTGGGCATCGCCAGCCTCGACCAGCTGGCGGCGGCCGATCCGGATCGGCTGGCCGAGGACATGGCCGCCCACAGCGAACAGCACCGGGAGGTGGCCCCCAAGCTTGTGGCCCAGGCCAGGGTGCAGCAGGAGGGCGCGCCTCAGCGCAGCGGCGAGGGGGCCGGCCCTGCTCTGCCCGAGCTGGCGGTAGCCCCCGGCGTGCTGCTCTACGACATCGAATCCGATCCCGATGCCCGCGATGACTTCCTGCATGGCCTGGTGCGGCTGGAGCGCGGTACGGACGGACGCTGGCCTGCGGCCCCGGGCCCGGGGGAGATCCTGGGCCGCTACCAGCCCCTGATGGCCCTGCACGAGCATGGCGAGGCCCGCCTCTGGGGGCGCCTGAGCACCCTGCTGGCCCGCTATCCCGACTGGCCCGTCCTCCACTACGGCGAGACCGAATCAGTCTCTTTGCTGCGCCTCGCCGAGCGCCAGGGGGCCAGCGAGGCGGAGCGGCAGCGGCTGCGGGCCCGGCTGGTGGACGTGCATCAGCGGCTGCGGCGCCACTGGCTGCTGCCGGTCAACAGCTATGGGCTGAAGGCCGTGGCGGGCTGGCTGGGCTTCTCCTGGAGCCAGAAGGGGGTCGACGGCGCCCGCTGTCTGCTCTGGTGGCGCCAGTGGCGTGAAGGCTCCGGCGGCCCGCGGCGTCCGAGCCGGGCGGCCCTGGGCCGCAAGCTGCAACGGATCTTCCGCTACAACCAGGACGACAGCCTGGCCACCTGGGCGGTGGTGCGCTGGCTGCTGGATCAGGACGCCCCGGCGCCCCCGGAACCCCCCCCAGCACCGACTGGCGGCGTCTGAAAGGCGGCCGGAATCGAGAGTTGCAGCCGGACCCCGGGGTCAGCACCTGTCTGCAACTCGGGCTCCTGCAGCCAGGCCCGTCTCACCAGGGCCAGGCCGATCCACCCCTGGCCTCCGGGGAGTTGCAGGCTGGAGCTGATCAGCCCGGCGCGGCCGCCTGCCGCATCGTGCAGCGGCGTGCCGGCGGCGACGGCCTCGGGAAGGACAGCCTCGTCGGGGAAAGACGTGGCCTGCCAGCGTCGCAGCTGCTGCTTGACGCCGACGTAGGTGGCGAGCTTGGCGAGGGTCTCCTGGCCCACGTAGCAGCCCTTGGTCAGGCTCACCCGCGCCGCCAGCCCCAGCTCAAACGGGTTGGTGTCTTCGTTGATCTCCCCCGGCGCCGCCGGCAGGCCCTCCTGGAGCCGCCAGCGTTCCGCCTCCTGCGGCTCCAGGGGGCGACGCTCAGCCAGCCACGGGGGGCACGGGGCCTCGTCTGGCAGCAGCAGGGCGTCCCCCAGTCGCCAGCCCGGCGAGCCCTCGAGCGCCTCCCAGGTGCCGGCAGGCGCGGCGTCCGGCCCCGCCGATCCCAGGGGCTGATGCAGTGTGGCCGGTGTCACCGGCCCCAGCCGCACCTTGTCGGCGGGAAACAGCACCCGGTCGAGGCCAAGGCGCACGGCCTCGGGATCGCCGTTGACGATCACCAGCCAGGCCCCGTCGGCGTCCACCAGCACCTCCGCCACGGCTCGCAGGCGGGCCGTGGGCCCAATGCAGCAGGTGCCGAGCCACTGGCCGGGTCGGGCCGCTTCGAGCGCCTGGCTGGTCTGGCCGTGCAGCACCCGCAGGGTGTCGGGACCGTCAAGCCGCAGCAGCCCCACCGGACGGGACCAGCGGCTCAGGGCCGGTGGCGTCCAGTCCCAGGGATCGGCCGCGGCGGACGTCGGCAGGGAAGGGGATGTCATGGCGTCGCTTGCGGCGGGATTCAGCCTGCCGCGCCGTCCAGCCCGGCGGCCGTGGCGGCCACCTCCTCGAGCAGGAACAGGCTGCGCAGGTCGAGGCCGGCGGCCTGCATCGCCTCGGCCCCACCCTCCTGGCGATCAACGATGGCCACGACCCGGTTCACCGCATATCCCGCTTCCTGCAGCTGGGTAACGGCCTTCAGGGCCGAGCCGCCGGTCGTCACCACGTCCTCCAGGACGGTGATCCGGCTGCCGGTCGGTGGCAGGGGGCCTTCGAGCCAGGCGCCGGTGCCATGGCCCTTGGCCTCCTTGCGCACGATCAGGGCATTGAGGTCGCGGCCGGCGAGGGCGGCCTGCAGGGCCACGGCGCTCACCAGGGGATCGGCCCCCAGGGTGAGCCCCGCCACCGCGGCGGCTTGTCCCTCCACGTGCTCCAGCATCAGGCGGCCCAGCAGGGCCAGGCCCAGGCCGCTCAGGCTCACCGGCTTGCAGTTGACGTAGTGCGGGCTGCGGCGGCCCGAGGCCAGCGTGAAGTCACCCAGCCGGTAGGCCCGCTCCGCCAGCAGGGCGAGCAGGGTGGAGCGCTGTTGGCTGGGGTTGGTGGGCAGGAAGACCATCGGTGCTGGCGGATCGTGGTGACGACGTGGTGTGGCGAACAGGAAGCTGGGGCAGGGAATGGATGGTGTACAGCGTCAGAGGTCGCTAACCTGCAAGCAAATTGCCCCGGAGCTGGGGCCGCACGACCCCATGACAGCACCGATCCTGGCAGTGCCCGCCTCCCTCGCCGCACCCCTGTCGGCCCTGGCGTCGTTCGCTGCGTTGTCCCTCCTGGCTCCAGCCATCGCCGGTCCGGTGCTCTGCACCACCACCCTCGAAGCACCCACGCCCGCCTCGGCCGGCACCGGTCCGGTGGAAGTCACCCGCTGTGGCGTGACCCGCTCGGCCCCCGAGCTGATGGAACAGCGCTTCTACAGTTTTTCGGCGCCTTTCGCCCAGGGTGTCAACCTTTTGCATCAGATCACCGATATTCTCGGCCTCTCGATCCCGGGCCGCGATGGGAGCAAGGTCGTGGCCTTCGGTTTCCCTGATCAGAACATCATCTGGGATGGCACCGCCGTCCAGAACACCGCGGCGGTGATGCTGAGCGAGCAAAGCAGTCTGATGCCCCTGCGCACCTCCGACATCACCAACGGCTTCAGCACCAGCCTCGGTGCTGGGCCCACCTACGTGCGGCCGCCCGCCAGCACCACCTGGACCGCCCCCATCCGGGGTCTCTGGTAAGCGGCCTCGGGGGGTCTAGCAATCTGGTGAATGCAGCGAACTCATAATTCGCCTTAGCCGGGTTCGATCCCCGGGACCCCCATTCCTGACACAAGCTGGCCCATGACCCGGCGTGTGAAGGCGGCGAAGGCTGTGCCGGACGGCGGGGCCTAACCTTCTGCCAACTCACCCCACCGATGCGCTTCCTGGTCCTGGCGATCCTGTTGGCTCTGCTGGCCTTCTTCGCTGCCGGGGAGCTTGCGTTGATTCGCTTGCGGCCCAGCCGGGTCCAGCAGCTTGAAGAGGCCGAGGAGCCCGGGGCTCGTTCCGTGGCCCGATTGCAGCACCGGATGCGCAGTGTTCTGGTGGCCACCCAGCTGGGCTTGGTGTTGGCCTTGCTGGCCATGGGCTGGCTGGCGCGGGGCCTGGCGGAGCAGGTGGCTGGATGGATGGGCCGGAGCGAACAGGCCTGGATTGATGCCGGTGTCTTCCTGGCGCTGGCGCTGCTGGCCACCTTGCTGGGCGGTCTGGTGCCGAAGGCCTGGGTGCTCCACCGCCCGGAGGGCTCGGCCCTGCGGCTGGCGCCGCTGCTGGAATCGCTCACCCGCACCCTGGCGCCGTTGCTGCTCCTGATCGAGCGCTTCAGTGGGGGTTTGCTCCGGCTGCTGGGGTTGCCGCGCAACTGGGACGAGCTGGTGCCGGTGCTCTCGGCCGGCGAACTCGAGACGCTGATCGAAAGCGGCAGTGTCACCGGTCTGATGCCCGATGAACGCAGCATCCTGGAGGGGGTGTTCTCCCTGCGGGACACCTTGGTACGTGAGGTGATGATGCCGCGCTCGGGGATGGTCACGCTGCCGGTGGAGGTGACCTTCGCCGAGATGATGGAGTCGGTCCACGCCAGCCAGCACGCCCGCTTTCCGGTCATCGGCAGTTCCCTCGATGACGTGCGCGGCATGCTCGACCTCAGGCGCCTGGCCGAGCCCATCGCCCGGGGGCTGCTGCGCCCTGAGACGCCGCTGGCTCCCTGGATCCTGCCGGTGGCCCAGGTGCAGGAAAGTGCCTCGCTGGCCGACCTTCTGCCCCTGATCCGCAGCGGACAGCCCTTGCTGGTCGTGGTCGACGAGCACGGCGGCACGGAGGGGCTGGTCACCGTGTCTGACCTCACCGGTGAGATCGTGGGTGAGGACGACAACCCCCTGGAGACGGCCCAGGATCTGCTGCAACTCGCCGACGGCACCTGGTCGGCGGCGGGCGATCTGGAGATCGTCGAACTCAACCGCCAGCTGGGCCTGCAGCTGCCCGAGGCGGAGGGCCACCACACCCTGGCCGGGTTTGTGCTCGAGCGATTGCAGCACATCCCCGCCCCTGGGGAAGGCCTGAGCTGGCATGGCGTCCGCATTGACGTGCTCACCATGGATGGACCCCGCATCGAGCGGGTGCAGATCACCCTCGCCAGCATGGAAGGAACCTGATCATCGATAATGCGCCCATCTGCTCTGCCCCTGCCATGAACCCAGTGCGCGTGGGTGTCATCGGCATCGGCAACATGGGCTGGCACCACGCCCGGGTGCTGAGCCTGTTGCGGGATGCCGAACTGGTGGGCGTCGCCGATCCCAACGAGGCCCGCGGCCGCCTGGCGGTCGAGCAGTTCGACTGCCGCTGGTTCCCCACCTACGAGGACCTGCTGGGCGAGGTGGAGGCTGTCTGCATTGCCGTTCCCACCCTGTTGCACCACCGGGTCGGCATGACCTGTCTGCAGGCGGGGGTGCACGTGCTGATCGAGAAGCCGATCGCGGCCACCCAGGAGGAGGCGGCCGATCTGATCCGCGCGGCCGAATCCGCCCGTCGCCTGCTGCAGGTGGGCCACATTGAGCGTTTCAACCCCGCCTTCCGGGAGCTGCTGCGGGTGGTGGCCAACGAAGAGGTGGTGGTGCTGGAAGCGCGGCGCCACAGCCCCAATGCCGACCGGGCCAACGATGTGTCGGTGGTGCTCGACCTGATGATCCACGACATCGATCTGGTGCTGGAACTGGCCGCCTCCCCCGTGGTGCGGCTGGCTGCGGCCGGTGGCCGCAGCTCCGATGGCCCGATTGACTACGTCAATGCCACCCTCGGCTTCGCCAACGGCGTGGTGGCCAGCCTCACGGCCAGCAAGATGGCCCACCGCAAGATCCGCAGCCTCAGCGCCCATTGCCGCAGCAGCCTGATGGAAACGGATTTCCTCAACCGCAATCTGCGCATCCACCGGCGATCCCACGAGTCGGTCAGTGCCGACCACGGCGAGCTGCTCTACCGCAACGATGGCTTCATCGAGGAGGTGAGCACCACCTCCATCGAGCCCCTCTATGCCGAGCTCGAACACTTCCTTCAGTGTGTGCGGGGCCGGGAAACCCCTGCGGTGGATGGCCTTCAGGCCTCACGGGCCTTGCAGCTGGCCGACCTGATCGAGCAGTGCGTCGAGCAGCCCAACCTCTGCATGGCCCTGAAGGCCCCCATCTAGACGGCCAGCCGCCGGTTCGTCCTCTCCAGGGGGGCCAGCTCCAGGTCGGTGAGTTCCTGAAGGGCCAGCAGTTGCCAGCGGCGGCAGTCGGCGGGGGAGGAGCGATAGAAGAGGTCCCAGGCTTCCGCCTTGTGGGGGCCGTAATCGGCGATCGGCACCTCGGGATGGCACTGCTGCCAGCCCACCCGGACGGCGTGACCGATCACCACGTCAAGGGCGAGGTCGTCGTCGAACTGCACCTGGGGGTTGGCGGCCATGAAGGCCATCAGGGTGAGCAGGGTTTCGATGCACAGCCGGCGGTACTCCGGGGCTTCGATCTTGCTCAGGAGGTGCTCCACCAACATGGCGAAGTTCTTTTCCCCTGGCGTCTTCTCCCGCAGCAGGGGGGCACTCTCCAGGCGGTTGCGCCGCTCCAGCTTGTCGCCGATCACCAGGCCTCGGCAGTGGTGCAGCAGGTCCCAGATGCCTGGGTAGAACTCTTTCGGCACCCTCTGCAGCGCCCCCAGCCGCATGCGGTGCTGCAGCCAGCTGCCGTCCTTCGGCAGTTCGGCCAGGGGATCGGGAACCTCCCAGCGCACCCGTCCGCGCAGGTGCAGCTGTTCCTTGCGCTGCAGGGAGGCCCGCGCATGTTCCACGTCGGCCAGCACGGCCTGGAGCCGGCGGCGAATGGCATGGGGGGGCAGGCTGCAGAGGCTTTCGAAGGCCTCACTGGGGCTGAGGTTGGCCTCGGCCGCCAACTCGCCGGTGAGCAACAGCAGGAACTGGCCCAGCTGCAGGGTGAGGCTGCCGCTGAGCAGATTCACGTTGGAGCGGGCCAGGGCGTCGATGGCCAGCAGCAGCTCCTGCTGGAGCATCCATTCGCGACCGTCCTCGCCACTGAAGCGGCGCACCATGGCGGCGATGGCCAGGCTGCCCTCCGGTTGGCTGAGCAGGGAGTCGTGGGTGTAGTTGCGGCCCACCACCACCTGCTTCTGGCGCAGGAGCAGATCGGTGAGGGCATCCTCCAGCTGAGGGTGCACCAGGCCCATGGCACCGGCGGCGCGGCGCACCACACTCCAGTCGGCATCGGCCAGGCCGCGGCGGTAGACCTCCTCCAGCAGCACCATCAGCCGCACCCCCGGACCGCTGCGGGGTCCCTGCAAGCGGGCATTGGGGCCGAGTCGGCGGCACAGCAGTTCCAGCACCTCCGCCTGCTCCTCCAGCAGGCGGCTGCTCCAGAGCCGATCGACCAGATGGGCCAGCGGGACGTCCTCCAGCTCCTGTTCCTGGCGGGCGGTGAGCGGCTGGTGGCTGGCACTGGCCGGCAGGAGGGTGTGGCCGTCGGGCACCAGATCACAGGCGGCCAGGGCCTGGGGTGGCAGGTCCACCAGGCTGGCCAGCGGCACCAGCTCTTCCAGGGACACCAGGCGCACGGGCACGGAGCCCAGCTGGCCCCGCTGCAGTTCACGGCCCAGGCCCAGGAACGCCTCGGGGTCCCTCCAAAAGGGGCCGGCATGGACCGGCACGAGCAGCAGGGGGGCTCCGGCGCCCCGCCAATGGCGCAGCAGCACCCGCACCTCGGTGGCCACGGTGTCCACCAGCACCTGGGCATCGTCGGCCAGGTAGAAGGTGTCCTCCTCCAGCACCGCCGGCAGGAAGCCGATCAGCTCGCCGTTGTGGCGGTAGAGCCTGGCGGTCGCCTGGGTCTCCATGCGCACGGGTGGATGGCCGGAGAGCCCCAGACGCCCATTGGCGCCCACCGTCGCCAGGCGACGGGCCAGCTCACGGGAACTGGCCACCCGCAGGGGGAGCGTCTCGCCCGCCGGCAGAGGCTGCACCGGCAGGCCGGCCTCCGCCAGGGCCGCAGCGACGCTGGCATCGGCCGGAGCCAGGGCCACCAGCACCTCCTCGGCCCCCGGGGGGCTGGGGTGGCGGCGGCCGGAGGGATCGAGATCGTCGGCGGTGATCAAGCCGTGCAGCAGCAGATCTGACAGCCAGGTGAGGCTCTGGGTCCAGAGCAGGGGCACGTTCTCGTTGGGAACCCTGGTCTGGCTGCCGGGTTGGCGCCGCTCCGCCTCGATCAGCCGCTCTGGTACGAGGTAGAGCTCGGGCAGCAGGGCTTCCCCATCGACCGGCACGCTCAGCTCCTCCAGCTGCTGGCGCCACTGGCGGGCCTCGATCCAGCGGCCTTCGCAGCAGGCGGTGATCAGCTCGTAGGCCAGGAACAGGGGCCACTCGCATTCGATGTGCTCGAACTGGGCCAGCTCCTCCCGCTCGTAGTGGAGCCGGCTCACGTCCTCCAGCACGGTCTGGTGGCCGTCGCGGAGGAAGCGCTTGTAGCCGTAGGAGCCCGCCAGCTCGCTGCGGATCTTCTCCCGGGTGCGCTCCACGAGCGCCGGATCTTCGACGGCCCAGGCGGGGTAGCCGATCACCGAGAGGCAGGCGCTGTCGGCCTCCTTGCTGGCTGACTCCCTCGGCAGCAGGCCCCGCAGGGCGCGCCGCAGCCGCACGATGGCGTCGTGGGGAATGGTCAGGCAACTGCTGCCGTCGCCATGGGGCCCATAGAGATCGAGCCCGATGAGGGTCTCGAGGGCGGCCTTCACCATGCCGATCGAACTGGCGTTGCGCTCCGGCTGACCGTGGTTGCCTTTGTCGCCCCGTTCCCAGATGCCGTAGTCGGCCACCCGGTAGGCGCGTGCCACGTAGTAGACGAGGTTCTGGAGGAAATCGCGCTCGTGGCTGGTCTGAACGATCACCAGCCCCGAGCGGGTGAGCTGGGCCAGCTGCAGCAGGAACAGGGCCGTGGCATCGAGCTGCAGATGGCCCCAGCCGTCGTCAGGCACCACCGGATCTCCCGTGGCCGTGTCGAACTTGGCGTGGATGGCGTCGAGCCGCTCGAGGCTGGTCTTGAAGCGCTCCACCTTCGGCGACTGGCGCATCATCGAGCGCATCAGCCCCCGCATCAGCTGCAGGACCCGCTGTTCCAGTTCGAAGCTGCGGCGGCAGGGTCCCTGCAGGCGGCGGTGGGCCAGGGCCAGCCCCCAGACGCACTGGATCGAGTAGACGCAGTCCCGCACCCAGGCATCGCCGTAGTTGCCGTGCACGGTGCTGGCGGTGCTGGCGGGCAGCAGGCCGGTGATCGGATGCTGCCGGCGCAGGACGACGTGCTCGATCTGGCGGTCCAGCCGCTCAAGAAGGTGGCGGGCCTCCGCCACCCCCCGATCGCCGTTGCACTCCGTGGTGCTCATGGTGGCGTCAGAACGGGGCGAGCCGGAGGCGGCTGCCGAGGAACCAGGCCATAGATTCTCCCCGCCCTCGCCCCATCCCATGGCAGCCCTCGCGACCACGCCGGTTCGTGCCCGCGTTCTGGGCATTCCTGTGAATGTAAGCAACGACGTCTTCGGCGATGCCGTAGCCCTTCACCGGGCGGGAGGCGGCCAGATCGTCACCCTCAATGCGGAGATGACCATGGCGGCCCGGGAGGATCCCGCCCTGGGGGCGGCGATCGAGGCGGCCAGGATGGTCATCCCCGATGGCGCCGGTGTGGTGTGGGCCCTGGGCCTTCAGTCCCATCGCGTTCGCCGCAGCCCCGGCATCGAGCTGGCCCGCCGTCTGTTGGAGCACGGGGCTGCGGTGGGCTGGCGGGTGGCCCTGGTGGGGGCGAGCCCGGCGGTGATGGAGCAGCTGCGGGAGCGCCTGGCCCACGAATTGCCGAACCTGGACCTGGTCTTCGCCGTCCACGGCTACCAGAGCGCCGAGGCCTGGCCTGGCCTCCAGCAGCAGTTGCTGCAGTGCCGTCCCGATCTGGTGCTGGTGGCCCTGGGGGTGCCCCGCCAGGAAACCTGGATTCAGGAGCTGCACGAACCCCGGACCGGCCTCTGGATGGGGGTGGGGGGGAGTTTTGATGTCTGGGCCGGCGTCAAGAACCGAGCCCCGCGGTGGATGGGAGCCCTGCAGATCGAGTGGCTCTATCGCCTGATCAAGGAACCCAGCCGCTGGCGGCGCATGCTCTCACTGCCGGCCTTTGCCTGGGCGGTGCTGTGCGAGCGACGCTGAGCGGGGCGTGCCGTGGGCTGGTCGTTCAGCGGAAGCCGACCGAGGCCTGCCAGACGAAGGCCAGCAGCAGGAAGAACAGGGGGATGATCGGCAGGATGTCCACCAGGGGGCCGAAGGCCTGGTAGGCCTCGGGCAGCTGGGCGAGGGTGTGGGGCGCGGAGCCGGCCAGCAGGGAGAGAGCCATGCCTGGAGGAAAACCATTGCAATGGCCGGAACCTACCACGTGTGGGTGGCCGGGGAGTCGGGCTCCCAGGGAGCGAAATCCTCTGCAAAACAACCCTCGCGGATCGCCTGCGCCATGGCGGTCGTGAAGCGCAGCAGGGTGGTGAGATTGTGCAGGCTCAGCAGGGTGCGGCCCAGCAGCTCGTCGCTGCGGAACAGGTGGTGCAGATAGCTGCGGCTGTGGTGACGGCAGGCCAGGCAGCCACAGCTGGGATCGAGGGGGCCGTGGTCGTGGCGGAAGCGTGCGTTGCGCAGATTCCAGCGCTCCCCCGCCACCAGGGCGGTGCCATGGCGGCCCAGCCGGGTCGGCAGCACGCAGTCGAACAGGTCGAAGCCGTTGGCAACCGCGATCGCCATCTCCCGCAGGCTGCCCACCCCCATCAGATAGTGGGGCCGCTGCTCCGGCAGCAGGGGACCCACCTGCCGGACCACCCGGTGCATCTCTTCGACGGGTTCCCCCACGCTCACGCCGCCCACGGCGATGCCGGGCAGGTCCATCGCTGCCACCACCAGGGCCGAGGCTTCGCGCAGATGGGGGAAGCAGCCCCCCTGCACGATGCCGAACAGGGCCTGGGTGCCCCCGCCGTGGCTGGCGACGCAGCGCTCCAGCCAGCGATGGGTGCGTCGGCAGGCTTCGGCCACGGCCGCTTCGCTGGCGGGATAGGGCGGACACTGGTCGAAGGCCATGGCCACGTCGGCGCCCAGGGCCCGCTGGATGGCCATGGAACGTTCGGGGGTCAGGTCGATCCGCGAGCCGTCCCGGGGGGAGCTGAACACCACCCCGGTGTCGTCGATGCGGTTGATGGCATCAAGGCTGAACACCTGGAAGCCGCCCGAGTCGGTCAACAAGGGTCCGTTCCAGCCCATGAAGCGATGCAGCCCGCCGGCGTCCTCCACCACCGACTCCCCCGGCTGCAGATGCAGGTGGAAGGTGTTGGCCAGCACCATCTGCGCCCCGGTCTCCTGCAGCTGGGGCGTGCTGACGCCCTTGACCGTGGCGGCCGTGCCCACGGGCATGAACCGAGGCGTCTGGACGGCACCGTGGGGGGTGGTGAAGCAGCCGCAGCGGGCCCGGGTCCGCGGGCAGCGGGCGGTGATCGTGAAGTCGAAGTCGAAGGCGATGGCGCCGAACCTGCTCAGCCGTGACGCTAAGCGGGTCTGCTGCGACGCTACGCGGGGTTTCTGCCGCCAGCTCCACCTGCACCGCCGCCTCCTGCCCCCTCCCCCATGCCCCGCCTGAGCGCTCCACCGTGGCTGCGGGATCTGGCCGGAGCCTGGATCTTCTATTCGGTGCTGCCGGCCTGGCCGGCGCCGGCGCCGCGCTTCGAGCGCATCGCCCGCTTCGCGCCCTGGGTCGGTGCCGTTCTCGGCGCCCTGCAGGCCCTGCTCTGGTGGGGGCTGCAGGGACGGGTGCCCCTGGTGGCTCAGGTGGCCCTGGTGCTGGCGCTGGGCCTGTGGCTGAGCGGTGGCTTGCACATGGATGGCGTGATGGACAGCGCCGATGGCCTGGCCGCCGGCGATCGCTGCCTGGAGGCGATGGCGGATAGCCGGGTGGGGGCCAGCGGGGTGCAGGCCCTGGTGCTGGTGCTGCTGCTGCGGACCGCGGCCCTCACCATGCTGGGGACGGCGGCGCCGATGGCCCTGGTCTGGGCGGCCGTCTGCGGGCGGGTGGCGCCCCTGCCCGCCATGGCCTGGTTCCCCTACCTGCGGCCCGGCGGCAGCGCCGCGTTCCACCGGGCCCATGGGGCCCCCCTGGCGATGGAACTGTTGCCCACCCTGCTGCTGCTGCCAGGGCTGATGCTGCTGCTGCCCTGGCAGGGCCTGGTGGCCCTGGTGCCGGCCTTGCTCGTTCCGGTGGCCCTGGGCCGCCGCCTGGGCGGCCACAGCGGCGACACCTACGGGGCCTGCGTGGAGTGGACCGAATCGGTGGGTCTGCTGCTCATCGCCGCGACGTTGAGGCTGGCGGCCGCGGCAGGCTGAGCCGGAAGGCGTTGCCCAGCGCGGGCAGCTCCTCAGCCAGCGCCTGGGGCGGTACCACCAGCTCCAGCTCGCCGCCCAGGCTGCGGGCCAGATCCCGGCCGAGCGCCAGCCCCAGCCCGGTGCCGGGCAGGTCCTGTCCCCGCGTTCCCCGCACGCCCCGCCCGAAAATCGCCTGCCGCTCCTCCATCGCGATGGCCGGCCCGCCATCCCACACCGTCAGGTGGAGCAGCTGGTCGTCGCTGGCCGTGTGCAGGCCCACGCTGGCGCCGTGGGGGCTGTAGCGGAAGGCGTTCTCCAGCAGGTTGGCCAGGATCTCCGCCACCGCGCCGCTGTCGCCGCTCCAGTCGGGCAGGGCCCCGGGGCCCTGCCACCCCCTGCCCTGCAGGGTGGCGGTGGCGGCCGCCCGTTGCAGCAGCGGTTCGAGCAGCCCGGCCAGGGGCTGGCCCTCCGGCCCGCTCAGCAGCGGTGGCAGCAACAGGGGCTGGGGGGCGGTGGAGCCGGCGAGCAATCCTTCGGGGTGGACCAGCTCGCTGATGGCATCGACATAGCGGTTGATCTGGCGCTCCTCGGCCAGCAGGCCCTGCACCAGGGAGCGGTCGTTGTGGTCGGGCCCGAGGCGCCGCAGCAGCAGCTGGCCGAAGGTGCGCAGGGCCGTGAGGGGGTTGCGCAGCTGGTGGAGCAGCAGCCCCAGCTGCTCCTCGCGCTCCGTGAGCTGCTGGCGCAGCTCTCCCCCCTCCAGATCCAGCCGCAGGGCTTCGGTAAGCGCCAGGGCTACGGCCTGTAGCCGCTGGGCGAGGGGGTCCGGCCAGGGGTTGCAGGAGGCCTCCACCTGCAGGGCACCGAGCAGGCGCTGGCCATCGCGCAGGGGCAGCCAGCGCCGCTGTTCGGCGGGCACCCGCAGACGGCTGACCGTGTCGACGGGAGGCAGGGCCCGCTCGTCCGGGGGCCAGTGGCCGACCGGTAGCAGGCTGGGCTGGCCCGTTTCGCCCTGCTGGGTGACGTAGACCACCAGCGACCGGACCTCTGGGCAGTCGATGAACTGACCAAGCTGGAAACCCACCAGGGCCAGAAACCGCTCTGAGACAGGCATCACGACCTGCGGACGGCGTCCGTTCGGGAAATTTCGAAAGGAGGCGTGTCGAAACGCAAAAATAGTTTTAAGCTGTCGGTAACGACCACTACTTCGCAGTCCTCGGACGGGCGGAAAGTTGCAGTCGTAACAGCCAGTGTTGCGCTTCGCTCGCATCCGAGGCTACAGCAGAGGCAGCTGCGTACCGCCTCTGTCCCGGCCACCACCCCTCCAGGGGTTCAGGCCGGCGTTACCGACAGTGATCCTTTCCGACCCTCTTCAGGTCGACAGTCGTGTGGACGTGGACCCGCCATCTCTCCAGGGTGGCGGGCCCGCCATGGCGCTCGTCGTCGGCTTCCGCCGACCCTCGCTCGTCTGCAGCCCCCCCCATTCCACCTTTCGGTCTCCCTTCACAGGGATCCATGCCATGTCCAAGAAGCGCAAGCGGATCAGTCGCCGTCGTCTGGCGGGTCAGCGGGTTCTCGCCCATGTCCCGACCTTCAACCTTGAAACCGGTGCCCATAAACCGGTCACGGCCGCGCGCCGCTACATCGCCGAAACGGAGCTGATGGCTCCGGCGATCCTCAACGTGCGCCGTAACGAGCACACCACCGACCGCTTCTTCTGGGGGGAGAAAGGTCTGTTCAGCGCCCAGTACGCCGAAGAGAACCACTTTCTCTTCCCGTCCCTGCGCCTGATCGTCGACAGCATTGGCGAGGAGGTCCTGTTCGAAGGCCTCGAAGCTCTCGCTTCCGACGACTGGGAGGAGATGGAGGAGTACGAGTACGCCTTCGTCTGATTCCGACGGCTGGCGCCGGGATCAGCTTCCCCGCCAGCCACTCTCGAGAAAGTCCCGCATGGTGACGATCTGGTCGGGATCGATGCAATGGCCGCCTGGAAAGGCAATCCTGCGCACCGATCCCCCGGCCTCGACCAGGGAGCGCTCCAGCGCCTGACTCGCCGCAAAGGGCACCACCGGATCCTGCTCGCCGTGGGTGAGCAGGATTTTTGTACGGGGAGCCCCGGGCTGCCAGTCCGGGTGGGGATAACCGCTGCAGGCGATCAGCCCCGCCAGGGCCAGGGGGGCGCAGGCGTCGGAGCCACAGCCGGTGGCCACGTCGATGGCCATGGCGGCCCCCTGGGAGAAGCCCAGCAGGCTGGTGCGCTCCAGCGGCACCGTGGTGCCCAGGGCCAGCAGCCGCTGCCGCAGGTCCCGGCGGGCCTGGGGCAACTGGGGCCACTCGGGTTGCTGCAGGTCGTACCACTGGCGGCCAAAGCCGGCCGGATGGGGCAGGGGCGCCCGCAGGGCCACCAGGCTCAGGTTGAGGCTGGCGAGATCGGCACCGAGGAGTTCTGTGCCCAGATCGAGCAGGTCATCGGCGTCGGCGCCCCAGCCGTGCAGCAGCACCAGGCGGTGCTCGGCCTGACGGGGACCCGCCCAGAGGGCGGTGCCGTCGTCTTCGCTCAGCTGGGCTTGGGCGGAGGGATCCGTGGGCACGGTGGCGTTCGGCTGTTGCTGCGTAGGTTGGCTCCTCCACTGCCCCTGCCGCCGTCATGGCTCCCACGGCCCTTCTGAGCGTGTCCGACAAGCGGGGCCTGGTGCCGCTGGCGGAGGGGTTGCTGGCCCAGGGCTTTGCGCTGCTCTCCAGCGGCGGCACCGCGGCGGCCCTCGCGGCCGCCGGCCTGCCGGTCACCAAGGTGGCGGAGCACACCGGAGCCCCGGAAATCCTGGGCGGACGGGTCAAGACCCTCCATCCCCGCATCCACGGCGGCATCCTGGCCCGCCGCGATGACCCCGCCCACCAGGCCGACCTGGAGGCCCAGGGGATCGTCCCGATCGATGTGGTGGTGGTCAACCTCTACCCCTTCCGCACCACCGTGGCGGACCCCGGCGTCAGCTGGGAGACCGCCATCGAGAACATCGACATCGGCGGACCGGCCATGGTCCGCGCCGCCGCCAAGAATCACGCCGATGTGGTGGTGCTCACCGACCCCGACCAGTACCCGGCCTTCCTGGACGCCCTGGCGGCCGGCCGGGTCGATGGGTCCCTGCGGCGCCGGCTGGCCCTGGCCGCCTTTGCCCACACCGCCAGCTACGACACTGCGATCGCGTCCTGGATCGAGGGCCGCCTGGCTGATGAGGCCGGCTCTGCCGAGGCCAGTGAAGAGGCTGCCACCGGGGGGGGCGAGCCGCCCCTGCGGCTGGAGTTGCCCTTGCGGCAGGTCCTCCGCTACGGCGAGAACCCCCACCAGAGTGCCCGCTGGTGCGGGGAGGCCAACGTGGGCTGGGGGGCGGCCCGCCAGCTTCAGGGCAAGGAGCTCAGCTACAACAACCTGATCGACCTGGAAGCGGCCCTGAGCACGGTGGCGGCCTTCGGGTACGGCCCCGGCGCCGAGCCGGCGGCGGTGGTGATCAAACACACCAACCCCTGCGGCGTCGCCCTCGGTGACGACGCCGCTGACGCCCTGCTGCGGGCCCTGGATGCGGATCGGGTCTCGGCCTTCGGGGGCATCGTCGCCCTCAACGGGGTCGTGGATCGGGCGGCCGCCGATCACCTGGCGGGGCTGTTCCTGGAATGCGTCGTGGCGCCGTCCTTCTCGGAGGAAGCCCGCCAGCGGCTGGCGGCCAAGGCCAACCTGCGCCTGCTGGAGCTCGACCCCGGGGCCGTGGCAGCGGCCGCCGGGCGCCTGCAGCTGCGCAGTGTGCTGGGGGGTGTGCTGGCCCAGCAGGCGGATGACGGCCCCGCCGATCCAGAGGCTTGGCAGGTGGTGAGCGATCGCCAGCCCAGCGCGCAGGAGTGGCGGGATCTGCGCTTCGCCTGGCAGGTGGTGCGCCACGTGCGCTCCAACGCCATCCTGGTGGCCCAGGGCGGCCGCACCCTGGGGGTCGGGGCCGGCCAGATGAACCGGGTGGGCTCGGCCCGGTTGGCCCTGGAGGCCGCCGGCGACGCCGCCCGGGGAGCGGTCCTGGCCAGCGATGGCTTCTTTCCGTTCGATGACACCGTGCTGCTGGCGGCACGGCATGGCATCACGGCGGTGATTCAGCCCGGCGGCAGCAAGCGTGACCCGGATTCGATCGCCGCCTGCAAGGCCAACGACATGGTGATGGTGATCACCGGTCGTCGTCATTTTCTGCACTGAGGCCGCTGGCAGTTGTAACTTCGTTGGACTCACAGCCGGCCCTGGCCCGGTGGAGTTCCCGCGCGTCATGGTTGCTGCCCTTCCCAGTTCCCTTGCCTTCGGCCTCAACTTCGTGCATCCGCTGTTGATGTGGCTGCTGCTGGGCTTGGCGGGCTATGCGATGTTTCTGGGCATCAAGGCCAAGAAGACCCGCACGGCCACTGCCGAGGACCGCAAGGAGCTGATCAAGGGGCAGTTCGCTAAACGCCACTTCCTTTTTGGCAGCCTGGTCCTGGCCGTGCTGGTGCTCGGTTGCATCGGTGGCATGGCCGTCACCTACATCAACAACGGCAAGCTGTTCGTCGGTCCGCACCTGCTGGTGGGACTGGCCATGGCCTCCCTGATCGCCATGGCGGCGGCCCTGTCCCCCCTGATGCAGGCGGGCAACCTGATCGCCCGCAAAGTGCATGTGGGCCTCAACATGACCGTGATGACGCTGTTCCTCTGGCAGGCCGTCAGCGGCATGCAGATCGTCAACAAGATCCTCACCGCCCCGGCGGCCTGAGACGTCTGAGCCCAGGCCGTCGCCGGAAGGCCCAGGCCCTCAGAACTGCGCCCGGCGCCGCGGTGGGCAAGGGATGCCGTGGCTGGCGTGGAAATCCTCCTGCACTTTCCAGGTGAGCCGCCGGGAGATCTGCCGCACGATCTGGCGCAGCAGATGGTCACCGCTGCTCTGGACCAGGTGGTCAGGGAGGATCGAGAGCATGCCGGGCAGACGCAGCCACACGGCCAGGTCCAGCTGCCAGCGCACCAGGGTGTGCAACATGACCCCATCCACCTCCTCGGTGGACACCTCGGCACCGCTGGCCTCATCGAGGCGCAGCGAGGCGGCGAATTCGACGTCGTAGAGCCCGCGCAGGGACTCGTCCACCTCGGGCAGGGGCACGGTGAGGATGCGGTAGACCCCGGCGGCCTGGGGAAGCAGCTCAAGCCCGATCGTCGGTTCGACCTCGAAGCCGAAGTTGCCGAATCGGCCGAGGGTGAGCACGTAGCCCTGGCTGCCGATCGGCTCGACCGTCATCGGGGCGGCACAGCGGCGGAACCAGCCTTCATGACGGTCGAGGTAGGCACCCACCACGGTGGCCGGGGCCCGCATCTCCATCAGATCGGCGAAGGCACTGGCGTAGCGACGCACGGACGGATCCGACCTCTCCCGCAGGGGTTCGCTCTTGGGGGCCCCTGGATCGTCGGGAGCCTGGTGCAGGGAAGAACCTGCCGCCATCGAGATCTGGGGCGTGCGGTGGGTCAGAGGGGAGCTACTGGAAAGGACCGAGGTTGCGCTCTCCCCGGCGGCCCTGGGGGGGAGAAAAAGCTTTCACGAATGTAAAGCCACCGGCTCGGCCCCGGCTCTGGGCAGGGTCATCCGGGCTGGTGGCTCACTCCTCGCTGAGGCCCACCATGCGCTCGATCACGTCCTCCACCACCCGGTCAGGGGTGGAGGCTCCGGAGGTGATGCCCACCCGGACAGGGCCGGCCGGCAGGAAGGGCTCCAGGGTCTCCAGGGCACCTCCCAGGGGCTTGTGCTCGATGCGGTTGCCAGGCCCGATCCGCTCGGGGGTGTCGATGTGGAAGGAGCGGATGCCCCGGCTGACGGCGATCTCCTGCAGATGGGTGGTGTTGGAGGAGTTGTAGCCACCGATGACCACCATCAGGTCGAGGGGTTCGTCCACCAGGGCGAACATGGCGTCCTGGCGCTCCTGGGTGGCATCGCAGATGGTGTTGAAAGCAAGGAAGTGCTCGTCCAGTTCGGCGGGGCCGAAGCGCTCCAGCATGGTGCGCTCGAACAGCCGCCCGATCTCCTCGGTTTCGCTCTTGAGCATGGTGGTCTGGTTGGCGACGCCCACCCGCGCCAGATCCCTCTCCGGGTCGAAGCCAGGGGAACAGGCATTGGCGAAATGGGCCATGAAGGCCTGCCGATCGAAGGCCCCCTGGCCCCGTTCGAGGATGAAATCACTGACCATGCGGGCCTCGGGCAGGTCGAGCACCACCAGGTAGGTGCCGGCAAAGGAGCTGGTGGCGAGCGTCTCCTCATGCTTCACCTTGCCGTGGATGATCGAGGTGAAGGCGTGCTTCTTGTGCTTCTCCACCGTGTTCCACACCTTCGACACCCAGGGGCAGGTGGTGTCGACGATGTGGCAGCCGCGTTCGTTGAGCAGCTGCATCTCCTGGACGGTGGCGCCGAAGGCGGGCAGGATCACCACATCACCGGTGCCCACCTCGGAAAAGTCCTTGACGTCGTCGTCGACGGGGATGAAACGGACGTCCATCTGGCGCAGATGGGCGTTGACCGAAGGGTTGTGGATGATCTCGTTGGTGATCCAGATCCGCTCGCTGGGGTAGTGGCGGCGGGTTTCGTAGGCCATGGCCACGGCCCGCTCCACGCCCCAGCAGAAGCCAAAGGCCTCGGCCAGGCGGATCTTGAGACGACCGCGCTGCAGCACGTGGCCGTTCTCCCGCAGGCTGGCGATCAGATTGCTCTGATAGGCCTGCTCGAGGCTGCCCGCGACCTCCTCACCCAGGCCGAAGCCGCGGCGGTTGTAGCGATCCGAATGGTGAAGGGAACGCTTGAAGGCACGGGTGTCCACTGGCTATGTCCGGTTGTGCCGACTCTATGGGGGTCGGCGGGGGGGCGGGCGAAAAAAAACCGCGGCCGAAACCGCGGTTGTAAAAAGGCAATGCAGTCAGCGGATCAGTTGGAGGACGACACGAAGTCGGGATAGGCCTCCATGCCGTGCTCGCTGATGTCGAGGCCGACCATCTCCTCCTTCTCATGCACCCGGATGCCGCCGGAGAGGGCGCCAAGGATGCTCCAGAGGAGCCAGGCCGTGACGATGGTGAACACCGCGTAGGCGAAGACACCCAGGAACTGCAGGCCGAGCTGACCGAAGCCCTTGCCAAACAGCAGGCCGGCGTCCTTGTTGAACAGACCCACGGCCAGGGTGCCCCAGATACCACCAACGCCGTGGACGGAAAAGGCGCCGACGGGGTCGTCGATGCCGATCGAGTCGACGAAGCTGACGGCATAGACGACGACGGTGCCGCCGAGGAAGCCCACCACCCAGGCGGCCCACATCGGGAAGCCGTCGCAGCCAGCTGTGACGCTCACCAGGCCGGCCAGGATGCCGTTGATGGTCATCGTGAGGTCAGGCTTGCCGGAGTGGAACTGGGAGATCAGGGTGCCGGCGATGCCGCCGCCGGCGGCGCCCAGGGTGGTGGTGACGGCGATGTAAGGAACGGTTTCGTTCATCGCCAGGACGGAACCCGGGTTGAAGCCGTACCAGCCGAGCCAGAGGATCAGGGCGCCCAGGGTGGCCAGGGCAAGGCTGTGGCCTGGCATGGCCTGGGGCTTGGACTCGACGTACTTGCCGATGCGGGGACCGAGGATCATGGCGCCGATCACGCCCGCCCAGGCGCCAACGGAGTGGACCAGGGTGGAGCCGGCGAAGTCGATGAAGCCGAGCTGGTTGAGCCAGCCATTGGCGTTCCACTTCCAGCTGCCCGCGATCGGGTAGATGATGCCGACCAGGATCAGGGAGAAGATCACGAACTCCTTGAACTTGATCCGCTCGGCCACCAGGCCGGAGACGATCGTGGCGGCGGTGCCGGCGAAGGCGGCCTGGAACAGGAAGTCGACGCTCGGGGTGAGCTTGCCTTCGGTCACCATTTCAGCGGTGACGGTGGGATCAAAGAACAGACCCTTGAAGTGCAGCCAGCCACCGGCGATCGAATCCCCGTACATCAGGGAATAGCCGATGAACCAGTAGGCCGTCACCGCCAGGGCGAAGACGATCAGGTTCTTGGCCAGGATGTTGACGGCGTTCTTCTGACGGCAGAGACCGGCCTCCACCATCGCGAAGCCGGCGTTCATGAAGATCACCAGGAAGGCCGCGATGGCCAACCAGAGGTTGTTGATCAGGAAAGCGGGGGTGAGCTCGGGCAGCTCGGCGGCGTGGGCGGAGAGGTTGAACACGCCCAGGCCGAACAGAGCCAGAGGCACGCAGGCGAGCCAGGTGAGCCCCTCTTGTGAGGAAAGACCACGAACCTTGCGCATTAACAGTGTGGGCGCCTCAAGGAGACTGACCTCTTTGAGGCTTCTCGGTGGTCGAACCCTGGGCTGGTGACTTGAAGCGATCATGGGAACGTGGTGAAGAGAACGTTCGACTTCTGACGCCGAAGTAGGCATCAACAACGACCGACTATCCATGAGGGAGACCCGTTCTAATGTCTGAACTGATACAAAACGTGGCCGAGGGTCCGGGCTGGCTGCGACGCCCGCTGCTCCCAGCTCCTTAAAGATTGCAAAGAGTTCGCATAAATGTTCAGCGTGAACAGTGGAAAGGCGCTAGAAATGCATCAGGCAGGTCCATGTCCCCCCTTTCCGCGCACTGCGCGCCCAGAGCGGGCCCCAGCTCCAGCCTCTCCGTCTCCGCTCCTGTTTCCATGGCCCATTCCGCCCTCTGCTACCGCGGTCTTCCCTACGACCACTCCCACGACGAGCGCCCCTCAGCGGCGCCGATGGAGCACGTCTACCGCGGCCACCACTACGCCTCGCCCCTGCTGCATCAGCCTTCCCACGCCGATGAGGGGCTCGACCTCATCTACCGCGGCACCCATTACCACCCTCACCACGCCTGATCGGCAAGACCGAGAAACGCCACGTCGTTCTGCGTGAAGCCGTAGCGGCAGGGGAGCACCTCCACCCCGGCCGCCACCGCCGTGCGGAACAGCTCCCCGTAGCGGGGGTCGGCGCTGTCTCCGGGCGCGAAGCGGCTGACGTCGCTGCGGCTCAGGCAGGGCACCAGCACCGCCCGGGCCCCTGGCAGCAGGGCCGTGAGCTCCACCAGATGTTTCTGCCCCCGTTCAGTGACCGTGTCGGGAAACAGGGCCAGATCGCCGTCGCTCCAGGTGGTGTTCTTCACCTCCACATAGATGGGGCGCGCATCGGCGGCCCCCGCTGCCGGCGTCAGCAGCAGGTCGATGCGGCTGCGGCGTCCTTCGCCGTAGGGCACCTCGGCCCGAAGGCTGCCGATCGGGCCCAGCCAGGGTTCCAGGCACCCCGCCTCGATCGTGGCCCGTACCAGTCGGTTGGGCAGCGCCGTGTTGACCCCCACCCACACACTGCCGCCGCCATGGGCCTGCACCTCAGCCTGCTCCCAGGTCCAGGCCAGCTTGCGACTGGGTGAGGGGTCGTGGCGCAGGCGCACCCGGCCGCCCGGCCACAGCACCCCGGTCATCGGTCCGGTGTTGGGGCAGTGGGCCGTCACCGTCCGGCCATCGTCCAGCGCCACGTCGGCCAGGAAGCGCTTGTAGCGCTTCAGCAGCACCCCCTCCACCAGCGGGCCGGTGGGCAGCAGGGGCACGGCAACGGTGGCAGGGGCCATGGGGGTCGGGTGCCCGGGGGAGGAGGGCCATACTGCCGTGCGTCCCGATGGGCCTTGCCCAGCCGCCATGGCCCGATCCCTGCGCCGGATAGCCCTGATCGTGGGGGCGGCCACCGCCCTCAGCAAGGTGGCCGGTCTGGTGCGTCAGCAGGTGATCGCCGCCGCCTTCGGCGTGGGTGCGGCCTACGACGCCTACAACTACGCCTACGTGCTGCCGGGCTTCCTGCTGATCCTGCTCGGCGGCATCAATGGGCCCTTCCATAGCGCCATGGTGAGCGTGCTGGCCCGGCGACCGCGCCACGAGGGCGCCCACGTGCTGGCCAGCATCAACACCCTGGTGGGGGCGGGCCTGATCGTCGTCACCTTGCTGCTGCTGGTGGCCGCCGATCCGCTCATCGAACTGGTGGGTCCCGGCCTCGACCCGGAACGCCACGCCCTGGCGGTGCTCCAGCTGCGCTGGATGGCGCCGATGGCCCTGTTCGCCGGTCTGATCGGCCTCGGATTCGGTGCCCTCAACGCCGCCGACGTGTTCTGGCTGCCCTCGGTGAGTCCGCTCCTGTCCAGCGTTGCCGTCATCGGCGGCATCGGCCTGCTCTGGTGGCAGCTGGGCAGCAGCATCACCCTGCCCGCCACGGCGGTGATCGGCGGCGTGGTGCTGGCCGCCAGCACCACGGTGGGGGCGGTCCTGCAGTGGCTGATCCAGCTGCCGGCCCTGGCGAAGGAGGGTCTCAGCCGGCTGCAGCTTGTCTGGGACTGGCGCGATCCCGGCGTGCGGGAAGTGCTGCAGGTGATGGCTCCGGCCACCCTCTCCTCCGGCATGCTCCAGATCAATGTGTTCGTGTCGCTGTTCTTCGCCTCGGGCATGCCGGCGGCGGCGGCCGGCCTGGGGTACGCCAACCTGCTGGTGCAGACGCCCCTGGGCCTGCTCTCCAATGTGCTGCTGGTGCCGCTGCTGCCGGTGTACGCCAGGCTCACGGCACCGGAGGACCGTCCTGAGCTGATCGGCCGCATCCGCCAGGGCCTGATGCTCTCCAACGCCACGATGCTGCCGTTGGGGGCGCTGATGGTGGCGCTGGCGGTGCCGATCGTGGCGCTCATCTATCAGCGCGGCGCCTTCGACCGCGGCGCCGCCGACCTGGTGGGCCAGCTGCTGATGGCCTACGGGGTCGGCATGCCGGCCTACCTGGGCCGGGACGTGCTGGTGCGCGTGTTCTACGCCCTTGGTGACGGCAACACCCCGTTCCGCTGGTCCCTGGCCGGGATCGGCCTCAACGCCCTGTTCTGCTGGGCGTTCACCGGCGGCCCCACCCCTGCCTGGGGGAACCAGCTGCCGATGCTGAACGCCGGCGCCGCCGGCCTGGTGCTGGCCACCGTGGCGGTGAATCTGATCACCTGCACCGGGCTGCTGCTGGCCCTGAGCCAGCGGCTGGGGGGCCTGCCCCTGCGGCTCTGGGCCGCCGACAGCGGCAAGCTGCTGCTGGCCGCGGTGGCTGGAGGAGCGGCCTGCTGGTGGCTCTCCGTGCAGGTGGCCTGGCCCCCGGGCCTGGGGGGGCTGTTCCTGCAGAACGTGCTCTGCGGCGGCCTGGCCGTGGGCCTTTACGGACTGCTGACGACCCTCGCAGGCGTGCCGGAGGCCCGCCAGTTGCTGCAGCTGGTGCGCCGCCGCTCCTGAGGGGCCCTACGTGAGCTTCACCTGGCGGTCCTCGCGGACCTGGACGGGAATCTCCAGATGGGAGCGGCCGATCATCTTCGGGCCGTCGATCGAGACGATCCTGGCTTCGATGCCGAAATCCCGGAAAGCCGTCTCCAGTTCCTGGATCAGGGCCTTCTCCACCTGGGCCTCCGCATCGACCACCTTGCCGATCAGACGCCCGCCGAGCCTGCCGATGCGCTGCCGCACCACGTCGCGGGCATTGGTGACTTCGATGACCAGCACGACCCGCCTGCGTGGGGCGTCACCTTATCGGCAGACAGGCCTTCCAGCAGTGGATGTCAGCAAAAGGGTTGCAGCACGTCTTCGAGATCCCTCAACTGGCCGGCGGGCACCAGTCGCGCCAGGGGCAGGCGCGTTGCCCCGCCGCCGATCGGCACCTGTACCGCCTCGAGGGCCTGGCGGGCACAGACCTCGGCGCCCTGGTCGAGCCGGGCGGCACATTCGATCGCCAGGGTCTGGGCCAGGCCCGCATCGCCCAGATACAGATGCCAGCCGGCCACCTGCACGTACAGCCGATCGGCGATCGCCCGGCTGAGTTCCTCGAGGTCGGCGGCGGCAATCGTCATGGCTGGGGTTGGGGGCGTTGCAGCACCACCACGCTGCCATGGAGCAACAGCAGCCCGGCCCAGCCGACCGTGAGCCATCCCAGGTGGGACCAGGGGTGGCGCATCCCCTGGACGAACCAGAGGCCGCTGTTCACGGCGGCGAACAGGGCGGCGTGGAGCGTGAGATTCACGATCCGCGCGAAATGTCGATAAGTGGGATCGTCGGGATCAGCAGGCCCGTACCAGCGAATCGGCATGGTGGGAAAGTCCGCCGCAGGCGGTGGTGGCGCTCTGGAGCGGACCCTATCGGGGCGGGGGTGGCAGGGGCGTTGTTGACGGATCGGCACCCCATGGGGTGAGAATGACCTGGCAGGCGCTTGTAGCTCAGCGGATTAGAGCATCTGACTACGGATCAGAGGGTCGGGAGTTCGAATCTCTCCAGGCGCGTTCCCTTTCACACCGCCCTCCGGGGCGGTTTTTTTTGGCCACGGGCCGGGGGCCCGCGCCCGGGGCCCGGTCAGCCCAGCGCCTTTTGCCTACGATCAGTCCCAGACTCAGTAGCCCCATGGCGGACCGAATGGATCACGGCATTGCCCCTGCGCCCATTGACAGCCCCCTGGCCAGCGGCGATCCGGCGATCGCCGCCCTCATCGAGAAGGAGCTGCGGCGCCAGCAGACCCATCTGGAGCTGATCGCCAGCGAGAACTTCGCTTCCCGGGCCGTGATGGAGGCCCAGGGCTCCGTGCTCACCAACAAGTACGCCGAAGGCCTGCCCCACAAGCGCTACTACGGCGGCTGCGAGCACGTCGACATCATCGAGGAGCTGGCGATCGCGCGGGCCAAGCAGCTGTTCGGTGCCGCCTGGGCCAACGTCCAGCCCCACAGCGGCGCCCAGGCCAACTTCGCTGTCTTCCTGGCCCTGCTCGAGCCCGGCGACACGATCCTGGGCATGGATCTCTCCCACGGCGGCCACCTCACCCACGGTTCCCCAGTGAACGTTTCGGGCAAGTGGTTCAAGGCCGTCCACTACGGCGTCGACCCCGAAACCCATCAGCTCAACTTCGACACCATCCGCCAGCTGGCCCTGGAGCACCGGCCGAAGCTGATCATCTGCGGCTATTCCGCCTACCCCCGCACGATCGATTTCGCCGCCTTCCGCGCCATCGCCGACGAGGTGGGCGCCTACCTGCTGGCCGACATGGCCCACATCGCCGGCCTGGTGGCCTCCGGGGTGCACCCCAGCCCCCTGCCCCACTGCCATGTGGTCACCACCACCACCCACAAGACCCTGCGGGGCCCCCGGGGTGGCCTGATTCTCTGCAACGACGCCGACTTCGGCCGCCAGTTCGACAAGGCTGTCTTCCCCGGCTCCCAGGGTGGCCCCCTGGAGCACGTGATCGCTGCCAAGGCCGTGGCCTTCGGGGAAGCGCTGCAGCCGAGCTTCCGCAGCTACAGCCAGCAGGTGGTGCGCAACGCCCAGGCCCTGGCCGAGCGGATCCAGGAGCGGGGCATCGCCGTGGTCTCCGGCGGCACCGACAACCATCTGGTGCTGCTCGACCTGCGCTCCATCGGCCTCACCGGCAAGCTGGCCGACCGCCTGGTGAGCGATGTCAACATCACCGCCAACAAGAACACGGTGCCCTTCGATCCGGAGTCCCCCTTCGTGACCAGTGGCCTGCGCCTGGGCAGCGCCGCGCTCACCACCCGCAGCTTCGATGCCGAGGCCTTCCGTGAGGTGGCCGATGTCATCGCCGATCGCTTGCTGCATCAGGACGATGCTGCCGTCGAGCTCCGCTGCCGGGAACGGGTGGCTTCCCTTTGCGGGCGCTTCCCCCTCTACGGGCGCCAACGTGAGCTCCAGCACGCCTGACGGACCCGTTCGCCCGTAACGTGGCGCCTACAGGTCCGCTGCTTTCCGGCCCGCCGTTGTGACCCTCGCCTACAGCCCCAACGCGGCGGCCTTGATCACGGCCACGGCGGCGGCCCTGCTCACGGCGCTGATCGTGCCGGTGGTGAGGGGGCTCGGCCTGCGCTGGGGGCTGGTCGATCCGCCCGATGAACGCAAACAGCACACCCTGCCCATGGTGCGGCTCGGTGGCATGGGCATCGTGGCCGGCTTCAGTCTTTCGCTGGCCTGCACCTGGGCCTTCGGCGGCTTCGCCGAGCTGCCGCCGGACAAGGACCAGCTCATCTGGACCACCCTGGCGGGGGCCCTCTGCTACTTCGTCATCGGCCTGGCCGATGACCTGTTCGCCCTGCCCCCCCTGCCCCGCCTGGCCGGCCAGGTGCTGGTGGCTGCGGCGGTGTGGAACCAGGGCGTGCGCATCGGCAGCATCGACCTGCCGTTTGGCCTGGGGGACTCCATCTCCTCGCTGCCCTTGCCGGAGGGGCTGAGCCTGCTGGCGACGGTGGTCTGGCTGGTGGGGATCACCAACGCGATCAACTGGCTCGATGGCCTGGATGGGCTGGCGGCCGGGGTGAGCGGCATTGCGGCCGTGGGGTTGCTCTCGGTGAGCTTCAGCCTCAGCCAGCCCGCCGCCGGCCTGCTGGCGGCGGCCCTGGCCGGCAGCTGTCTGGGGTTCCTGCGCCACAACTTCAACCCCGCCCGCATCTTCATGGGGGATGGCGGCTCCTACTTCCTCGGCTTCGCCCTGGCGGCGATCAGCATCGTCGGGCCGGCCAAGCGGCTCACAAGCGTCAGCCTGTTGCTGCCCCTGTTGATCCTGTCCCTGCCCCTGGCCGACATGTCAGCGGTGATCATGGGCCGCCTCAAGGCCGGTCGCTCGCCCTTCTATCCCGATCGCCGTCACCTGCACCACCGGCTGCTGCGGGCCGGCTTCAGCCATCGCCGCACCGTGGTGGTCATCTATGCCTTCACCCAGTGGCTGGCGTCCATCGCCCTGGTGCTGGCCAATGCCGAGATGCGTTTCCTCTGGCTGGCCCTGGCCACGGCGGTGCTGATCGCGGTGCTCGTGGTCTGCCGCCGGCAGATGCAGCAGGAGGCCAAGTGAACGGGTCCCCCGGCAACCCCGGGGTGGAGGTGCTCTGCATCGGCACTGAGCTTCTCCTGGGCAACATTGTCAACGGCAATGCCCGCTGGCTCGCCGAACAGCTGGCGGCCCTCGGGGTGGTGCACCACCGCCAGCAGGTGGTGGGCGACAACCGGGAACGGCTGATCGAAGCGGTGCGCCAGGCCTCGGGCCGCTGCCGGGTGCTGATCACCACCGGCGGCCTGGGCCCCACCCCCGACGACCTCACCACCGAAGCGATCGCGGCGGCCTTCGGCGCCGATTTGGTGGAGCACGGCGAGATCTGGGCGGCGATCCAGGCCCGGATCACGGCCCGGGGCCGCAGCGTCGCCGCCAGCAACCGCAAGCAGGCCCTGTTGCCGCGCGGTGCCGCTGTGCTTCCCAACCCCACCGGCACCGCGCCCGGGATGATCTGGACGCCGGTGCCGGGGTTCACCGTGCTCACCTTCCCCGGGGTGCCCAGCGAACTGCGGGCCATGTGGGAGGCCACGGCGGCGCCCTGGCTGCAACAGGCGGGCCTGGCGGGCGGGGTGTTCGCCAGCCGCATGCTGCGCTTCTGGGGCGTGGCCGAATCCGACCTGGCGGAGCGGGTGCAGGACCTGCTGGCGCTGGAGAACCCCACCGTGGCGCCCTATGCCGGCGCGGGGGAGGTGAAGCTGCGCGTCACGGCCAGGGCCGCCGATGGGGCCGCTGCCGCCGCGTTGCTGGCCCCGGTGGAGGCGGAACTGCGCCGCCGCGCCGGGGCCAGCTGTTTCGGCGCCGACGGCGACAGCCTCGCCTCGGTGGTGTTGGCGGAGTTGCGGCGCCGCGGCCAGACCCTGGCGGTGGCGGAGTCGTGCACCGGAGGCGGCCTCGGTGCGGCCCTGGTGGCGGTGCCGGGGGCCTCAGAGGTGTTTCTCGGTGGGGTGATCGCCTACGCCAACGCCGTGAAGCAGGACCTGCTGGGGGTGCCGGCCGCGCTGCTTGACGCGCATGGAGCCGTGAGCGACCCGGTGGCCGAGGCCATGGCGGCAGGGGCACGGCGCCTGACGGGGGCGACATGGGCCGTCGCTGTAACGGGCATCGCCGGGCCCGGGGGGGGCACCGAAGAGAAGCCCCTGGGGCTGGTGCACATCGCCATCGCCGGCCCCGATGGCTGCCGCAGCGAGGCAGTGCGCTTCGGCCGTGGCCGCGAGCGGACCTGGATCCAGACGCTCACGGTGGGGGAAAGTCTGAACCGCTTGCGGTTACGGCTGAACATTGCGGCCATCTGATCGGGCGCCATCGGAACATCTGCTGCCCCGGCCGCCAACGATCACGAATCCTGTGGCATGGACTTTTCCCCCCTGCCTGCCACTTTTCCCCCGAAAGGCGGGGGGTTTTCCACAGGCCGCAGGAGCCTGGTGGTAGCTGCCGGAGGGGTCCTCGCGGCTTGTTGCGGGAAAGGGCTTCCCCCCTTGACCGGACGCATCCCCGCAGGCAGTTCCGATCGCCGGCTCCGACCGGTGGCCGGGAAACCGCCCCCCGCCGTGATTCTCAGCGGCGGTCCCTTGGGACCGGTCCGGTGGGGCCCGCTTTGACGCCGGGGTGAGCCCCATGGCCTGATGGGGGGGACCGATGACCAGCGCCGCATGAGCCAGATTCCCGACCACGCTCCCAGGACCGTGAGCATCGAGAACCAGATGCCGGAGGACCTCTTCGAGGCCATGCGGGAGTTCATCCGGGTTCACCCCCAGTGGGACCAGTACCGGCTGATGCAGGCGGCCCTGGCCGGCTTTCTGTTCCAGCACGCCAGTCATGACCGGGCCGTGGCCCGCCATTACCTCGACGGTCTGTTCCGGCGGGAGCCTGCCCCGGCGGAGCAGACGCCTTCTAGGCTGATTTCAGACTGTCTCGATCCTTCCTCTTGAGCGCCGGCACCCTCTACGACAAGGTCTGGGAGTTGCACCGGGTCGCCGACCTGCCGAGTGGAGCCACCCAGCTGTTCATCGGGCTGCACCTGATCCATGAGGTCACCAGCCCCCAGGCCTTCGCCGCCCTCGACGATCTGGGCCTGTCGGTGCGCCACCCCGAGCGCACGGTGGCCACGGTGGACCACATCGTCCCCACCACCTCCCAGGCCCGCCCCTTCGATAACCCCCTGGCCGAGGCGATGCTCGCCACCCTGGAGGGCAACTGTGCCCGCCACGGCATCACCCTGCATGGCCTCGGCAGTGGCCGCCAGGGGATCGTGCACGTGATCGCTCCGGAGCTGGGGCTCACCCAGCCCGGCATGACCGTGGCCTGCGGCGATTCCCACACCTCCACCCACGGCGCCTTCGGGGCCATCGCCTTCGGCATCGGCACCAGCCAGGTGCGCGACGTGCTGGCCAGCCAGAGCCTGGCGATGGGCAAGCTCAAGGTGCGACGGATCCGGGTGGAGGGCGCCCTGCAACCCGGCGTCTACGCCAAGGATCTGGTGCTGCACGTGATCCGGACCCTGGGGGTGAAGGGCGGCGTCGGCTATGCCTACGAGTTCGCCGGACCGGCGATCGAGGCCCTCTCGATGGAGGAGCGGATGACGCTCTGCAACATGGCCATCGAGGGCGGGGCCCGCTGCGGCTACGTCAACCCCGATGCCGTCACCTTCGCCTACCTCAAGGGCCGGCCCCACGCCCCCGCCGGCGAGGCCTGGGAGCGGGCCGTGGCCTGGTGGAGCTCCCTGGCCTCGGGTCCTGAGGCCACGTTTGATGACGAGGTGGTGTTTGAGGCGGCCACGATCGCGCCCACCATCACCTGGGGCATCACACCAGGCCAGGCCATCGGCGTCGATGAAACCGTTCCCACCCTCGAGCAGACCGAGAGCGATGAACGGCCGATCGCCGAGGAGGCCTATCGCTACATGGATCTGAGGCCCGGTGCGCCGATCGAAGGCTTGCCGGTGGATGTCTGCTTCATCGGCAGCTGCACCAATGGCCGCCTCAGCGATCTGCGGGCCGCCGCTGCCATCGCCCGTGGCCGCCAGGTGGCCGCCGGCATCAAGGCCTTTGTGGTGCCGGGCAGTGAGCAGGTGGCGGCGGCGGCCGAGGCCGAAGGGCTGGATGCGGTGTTCCGCGCCGCCGGCTTCGAATGGCGAGAACCGGGCTGCTCGATGTGCCTGGCCATGAACCCCGATCGGCTCGAGGGGCGCCAGATCAGCGCCAGTTCCAGCAACCGCAACTTCAAGGGGCGCCAGGGGTCGGCCACTGGCCGCACGCTGCTGATGAGCCCCGCCATGGTGGCGGCGGCGGCGGTGAGCGGCCATGTGGCCGATGTGCGCCGCCTTGTCGCCGCCCCGACGACCCCAGATCTCGAGCCCGCCAGCACCCGAGCATGAGCGCCACCCCTTTCCCGGCCGGACCGATCCAGCGCTGCGCGGGCCGCGCGGTGGTCGTACCCGGCGACGACATCGACACCGACCGGATCATCCCGGCCCGCTACCTCAAGTGCGTCAGCTTCGACGGGCTGGCGGAGGGCGTCTTCGCCGATGACCGCAGCGAGCGGGCCGGCGATCACCCCTTCGACCGGGCCGAGAACCAGGGTGCCACGATCCTGGTGGTGAACCGCAACTTCGGCTGTGGTTCCAGCCGCGAACACGCGCCGCAGGCGCTGATGCGCTGGGGCCTGCGGGCGGTGATCGGCGAAAGCTTCGCGGAGATCTTCTTCGGCAACTGCCTGGCCCTGGGGATCCCCTGCCTCAGCGCCGACCACGACGCCGTGCTGGCCCTGCAGGCCGCCATTGCCGCCCATCCCGGCGCCATTCTCCAGCTCGATCTCGAGCCACCCCGGGTGACACTTGAGGCCGGCGGTGACGTTCAGGAGTGGTCGCTGAGCCTGCCTGCCGGCCCCCGCCGCATGCTGGTGAGCGGCGAATGGAATGGCACCGCCCAGCTGGTGGCCCATGACGGCGAGCTGAGGGCCACCGCCAGCCGGCTTCCCTACCTCAACGGTTTCGCAGCGGCCTAGAAGGGCCGCTGCAGGGCCCCCTGGGTGGGGTGGTGGGGGATGAAGGGGGTGCCGGGACCCTTGAAGTTGAAGTCGTTGAGGCGCACCCGGATCCCGCCCAGGCCGTCGTAGGGGCTGTAGTAGACGCCGATTTCATAGGAGCGCCGCTGCCAGCGCAGCTCCAGGTAGGAGCCGGTGACATCGCCATAGAAGCCCGAATTGGGATCCACGTTGAAGCCGATGCCGCCGCTGAAGACCAGCGGCCCCACCAGCTGCTGGGACAGGCCGATACCGATGGTGCCCAGGTCGACGGCGCGGTCGAAGTTGAGCGGGCTCTGGCCCTGGCGCAGGGTGATGCCGCCGGTGACGGTCAGTTGGGTGTAGTCGAGGAAGGGCTTCTCGAAGCGTCCCAGGGTGAGGGTGGGGCCACCGGAGAGGCCGATCGTGTTCTGGTTGGTGCCGTCACTGAAATAGGCGGCCACGCCGAGCAGGTTGGCGTTGAAGCGCAGGCCTGGAACGATCGGCACCGGTGAATTGGCCAGGGAGATCACCGGTGGGCTGGTCGTGGGCTTGCCGGTCCAGATCGGGTAGGAGACGTTGAAGGAGCCGATCGCGTTGCCTCGCCAGACATCGAGCAGATCGGTGGTGTTGAACTGGATCGCCTGGAAGTTACCCACCCCCATCCGCCAGTAGTAGCTGCGGGACAGCTGGCCCCAGCTGGGCAGGTTCCCCTGCTGCTCGAGCGAAACGCCATAGGCGGAGTAGACGTCCTGCTCGCCCAGGGAGCCGTTCCAGGTGCGGAAGCGATAGGCGCCGAAGAGGCGGAAGGTGCTGGTGCCCAGCAGGGGCACATTCAGCACCCGGGCCAGGTCGCCGAAGCTGCGGGTGCCGTTGGCGATGTTGTCGGGATTGAGGGTGGAGAGACTGAGGCGGGCATCGGCGTTGAAGCCCAGCAGGGGCCCGGTGAGCCGCGCGTCGAGGCCGAAGTAGTCACCGCCCGCGGCCGGCTGCTCCACGGTGTTGGTGGAGCCCGGCGGCGATCCGGGCAGGGGGTAGGCGTCGGTGTTGCCGGTGTAGAGGCGCTGGACCATGACCTGCGGTTGCAGGTTGAGGAGTCCCTTCTCACCGATCTTGACCGGGATGTTGTAGCCGAGGAAGAAGCCGTCCCGGTCTTGACGGTCGTTACCGATCACCAGGGGATTGCTCACCTCCTCTTCTTTCTGGATGCGGCGTTGGCGGGTGACCCGGATCGGCAGGCGATCCTCCAGCCGCAGCGTGTTGCGGCGGGCCTTGACCAGGGTGTCGCCGTTGGGCAGCAGGGTGATGACGACCTTCTCCGAATCCATCCACGACTGGGCGGGGGTGAACGGGTCGTTGGTGAAGCCCACCCGGTCGCCCGAGAGGGTGTTGGGGGTGAATTTCAGGCGACGGGCCTGGATGCGCCAGCGGCTCACGGTGCCCTTGATCAGTTCCTGGTTGCCCGTGGTGGTCTGGTCCTTGAGCTGCTCGGGCCGGGTGGTGCCGAAATCGTTGGCCGTGTCCGGCGTGGTGAACTCCCGCGGGAAGCCGAAACGCCGCTCGGCCTTGAGACTACGTTCGAAGGTCACGTTCTCGACCCGCTGGGGAATCCTGGCGATGGCCTCGCGGCGCCGCCGTTCCTGCTCCCGCGCGTTGCGCCACACGCCACCCTGGGCCGGGGGCGCGGCCTGGGGCGGCGGCGGGGCCGGCTGGCCGCTGGTGCCGGTCCAGCCGCCGCCCATCGTCACCTGCTCGAGCTGCTGCGCCAGCCCATCGGGCGGCTCGCTGGCCAGCGGTGGGGCCCCCGGGCAGCCCTGGGCGGGCGGCACCGGCAGCGGCTGGCTGGCGATTTTGTCGGTGCCGAAGCGGTAGCGCAGACCCAGCAGGTAGGCGTTGCTGCCCTCGCTGACCCCGCTGAACGTACCGTAGGCCCCGGAGCGGTGGTGGATCCGGCCCACCGCCGACCAACGGGGCGTGACCAGAGCCTCCACCTCAAAGGCCAGATAATTGAGCAGGCGCGCCGAGTTCTCTCGGAAGGTCTGCTCGTAGTTGCTCTTGGCCGTGGTGACGCTCAGGCCCTCCACGAAGAAGACGTTGAGCCAGGGCCGCAGCCAGAGTCGCAGGCCGATCCCACCGGTGAATTCGCCGAAGCTCTGGGCGGGGGTGTCGGAGAAGGGGACCAGCTGGTTGAAGCCGCCCCCCGGCTGGGCATTGGCCTTGTGCCCCAGCAGGTTGGCATCGAACTCCAACGACAGCGGGCCTGCCTGGAACAGGCGGCGCTGCATCCCGATCCCCCCCATGTATTCGGGCCGGAAGCGGCCGCTGAAGGTGAAGGTGTCGCCGAATTCACCGGCATACATCTGGCCGGCCCAGGTGGTGACGGCCCAGGGGTACGGCTGCCACTGGGGTACGGCCGGATAGGAGGGCGTGCAGCTGATCGGCTCCGGCGGTGGCAGGGGCGTGGAGGCGGCCTGCTCGAGGTCGAAGTCCTCCTGGGTGGTGTCCAGATCGATGACGCCATAGACGTCGTCGATTTCCCCTACCCCCTCCAGAAGGGCATAGCGGAGGCGGCTGCCCTGCAGGTACTGCTGGCCGCGCTGAAAGCGCACATTGCCCACGGCCAGGAGGGTGCGGGTGCTGGCCTCAAACTCCAGCCGGTCGGCCAGCAGCCGGCCACCGGCGAGGCGGGCCATGACGCTGCCGGTGGCCACGAAGCGCTGCAGCTGGCTGTCGTAGCCCTGCTGGTTGGCGGTCAGCTCCAGCTCAAGGGGCACCGCGTCGCCCGTCGGTGCGGGGTCAACGCCTGGCGCCGGTGCCGTCGCGGCCGCAGGCAGAGGCTGAACGGGGCCGGCTGGTTCCGGTGGGGGCTCGGCCCCGGCTTGCGGTCCAGGCTGCGACTGGACGTGCGGCTCGGCCTGGGGCTTGTCGTCGAAGGGATTGGCGGTTGTCGGGGCGGCCGGCACGGGGGCGAGCTGTGCCTGGGCGGCCTGGAGCCTGGAGGGGAGTTCCGGTCGTGCGCGGGCCGGGGATGCCGTCAGCGCCAGCACGCCGCACAGCCCCAACCACAGGCCCAGCCCAGGGGTCAGACCTTCAGGGGCCTGGCGACGTCCCGAGCGGGGATGGAGCACCACAGGTGGCGGAGGAGTGGCGAGGACGCGGCCGATCCTGCCATGGGAGTCAGGGGGCTTCCCCCGCTGCGGTCCGGTTGTCGGGACGGGTGGCGGGTGGTGACGCCACAGAGAGGATTCAGTCCTCCAGGTCCTTGCGGCTGGGGGAGCGGGTGGGATCGCTGGCCAGGAAGCCGAAGACGAAGATCCCGATGAAGAAGAAGACGACGGAGTAAACCGAGATCTTGAGAGCGAGCATGGTCTGTCCGGCGGGTGACAGGGAGTGACAGGCGCCGGTACGGGTCTCAATGACCCCTCGGCAGCCGCATCATCTTATGGGTGGTGGTTGGCCATCCAGGCTGTCCAATGCCGTTTGGCAGGGGCAACCGGCTCCGATTGAAACGTTTCGGTCACGTTCCCCATGCTTCGGCCCCTGGATCTCCAACCCCTCTGGCAGGGCGTGCAGCCCGGGGGCGGAAGCGGTCCGGCCCTGGGGGAGGCGTGGGGACGCACCCATCGCCCCGACTGGGCCGCCCGGGGCCTGATCATCTGGCCGCGAGGTGGTCAGTGGCGCCATCTGCAGCTGCGCTGCCCCTGCCCGGAGTCGTGGCGGCCCCTGGCGACCGGCGCCCGGGCCCGGCTGGTGTTGCGCTGGTGGGCCGACCGGGCCGAGCTGTGGGTCGATGGGCAGCGGGTCCACAGCGGCGATCTGTTCGACACCGCCTGCCGCTGGCCCCTGCCCGAGCGCTGGTGGCAGGGGGAGGCCCTGGATCTGGAGCTGCGGCTGCGCAGCCCGGTTCACGACGACGGCGCCCTGATGACCAGCCGGATCGAGCTCGAGCCGCTGGACCCGGCCGATCCCCTCGGCCTGCTGGCTGCCACCGCCGCCGAGCTGCGCGAGCTGCGCCGCGCCCATGGCCGCGCCGAGGCCCCGGGGGAGGGGCTGGTGCAGGTGCTGGGCCACGCCCACCTCGACCTGGCCTGGCTGTGGCCCGTGGCCGACACCTGGCAGGCGGCGGAGCGCACCTTCGCCTCCGCCCTCGACCTGATGGAGCGCTTCGGCTCGCTCCACTTCGGCCACTCCACCCCGGCCCTCTACGCCTGGCTGGAGCGCCACCGGCCGGCCCTGTTCGCCCGGGTCCGACGCGCCATGGCGGCGGGCCGCTTCGAACCCCTCAACGGTCCGTGGGTGGAGAGCGACTGCGTGCTGCTCTCCACTGCCTCGCTGTTGCGCCAGTTCCAGGAGGGCCAGCACTACAGCCAGCGCACCTTCCCGGAGTGGAGCCACCGGCTGGCCTGGTTGCCGGACAGCTTCGGCTTCGCCGCCGGGCTGCCGGCGGTGGCGGCCGCCACCGGCGTGCGCTGGTTCTGCACCCACAAACTGGCCTGGAACGCCACCAACCCCTTCCCCCACCGGTTGTTCCGCTGGCGCAGCCGCTGCGGCGCCGAGGTGCTGGCCCTGATGACGGCGCCGATCGGCAGCGATGGCGACCCGGTAGCGATGGAGCGCTACCGGCTGCAGTGGCAGCAGGCCAGCGGCTGCGCCGACGCCCTCTGGCTGCCGGGGGTGGGGGACCACGGCGGCGGACCCACCGCCGAGATGCTGGAGCAGCTGGAGCTCTGGCAGGGGCAGCCGGTGGCGGCCGGCCAGCGGCACGGCACCCTGCGGGCCTACCTCGATCCCCTGGAGTCCCTGGCGGGCCAACTGCCGGTGTGGCGCGACGAGCTTTACCTGGAGCTGCACCGGGGCTGCGCCACCAGCCGCCCGGACCAGAAGCGCCACAACCGCAGCCTGGAGCGTCTGCTGCGGGAGGCGGATCTGGCCGCGGCGCTGTTCGCTCAGCCGGCCGAGGCCGCCGACGACGACTGGCGCAGCCTGCTGTTCCAGCAGTTCCACGACATCCTGCCGGGCACCTCGATCCCGGAGGTGTTCGAGCAGGCCGAACCCCAGTGGCGGAGCGCCCGCCGCCGGGCCGCCCGCCGCCGCGACCGGGCCCTGGGGCGGGGCCTGGCTGGTGGGGCGCCAGCCGGGGCTGTGGACGCCTGGTGCGCGTTGCAGCTGCAGCCGCTGCCGGCCCAGCCGCGCAGCCTGCGTCTGCCGGCGGGCGACTGGTGGCTGGCAGGGACGGGCGGCGAACGGCGCCTGAGCGGGCAGCCGGCCCCCGGGGGCGGCCAGTGGCTGCAGATCCCCGGCATCGAGGGGGTGGGGGTGCAACGCCTGCGGCGCCAGGGCACCGGCGACGGAGCCACCTGGCCCGTGGAGGGGGCGGTGCGGCTGGAGCGGGTCGCCGGCGAGGGGCCGGAGCGCTGGCAGCTGGGCAATGGCCTGGTGTCGGCGCTGATCGGCCCTGCGGGGGTGGAGCAGCTGTTTGATGCGGCCGGCACGCCGCAGCTGGCAGGGCCGCTGGCCTGGTGCCGCTGGCGCGACCGGGGCGAGTTCTGGGATGCCTGGGACCTGGCTGCCGACTACCGCCAGCACCCGCTGGCGTGGAGCTGGCAGGGGGCGCCGCACTGGCTGGAGACGGGGCCGCTGTGTGGCCGCTTCGTGTGGCGCGGCTGCTGCGGCGAGAGTCCGGTGCGTCTGGATGCCCGCCTGCTGGCGGGCAGCCCCTGGCTGGAGCTGGTGCTGAGCACCCAGTGGCAGCAGCGCCATGAGCTGCTGCGGCTGGAGATTCCCCTGGCCGCCCCGGCCTGCCGCTGGGCGGCCGACACCTCCGGCGGGGTGATCGAGCGGCCGGCCACGGCCCGCACCGCCCGGGAGCGGGTCCGCTGGGAGGTGAGTGCCATCAGCTGGCTGGCCTCGGTGGGTCCGGGCCGCGGCGATGGCCTGGCGGTGCTGCTGGACGGCCCCCAGGGGGTGTCGGCGACGGCCGAATCACTCGGAGTTTCGCTGCTGCGCGGGCCCACCTGGCCCGATCCCGGCGCCGATAACGGCTGGCAGCGCCAGCGGCTGGCCCTGCTGCCCTGTCCCGGCGGCTGGCGGGCGGCCGCCGCGCCCCAGCAGGCCACCCGGCTGCGGGAACCGCTCTGGTGCCGGCCGGTGGCGGCGGCGGCCTCAGGCGAGCCAGCCGGACTCGGCGCAACGTTCTTCCCCGCGCTTGGGGACGATCTGCAACTGGTGGCCCTGCGGCCGCTGCCGGCGGAAGGCATCCAGGCGGGCATGGGGGAAGTGCTGCTCAGCGTGCAGAACCTGGGCCCCTGCCGGCGCCACCTCAGCACCGGGCCCAACTGGGATGTGCTGGAGCGCTGCGACGGCCTGGGCCAGGGGCTGGCGGACGACGGCAGCGGGGATCACCTGCTGCTGGGCCCCTGGCAACTGGGGCATTGGAAGCTGAGGCGCGGCCGGACGTAGAAGGCCGCGGCGGCTCAGTCCTCGTGATCGTCGAAGGGATCGGTGAGGCCCTTGGACGGGGGGCCGAAGGCGGTGTACACGCCGAAACCGGTGAGAGCCAGCAGCACGGCGAGCACCGTGAGGGCCACGGAGAGGGCGGGGGACGTGCTGGCGGCGGGATCCATGGGTGTTCTCAGGCGGGGGAGGGGACGCGGGGTTTGCGTCACAACTCTCGACAGCCCATCTCGGTGCGGCCGGCAAGACCCTTACAGTAAGCACCGCGATCCCGTGCCCGAGAGGTCCGAGCTGCCATGGCCCAACGCACCCGTCTGGGAAACCTGCTGCGCCCCCTGAATTCCGAGTACGGAAAGGTGGTGCCCGGCTGGGGGACCACCCCTGTGATGGGCGTGTTCATGCTGCTCTTCCTGGTGTTCCTGCTGGTGATCCTGCAGCTGTACAACAAGTCCCTCCTGCTCGAGGGCATCAACGTCAACTGGAACGGCGTCGGCTGATTCCTCTCGCCCCCTGTCCATGAACATCTTCGGCATCGGTCTGCCTGAGATGGCGGTCATCGCCGCCATCGGACTGCTGGTCTTCGGACCCAAGCGGCTGCCCGAGCTCGGCAAGACCCTGGGACGCACCCTGCGGGGTTTCCAGTCGGCCTCTCAGGAGTTCGAGAAGGAGTTCCGTACGGCGGTGGGCACCGACCAGTCCATCGACATCTCCGGCCCCCCCGCCGCCATCCCGCCAGCCGCCGAGACGGCCGTCGTCGCTGCGGCTGAAACCACCCCCGCGGTGGTGGTTGAGGAGAGCGCCGGCCCCTCCAGCTGAGGGCGATCGGCCGTTGGATCTGCAACTGCTGGTGGGCCTGGGCAATCCCGGCGCCCGCTATGCCGACACCCGCCACAACGTCGGCTTCATGGTGCTGGAGCGCCTGGCCCGTGCCGGTGGCGCCAGCTTCCGCAACCAGGGACGCCTGCACGGGCTGCTGGCCGAGACCGGCCAGGGGGACAAGCGCCTGCGGCTGCTGATGCCCCAGACCTTCATGAACGACAGCGGCCGCTCGATTCGCGCCGCCCTCGACTGGTTCCGGCTTGAGCCCGCCCAGATGCTCGTGCTGGTGGACGACATGGACCTGCCCCTGGGGCGGTTGCGGGTGCGGGCCTCAGGCGGGGCCGGCGGCCACAACGGCCTGCGCAGCACGATCGCCCACCTGGGCAGCGAGTCCTTTGCGCGGCTGCGCATCGGCATCGGTGCGCCGGGCGAGACCCCCGAGGAGCGCCGGGCCCGCACGGTGTCGCACGTGCTGGGCAAGTTCTCCGCCACCGATCGGCCCGTGCTGGAGACGGTGCTCGATGAGGTGGAGGCGGGCATCGACCTGATCCGCCGGGTGGGGCTGGAGAAGGCCGCCAACCGACTGAACAGTTTTCGCCCCGATCCGCCGCCATCCTGAGAGCATCGACAACGTCCCGTGAGCCGCCTTCCCGCCACCACCGCGCAGCTGCGGGTGCTGCGCCAGAGCTTCAGCCCCTGCCTGCTGGAGGGGGAGATCAGCGCCGGCAGCTTCCAGTGGCGCTTCCGCTGGGCCTTCGATCGGGGTGAACTGCAGGTGGAGCCCTCCCTGGGGCGCGCCCTGATCCAGGACGCCCTGCTGCGCTTCCTGCTCAAGGCCGACTACCAGCTCGAACCCGGCGGCGACTACGTCTTCACGGTGCGGGCGTCGTTCTGAGCAGAGGTCTCCCCAGCCGGCGCTCCAGCAGCAGCTGGGCCACCACGTCGTCCCAGTCGCGGGGGGGCTGGCGCAGGCCGAGCGGCAGCAGCTGGCGCCAGCCCCGGGCGGGGAACAGCTCCCAGTAGCGCCGCCGTGCCGCCAGGGTGCTGCCGCGCTCATCCACCACTTCCACCGGCAACAGGGGCTCCAGGCGCTGACGCCAGGGGCCGCTGCCGGTGCCATCACCGATCACCACGGCCGCCAGGGCCTGGTGGCGGTGCCAGTCCTGCAGGCGCTGCCAGGCCGCTTCGGGGGGCAGCACCAGGGCCTGGCGGATCTCCAGGCGCTCGGGATCGGTGAGCACCAGGCCACATTTGCTGCGGCCGGGATCGAGGCCGGCCAGGGGGCCAGGTGCCGCCAGCGTCATGGCCGCAGGGGTCCGGTGGGGGCGTCCTTGCGGAGCCAGCGCAGCTCCACGCTGATCGGGTCGGGGGTGTCGGCGTTCTGGCTGGCCACCGCTTCGAGGTTGGCGGTGACACCGGCGGGCCGCTCAGTGAGCTCGCGGGCGAGGGTGTTGAGGCTGGCTGTATCGAACTGGAGGCCGTTGGCCAGGGTGCCCTGGCGCTGGACCTTGGCGAAAGCGGCGGCCAGCAGCAGGTTGAGGCGGCTGCGCACGGCATCGAGGTCGCGCACGTCGGGCTCGAGGGCGGTGCGGGAGAGCACCTCCCCCTGCTGCACCACCTGGCGATTGGGGCGCAGGTCGGGAAAGGCGAGCACCTGGGCCTCGCCCCGCAGCACGTTGGCGGCCGAGCGGATGCTGACCACCCAGGTGCCGGGGGTGGCGAGCAGCGTTTCGAGCCGGGTGATGTCGCTGCGGGGCACCAGCAGGATCTGGCGGTTGGGGGCCTGGCCGGGCAGCAGCAGCTGGAAGGCCGCCCGGTTCGACTCCTGCAGCAGGGCATCGATCACCTGCCTGGCCTGGTCGGGGCGCTGCAGCTGCACCTTGGCGGTGGCCAGGGGCTGGCCGCTGGCGATCACCACATCACCGCGGCGCAGGGCGATGACATTGGTTTCGAGGTCCTTGAGTTCCTTGGCGCCGGCGGCGATGCGGCGGCGCACGCTGGCCAGTTCGGCTTCGGTGCGGCGGATCTCCGCGTCCCGGCCGCGCACCTCGCTGGTGAGGCGGGCCCGCTCGGCCTCCAGCCGGACGCGCTCGGCCTGCAGGGGCTGAAGCTCGCGGCGCAGGGTGTCGACACGGCGTTCGGCGGCCAGCAGCTGGCTCTGGGCCCGGCGCTGGCTGGTCAGGGCCTGGTCACGGCGGCGTTCGGCGGTGGTCAGATCGAGGCGGCTGCGCTCCAGTTCGCCCCGGGTGCGCTGCAGTTCAACCTTGTTGCGCTGCAAAGCGCTGCGGCTGTCGCGCAGGCGATCCTCGATCTGATCGAGCTGGAAGAGCCCCACCCGCAGGCGCTCGCTCACCAGCAGCATCAAGGCCAGGGAGACGGCGCTGATCAGGCTGCCGGTGAGCACCGTGATCACCACGGCCGTCTTGCGGGGCCGCAGGTTGAACAGGCTGAGGCGCGCCTTGCCCACACGGCTGCCGAGCCGGTCGCCCAGGGTGGAGAGCACTCCGCCGAGCACCAGAAGGGCCAGGATCAGCAGCCAACCCGACACCGTCTGCGCCTCGGTTTTGCGGTGCACCAAGTATCCCTGTCGGTGGCCTCACGGCACCCGGCTGGGGCCGCCCGTTCAGCTGAATCGCTTGGCCAGGGCGATGGGGTCGAAGACGGTGATCTTCTTGCGGTCGATCTGGACCAGGCCGTCGTTGCGCAGATCGCCCAGCAGGCGGGTGATGGTGACGCGGGTGGAGCCGATCGCCTCGGCGATGGCCTGGTGGGAGAGGCGCAGGTCGATGGTGATCCCCTCGCTGCCGGGAACGCCGAAATCGCGGCAAAGCACGAGCAGGAAGCTCACCAGCCGGGAGGACATGTCCCGGTGGGTGAGGGTTTCGATCATGGTTTCGGTCTGGAGGATGCGGGAGGAGAGGCCCTGCAGCAGCAGCAGGCCGACGCTGGCGTCCTGCTCGATGGCGCGCCGCACCGAGGTGGCCGGGGCCGTGACCATCTCCACCCGGGTGAAGGCGATGGCGTGATAAAAGCGGTCTGAGCGCTGGCCGGTGAGCAGGGAGAGCACGCCGAAGAGGCTGTTCTCGCGCAGCAGGGCCACGGTGATCTCCTCGCCCGACTCATAGACGCGTGAGAGCCGCACGGCGCCGCGCCGCAGCAGGTAGACGCGTTCGGCGGGATCGCCGGGGAAGAAGATCGTCTTGCCGCGCTCGATGGTTTCGATGTTGCTGCCGGCCAGGCCCCGGATCACTTCCAGCAGGGTGACGGTGCTGGCGCCAGGGGCGCCCATGGGGGTCACGGATCCGGGGGATCCGCTGGATGGGCTGCTGGGGTAGCGGCTGAAGCCACGCGTGGCGCCGACCATCAAGGCGTGGCGAATGGTTAGGAACCTATGGATCGGCCTGGCTGATCCATGTAGCCAACGACACTCTTTAGCCGGTCGTGCGTGTGGCCGGCGCCGCAGACAGGGCCTGGCGCTGGGCCTCTTGCAATGTCCGCAGGCCCGGTTCGGCCAGGTCCAGCAGGGCGTCGAGGCGGGAGCGGGGGAAGGGGGCGCCCTCGGCGGTGCCCTGGATCTCCAGCAACCGGCCCTGCTCGTCCATCACCACGTTGAGGTCGACCTCGGCGCGGGAATCCTCGGAATAGTCGAGATCCAGCAGGGCCTGGCCGTCGACCAGGCCCACCGACACCGCCGACACCTGCTGGCGCAAGGGTGAGGCCTCCAGCACGCCCTGCTGCTGCAGGCGCTCCAGGGCGGCGGCCAGGGCCACCCAGGCGCCGGTGATCGAGGCGGTGCGGGTGCCGGCATCGGCCTGGAGCACGTCGCAGTCGACCAGCAGGGTGCGCTCACCGAGGGCGGACAGATCGAGGGAGGCCCGCAGGCTGCGGCCGATCAGCCGCTGGATCTCCTGGGTGCGGCCGGAGAGCTTCATCAGCTCACGGCCCTGGCGGCTGGGGGTGGAGGCCGGCAGCAGGCGGTATTCGGCGCTGAGCCAGCCGCTGCCCGAGCCCCGCCGCCAGCGGGGCACCTCGGGATCGAGGCAGACGCTGCAGAGCACGCGGGTGCGGCCCGCCGAGAAGAACACCGAGCTCAGGGCGAAGCCCATCGGGTCCCATTCGAGGCCCACGGGGCGCAGCTCGTCGGCGCGGCGGCCGTCGTTGCGGGGAGTGGGCACGCGGGCTTTGGCAGGGAAGGGGCAGCGTAAACGCCGCCAGTGGTACGTCTGTTCCGAGCCACTACCGATGGTGTGCCGAGCTGGCAGAGGCCGCTACATTCGGGAGGTGAGGGGCTGGGGCTAGCCGTCCGGACCCTTCACACCAACGCTTCCTTGGGTGTCCATGACCGCCAGCCTCATCGACACCACCCACCCCCATCGGCCTGTGGCCCTGGTGCCGCCACTGCGGCTGGTGAGCCAGCCGGAGGGGCTGCTGCAGATCCACACGGCGCCGTTCCGGGGCAGTTTCGCGGCGGTGTTCAGCCAGGCCCTGCGCAGCGCCGGGCTGGGCAGCCGGGTGCTGGTGAGTCAGTTCCTCAAGGGGGGCGTGGAGCAGGGGCCGGCGGGCAGCCTGACGCTGTGCGGCCGGCTGGAGTGGCTGCGGCCGGGCACGCCCCACTGCCTCGATGGGCCGCCGGGCTCCCAGGGGGAGGAGGGCGCCACGGCCGAGGAGGCGCTCGAGGCGGTGGCTGAGGTGTGGGAGGTGAGCCGCCAGCGGCTGCTCAAGGGCGACCTGGATCTGCTGGTGCTCGATGAGCTGGGGCTGGCGGTGGCCCTGGGCTATTTGCGTGCTGAGGCTGTGATCGACGCGCTTGAACAGCGGCCGGCCCATCTGGATGTCATCCTGACGGGCCCCTCGATGCCGGCCAGCCTGATGGCGATGGCCGATCAGGTCACCCAGTTGCGCCGCGGCGGCTGACGCCATGCTCAAGAACGACCACTGGATCAACGAACAGGCCGCCGGCGGGATGCTGGAGCCGTTCCAGCCGACGCTGGTGCGCCACCTGGATCCGGAGGGCCGCACCGGGCCGGTGCTGAGCTTCGGGTGTTCGTCCTATGGGTACGACCTGCGGCTGTCGCCGAAGGAGTTCCTGATCTTCCGCCATGTGCCGGGCACGGTGATGAACCCGAAGCGATTCAACCCGGCCAACCTGGAGCCGGCGCCGATGCACAGCGACGGGGACGGCGACTACTTCATCCTGCCGGCCCATTCCTACGGGCTGGGGGTGGCGCTCGAGAAGATGCGGGTGCCGACGAACATCACCGTGATCTGCCTGGGCAAGAGCACCTACGCGCGGCTCGGCATCATCGTGAACACCACCCCCGCTGAAGCCGGCTGGGAGGGCCACCTCACCCTGGAGTTCAGCAATTCCTCCGGCGCCGACTGCCGCATCTACGCCAGCGAGGGCATCTGCCAGCTGCTGTTCTTCGAGGGCGACCCCTGCGCCACCACCTACAACGACCGCCAGGGCAAGTACCAGCACCAGCCCGAGCGGGTGACGCTGGCGAAGGTTTGAGGGGTGGGGCTTCTGTAGCGAAATGGACAGGTGGTTATCGGGTCCGTCTAAGTTGCTTGATTGGGTCAAGGCTCATGGGCTAACCGGTTGTGGCGAGGGTGTTTTGGCGGGATGGCCTGCTAAAAATCAACTTCTTATGTGGCTGTGGGCCTGGGATGAAGGTGGTTATCGGAGCCGCCCAATAAAGAGTTAGCCTTATCCCATTAATGGAAGAAGCATGATACGTAGAGGATATCTAGGCCCCACCGAGCAAGCGTGGCTTGCGGGGGTCTCACAGGCCCACACTGAGGTCTACGATCGAGCATCAATTCTTTTCGATCGAGCATCCCTGCCAAGGCCTAGAGCCGATTCCAGCGAGTAAAATGATATATGTTCTTGGCTTTCAGGGGGGAATTGACAAGTTTGTTATGCCTCCTAGTCCGTATTCCGCAAAGAGTGGTGATTCCCTTCTTTCCAAGAGAATAGTTACACCCAAAAATCCCTGCACTGAAGCAGCAGAGCTTATCGATGGGCTTAAGCAATCACGAATTTCAAAGGCTTCAAAATGGGATGCGGCGAAAGCACTAAACTTTGTTCATGATCTCATTGTTGGAATGAAGAACGGAACTGCTGTGATTAATGTTTCTGGCCTGCCGACCCAAGACAATGTTAGAGCAGCACTCCCACCTGACTTGGCTCTGCCGATATGCAGGATACTTTCATCCATCAGTACAACAGATGAGTTGCTTCCAGCACCTAAAGGATTACTTGGGAAAGAACCCCTGAAGCGATTTGATGATCTACTAACTTCACAGATCTTCTCTGGCTATGCTGCCGCCCATCTTGCCATCGAATCTGATGCAAAGTTATCTTCATTTGAAAATCTACGTCACTACGGTCAGAAACTGCTCCAACAAGGAAATGAAATTCTTAACAACCGCCGAGTAACCCTAAATGTCCTCCCTGTAGCGGCAAGGCTAATTGATCTTGGTTTTGGCAAGCTTCTAGGAGAGCTAGCAAAGATTGCGAGCGATTCAGCAGCAAGATTCATTGCTGATCGGAATAATATTGTGATTTATCAATTTGAGGACTGTATGCGATCCTACATGGATGACAAGATAGTGCACTTGCTTTGCGAGATGGTTTCTCAGCCGGAGATCATCAATGATCTATTGGCCGATAAGAATAAAGGCTAACATCAAGATTCAGAAGGCGGGTGCGGAGATAGCTGACTATGCTTAGATCCATGCCCGCTTCTGATCTTGAGCGTTAAACGTATGCATATCTTGACTTGGAACTGCAACGGTGCCTTTCGCAACAAGCTCGATGCTTTAGGCGCTTTGAAGTTTGATATTGCCGTCATACAAGAGTGTGAAGATCCCGGTCGCTCCACGAGTGCTTCGTATAAGGCATGGGCGAAGAACTACCTGTGGGTTGGAAGGAGCAAGCACAAGGGGCTTGGAGTGTTCGCTGCTCCCGAAGTAAGGCTTGCCCCTGTCGATCTTGAACTAGGCCAACTCGAATCGTTCCTTCCGTGCAGGATTCAGGATCGGTTCTTGCTCGTGGCTACCTGGACACGGCAAGCAAACTCCCCTACCTTTCAATACATTGGACAGCTCTGGAAGTTCATTCAAGCTCACCGATCCGTGCTTTCAAGTCAGCCAACGGTGATTATCGGTGATCTGAATAGCAATGTTCGCTGGGATAAATGGGATCGGTGGTGGAACCATACTGATGTAGTCAGAGAGCTCTCGGATATGGGTCTGGAGAGCGTCTATCACCGAAGTCGCGGAATTCCGCAGGGTTCAGAGCCGGAGCCAACATTCTTTTTGCAGCGGAATCCTGCCAAGGCGTATCACATCGATTATGCCTTCGCGCCTGCTGCGTGGCTAGGTGAAGGCTCAGCTTGGATCGGTGAATCTGACAAATGGTTGCAATGGAGCGATCACATGCCTCTCTTGGTTCGAGTGAATCTGCCTAATGAGGCCCAACCACAAAATGCCCATTAAGCTGGCCTGATGGACATTTCCGTGACCGAGTTCCGTGCCCAGTGCCTGGAGTTGATCCGGCAGGTGGAGAGCGGCGGTGAGGTGGTGGAAATCACCCGCCACGGCAAGTTGGTGGCACGCCTCATGCCCCCGACCGCGCGCTCCGCTCAGGGACCCCAGCCATGGACGACCCTGCGCGGTTCCGGAGTGCTGCACGCTGAGCCAGAGGAATCCGCGCTGGAGGCCCAGGCACTCGATGCCCTGCGGTGAAGGTTCTGCTGGACACCCATGTCTGGCTGTGGTGGCTGCTGGGCTCCGAGTGCCTCGGAGCGCGGGAAAGGCGTTCGCTTGATCGAATGGCTGCCGCCGGCAGCACCCACCTCTCGGCCATGAGCCTCTGGGAGGCGCAGATGCTCCATGCCAAAGGACGGCTGACGCTGGATCGGCCGTTTCAGGCCTGGCTGCAGGAGGCCGCTTCCCCTGCTGTTGTTCAGATCATGCCCCTTGACGTGACCATGGTGATCCTGCCGACAGGCTGATCGTGGCCACGGCTTTGGCCCACGTGAGGTGATCGCGACCTGGACGGGTACCAGGAAACAGCCCTCGGTTTGTCCGGCATCAGCTGCCCAGCTTTTCCTGCATCAGAAGCTCCGTTTTTCCTGCATTGGACGCTGCCGCAGGCCTGCTGCGTTTCCGCCAGCAGATCGATACGAGGCGCACCGGCGAACCTGCCTTTCTGGCGGTGGTCTGCGGCAGCGGCTACGGCTACCGGCGAGCCGATGGCATCGCCGTGGTGCCAAGGGGCATGAACGGGCCCCATTCCCTACCCTGAGCCCATGGCAGACGCTGACATCCGCTGGCGCCAGCGGTTTGACAACTTCGAGCGGGCCTTGCAAGTGCTGGCTGGAACGGCAGGGGCTGATTCAGGGATTTGAGTTCACCCATGAACTCGCCTGGGCATCGACGATGGTGAGGGCTGGATGGCGATGATCAAGGCCCGCAATCAGTCATCGCATACCTACAACCTCGAGCAGGCCAAGGCGATCGCCCACGACGTGATCGATCGCTTTGCGCCGCTGTTCGAGGTCCTGCGTGTGCGCTTCGCGGCACTCAGCGATCCCCGGCCATGATCAGCAGTGCCCCGCTGGTGTCAGCCCAGGCCATCGGCCTGCCGGAGTCGGCGATGGCGGCCATCCAGATGGTGCTCGCCACCTATCCCGAGGTGGAGGCCGCGATCCTCTACGGCTCCAGAGCCCTTGGCCGCCACCGCCCCGCCTCCGATATCGATCTCACCCTGACGGGTCGCGCCATCAGCAACGCCACCCTGGCCCTAATCGATGCCGATCTCGATGATCTGCTCCTGCCCTGGATGATCGATCTTTCCGCACTCGCCGCCATCCGCCATCCCGCCCTACTCGACCACATCCAACGTGCCGGTGTGCTGCTGTACCAACGCTCGGATCCGCCAGATTTTCCTGCTTGACGATCTGGGTGGCCATCGCCGAAGCCGATCAGCGCCGCAGCAGCCGCCAGGCCAGGTGGCGGCCCATCCCCTGGGAGTAGGCCAGTTGGCCCCAGAACAGCGCCAGGGTTTCCAGGTAGCGCGAGGCCGACAGGGCCCCGGCGTCGATGGGATCAAAGCCGATGTCGGCGGCGAGCTGGGCGGCCACTTGCTTGGCTGCAGCGTCGTCTCCGGCATAAAACATCGTGGCGGCGTCACTGCCGTAGTGGGGATCCGCCATGGTTTCCCAGCCCACCTGGTTGAAGATCTTCACTACCTTGGCTTTCGGAAACCAGGCCGCCACCTGCTCACCGCCCGATTGCGCTAGGGCCACGGCGGCATCCAGCTGATTGCCCATCAAGGGGTTCGTGCCATCCAGCAGGACCTTGCCATCGAGATCGCCGACGGCGGCGATCACATCGGGCATGGCCTCCCAGGGCACCGTCAGGGCCACCACGTTCGCCTGCGTCACGGCCTCCGCCAGCGAGTGGGCCTGGGCCTGGCTGCCGATCTCCGCCAGCAACACCTGGACATTGATGCTGCGGGCCTCTCGCACGCCAAAGATCACCGTGTGCCCCTGTCTGGCCCAGGCCTTGCCAAGGGTGCTGCCGACGCTGCCGGCGCCAAGGATGGCCACCTTCATCGCTCGATCCCACGGGCCATGATCTCCGGATGCACGTTGTGGGGGATGGCCCAGCCACGCTCCCAGAAGTAAATGTTGATCTCGACGGTGTTATCCGCCACATCCCATCGCACCACCTTGCCTTCCTTAATGGTGAGCAGCATGGTTTCGATTGAGGTGCCTTCCCGGCCCGTGGGTTGGAGCCCCATGAAGGCGTGTGTGTGTTTCCAGTTCAGACAAACGGTGAAGAAGCCGCGGCCCTTTCCCGTTGCATCGATCGCTTCGAATTCATCTACCAGATCGACCCGTGATTGCAGGGCGTTGACAAATTCGGCGGCCCAGGCTTTCAAGGCCCCCCGTCCGAGAATGTCTCTCCCCATGGTGGAGTTGACCAGGACATCCTCGGCCACAAGGGCGTCCCAGCGGTCGAACTCTCCGAGCTGGAAGGCCTCGTAAAGCTCCCGCACGAATGGATAGGGCGTCGTCATGGGGACTGGCCTGCCGTTGGGCGCAATGGCTGCACCCTATCGACTGTTCCAATGGCTGACCAGAGACTAAAATTGAGATAGATCATCCCATTGCTGGAACAATCGCCATGACCCCGCCGGCCGACCTCAACGCCATCACGATCTTTGTGAAGGTGGTGCAGGCCGGCCGTTTCATCGGCGCCTCCCGCGCCCTGGACATCCCCAAGGCGACGATCAGCCGCAAGCTGGCCCAGCTTGAAACCAGCCTCAAGGCGCGCCTGCTGCAACGCACCACCCGCAAAGTGAGCCTCACCGAAGTGGGCCGGCTCTACTTCGATCGCTGCGTGCGAATCCTGGAAGATTTTGAGGCCGCCACGGCTCTGGTGGCTGAACGCCAGGCCGTTCCCCACGGCACGTTGCGTCTCTCGGCTTCGGTTGTATTCGGGGTGACCATTCTGCACCGCTGGCTGGCGGCGTTCATGGGCCTGTATCCCACCATCCAGGTGGACGTGGCCCTCACCAATCACTACGTCGACATGGTGGCCAAGGGGATGGATGTGGCCATCCGCTCGGGAACTCCCGATTCCTCCCTGGTCAGCCACCCTCTGGGGGCGATTCCGTACTGGGTTTGTGCCAGTCCGGCCTACCTCGCTGATCACGCCGCGCCGGCCCATCCGCAAGACCTGCTGGAGCAGGACTGCCTCAGTGTGGCCTCAGAAGATCTGTCCGAACTCCTCCCCTGGAGCCTGCGACGTGGCAAGGAGATCGTGGACATCAAGGTGCCCAACCGTCTTCGAACCAACGACTTTCTGCTGATCCAGCAGTTGCTGCTCTCCGGCAGCGGCATCGCCTTTGCCCCCGGCCCCTTGGTGAAGCAGGACGTGCAGGCGGGACGGCTTGTGAGGCTGTTTCCCGAATGGACTCTGCCCGAGCGTGACCTGTACATGGTCTACCCGAGTGATCGCCATCCCTCCCCCAAGCTGCGTGCCTGGGTGGAGTTCGTCGAGCAGCAGATCGCCGGGGAGCCGCCTTGGTCGGAGTGAAAGCCCCGCCCCGATCCGGCCCCCGTGACCACCGCCTCCCCCCGTGGCCTCAGAGGCCCTGTTCCCGGAAGAAGCGCTGCATGGCGTCCTCGGCCTGGGTCACCTGGGCCGGGGTGCAGGCGGAGGTCTTGCTGAAATATTTGCCGGCCTACTTGCCATAGGGGGCGGGATCCCAGAAGACGAAGATCGACTGGTTCTCCAGCCGGTACACCTGGCCGCGGTTGGCGTCCAGCATCTCCCGCCTGGCCGGTTCCCCGCGCCCATCGACGTAGGCGTTGGGGGTGCTCTCGTTGGGCTTGAGCTCGATCCTCTGGCCGCCCTTGAGCTGGATGCTGACGTATCCCTGCCGCTGCGAGAAGGTGCACAGCCCGGAGGACGTGGCCTTGTCCTCACCGGCGGGGAAGACATCGCAGCGGGCCTGCACGGTGTCGGCCAGCGCCGGCGCCACCACCACCACGGACGCCAGGCCCAGCAGGGAGGCGGCAAGGATCGGAAGGCGGCGCATCGGCAGGGTTGGGACTGCTTCGAATGTACCCATTGCGGCGGTGGGCGTCCGTCCTTCGAATCGTGTCGGTATCGCGCTCTGGCTCGCCTACAGCGCCCTGGCCGGAGTCCTGCAGTTCCGCACCGGCATTCCGTATACGGAATGGTTCAGCACGGCCGGCAACGCCTTCTCGACGGCGGTCGTCCCCCTCACCGTAGGCGGCCTGGCGCTGCTGGCCTTCAGCCGCTGGTGCCGCTGGGACCATGTCTGGCGGGATCCCGTGCGGCTGCGCTGCAGCCGGCCCATGGCCTGTGGGACATCTCGACGTTTCTGACCGGGGGCTATGCCTATCCGTGGCTGTCGATGGCCTCCGTCGCCGCCCAGGGGGTGTTCGTGGTGCTGCTGGGCCTGCTCGTCTATGTGGGCCTCTACCGCAGCGACCGGGGCACGGTGGTGCTGCCTGGCTCTTGACGTGGCTACAAAGTGCCTACGCAGGCGGAGGGGCTTGTGAGGGCCAAGCTGGTCAGGATCGGCAATTCACGCGGTCTTTGCCTGGCCAAGCCGCTGCTTGAGGAAGCTGGCCTCACCGATGGGGTGGACAACCACGCCGCCCCTGGTGTGCTGACGATCACGCCTGTGGCGGCGCCGCGGGCTGGTTGGGCCGAGGCCGCAGCTGCCGTTGCGCCAGAGGGTCTGCTTGATGCGGCCACTCCCACCCGCTTCGACGATGGGGAGTGGGAGTGGTGACGGACGTCGCCGTCAGCAGCGGTGACCTCTTTCTGGTGGCGTTGAATCCCACCCGCGGCCAGGAGATCCGCAAGACCCGGCCCTGCGTCTTCGTGTCGCCCGATGAACTCAACGCCCACATGGGCACGTTCATCGTGGCGCCGTTGACGACCGGTGCTCACCCCTACCCCTTCCGCGTTCCTTGTTTGTTCCAGGGCAAAGGGGGCCACGTCGTGCCTGACCAGCTGCGCAGGGTTGATCGCGAACGGCTGGTGCAGCGGCTGGGAATCCTGCCGAACGACACGCTGTTCCAGCTCCTGACCATCCTGCAGGCGATGTTTGCGGTCTGATGTCCTGCCCCCTCACACAATCGCCAGCGCCACCAGCGGCGGCACATCGGTGGCGATCAGGGCCCGGCGCATCACCGCCCGCCTGATTGGCACAACGGGCAGATCGGCGGTGAAATCCACGGGGACTGGCGGGAGCTGTGGGGCAGGCTATGGGGATGGACCGATTCGGGGCGACACTTCCGAGCCAGCGGCGCGCCCTGGTGCCGCTGCTTTTCGCCGGCGGCCTGATGCTGGCGGTGCCGCCGGCCCTGGCCGATGGAGAACCGGCCAGTGTCAGGGTGCGGACGCTGGTGCAATCCACCCAGGCGTGGAACGGCACCCGCCTGCCCGCCTATCCCAGCGGCCAGCCGGAAGTCACCGTGCTGCACATCACCATCCCGCCGGGGGTGAAGCTACCCATGCATCAGCACCCGGTGATCAACGCCGGCATGCTGATCCGGGGCCAGCTCCTGGTCACCAGTGCGACCGGCGCCAAGTTGCAGCTCAAGGCGGGCGAAGGGCTGATCGAGATGGTCAACCAGCCCCATTACGGCACCAACAACGGCAGCGAATCCGCCGAGATCGTGGTGGTTTACGCAGGGGTGAAGGGCCAGCCGTTCACCGTGCTGGAGCCGGAAGCAGGCGACTCCCGTTGATGGTGAGCGGGGGGGATTGAGGCTTGGTGATGTCTGTGGGTGTGCACCTGCTCGAAAGATGTCAGTACAGGCTGTACAGCTTCCGGTATGGCTCTGATTGACCTCTCGCACCGCGGGGCGTCGCGGCTGAGCAGCCGGCAAGCTGGGCCGGCCGTGTTGGATGGCTCCAGATCTGCCCAGGGAGCCGAGCCTTTAAGACGTGGATCATCTCAACCTCCTGATCGACCTCCACAGGGATGGCCTGCGGCAGGGGCCGGGCGGAGACGCCGAGACGGAGCTGGCGCTCCAGTTGGCCGGGGTCGACCGCACGGTGCCACTGAAGGTGGCGGACATCGGCTGCGGTACCGGAGCCTCCAGCCTTCTGCTGGCCCGGCTGCTTGGCAACGCCCGGATCACGGCGGTGGATCTCCTGCCGGATTTTCTTGACGTGCTCAAGTCCAGGGCACGGAAGCTGAGGGTGGCTGAGGCGATCACCACGTGTGCCTGTTCCATGGACACCCTGTCCTTCGCCGAGGAGGAGCTGGATGTCATCTGGTCGGAGGGCGCCATCTACAACATCGGCTTCGCCAGGGGCATCGCCGAATGGCGCCGTTTCCTGAAACCGGGCGGCCTGCTGGTGGTGTCCGAGATCACCTGGACCACCGCATCCCGACCGACGCAGCTCCAGCAGCATTGGCAGACGGAGTATCCCGAAATCGATCTGGCTTCGGCCAAGATCGGCCTGCTGGAGCAGCACGGTTATGCGCCGATCGGCTATTTCGTTTTGCCGCAGCACTGCTGGCTGGATCACTACTACCGGCCCCTGCAGGCCCGTTTCAACGACTTCCTCGACCGCCACGGCCACAGTGAGGCCGCCCGCGCCATCGTCAGCGCGGAAGAGCACGAAATCCTTCTCTATGAAACCCATGGCGCCCACTTCGGCTATGGGGTCTACATCGCCAGAAAGGTGGGGTAGACCGGACCTGCGCCGTCGCCCGCGCCCATGACCCGCCAGCCGATCGTGATCCTCGGGGGCTTCCTGATCAGCCCGGAGGCCTATGGGCCGATGGTGTCGCGGCTGGAGCAGCTGAGCGGTCAGCCGGTGCGGCTGGTGCCGGTGGGCAAGCCTGAATGGCTGCTCACGGTCTTCGCCTTCGCCTGGGCGCGGATCCTCGATCGGGTGCAGGCCAGCGCGGCCGAATTGGCCCGCCAGTCCCCCACCGGCAAGGTGACGCTGATCGGCCACAGCTCCGGCGGCATCATGCTGCGGCTATTCCTGGATGACGCCCCGTTCCAGGGGCGCCGCTACGACGGCAAGGCCCTGGCCGACACCCTGGTGATGCTGGGCAGCCCCCACACCGCCCTCAAGGCCACGCTGTTGCGGCAGATGGTGGCGGAGCGCCTGCCGGGCGCCGCGTTCGCTGATCGGGTGCGGTACCTGTCGGTGGCCGGCGACCTGGATCTGCAGGCGGCCTCCCCCATGGCCCAGCGCCTGGCCCCCACCGCCTACCGCAACAGCACCGGCGATGCCCACGACCGGGGTGACGGCCTGGTGCCGGTGGCCTCGGCCCTGTTGGCGGGCTCCACCCCCCTGGTGCTGCCGGGGGTGGCCCATGGCGGCGCCTTCGGCCCCCGTTGGTACGGCAGCCCGGAGGTGGTGGAGCGCTGGTGGGCCGCCAGCTTCAGCGGGTCTGGAGGGGCACCGGGGTCGTGGCCTGCTGGCGCAGCTCGCTGACCACACCGCTGCGCTTGAGGGCGCTGATCGCCTGGTCGATCCGGTCGGTGGTGGCCTCCGGCAACGCCGGCGAGAACGCGAAGGCCTGGGATTCGGGCCGGATGCCCTCCAGGGCCAGGCTGGGCAGGAAGCCCCTGGTTTCCTCCTGCAGCAGCAGATGGCTCAGCTGCAGGTTGTCCGCCAGCAGGGCGTCGATCCGGCGGGCGGCCAGCTGCTCGCCCCCGGCTCCGATGCTGGCCAGCGGCACGATCGTGACCTTCGCGCCAGTGCTGGTGGCGTTGAGTTCCTTGAGCAGGGCTTCGCTGACGGTGCCAGCACGCACCCCCACCCGCAGGCCGCGCAGGTCGGCTGGGGATCGGATCGCGCCGGAGGCCTTGCCCTGGATCTCCCCGGCCACGTTCACGGTGAGGTAGCCCACCAGCAGCGACGCCGAGACGATCCGCACCAGGTAGGCCAGGATCACAATCCCGTTGCCGCGGATGGTGGCCACGATCGTGTTGCTGCCCGGCCCGGTGGCCAGCACCTGGAACACCTTGCTGATGTGACGCAGGGAGTGATGCCTGCTGCCCGCAGGCGGATGGTTGCGGTCCTCCAGCCTCAGGGTGAGCCCGGTGAGCAGGGCGATCGCCAGCAGGTAGCCGCCCAGCAGCTGCAGCAGCGTCGGCGTCAGCAGGGCGCCGAGGAAGGAACGGCCCAGATCCAGCCGGCTCTTGACCACCATCACCGCCAGGCCGTCCTCCTGGAAGGGAAGGCTGAAGCGGTAGCGCTGCAGGCGGTCGGGCGAGACGTTGAGGCAGCCCACCGCCACATCCACCTTGCCTTCGCGGCTGGCCTCCAGCATCTGCCGCACCGACGGCCACTCGGAAACCACGTAGGGCAACTGCTCGAGGCTGGCCACCCGGTTCCATAGATCCACGGCCAGTCCCCGCCACACCCCCGCTTGCCGGTAGCTGCAGGGCGGCGAACCCTCCACCATCCCCACCCGCAGCACCGGCTCGGTCGCTGCCGCCGCCGGGAGCCCCATGGACAGGCTGAGGGCGAGGCCCCAGCAGAGGCGTTTCATCAGGGCGCCAGCCGCGCCCGGTGCAGCCGGCTCTTCTCGTACCAGTCGGCGAATTCCGGCACCCATTGCTGCAGGTGGGGCCACATCAGGTCGCAGAGTTCGCGGATCTCCTGCTGGGCATCGAGCTTGGCCCGCAGGTCGAGGAAGTGCAGGAACGCCCGCAGGGTGAAGCTCACCACGAAGTGCTGGCGGTAGTCGAACGGCAGGATGCCGCGCGCATGCTCCTCGGCGAAGCCCGCATCGAGCAGGTCGCGGTAGCGCTCGGCCGCCGTCCGACACAGCTTCAGATCGATGGCCCGCTGGCCGTCGTCGTAGAGGTACTTCTTGCCCTGACGGTCGCTGTAGGGCCCCACCGGCCGCAGGTAGAACACCTCCTCCAGCGCCAGTTCGCCGTTGGCGGCCCGGCGGATGCGATCGCCCGTGTACCGCATCGACTGCACATCGAAACTCACACCCACCCGATGGGTGCGGGCCTGCTGCATCACCGAATGGGGGAACCAGCCCACATTGAGGACGATCTGGGCGTGCTCCAGGGGGCCGTAATGGCCGCGTTCACCGGCCAGCAGCCGCTTGACGCAGATCTCCCCGGCCTTGGTCTCATCGGGCCATTCGGCCCGGTCGGCGGCCACGAAGCCCTCGCTGTAGTCCTGGTGCATCCCGGCGTAGACGCACAGCTGCGGGTTCGGGGTGGCGGCGATCAGCTCGACCCGGAAGCGGGGATCCATGGGTGGGGATGGGTGGTGTGGGGTGGGGCGAGGCGGCGGGGATCAGCCGTGGCTGCGGGGGCCGGCCTGGGGGCTGGCGCTCTCGGCCGCGGCGGTGGTGGCGGTGTCGCTGTCGGGCAGGGCACTCACGGCCCCCACGCCCGCCAGCTGGGGCAGGGGGGTGCCATCAACCAGGGCCGTGCTGAGGGCGTCGAGTTCGGCGCCGCTGCGGGCCCCGATCGAGCGGCCCACGGAGGTGCCGGCGGCGTCGAAGAACTCCAGCTGGGGGATGCCGTTGACGTCGTAGCGCTCCAGTTGCGGTTGCCAGCGGGGGTTGTCGACGTTGAGCAGCACCACATCCATCCGGCCGCGCTGCTGGCGCTCGATCCGCTCCATCGCCGGTGCCATCGCGCGGCAGGCCTCACACCAGTCGGCGTAGAACTCCACCACCGTGGGCTTGCCATCGGCCAGGGCGACGGTGAGCTCGGGCGACTGGCGGGCCAGCCGTTCCAGGGGGGCTTCCGGATGCAGGCCGCCCCGCAGCCACACCATCAGCACCACCAGCACGGCCGCCACGGCCGCCAGAACCATGCGCTCGGTGCGGCCGAGGCTGGAGGGGGGGAAACTGCCCGACGGGGCCATGGACACCAGTGACACGGAATGGCGCCCACTCTGGCAGCGCTGTCCCGTCGGCAGGGCCAGAACAAGGGGCTGGCTCGGGACATCGTTGCTAGCGTCAGCGTTCCCGGGCAGGAGCGGTGAAACGGCGCCTCACTCTCCATTTCCCCTCGGAGGCGGTGCACCAGCCGATCACCTACCGCCTCGCCGTCGACTTCGACATCGCCGCCAAGATCCTGCGGGCCCAGATCGCCCCCAACCAGAGCGGCACCATGGTGGTGGAGCTCTCGGGGGACATCGACGAGCTCGATGCCGCCGAAGACTGGTTGGAGGGCCAGGGGCTGGGGCTCAATCGCGCTCCTGGGGAAATCCGTATCGATCCGGTGCTCTGCGTCGACTGCGGCATCTGCTCCAGCGTCTGCCCCAGCGGCGCCCTCCACTACACCCCGGCCACCCAGCGACTGCAGTTCGAAGCCTCCCGTTGCCTGGTGTGTGAGCAGTGCATCCCCAGCTGCCCGCTGGAGGCGATCACCCTGGTGCTGGAGCCATGAAAGACGTCTTTCGGCTGATGATGTTGCCGATCCAGGCCCCCATGCTGCTGGTGCTGATGGGGGTGAGCACCTATCTGGGCATGCACTGGAGCCAGGCCCTGGAGTCGGGCAGCTCCCAGGTGCAGGAGCTCACCACATTGATCTGGTCGGCGGAGTGTCTGCAGGCCCTGCTGATCGTGTTCATCTGCACCATGCCCGATCTGGTGATCCGGCAGGTGTCGATGCTGATGGCCGCCAGCCGGGTGGTGAGCCTGGTGGTCACCCTGCTGCTGGTCACCATCGGCGGCCTCTACCTGTTGCACCTCAACGTGCTGGCCAACGTGCTGATCCTGGGCTCGGCGGTGTTGCTGGCCCGGCTCGATCTGCTGCGGGTGCGGGTGGTGCCGCCGCCCCTGGTGCTGGCCGGGGTGCTCACCCTGCTGGTGCTGGGGGGGGCCAACTTCGGCCGCATGCTGGTGCGCTGATCAGCAGCCCGGTTCGCTGCCCTGCTGGTAGCTCCAGACGTTGCCCAGCACCTTCTTCACGTACAGGCGGGTTTCGGGGTAGGGAATCGCCTCCACCCACAGCTCCGGGTCGCTGCGCAGCTGGGGACCCAGCCAGCCGCCGACGGCGCCGGGCCCGGCGTTGTAGCTGGCCACCGCCAGCAGCGGGTCGCCGTTCCACTGGCGCAGCATCTGCGCCAGGTAGCGGGCGCCGAGGCCGGCATTCTCGGCCGGGTCCTCCAGCCCCTGCTCCGGCACTGGCCCGCCGGCCAGTTCGGCGGCGGTGGCCGGCATCAGCTGCATCAGGCCCGTCGCCCCCACCGGCGAGCGCACGGCCGGCGTGAAGCGCGACTCCTGCTTGGCCACGCCCAGCAGCAGCGCCATCGGCAATCCGGCCTGGGTCGCGGCCGCCCGGAAAGCCGCCTCGAAGCGCAGTGGGTGCAGGTTGCGCTCCAGCTCCCGCTCCAGGGCGCACTGGTTGCCGTCGAGCTTCAGGCTGGCTTGTTCCAGCAGGCCGAAGGCGGTCCAGTCGTCACCGACGCCCTGGCGCAGCCGCCCCTCCAGCAGCAGCTCCCGGCTGCCACTGGGGGCGCGGCGCCCGCGGCGGTGGCGCCAGGTTTCCCAGGCTTCGGTGCGCTGATCCAGGCGCCAGAGCCGATCCAGCGTCCCGTTGCCGCTGGCCAGGGGCCGCCAGTCGCTGCCGTCTCCTGGCCTGTTGGCGCCGGCGGGCACCTGGGAGGCGGCGTTCAACTGCAGATCCCCCTGGCCCAGGCGCACCGCGGCACGCCAGCCGTAGTAGCCGCCCGGATGGCGCCGCAGCAGCACTTCCCAGGTGCTCCGGGCGGCAGAGTCCTGGCCGAGCTTCTGTTGCACGAAGCCGATCCAGAAGCTCTGGCGGGCGGCCAGCGGCGGCGGCAACTGGTCGGTGGGGATGGCCTCCAGCAGGGCCATGGCCGCTTGCCAGCGGCCAGCCAGCAGCCGCTCCCGCACGAGATCCCACTGCAGCGTGCGGCTGGCGGGGTCGAGGGGCCAGCGGCGCAGCAGGTCGAGGGCGGCGGCGTCGGTGGCCTTGGCCTCCAGGATCCGCCGCGCCAGCACCGGGGCGGACTCGCGCCAGCGGGGCGGCAACCGGGCCAGAGCCGCGGCGGCGGCGGGGCTGCCCTGCTGGGCCAGCAGGCGCACGGCCGCCTCGGCCTCCGGAGCGGTGGGGACGCTGCGGACCAGATCCAGCAGCAGCCGCTCCGCCTCGCCTTGCTGCCGGGTGTCCCCTGCCAGCAGGGCCCGGCCCAGGCTGAGGCGGCCGCTGGTGCCCAGACCCGTGAGCGTTGGGCCCAGGCAACGCAGGGCCCCCTGGGCATCGCCGAGTTCGGCCAGCCCCTCGGCCAGCTGGGCCCGCTGGCGGGCCTCCAGCACCGAGGCGTCGTCCTTGCAGACCTGCCGCAGGCGGGCTTCGGCGCCGGGCCAGCGGGCGCCCCAGTGGGCCAGGTGCAGGGCGCCGCGACGGCGTTCGGCGGCCTCGGGGCCAGCCGCCAGGGCGGCCGCCAGGGCGGCGGGGTGGGCTGGGAAGCGTTGCAGCAGCTGCCGGCGCTTGGCGGGATCGTCGCCGCCGAGGGCGTAGAGGGCATCGGCGCTGGCTGGATCGCCCGGGAAGCGCCGCTGCAGCTGGCGCCACAGGACCAGGGAGGTGTCGGGGCGTCCGATGGCCGCAGCGGCCAGGGCGTCCTGCTTCAGCACCAGGGCGGCCAGGGGATCGGGCCCCCAGCCCTGGCCCCGCAGCCACTGGCGCTGCTCCTGAGGCTCCTTGCTGCGGGCCGCCAGCAGCAGGCTGGCCTCCCGGCGTCGCCAGGGATCGGCATCCCAGCGCTGGAGCCACTCCAGCCGGTCGGTGGCGGTGGCCGGCGTCAGCGCCGGCTGGCGCGCCAGCAGGGCCCGGCCCCCCACCAGGGCCAGGGCGGTGCCCAGGCACGACAGGGACAGCAGCAGTGGGAGTCGGGCCAATGGCCGGGGAACGGGGTCCGGGGCATTCTGGGCATCCGCTTGCGCCGCACCCGGTGCGATTGCCCTCCCTCCCCGCCCTGCCACCGCTGTTCAACCGCCTGCCCGGGGCGGCCCAGCGCCGCCGCGCCGTGGTGGTGACGGTGGTGGCGTTGCTCACCCTGCTGCTGCGGCCGGTGTGGCCCCTGCGGCTGCTGCCGGGTTGGTGCGTGGGTCTGCTGCTGCTCTGGGCCACGCTGGAGCTGCTGCGCTGGCGCTGGTGGCCGCCCCGCTGGCGCTGAGGCCGGCCGGGGACGGCGCGTAGCCTGCTCTTCAGTGATGGCAACGGCATGGCCGCAGCGGCTTCGCATCCGGCGGTTTCCCCCCTTGGGGCGCCCCTGGAGGAGGGTTTGGCCCGCTTCGGCACCGACGGCATCCGCGGCCGCGTCGGCACCAGCGTCACCCCTGCTCTGGCCCTGCAGGTGGGCTACTGGACCGGGGTGGTGCTGCAGGCCGAGGGGCCGGTGGTGATCGGCACCGACTCACGCCGCAGCGGGCCGATGCTGGTGGCGGCCCTCAGTGCCGGCCTGATGGCGGCCGGGCGGGAGGTGTGGCAGCTGGGGCTATGCCCCACGCCGGCGGTGCCAGGCACGATCCGGCGCCAGGGCGCCGCCGGCGGACTGATGGTGTCGGCCAGCCACAACCCACCCCACGACAACGGCCTCAAGGTGTTCGGCGCCACCGGTGCCAAGCTCGTGGCCGCCCGCCAGCAGGCGATCGAGGCGGGACTCCAGGGCCGCACCGCCCCGCCGCCGCTGGCGGGCAGCGGCCGTCTGGTGCTGCGCCCCGATCTGCTGGCGGCCTATGCCGATTCCCTGCGGGCCAGCGCCGCCGGCCAGCGCCTTGATGGCTGTCGTGTGGTGCTCGACCTCTGCTGGGGATCGGCCACAGCCTGCGGCGAGGAGCTGTTTCGCTCCCTGGGGGCCCAGGTGCTGGTGCTGCACGGCGAGCCGGATGGCGAGCGCATCAACCAGGGCTGCGGCAGCACCCACTTGGAGCCCCTCAGGCGGGCGGTGCTGGAGAGCGGCGCCGACATGGGCTTCGCCTTCGACGGCGATGCCGACCGGATGCTGGCGGTGGACGGCCGCGGCCGGGTGGTGGATGGCGACCACACCCTCTATCTGTGGGGTTCGGCCCTGCGCCGAGAGGGCCAGCTGCCCGACGATCGCCTGGTGGCCACGGTGATGTCGAACCTGGGCTTCGAGCGGGCCTGGCAGGCCAGCGGCGGGGTGCTGGAGCGCACCGATGTGGGCGACCAGCACGTGCACGCCGCCATGGAGGCCCTGGGGGCCGGCCTGGGGGGCGAGCAATCCGGCCACATCCTCTCGGCCCGCCACGGCATGAGCGGTGACGGCCTGCTCACCGCCCTGCAGGTGGCCACCCTGATCCAGGGCGGTGGCCTGAAGCTGGCCGAATGGATGGACGGCAGCTTCCAGCCCTACCCCCAGCGCCTGGTGAACGTGACCGTGCCCGACCGGCAGCGGCGCCAGCAGTGGCAGCAGTGCGAACCGCTGCGGCTGGCGGTGGCTGAGGCGGAGGCGGCCATGGAGGGCCATGGCCGGGTGCTGGTGCGGGCCAGCGGCACCGAACCCCTGCTGCGGGTGATGGTGGAGGCGGCCGAGCAGAGCCAGGTCGACCACTGGAGTGAGTCCCTGGCGGCCGCCGCCGAGGAGCACCTCAACCGGGCCTGACCTCCCCGCCTGCCCTCAGACCACGCCGTTGGCGCGGAACCAGGCCTGCAGCTGCGTCCAGCCGGCGGCGGCGGCGGCCTGGCGATACGTCGGGCGGTAGTCGGCATGGAAGCCGTGGGGCAGGCCCGGGAACACCTCGATGCGGCTGGGGCTGCCGGCCGCCTTCAGGGCCGCCTGCATCCGCTCCACCGACGCCATCGGAATGCCGTCGTCCTCGCCGGCATAGAGCCCCAGCACCGGCGCCTTGAGCCGGGGGATCACATCGATCGGATAGAGGGGCTGCAGGTCGGTGGCCTGGCCCACCAGGCGGCCGTACCAGGCCACCCCGGCCTTCAGTTTCGGGTTGTGGGCGGCATAGAGCCAGGTGATCCGCCCGCCCCAGCAGAAGCCGGTGATGCCGAGCCGGGAGACATCGCCGCCGCCGCTGGCGGCCGCCCAGGCGGCGGTGGCATCGAGATCGGCCATCACCTGGGCATCGGGCACCATGGCCACCAGCGGCAGGATCGAAGGGATGTCGGGCAGCACGGTGACATCGCCCTGGCGATCGAACAGGCTCGGGGCGATGGCCAGGTACCCCAGCTGGGCCAGGCGGCGGCAGACGTCCTGGATGTAGGCATGGACGCCGAAGATCTCCTGCACCACCAGCACCACCGGGAAGCCTGAGCCCTTGGCCGGGCGGGCCCGGTAGGCCTTCACGTCCCCATCAGCCGCCGGCACCGACACCCAGCCGGCGTCGAGCCCCTCGGCGGAGGTGGTGACGGTGGAGGCGGCGACGGGCCGCACCGCCAGGGCGAAGCCGGCACTTGCCGCGCCCAGCAGCAGCTCCCGGCGGCCGAAGCGAAGCCCGGGGCCGGGAGGGACAGCGAAGGGATCCATCGGCCGGGGAGCCCGTGCGGGCATGGGAAGGGGCATCAGCTTAGAAAGCGGATCCCGGCGGCTCGCCGGGCTGCTGGGGCCAGCCCTGCAGCCGTTCCACCAGCCGCCCCAGCAGGGCCCGCCGGGCCTCCCCCTGCTGGCCTGCCTGGGTGATCAGCAGGGCCTTCACCTGCAGGTCGTCCGCCGTCATCGCCTCGATGCCCAGCAGGCGGGGGGGCTCCAGCAGGCGGGCGGCCCAGTGCGGATCGCTGCCGAAGGCGGCCAGTTCCTCGGCGACCACGGCCATGGCGCCCCCCAGATCGGTGAGGCGGCGCGACAGCAGCAGGGTCACTTCCGCTCCCGAGCGCAGCTTGGTGTGGTTCACCACCTGCTCGCAGTGGCTGTTGGGCACCACCACCACCCGCTGGTCGGCGGCGCGCAGTTCGGTGCTCAGCACGCCCACGTCCACCACCTCCCCTGTGCGCCCGGTGATCTCCACCCAGTCGCCGATGGCATAACGGTCGTCGAGCAGCAGCACCAGCCCGGCGACGAAGTCCCGCAGCAACCCCTGGAACACGAGCGCCAGGGCGCCCAGCACGGCGCCGCTGGCCAGCACGGCATTGGTGGACAGATCCCGGAGGACAGGGATGCCGCGGACGGTCCAGAGGGCGAACAGCAGCAGGCAGGTCAGGTTCACCAGCCGCCGCAGCACCCGCAGCAGGCTGAGGTAGCGCTGCCGACGACGGGCGCGGTGATCGCTGCGCACCGCCGGGTGGCTGGCCCACTGGGTCAGCAGCAGCCCCACCAGGCCCCGCAGCACCGCGGCCAGGGCCAGCAGCAGCAGCGCCTTCATCAGCACCACCAGCGGCTGCATCAGCACATCGATGGCGGCCGGGATCTGGCCGGGCCAGGCCAGCAGCAGCACCGCCCCCATGGCGACCCCCAGCAGCAGCACCAGTGCCGCCAGCAGCCGGCTGAAGGCCTGGGTGGCCTGGAGCGCCAGGGGATCGAGGCGTCCGGAACCCTCCGCACAGCGACGCTGCAGGCGCGGCAGGAGCCGGTGGCTCCGCTGCCAGAGCACCACCACCACCGCCATGAGCAGGGCCAGGACGGTCAGGGAGACCAGGCTGATCCGCAGCCGATCGTTGATCTGCTCCTCCCCGAACACCCGTCGGGCGCTGCGCAGGCGACGTTCCAGCAGGCCGCGCCAGCGCTTGGCCAGCGCCTCGGCCGTCAGGCCGTTGAACTGGGCGTCCTGCTCGGTGACCGTGAGCAGGGGGAAGGGGCTGGCGCGGCCGGGCACGACGGCCGCCAGCCGCCGATCTCCACCCGGCTCCTGAAGGACCACCACCCTCAGGGCCTCCGGCCGCCCCTGCAGCCCCAGATGGTTGGGGTCGCAGGCGGCCGTCGTCCCCTCGAGGCTGAGGTGATCCAGCAGCGCCTCACCGAGCCGTTCCCCGGGCGTGCAGGGATTGCGGGGCTCGTACAGCTGGCTGAGGTTGCCCTCGATCACCCGGGCCCGCTCGGCGGCCTCCGGCCCGGAGCCGCTGCCGGCATCCACCGCCGGTGAGGCCACGGTGATCACGGGCACCCCCAGGATCCGCACCGTGCCGAGGCGGAAGCTGCCGGCATCGCCGGTGTCGACCGCAGCGTTGCCGGTGACGCTGCGGGCCGGTGCCTCGGCCGCGGCGGTGGCCGCCAGGGCCCCCGCGGGCCGGCTGGCGCCGATGCCCACGGCCGCGACCAGCACCAGGACCACCACCAGGGCCAGGGCACGCCGCCAGAGGAAGACGCGTCGCTGGGCTGGGGTCATCGGCGGCGCCGCGGCACTCTGGGCCGACTCTGGCAAGCGATCACTGGCATGACCGCCGCTGATCCGGAGCCTGGACGGCTATCCGACCGGACGGCTGGGGGGAGGGCCGTCACGCTCTCCCGGGCGGAGCGGCCACATTGGGAACACCCGATCCCTTGCGACCCATGGCGGTACAGGTCCGACGCGTCAGACAGTGGCTGGCCCGGCGTCTGCGCGCCATGGCGGCGGTCCTGTGGCAGGAGCCGCCGGCGCCGCCACCGGCCCTGGCCCCGGCCCTCTCCAAGGCGCCCGCGGCCGATCCCGGTGCGGCGCTGCTGCCCGGCATGCGGGAGCCCCTCTCGGTGGAGGCGGTGGTGCTCAGCCGCGACATGACCGTGCTCAAGCGGGAAGCGGCCGATTCCCTGGCGGCCCTGGGCGCGGCCCATGCCCTGGTGAGCTCGGCGCGCCTGGCCCAGGTGCAGGAGCTGCGGCCGCGGGTCATGGCAGGCCAGGCCTCCGGTGAGGCGCTGATGGCCCTTGCCGCCGAGTACCAGGGCTGGCAGGGCGACCAGGTGCGCATCTTCGATGCCCTGGCGCTCGTTCTGCGCATGCAGGTACCCCAGGGTCTGGTGTTCGACCAGCTGGATCCCGCCCTGCAGGAGCAGGCCCGTTCCCACCTGGAGGCCCTGTCGCTGGAGTACCAGCGCCGCCTGCTCGCGGAGCAGTTCCAGGCCTCCGCCTGAGGCCCGGCCTGGCCCGTCGGCCTCTGGCAGCAACGGCTACCATCCCGCTCCGTGTCCCGGCCGTCCTCCGGGAAGGAAGGTCCAATGGATCCGTTCCGCCTGCTTGAGCTCCTGATCCTGGTGGCCGTGCTAGTGGGTTTCGTCGGGCTGCTGCTGCGCCGCAACCTGTTCCTCAAGGTGCTGGCCATGGACGTGATGGGGTCCGCCGTGGTCGCCCTCTTCGTGCTCGTGGCGGCGCGCGCCGGCCTGCGGAGCCCGATCCTGGCGGCCCCCCTCGCCCCCGGGGCCGTCGCGGCTCCGCTGCCCATGGCCGACCCGATCCCCCAGGCCGTGATCCTCACGGCCATCGTGATCGGCCTCTCGATCCAGGCCCTGCTGCTGGTGGTGATCACCCGCCTGGCCCGCGTCGACCCCAGCCTTGATCTGGCCAGCTTCGATGCGGGTCGCCTCGACGCCGAGGGGCGGCGCTGATGGCGCCACCCTCCGGCGAGACCCTGCTGATCGGCTGGCTGCTGCTGCCTTACACCGCGGCGTTTCTGGCCGCCCTGCTGCCCCCCCTCGCCCGCGGGCTGGCCCTGCTCTGCTGCCTGGCCACCGGCGCGGTGGCCCTTGCGATCCAGGCCGGTGCCCTGCCGGCCAGCCTCAGCCTGCTCGGCCCCTACGGAGTGTCGCTGCAGCCCGATGGCCTGGCGGCGCCGTTCCTGCTCCTCAATGCCCTGGTGTGCGGCGCGGTGGTGCTGGACAGCTGGCGCCGGACCCTGCCCGGGCCGTTCCTGCTGCTGCTGATGGTGCTGCACGGCGGCCTGGCCTCCGCCTTCGTGGCGGTGGATCTGGTGAGCCTCTACGTGACGCTTGAGGTGGTGGGGATCAGCGCCTTCCTGCTGATCCTGGGCAGCCGCTCCGAGCGCTCCCTCTGGCTGGCGCTGCGCTACCTGCTGATCGGCAACACGGTCATGACCCTCTACCTGGTCGGTGCCGCCGTCGTCTACCTGGCCCAGGGCAGTTTCCGGCTCGAGGCCGTCGCCGGGGCCGGTGCGGCCGCCCTGGCCCTGCTGCTGGTCGGGCTGCTCACCAAGGCCGGGCTGTTCCTCTCGGGCCTGTGGCTGCCCCGCACCCACGCCGAGGCGCCGGCGGAGGTGTCCGCCCTGCTCTCCGGCGTGGTGGTCGCCGCCGGGATCGTTCCCCTGCTGCGGCTGAGCGGCGTCGTGCCGGCCCTGGCGGCCGTGCTGCCGGTGATCGGTCTGGCCAGCGCCGGCCTGGGCCTGGTGTTCGCCCTGGTGGAGGCGGATGCCAAGCGGCTGCTGGCCTGGAGCACCCTCTCCCAGATGGGACTGGTGGTGCTGGCGCCGGCCGCCGGAGGGCTCTATGCCCTCGGCCACGGGTTGGCGAAGGCCGCCCTGTTCCTGGTGGCCCGCCGCTTCCCCGGCCGCGACCTGGCCGGCTGGGCCCGCCGGCCCCTGGCCGCCGGGGTGTGGGTCCCGCTGTGGATCGGTTCCCTCTCGATCGTGGGGGTGCCGCCGCTGCTGGGCTTCTTCGCCAAGGCCGGCCTGGATCGGACCCTGCCGGGGCCCACGGGCCTGCTGCTCAGCCTGCTCACCGTCGGCACCGCGGCGGTCTATGCGCGTCTCTGGGGCGCCCCCCTGCAGGAGGCAGCCGCGCCGGCCCCAGCGGAGTCCGCCTGGTCGCCCGGGGTGCTGCTGCTGCTGGCGGCGCTGGTGCTGCTTGGTGCCGCCGAGGCCAGCCGCAGCTGGAGTCCGGAGCTGCTGCCCGCGGCCGCCAAGGCGAACCTGGTGCTGGCGGCCGGGGTGGGGCTGCACCGGCTGCTGCAGCCCCTGCGGCACCGTCCCTGGTTCCGCCTGCCGGATCTTGAGGCCTTCCCCGATCTGGTGGGCGGCATGGGCGTGGTGGGTGCCGGCCTGCTGGTGTGGATCCGATGAGACGCCTGCTGCCCCTGCTGCTCACCACCGCCTTCCGGCTGGCTGTCTGGTGCCTGCTGACCGCCGACCTGAGCCGCCTCAACCTGCTGATCGGCCTGGTGGTGGCCCTGCTGCTGCCCCGCGCCCACTCCCGGCCCCTGCCCCTGCGGGCCCTGCTGCGGGCCCTTGGGCGCAGCCTGCTGGCCGTGCCCCAGGCCTACCTGGAGGCCCTGCGGCTGATCGTCGGCCGTGAGCCGCAGGAGGAGGAGATCAGCGAGGCCACCACCGACAGCACCATTCCCCTGCTCGTCTTCCTGGACGTGTTCCGCATCACCCTCACCCCCTTCACGATCGTGCTCGGCCTGGAGGACGGCGGTCGCCGCTACCGCATCCACGCCCTGCGCCTCCGCCGCAGCCCGGCCGCCGACCCCGCCACCGGAGGGCCGACCCCATGACGGTGCTGCTCTGGGGCATGGTGCTGGCCCTGCTGATCCCGATCGCGGTGGCCTGCCGGCCCAGCGACGTCTGGCACCGCCTGGCGGCCTTCTCCAGCGTCGCCAGCAAGGTGGCCCTGATCATCCTGGTGGTGTCGGCGGTGCGGGGCGACCGGATGCTGGGCCTGGCCGGCGTGATCGTCCTGTGCGCCGGCAACGCCGGGCTGCTGCTGCTGGCCAACCTGCTGCGGGGGACGGAGCGATGACCCTCGCGTCCTTCGCCGATCACGCCAGCCTGTTGCTGCTCGGGGCCGGGCTGCTGCTCTGGTTCTGGGGCACCTGGCCCCTGCTGGAGAGCCGCAGCTACCTGAGCAAGCTGCACGCCCTCTCGGTGGCCGACACCCTCGGCTCGGTCCTGATGCTGCTGGGCCTGCTGCTGCGCATCCCCGGCCAGTGGCCCCTGCTGGTGCTGGCCCTGCTGGCGCTGATCCTGTGGAACACGATCTTCGGCTATGTGCTGGCCAACTGCTCGCTGGCCTCCCGCCGGGAGCCGGAGCCATGAGCGGCAGCGTGTCCCTGGTGGGGGAGCTGGATCTGCTCCTGCCGATCACCGCCCTGCTGCCCCTCACCGCCGTGCTGCTGGTGAGCCAGTCGAACCCTTACCAGACCCTGGTACTGCGGGGCATCCTCGGGTCGGTGTCCACCCTGATCTATGCCCTGCTGGGCGCCCCGGACGTGGCGATCACCGAAGCCCTGGTGGGCACCCTGCTCTCCACCACCCTCTATGCGGTGGCGTTGCGCTCCTCGATGGCGCTGCGGTTGACCTACCCGGCCGACGATCCCCCCAACGAGGCCACCCAGGCGCTGCTGCGCGACTGGCTGGACCCCCTGTCGCTGCGGCTGCGGCTGCTGCCGCCGGAGCCGGCGGAGCCCGGCGAGGCCGACGCGAGTCACGGCCAGCTGGGCCCGGGCCTGCGGCTGCAGCTGGCCAACCCCGGGTTGGCGGAGCGGCTGCGGGCCCTGGAGGGCTTTCGCCGCTGGCAGAGCAGCGGTGGTGAGCTGCTGCCGGGGGAGCGGCCATGACCTGGCTCTACCTGCTGGCCGCCACCGCCCTGTGCCTGGCCCCGCTGGCCGCGGCCCTGCCGCCGCCGCCCCCCATCGGGCCGATGATCGCCTCGCTGGCCGCCACCACCGACGTTCCCAACCTGGTGTCGGGGGTGATCCTGCACACCCGCCTCTACGACACCATCGCCGAAGTGGTGGTGTTCACCCTGGCCTCGATCGGGGTGCGCTTCCTGCTGGCGGGGGAGCCCACCAAGACGAGCATCCGGGCCATCGAGGATGCCCCCTCGGTGGTGCTCTGCCAGCTGGGGGCCACCATGGCCACCCTGATTGGGGTGGAGCTGGCCCTGCGCGGCCACCTGTCCCCGGGGGGCGGGTTCGCGGCGGGGGTGGCCGGCGGCACCGCCATCGGCCTGGTGCTGATCAGCGGCTCGGCCCGCCTCTCCGACCGCCTCTACCGCCGCTGGCGGGCCGACCTCTGGGAGAAGGCCGCCGTGATCGCCTTCGTGGTCCTCTCCGCCTTCGCCCTCGGGGGCGTCCCCCTGCCCGCCGGCACTTTCGGCACCCTGGCCTCGGGGGGCTGGATCCCCCTGCTCAACGGGCTGGTGGCCGTCAAGGTGACCCTGGGCTCCTGGGCGATGGTGCAGCTGTTCGTGCGCCATCGGGGGCTGCTCTAGGCGCTGACCCCCACCCGCAGGCTGGAGCCGCGATCGCCGGCGATCACCTCGATGCCGCCGCGGATGCGCTCCCGCAGGGCGCCGACATGGCTGATCAGGCCGATCATGCGGCCCCCTTCCCGCAGCCGGTCGAGTTCGTCCATGGCCAGCTGGAGGTTGTCGGGGTCGAGGCTGCCGAAGCCCTCGTCGATGAACAGGGCCTCCAGGGGCACGCCGCCGGCGTGGGCCTGGACCGTGTCGGCCACGCCCAGGGCCAGGGCCAGCGAGGCCTGGAAGGTTTCGCCGCCCGAGAGGCTGCTCACCTCCCGTTTCTCGCCGGTGTAGGCATCCAGCACTTCCAAGCCCAGACCGGCGTTGCGGCCGCCGCGCCCCCCCTCATCGGTGAGCTGCAGCTGGTAGCGGCCGGAGGTCATCAGGGCGAGCCGCTGGTTGGCATAGCCGCAGATGTCGGCGAGGTAGGCCGAGAGCACCCAGCGCTGCAGGGAGATGTAGGGCGCCGCCTTGCCCTGGCAGCGGTTGGCCACGGCGCTGAGCCGCTCGGCCCGCTCCTGCTTCAACGCCAGCCCAGCGGCGCCCTCGCGGTGCTCGGCCACCAGCCGGGTGATCTCCTTCCGGGCGCCCCGGGCTTCGCTGTGGCGTTCCACCGCCCGCGTGCGGGCCAGGTCCAGGCGGGCCACGGCCTCGCCGGCGGTGGTGGTGTCGGGCCGCAGCTCCGGCAGATCGGCCAGATCGGGGGCGGCCAGGATCCCCCGCAGCTCGATGACGTCCTTGTCGTACCTCTCGATCCGCCGCTTCACTTCCTGGCGCCTGGGTTCGTCCTGAAGCTCGGCGGCCGCAGCTTCGGCGCTGGTGAAGGGTGAGGCGGCCAGCTCCTGGCCCAGCCGCCGGGCCGTCTGCTCCAGCTCGCTGCTGGCGCGGGTGTGGGCGCCGGCCCCGGCCACCAGGGCCTGGAGGGCGGCCTCCAGGGGCCCGAAGGCCCGCAGCACCGCGCCGGGCTCCAGCCCCTCCCCCAGCTCCCGCGTCACCTGAGCCGCCAGGGTCTGCTCGCGCTGGCTGGCCTCGGCGGCGGCCTGGCTCTCCAGGGCGACCGTGGTGGCGGCCGCCTCGATGGCCTTGGCCAGCTGCTGGCGTTGCTGTTCGCGGGAAGCGGTCCGCTGCTCCAGCGCCGGCAGGCCGGCGGCCAGGGCCTGGGCCGCCTGGTGGGCCGCCGCAGCCGTACTGGCGGCCTGGCGGGCGGCGTGCGGATCAGGGCCGTCGCCGGCCTTCTCCAGCACGGCAGCGAGGGCGGCCTGGGCGTTGGCCACGTCCACCGCGGCCGTCTGTGCCGCTGCAGTGGCTGCGGCCAGGGTCCGTTCCGCGGCGGCGATCGCGCCGTCATCGACGGCGTCGGCCGAGGGCCGGGCCGGCGCCGGATGGTCGGTGGCGCCGCAGACCGGGCAGGGAGCTTCGGCGGCCAGACCCCCGGCCAGCCGGGCGGCCATGCCCTCGATCTGGCGCCGCCGCAGCTCGTTGAGGCCGGCGGCCGCTGTGTTGACCTGACGATCGGCGCCGTTCCTGGCGGCCTCGGCCGCGTGCTGCCGCTGCCGGGCCGGGGCGAGGGCTTCGGCGGCCACGGCGCGGCCATCGGCCTCCCGGGCGGCCCGCTGCAGGCCCTCGAGCTGGTCGCGGGCGCTGCGGGCCTGGGCGAGCAGCGCCAGCTCCCGCTCCTGCTCCGCCCCCAGCTGCTCCAGCTGGGCCATGGCGGTGGCCCGCCCGGCTTCGGCCTCGCGGGCCCGCTGGTTGGCGGCGGTTGCCGCCCCCCGGGCCTGGGCGGCTTCTTCGGCCTTGCGGGCCAGCTCCCGCACCTCGGCGCCCCGGGCGGCCAGGTCGGCGCCGGCCGCGGCGAGGGCCTCGGCGGAGGGCAGGGCCACCAGATCCAGCCCCAGCACCGACGGCGGCAGTGCCCGCGCCGCGGCCCTGGCCTGGATCGCCGCCCGCAACTGCTCCTGCAGCCCCCGTTCCACCAGGGCGAGAGCACGGCGGGCCCCCTGTTCGGCCACCAGGCTGGGGCGCAACGTTTCGGCCCGCTCCGCCAGCGCGAGCTTCTGGCGGTACTCGGCCACCGTCTCCTTTTTGGCTTCCAGTTCGCCGAGCCGGGTGGTGGCAGCGGAGCGCCGGTCCCAGCGCTCCGCCTGCGCCGTGAGAGCCGCCTGCGCCGCCTGGGCCGCCGTCAGGCTGGTGGTGGCCTCCTGCAGGGCGGCCTCGGTGCCCTGCACCACCACGGCGATCTGACCCATCAGCGCTTCAAGGCCAGCCTGGTCGACGGGTGGCGGCGGCGGTTCGGCCCCCTCCGGCAACTCCGGAGCCTGGGGGGCCCAGGCGTCGGCCGCCCGGCGGCGCAGCACCTCCTGCTCCCTGGCCTGATCCAGCGCCAGGTTCCGCGCCGTGCGGGCCTGCTCCTCCAGCCACCAGCCGGCCCGCTCGTAGATCACCGTGTCGAAGAGCGTTTTGAGCAGGGCTTCGCGCTCCTCCGCCTTGGCCCGCAGCACCTCGGCGAAGCGCCCCTGGGGCAGCAGGATCACCTGGCGGAACTGGGCGGCGTTCAGCCCCACCAGGTGCTCCACCTCCCGGGTCACCTCGGTGGTCTTCGCCGCCACGGCCTGCTCCGGGGCACCGGCGTCGAGCCGGAACAGGCAGGCCTGCGGCGGCTTCTCGGTCGTGCCCTGGCCCCGGGCCTTGGGGGCGGTGTGGGCAGGGGTGCGCTCCACCCGGTAGCGGGCGGCGCCGCAGGAGAACTCCAGGCTCACCCGGGGCACGGCGCCGGGGGGGGCATGGTCGGAGCGCAGGCCTTTGACGCTGCGGTCGCCCGACACCTCGCCGTAGAGGGCAAAGCAGAGGGCATCGAGCAGGAAGGTCTTGCCGGCGCCGGTGGTGCCGTGGATCAGGAACAACCCCTCGGCGGCCAGGGCGTCGAAGTCGATCGCCACCGGATCGGCGTAGGGCCCGAAGGCCTCGATCGCCAGCCGGTGCGGCTTCAGCGTTCCCCTCCCCGTTCCGCCGCCGCCAGGGCTGCCCGCAGCAGCTCGGCCTCCGGCTCGCCGGGCGAGCGGCCCTGCTGGTCGGCGAAGAAGGCGGTAGCCAGCTCCAGCGGCGAACGGACCTGGCGCACCTGGCGGTGGCGCTCGGCGCCTCCGGCGCGGGCCAGCTCCGGGGGTTCGTGACGCAGCTCGGCGATGTGGGGAAAGCGGGCCCGCAGCCGGGCCATGGCCTGCAGGGGCAGGGTGTCGTCGGTGAGGATCGCCCGCACCCGCGCCTCGCTGGCGGCGTCGTGGGCAGGGTCTGAGCAGAGCTCGTCGATGGGGCCCCGCAGGGTGCACAGGCGCCGGCCAACCCCCAGGGGCACCACCTGCACTGATGGCGTCCCGTCGGCGGCCAGCTCCACGATCCGCACCGACTTGACGTGCTGCTGTTCGGAGAAGGAATAGGCCAAAGGGGTGCCCGAATAGGCCACCCGGGGACCATCGAGTTGCTGGGAGCCGTGCAGGTGGCCCAGGGCCACGTAGTCGAAGCCCTCGAAAGCCGCCACGCTCACCCGGTCCACGTTGCCGATGGTGAGCTGCCGCTCCGACTCCGAGGTTTCGCCGCCGGCCACGAAGGTGTGGGCCACCAGCACCGAACGCTGGGGCGGCCGTTCGCGGCGGTCGGCGTGGATCCGCGCGATGGCCAGCCGGGTCACCTCCTCGTGGCGCAGGCGCACCGGTTCGCCGGCCAGGGCCGGCCCGACCACCGCCGGCTCCAGGTAGGGCAGGGGGTAGATGGCCACCGGCTCACCCCCGTCCCGGGGTGTCACCAGCACCGGCTCCTGGGCCCGGCCCACGTCGCCCCGCACCGTGACCCCGAAGGCCGAGAGCAGCGGGTCGTACACCGACACCCGCACGTGGGAATCGTGGTTGCCGGCGATGGCCACCACGGCGGTGCCATCGCGGCTCAGCTGGGCCAGGGCCCGGTTGAACAGCTCCACCGCCTCGGCCGGTGGGATGGCCCGGTCGTAGAGGTCGCCGGCGATCAGCACCGCATCGACGGCATGCTCCCGGGCCAGTTCAGCAATGCGCGCGATCGCCGCTTCCTGCTCCTCCAACAATGAGGCCCCGTGGAAACTGCGGCCCAGATGCCAGTCGGAGGTGTGCAGCAGGCGCATGGCAACAAGGTACCGAGGCCTGCGGCTCCCAGGCGGTCGTCAGTTCATGCAGGCGTCCGTCAGGGAGTGGAGGGTCTGGACCTGGCCCGGCGAGAGGGCGAAGCTCAGATCTCCGGCGGAACTCGGCACCGTGATCTTCAGGGGCAGGCCATCGGCAGGGGTCGGATCGAGGCAGCCGGCGTCGAACTGGGAGGAGGTGGCCGGAATTGCGCCACCGACAGAGGCCGTGAGCTCAGCGCTGCGGTTGGCGAGACTCCAGTTCTGATCCTTGCCATCACTGAGCCGCAGAGGTCGGGAGTGGTCCAGGCTCAGCTTGGGCGACTCCGCATTCAGCCGGATGCGCAGACCCTTGGCCGCGTTGATGTCTGACGATTCGTAGAGCATGCCGCCGAGGCGGTGCCCCGCGCCGTCATCCAGATTCCAGTTGCCATCGGTATCAGCGGCTGAGGCGGTGGGTGGCGACAGGAGCGAGGCCAGCACGAACAGTCCGACCGCCACGATCCCGGCACGGCCGATGCCGACAAGGCGGCGCCAGGGCGTCATCACCATGGAGGCGAATAAAGCAAGAATTCTTTTCATTGGCTTGTGGCTCTCTGCGGGGACATTGTCAACCTAATCAGATCGCCTGATGAGGCGCAGACGGATACCCAACGTGTGACAAAGATGTCGTCGTCGTTATCCTCAGCCAGCGCACAAATTCTCGCCCATTGCCAGTGGGAGCCTGAGCGCCTGCTTCTTGCCAAGGCTCTCTTTGCTCCTGGCCAGATACGCCATCTGCAGCAGAGTTGGTCCCTTCTGCAGCATCCATGCAGCGCCGATTCCATCGGGCAGCATCATTGGAGGGCAACTCCGGGCTTGACGCCAAGCTCAAGTCTCACGGCGCGCCAGCCCCAGGGCACGCACCAAGGGCCCGAACGGCTTGAGGAAGCGGCTTTCGTGAAGGCGCCCCTTGAGCACCCGGTGCCAGTACACCCAGGGGAACACCCGCGTTTCCACCAGGAACATGCTCCAGCGCTCCTTGGTGGGATCCACCAGGAAGGAACTCACCGGCTGGAGGCTGTAGTCGAATTCCGCCATCACCACATCGTGGAAGCTGGTGATCAGGGGGCAGGCGGTGTAGCCGTCGTACCGGGCCCTCAGCGGGTCGCCATCGAGCCGGGCCAGCAGGTTGGCCACCAGCACCGGAGCCTGGCCGCGCACGGCGGCCAGGCTCTTGGCCGTGGGCAGCGAACTCACGTCGCCGAGGGCGAACACGTCGCCAAAGCGTTTGTGCTGGCAGGTGAATCGATCGACCTCCACCCAGCCCCCCGGCCCGGCGATCGCCAGGGGGCTGGTGGCGATCACCTCCGGCGCCGCCATCGGGGGCACCACGTGCAGCAGGTCGTAGGGGATCTCCTCGCGGCGGGGTTCCTGGCCCTCGGCCAGCACCTCAAAGACGGCCACCCGCTCCTCGGCGCGCACCTCGATCAGGTTGTGGAGCAGGCGGGTCTCGATGCCTCGGCGCGCCACGACGCGCTCGACGCTGGCGTTGTAGGCCGCCACCGGATACAGCTGCGGCTGGGCGCTGCAGAAGATCACATGCGTGTTCACGCCCACCCCACTGGTGGCCTGGAAGATGTCGTCGGCCAGGTACATCACCTTCTGGGGGGCACCGCCGCATTTGATCGGTGTGGCGGGATGGGTGAACAGGGCCGTTCCACCACGGAAGTCGCGGATCGCCTTCCAGGTGGCGGCGATGTGGGGGTGGGAGTAGTTGCTGACGACGCCGTGCTGGCCGAGGGCCTGCGGCAGGCCCTTGATGCGGCTCCAGTCGAGCTTCAGCCCCGTCGCCACCACCAGCACCTCGTAGCTGAGGGCGACCCCGGCGGCGGTGATCACCCGGCGGGCTTCCGGCTCGAAGCAGGCAGCGCTGTCCCGGATCCAGACGGCACCGGCCGGGATCACGGCGGCCTCGGGCCGCTGGGTCTGGGCGTAGGGGAGCAGGCCGGCGCCGGCCAGGATCCAGCCGGACTGATAGGCGTGAAGGGCCGCGGGCTCCAGGATCGCCACGTCCAGGCCGGGGCGGGCGCGCAGCAACTGGGCGGCGACGGTGATCCCGGCGGAGCCGCCACCCACGATCAGAACCCGGTGGTGGCGATGGTCTTCCGATGCAGCAGCAGCCATCTCCCCATCACGCCAGGGGCTTCACTCTGGGTGGACGCGATGACGATCCGTAGTGATGCACACATAAATTCATGCGCACAGACGCATAGACGGATAGAATCAGAGACCAGCGTCAGAGTCAGGCCGATGGCTCCAGCTCAGCGGCCTGCGCCTCTGCCCCCTGTGGCCGCGCCGGAGCGGCTCTTGAAGCACGGAGGCATCTTCACCGCCGTGAATCCGGGGGACTGGATCCGCCATTGGCGCCATCCCAATCACCTGATGCTGGCGGTGCCCTGGCCGGGCTTTTTCGGGTTGATCGCCGCCGGGTATCTGCTGCTCAACATCCTCTTTGCCCTGCTCTACCAGCTCGACCCCCATGGCATCGCCGGGGTGGTGGGTGAAGCGACCCGTTTCTCGGAGGCCTTCTTCTTCAGCGTGCAGACCCTGGGCTCGATCGGCTACGGCGTCTTTCACCCCACCAGCCTGTTCACCCACCTGGTCGTCACGGTCGAATCCCTGCTGGGACTGATCGTGATCGCCCTGATGACGGGGATGGCGTTCAGCCGCTTCTCCCGTTCCACCGCGCGGATCCTGTTCTCCGAGGTGGTCACCGTGCACGATTACGACGGACGGCCCACCTTGATGTTCCGCCTGGCCAACGAGCGCCGCAAAACGATCCTGGAGGCCAGGGTTCAGGCCTATCTCGCCATCGATGAGCGCACGACGGAGGGGCACAGGATGCGACGCCTGCATCCGCTGGCCCTGAGTCGCGATCGCTCACCGCTGTTTCTGCTCGCCTGGACGGTGATGCATCCCATTGACGACGCCAGCCCCCTGCATGGACGCACGCTTAGCCAGCTGGCCGAGCGTCAGGCGGAAATCCTGATTGCCTTCAGTGGCATCGACGAAACCCTGGAGCGCCCGATCTATGCCCACCACAATTTCTCGGCCTCCCAGATGCTGTTCGGCCAGGGCTTTCTGGACATGATGCGGGAGGACGACGGTCAGGGTCCGAGCTTCGATTTCGCCAATTTCAACCTCACGCACCCCTGTCCTTCGGAGGGGCCGGTCTGAACGGGGCGCTGCCGCGCAGAGATGGTCAGCTTTCATGTGTTAATCGCGCTAGTGTTTTATCGTCAATCTGGGCTGTCCGTCATGTCCCGTTCCTGCCGCCGTCCCTGCCTGCTGAGGAAGTCGGTTCTGGCCCTCCTCCCCTGGCTGTTGGTCTTCCTGGCGGGAGCCGCCCCTGCCCTGGCGGCCGAAGGCTGGTCCCTCAATGATGGGGCGGGTCATCGGCTCAATGCCAGGGTCTTTGAGCAGCCGTTTCCCGAGTACCCCTCCGGCCTGCGCCTCCGCCTCAATGCCCTGGAGAGCAGCACGCGGCTGGATCACCAGGAGGAGCTGGTGTTGAGCGATTCCTCAGGCCAGGAATGGAGCCTGCCCAACCGCAGCGAGGAGCTGGTGGAGAAGGGCCGTGGGCCCATCCCCCCCGGCTCGGCCCAGTTCGACCTGGAGGCCCTGATGCCCCGGCCCAGTGAGGCCCTGCCGCTGCATGTCGCCGTGCCTTCGGCCGAAGGGGTCCTGGGTTTCGACCTCACACCCGATGAGGCGATGGCGCTCCACGCCATGGCGTCCGTGGCCCGTGGCGGTGATCAGGCCTGAGCGGTCCCGGACCCGTCTGAGCCTGAGACGGCCTCGCCGGCGGCCTGCCAGCCGGCGAGGCTTGGCGGAAAGCCCCGCACCTGGCTGTAGCCCTGCAGCTGCAGGGCCATCACCCCCATGGCCGATCGAAAGCCTGTGGAGCAATAGAGGACGATCTCCTTGTCTGTCGGGATGTCGCTGAGGTGTTCATCGAGGTCCCTCAAGGGGATGTTGACGGCCCCGATGATGTGGCCGGCTCGGTACTCCGAAGGCTGGCGCACATCGATCAGCAGGGCGTTGCCACTGGCCATCACTTTTTTGAGGGCTGGAACCGTCCTGATCGTGTGGAAGTCTGCGGGCAGGGAATGGAGATACTGATCAATCGTTCCCTGCAAGGGAGAGCTCCCCTGTGGTTCGGCCGCGGCTGAACCCGACCCACCGCCCACGAGCAGCAGCAGGACGAGGACAAGGACGCTGAGCGCCTGGGGCAGGGAGGTTCGCATGGGTCCGGGTTTCGGGAGGACGTTCAAGGCGCAAGGCTTACCGTCTGAGGGACTGGGATCCATGTGCAGGTTCAGACCTGGTCGGGTTCGGCATCGACCTTGCCACTGAAGGCGATGTAGTTGTAGATGTTGTAAAAGAGCATGATCGGAATCAGAACGCCGATGAAGGTGAGCATGAACACCATCGACGTCACGGAAGAAGAGGCTTCGAAGATAGTGATCGAGGGCGGAATGATCGCCGGAAACACCATCACCCCCAGACCCGCGAAGCTGAGAACGAACAGCAGGACCGTATAGACGAACGGCCACACCTCCTGGCCCAGGGAGAGGCTGCGGAACAGCTGCACGATCAGGGCGATGCCCAGCAGGGGCAGGAGCACGAAGAAGGGCAGAAAGGCCGGATCAAACAGGCGCGCCCGCAGCGTTTCCGACACGAAGGGGGAGGTGGCCGTGATCAGCAGAGCCCCCCCCAGGGTGGTGGCTGCCGCCAGCCGGGCGGTGCGCACGTGCAGTTGCTGCAGCTCACCACTCGTTTTGAGGATCAGGTAGGTGGAGCCGATCAGCACATAGCCCTGGATCAGGGTGAGGGCCACCACCAGGCTGCTGCCGTTGACCCAGATCCAGGGGGAGCCGATGAAGTGCCCATCGGCGTCGGTGGGCAGGCCAGAGAGCACCGTGCCCAGGCAGATCCCCTGGGACGCCGCGGCCAGCAGGCTGCCGAAGCCGAAGGTGAGGTTCCAGGGACGCTTGTCGATGGCGTTCTCGCGGAACTCGAAGGCCACCGCCCGCAGGATCAGGCCAAGGATCATCAGGTAGATCGGCCCGTACAGGGCCTTGAGGATCGTGCCGTAGGCCAGGGGAAAGGCACCGAACAGCGCCCCGCCCATCAGCACCAGCCAGGTTTCGTTGGCGTCCCAGATGGAGCCGAGCGAGGCCATCAGCAGCGTGCGCTGCTTCTCGCTGGGGGAGGTGAGCGACAGGATCCCCACCCCCAGATCAAAGCCATCGAGGATCACGTAGAGGAGCAGGAACAGGGCCAGGATCACGAACCAGACCACCGGCATGAAGACATCGAGGAAGTCCATCAGTCGGCCGGCAGGGGGAGCGGCCCGCGGACGGGACCGGTGGGTGGGTCCAGGGTGAGATCGGGACCCTTGCGGATGAGGCGGGCGCCGAAGACGAGCGCGAACACCAGCAGGACGCCGTAGAGCACTGCGAAGCTGCTCAGGCTGATCAGCACTTCCTGGGCCGGCAGCTGGGAGGCGGCCTCGGAGGTGCGCAGCTGGCCGTACACCGTCCAGGGCTGCCGGCCGACGCAGCGCACGATCCAGCCCGACTCGATGGCCAGGTAGCCGGCCGGTGCGGCCAGGATCCAGCACCAGCTCAGCCAGGCCTGGCGGCGGAAGAATTCGGGCGTCAGGCCGGTGCGCCACCACAGCAGCACGGTCAGGCCCATCAGGGCGGCGACGGCGACGCCGATCCCCGCCATCAGGCGGAAGGCGTAGAAGATCAGCCCGACCATGCGGGGACGCTGGTCGGCGGGCCAGCTGTTCAGGCCGCGCACGTCCTGGCTGAGCCGGGGCCGGCCTTCGAGGATCCAGCTGAGCCCGCCGGGCAGGCCCACCGCCCAGCGGTTGCGGCCGCCGTTCTCATCGGGCGCGACGATCACGGTCCAGGGGGGAGCCTCGCCGGCGGCTTGGTTCTCCCAGATCGCCTCCATGGCGGCCAGCTTGGTGGGCTGGTGCTCGGCGACCTGCAGGCCGCTTTCGTGGCCCGCCACGATCTGAAGGGGAGCCACCACCAGCAGGACCACCAGGGCCAGGCGGAAGGAGAAGGAGAAGAACTCCTCCGCCTTGCCGGAGAGCAGCGACCAGGCGCTGATCGCCGCCACCACCAGCATCGAGGTTTCCACCGTGGCCAGGCTCATGTGCAGCACGCTGCGCAGCATGAACGGGTTGTTGATGGCGGTGAAGTAGTTCTCCACGTGGAAATGGCCGTCGCTGAAGCTGCCGCCAGCCGGGGTCTGCAGCCAGGAATTGGCACTGAGGATCCAGAACACCGAGAGATTGGCGCCGAAGGCCACCATCACGGTGGAGAGGAAATGGATCACCGGCGGCACCCGGTTCCAGCCGAACAGCATGATGCCGAGGAAGCCGGCCTCGAGCATGAAGGCCATGGCGCCTTCGAAGCCGAGCACGGCCCCGAAGAAATCACCCACGAACTCCGACAGCGGGGCCCAGTTGGTGCCGAACTGGAACTCCATCGGCAGCCCCGAGGCCACGCCGATGCCGAAGTTCAGCACGTAGAGCTTGGCCCAGAAGCGGGCCTGCCGGTAGTAGAGGGGGTTCTGGGTGCGCAGCCAGAGGGCTTCGAGGATCACCAGAAAGATCGCCAGGCCGGTGGAGAGCACCGGCCAGAGCATGTGGAAGATCGCCGTCAACGCGAACTGCATTCGCGAAAGAACGACGGTGTCGGCAAGCCAGTCCATCAAGTCACCGCCACGATGTGTAAGGGCTCAGATCCTGGAGTGAAAGAATGCAATGAAATGCCGGGATCACGATGCCGTTGCGAGCGGATGAACACATGGAGCGCGCCTTCCTGCCCATGCTGGAGTCATGACCCCCTCCATACCGACAGCCACCGCTGAGCCAGGCCACTGGGACCAGCGCTACCGGCAGGGCGCCGACGGCTGGGAGCTGGGCCGGCCGGCTCCGCCGCTGGAGCGGTTCCTGCGCAGCCATCCCCTGGCCCCCCGGCCCCCGGGCCCCGTGCTGGTGCCGGGCTGCGGCCGCGGCCATGAGGCCGCCCTGCTCGAAGAGCTCGGCTTCAGTGCCATCGGCCTGGATTTCAGCGGCGAGGCCATCGGAGAAGCCCGTGCCCGCCATGGCTCTGAGCGGGCCGATCTGCGCTGGCTGCAGGCCGATCTGTTTGACCAGCAGGCCCTGGACGCGGCGGGTCTTGTGCCCGGAAGCCTGACGGGGATCGTGGAGCACACCTGCTTCTGCGCCATTGATCCGGCCCGCCGCGACGACTACATCGCCACCGTCTGTCGGCTGCTGGCGCCGGGCGGCTGGCTGCTGGGACTGTTCTGGTGCCACCGCAAGCCGGGGGGGCCGCCCTGGGGCAGCGCCCCCGAGGTGGTGGCCGCCCAGCTGGGCCAGGCGGGGCTGGTGGCCGAGCTCTGGGAGCCGGCCGCCGGTTCGGTGGACCAGCGCCAGGACGAATGGCTGGGCCTGTGGCGCCTCAGCTCCCCCCAGCCCTGATCAGAGCGACACCCGGTTCCAGGGCAGGACGGCCAGCAGACGGGCCATGCCGCAGAAGCCGGAGACGCCGGCGAAGGTGAGCCCGGCCCCCACGAAGCCACTCAGCCAGATCCAGCCCGGGGCCACGGTCTGGGACAGGATCACGCCCAGCAGAACCAGGCTGCCGGCGACGATCTGCACCTGGCGCATCAGCGGCAGCGGCGCCCCCTTGAGCTTGCGCACCGGGAAGCCGGCCTGCTGCCAGGCGGGCACGCCACCGAGCAGATCGGTGACGGGGTGGGGGTGGCCCTGCTGGAGCAGCTGGGACAGGCCCTTGCTGCTGCGGTTGCCGCTCTGGCAGACCAGCACCAGTGGACGGCGGGGCAGATCGGCTTGGGTGAGTCGGGAGAGGGGGACGTTGAGGCTGCCGGCGATGTGGCCGGTGGCGAACTCCATCGGTTCGCGCACATCGATCACGCTGACCTCACCGGCCGCCAGCCGGTCGGCGAGGTCGTGGGCGCTGAGGCGGCTGGGGGTGGCCGTGGTGGTGGTCATGGACGTCAAAGGGTTGGAGGTGGAAAGGGTGGGGAGCGCTTCAGGCCTGGACGACGCCGTCGAGGGGGAAGCCCTCGGCGGCCCAGCGGCTCAGGCCGCCATGGAGGTTGGCGACCTGCTGGCGGCCGGCCTTGAGCAGCTGCTGGGTGGCCAGGGCCGAGCGGCTGCCGGAATGGCAGACCACCACCAGCGGGCGATCGGTGGGGATCTCAGCGGAGCGGCTCTCCAACTCCGGCAGGGGGATCAGCAGGCTGCCGGCCACGCGCCCATCAGGACCGTCGAACTCCTCGGCGGAGCGCACATCCAGCACGGTGACGTCGCCGCGGTGGGCGGCCACCCAGGCCGGGCTGAGTTCGGGCAGTCCGGCATAGCTGCGGGCCATGGGCGCCCAGGCGGGTGCGGCGCTGGCCTCGCGGGGCTTGCCGGAGCGCATGTTGCCGGGCAGGGCCTGGGCGATCCGGTGGGGATGGGGCAGGCGCATGTTCTCCATGTGGCCCACGAAGTCCCGCTCGGTGGCGTTGCCGCCCAGGCGGGCGTTGAAGGCCTTTTCCTCGGTGACGGAGGTGACGTGGCGGCCGGTGTAGTCGTGGCCGGGGTACAGCAGGCAGTGATCCGGCAGGGTCAGGATCTGTTCGGTGATCGAGGCCCAGAGGGTGTGGGCGTTGCCCTGCTGGAAGTCGCAGCGGCCGCAGCCACGCACCAGCAGCGCATCGCCGGTGAAGGCCATCGTGTGGTCGTCGAGGACGAAGGTGAGGCAGCCGTCGGTGTGGCCGGGGGTGGCGCGCACCTCTACGTGGCGGCCGCCGAAGAGGACCCGATTGCCGTGGCTGAGGGGCCGGGTGACGTTCTCGGCGCCGACGCAGGCGGCCAGGCCGATGGCGCAGCCGGTGGCCTCGTGCATCAGCCAGCTGCCCGTCACGTGGTCGGCATGGGCATGGGTGTCGATCGCGGCCACCAGCTCGACCCCCAGCTCGCGGATCAGGGAGAGATCGCGGTCGTGCTCCTCAAAGACCGAATCGATCAGCAGGGCCTTGCGGCTGGCCACATCCACCAGCAGGTAGGTGAAGGTGCCGGTCTCGGCGTCGAACAGCTGACGGAACAGCAGCGGGGCGCCCCCGGCAGCGGCGGCGAGGGAGAGGCAGGGCGCGGGCGCGACAGCCATGGGGGCTCAGACATCAACTGTTATGAGTATAGCCGCATAACAGTGGATCGATCACGTGGATGCTGGAACCGCCGCCGAGCTCAGTAGTTTCTGGACGATGGCCACGCCGCTGATCGCCTGCCAGCCGAACAGCAGCAGCACGCCGCCGTTGAGCGCGATGTGCAGGCCCCGGGCCCAGTCCTTGCCCTTCTGCAGGGAGGGCCCCAGGGAGGCCGTGGCGATCACGAGCGTGGCAACGGCCAGGCCGACGAACAGGTGCGGACCGAGGATCAGCTTGCCGTTCTTCAGGAACGTGGCCCCCATCCCGCCGGCGGCACCGAGCAAGGTGAGGCCCAGGATCACCAGCCCAAGCTGGCCATGGCGCTGGGCGTAGCGCAGCGGCAGCATCGCCTTGCGTTCCTCCGGCCCCACCTTGCGGATCTGGCTGGATTTGAGGCCGAGATAGCCCGAATAGAGCATCAAGCCCAGCAGCCCCCACATCAGGACGGGGTGGACGAAGTTGAGGGCGAAGGGCATGACACCGGGGCGAGGGAATGGATCCGCGCCGGCGGCATCCACCCCACTCTCAGCAGGGGTTCCTGGGCTGATTCCGCAGCCAACCTGGAGATTGCCGGCCGCCGTGATCAGCGCCTCAGGGCGCCAGCCGCTCGATGGTCCAGGCAGGCTCGGCGGGCCGGTAGCGGAAGCGATCGTGCAGGCGGTTGGTGCGGCCCTGCCAGAACTCGAACTCGAACGGCACCACCCGCAGCCCGCCCCAGGCCGGCGGCAGCGGCACCTCGCCATCGGCGAAGCGGCGCTGCATGGCGGCCCACTGCATCTCCAGGATCGAGCGGGAGCCGATCACAGCGCTCTGCTGCGACACCCAGGCCCCCAGCCGGCTGCCGACGGGGCGCGAGAGGAAGTAGGCCAGCGATTCGGCGCCGCTGATCCGCTCGGCCCGGCCCAGGATGGCCACCTGCCGCTCCAGCCCGTACCAGGGAAACAGCAGGCTCACCTCCGGATGGGCGCCGATCTCGGTGGCCTTGCGGCTCTCGTAGTGGGTGAAGAAGACGAAGCCCCGTTCGTCGAAGGCCTTGAGCAGCACGGTGCGGGCGCTGGGGCGCACGCCATCGGTGGTGCCCAGCACCATGGCGTTGGGCTCCTCCAGAGCGGCGGCCACCGCCTGATCAAACCAGCGGCGGAACTGTGCCACCGGATCGTCGGCCAGATCCCCCCGCCGCAGGGCGGCGTTGCGGTAGTCGCGGCGCAGCTGGGCGGGGTCGGTGGGGGTGGGGGGCATCAGGTGGGGATCAGGCGCAGGGCGGCGCTGCCGCCGGCCACGGCCCCGCAGCCCAGGCGGCGGTCGAAGCTCACCAGCGTGCCGCCGTGGTGCACCGCCAGGGCCAGGAGATAGGTATCGGTGAGTTGCCCCGCCTCCAGCAGCTGCGCGGCGTCGACAAGGGGAGTTGCGCCCCCCGGTGCGGCGAGCAGGCTGATGGCATCGGGCCAGAAGTGGTGGCGTGGATGGCGGATCAGCTCCCGCATCAGGGGCGTCACCACCGCCGGTGGCCCCGGGCTGTTGGGGTAGCGGGGCTGGCCGAGGATCCGCAGCACCGCGTTCTGGGTGAGCGGGCAGGTGGCCCAGCCCAGGTCCTGGGAGGTGGCGAACCAGTCGTGGGCCTGGTCATGGTGCACATGGCGCCCGTCCAGCAGGGCGATCAGAACGTTCACATCCAGCAGGGCTGCGCTCACGGCAGTTCGTCGCGCAGGCTGTTGACCAGCTCGAGGTCCACCGGCGCGCCCTGCGGCTGCCAGGGCAGCAGGGGCAAGCCGTTGCGGTGGCTGGGACCGGTGCTGGCGGTGCCTCGGGGCGGGGCCACCAACCCCTGGCGGGCCAGCGCGCTGATCACGGCCCCCAGGCTGGTGCGCTTCTGCCGGGCCAGCACCCGGGCCGCTGCCAGCACGTCGTCATCGAGCTGCAGGGTGGTGCGCATCGGATGGCAACGCATCAAGCATCAACTGTAGTCCGACCTTGGTGGGCCCAACGACGGCAGCGGTTGGCGCAACCCTGTCTGCGGCGGCCATGGTGGACGCAGTCGAGCGACGGGCGCCATTCCCATGAGCAAGCCGCAACGCCCAGCGCCCGTCGAGTCCATCGAGGCGATGCAGAACGATCTTCCCTGTGACGAAGCGATCGGCAAGAAGGCCTACAAGCGAGACCTCCAATCGCTCCAGATCGAACTGCTCAAGGCGCAGCGTTCCATCAAGGCTGTCGGACAGCGCGTGGTCATCCTGTTCGAAGGGCGCGATGCGGCGGGCAAGGGTGGATCGATCAGGCGCTTCCGCCAACACCTGAACCCTCGTGGCAGTGTCCATGTGGCGCTGCCGAAGCCCAACGAGGCCGAAGCGTCCCAGTGGTACTTCCAGCGCTATGTCCTGCACCTGCCATCGGCCGGCGAAATCACAATGTTCGATCGGTCGTGGTACAACCGGGCCGGCGTCGAGAAGGTCATGGGCTTCTGCACACCGCAGGAGCATGCCCTGTTTCTCCGCCAGGTTCCCGCCTTCGAACAGTCACTCGTCAGCAGTGGGATCCTGCTCTTCAAGATGTGGTTCACCGTGTCGCAGGACCGGCAGAAGCGGCGTTTCGAGGCCCGCCGTGACGATCCCCTCAAGCAATGGAAGATCTCGCCCATCGACGAGGCCAGCGTGGCGCAGTACGACGCCTACACCCATGCGCGCAACGAGATGCTGTTGGCCACCGACACCCTCGTGGCGCCATGGACGATCGTCAATTCCAACGAGAAGAGGCGAGCCCGACTCGGCGCCATCCGCAGCGTCCTCCACGCCCTGGACTACGACCACAAGGACCACGACGTCGTCGCTGAGCCCGATTCACGGGTCGTGCGCACGGCCCATTCCCTGTTCATCGACAACTGAACGGGCGTCGCGCCTGCGGTCTTGCTCCACCCCGAAGACGCGATACAAAGTGTTTGCCCCGCGCCCGTTCGATGGCCCCTGCGTCCCTCCGGCGGGCTCCGGCGCTGTTGCTGCTTCTCCTGCTGCTGCCCGGCGGCACCGCGGCTGCGGCGGGGACCGGGGCAGGGTCCCCTGGGGAGCCGCCGATCCCCGATTCAGCCACCGGGGCGGGTGAGGAAGCGCCGCACGAGCCATCTCCCGAGCGGGTCGCCCCCGCCTCCAAGCCGGCGGCCACCAGGCCCGAGCGTCCGGCGCTGCTGCCCAGGGAGGTGCCGGTGGGTGACCTCGCCCTCCAGGCCCGGGAGTCCGGGGCCGGTGAGGCCGCGGCGGGGCCGCTGGCGCCGCTGCACTATCCCCTCGCGGTGGCGGCCTCGGAGCAGGACCCCTGGGGCTGGCGGTTTTCGCAGGCCCGCGGGGCCTGGCGCATGCACACCGGGCTAGATCTGATCGCGCCGGAAGGAACCGCCGTGCTGGCGGTGCAGACCGGCTGGGTGCAGCGGGTGGCGGAGATCAGCGGCTACGGCCTCACGGTCCTGATCGATCACGGCGGTGGGTGGTCGAGCCTCTATGCCCATCTGCGCCAGGCCTCCGTGGCTGAGGGCGAGAGCGTGGGGGCCGGACAGCCCATTGGCGCGGTGGGCCAGAGCGGCAACGCCAGCACGCCGCACCTGCACCTGGAGGTGCGCCAACGCCAGCCCCAGGGGCTGGTGGCGGTGGATCCCACACCCCTGCTGCCAGCGCCTCCCGCCGGTGGCGCCATCGCTGGTGACATGCGGCCCTGAGCGTTGGGCGGACCCCCCACAACCGCCCTACCGCAGGCAGACTCCCTCCAGCGCCGCCCAACCTGATCCCTCGATGCCCGATCAGGAGCACCTCGACGACTTCCTGGAAGCCCTGGAATCGGCCGGCAGCCCCGCCAGAAACCCGGCCCTGCGGGAGGCGCTTGGCTGGGAGGAGGCCCTCTACGAAGAGGTGAAGGCGGAACTGGTGGCCAAGGGGATCGTCGTGCGCGGCCGAGGCCGCAGCGACAGCGTGTCCCTGGTGGGAGCCAAGCCGGTGGCGCCACAGGCCGCGCCCGCCAAAGCCCCCCGCAAAGGAAAAGCCGCCAGCAACGGCACCGCCAACCTGGGCTTCGAGGCCAAGCTCTGGCTCACGGCCGACAAGCTGCGCAACAACATGGACGCGGCCGAATACAAGCACGTGGTGCTCGGCCTGATTTTTCTGAAATACATCTCCGACAGCTTCGAAGAGCACCGCGCCAAGCTGCTGGCCGGCGTTGGCGACTACGAGGGCGCCAACCCGGAAGACCCCGACGAATACAAGGCCGAGAACGTGTTCTGGGTGCCGGCCGAGGCTCGCTGGAGCCACCTGCAGGGCCAGGCCAAAGAGCCCACGATCGGCAAACTGGTGGACGGCGCCATGGTGGCGATCGAGCGCGACAACCCTCGCCTCAAGGGGGTGCTGCCGAAGGACTACGCCCGTCCGGGGCTCGACAAGCAGCGCCTGGGGGAGCTGATCGATGTGATCGCCACGATCGAACTCACTGCTTCCAGTGAGAGCGGCGCCAGCGAGGGGGAGCAGACCCATCGCTCGGTGGATCTGCTGGGCCGGGTATACGAATATTTCCTCACCCGCTTTGCGTCAGCCGAGGGCAAGAACGGCGGCCAGTTCTACACACCGAGCTGTGTGGTGCGCTGCCTGGTGGAGATGCTGGAGCCCTACAAGGGCCGCATCTACGACCCCTGCTGCGGCTCCGGCGGCATGTTCGTGCAGAGCGAGAAGTTTGTGGAAAGCCACGGCGGCAAGCTGGGCGACATCTCGATCTACGGCCAGGAGAGCAACGCCACCACCCGCCGCCTGGCGGTGATGAACCTGGCCCTGCGTGGCATCGAAGCCGACTTCGGCCCCGAGCACGCCGACAGCTTCCTCCGCGACCTGCATCCAGACCTGCGGGCCGACTACGTGCTCGCCAACCCGCCGTTCAAAGACTCCGACTGGTTCCGCAAGGACGACGACGTGCGCTGGCAGTTCGGCGTGCCACCCAAGGGCAACGCCAATTTCGCCTGGGTGCAGCACTTCCTCCACCACCTGGCGCCGCAGGGCATGGCCGGCTTCGTGCGCGCCAACGGCAGCATGAGCTCCAACCAGAGCGGCGAAGGCGAGATCCGCCGCGCCCTGATCGAGGCGGATCTGGTGGTCTGCATTGTGGCCCTGTTTGGCCAGCACTTCTACAGCACGCAACCTCTCGAAGCCTTCGCAGCATGATTCGCCGCATCAACACACTAAAGAATGTGGGCCGGTTTGCCGACCTTAGGTCTCTGAGCGGTAATCAGCATGAGTTCACTAGAGTAAATGTTATTTACGCGCCGAATGCCTGCGGCAAAACCACGCTCTGCGATGTCTTCCGGTCACTCGGAACCGGTAACAAGGATTTCATCCTTGGGCGTAAGCGTTTCGGTTCAACAGCAGCGATTGAAATTGAGATCCTCCTCCACGGTTCGCCAACTCCAAGGGCAGTCTTTGCTCAGGATAGATGGAGATTTCAACCAGCTGGAAGCAGTGTGCAGAAGATACTCGTCTATGACGACCGTTTCGTGGCCGACAACGTTCTTGTCGGACGTTCCATCGCGGTGGAGCAGCGGCGGAATCTCTACGGCCTCGCTCTTGGTGCCCGCGGTCAGCTTTTGAAAGCGGCGGTTGATACTGCTGAACAGGAGCTTAGTGCTGCAACAAACATGTTGAATACAGCTCGAGCTGCACTGACCCAACTGCTTCCTGCAGGGTTCACAATTGATACCTTCCGTCCATTGGTAAGGGACGACGCGATTGACCAACTCATCCAAGCAGCGACTGCTGAATTGGAAGCAGCTCGGCGAACCAAGCAAAACGCTGACTCAATTCGCCAGCGGAATGCCATGAGCATCAGTACGCCCCCTGTGATTCCAGAGGGAGTCGAGGCAGTACTAGAAACGACGCTCGATGCAGCGGCATTGCAAGCTGAGGCAAAGATTCGCCAACACCTTGAGGCCCACAGCAGTGGTTTGAGCCTCGATTGGGTTGGGCAAGGATACCGAGCCCAGATCGGCACTGGTTGCCCACATTGCGGGCAGGAGATGGGTGATTTAGACATTCTTGCCGCCTACCGTGCGTTCTTCTCAGGCGGATTACAGGATCAGCAGGCTGCTCAAGCCAGAATCGCAGACGAGGTTGAGGAAAGATTCGGCACTGGGGCTCAGCAGCGGATTAGCCAGTTGCTACGCACTCACATTGTTGAACGTGACTGGTGGAGAGATGCTGGCGGATTCTCTTTTGATTTACCAGTCTTTCTCGAAGGCGATGTGGTTTCGTCTGCGATGGAAGCTGTCCGCTCCGCTCTTTCCCGCGCGATTCAACGCAAGCAGGCCAAGCCGGCTCAGAGAGTGGAGATGAGTGAAGCAGAGGCCGGCACTCTCGCGGCTTGGGTTGAGGTGGGTGCTCAAGTCACAAGCTATATGGACTCAATTATTCTGATCAACAACTCAATTGCCGAGCGTCAACGGACAGCAGGAAATGTTGACATGGGACCGATTGAGGAACGAATTACTTCGCTCAAGGCGCAGAAGAAACGCCATGACACAGACGTAGTCTCTGCGTTTGCTGTATTCGACGCCGCCAAGATAAGTAAACTCGATAAAGAAAGGGCCAAAGCTGCGGCGAACAACGCTCTCCGCGAGCAGTCGGAGCAGATTTTGGCAGAATATGGTGATCGAATCAATGAACTGCTGGACCTCTTCAGGGTTGGTTTCCGCTTGGTCAGCGGAGGAGTTAATTTCCGTGGCGGTCCACCAGCCGGTGAACTCGCTGTTGAGATTCTCGGGACCCGCGTCAGCACAACGCCGGATGACGCAAGAAATCCTTCACTGCCCTCGCTTGCGAATACGTTAAGCGGGGGTGATCGAAGTGCCTTGGGTCTCGCATTCTTCGTCGCAATAGCTGAACGCGACTCCGATATCAGCAATACCATTCTTGCCTTCGACGATCCATTTCACAGCCAAGACCGGTCTCGCCGCCGCAGAACCATTGAGTGTGTTCATCGCTTAGCCGCCTTAAGCAGTCAGTGTTTCATCCTCTCGCACGAATTGGATTTTGCGCGAGAAGCGGCCCGGATTGCTCAAGTGCAGGTCAATACGTTCACCCTGGACCCAATGGCTGACCATTCACGCTTGGAAGCCAAGAACCTGCCGCCACTGCCAGGGCGTGCCTACGAGCAAGACTACGCAAAGCTCACTGCATTTCTCGGCAACCCGACGGATTTCACGGACCAACTCAAGGATGTCGCCCGCTGCATACGTCAGTCATTGGAGGGTTATATGCGTACCAAGTTTCCCAAATCTTGTGAGGACGACGAGTGGATTGGTGGAATGATAGGAAAGATTCGTGATGCTCAGCCGGACGATGTGCTTTCGCACGCGTATCGCCTCGTACCCGAGTTAACAGAGGTGAACGAATGGGGCAAGCGCTACTATCATGGCGAGACGGACGGATCTGGCGCTGGAGCAGTCGATGCTAATGAACTAGTGGGATACGTCCAGCAGACGATCAGAATCATTTCTCGATGACATGCTTGCGGCCATCCGATCTAGCTGAATTGACTCCGTATATTTATGGGGCCAACATGCTTACAAAGGAACGCTTCTTGGCTGCCTAGGCTTGCCGTATAACTCTACAAGTCCATAGAAGGTGGGGCGCCCACCAAGTTACGAAGCACTTCCTTCCAGAGCAGCCGCCCTCGAAGCCCTGGTAGGCGATCCCAAGCGCCTCGCCCTGGTGGCTGCCGACCTGGTGGCGCACCTCGAAAAGCGTCTGGAGGCAATGGACGGCAAGGCGATGGTGGTCTGCATGAGCCGCCGCATCTGCGTCGATCTCTACAACGCCCTCATCCAGCTGCGGCCCGAATGGGCCACCGACACCCTCAAGGTGGTGATGACGGGCAGCGCCGACGACGGGCCCGACTGGCAGCCCCACATCCGCAGCAAGGAGGCCCGCCGCCAGCTGGCCAACCGCTTCAAAGATGCCAACGACCTCTTCAGGATCGTGATCGTGCGCGACATGTGGCTCACCGGTTTCGATGCGCCCTGCCTGCACACCATGTATGCCGACAAGCCGATGCAGGGCCACGGCCTGATGCAGGCCATCGCCCGCGTCAACCGGGTGTTCCGCGACAAGCCAGGCGGCTTGGTGGTGGATTACCTCGGCCTCGCTGACCAGCTCAAGCGGGCACTGGCCACCTACACCGAAAGCGGCGGCCGGGGCGACCCCACCGTCGACACCGCCTAGGCCATCGCCGTGATGCTCGAAAAGCACGGCATCGCCTCTGATCTCCTGCATGGTTTCGACTGGTCGGCCTGGACCAGCGGCACCCCCACCCAGCGCCTGCAGCTCCTTCCCGCTGGCCAGGAGCACATCCTTTTGCAGGAGAACGGCAAGCAACGCTGGCTGCAGGTGGTGGCCGAACTCTCCCGCGCCTTCGCTCTCTGCGCCGCCAGCGACGAGGCCACCGCGATCCGCGACGACGTGAGTTTCTTCCAGGCGTTGCTGGCCGCCCTCGCCAAGCAAACCAGCAGCACCAGCAAAACGCCCGAGCAGCTCGATGCAGCCATCCGCCAGCTGGTGAGCAAGGCCATCACCACCGAAGGCCAGGTGATCGATGTATTCACCGCCGCCGGTCTGCCCAAGCCTGACATCTCGATCCTCAGCGATCAGTTCCTCGCCGAGGTGCGTGGCCTCAAGCACAGGAATGTGGCCCCCGAGCTGTTGGAGAAACTGCTCAAGGACGAACTGAAGGTGCGCTCCAAGCGCAACCTCGTACAGAGCCAGGTGTTCTCCGAGAAGCTCAAGAAAGCCCTCAACGCCTACCACAACCGCGCCATCACCACCGCCGAGGTGATCGAAGAGCTGATCGCCCTCGCCAAGGAACTCGATGCCGCCACCAAACGCGGCGAATCCCTCTGCCTCAGCGACGACGAGGTGGCCTTCAATGACGCCCTCGCCGCCAACGACAGCGCCGCGGCGGCCATGGGCGACGCCAAGCTCAAAGTGATCGCCGCCGAACTGATCACCCAGGTGAAGAGGAGCGTGTCGATCGACTGGACCCTGCGCGAAGGTGCCCGCGCCAAGATCCGCGTGATGGTGAAACGCATCCTCAACAAATACGGCTACCCCCCTGATCTGCAGGAGGAGGCTGTGAAAACCGTGCTGGCCCAGGCGGAGTTGCTCTGCGCCCAGTGGGTGTAAAACGATCATTCCCAGCCGCAAGCCCGATCGCCTCTACACAGTATTCAGCCCCACTGGAGCTGCATCATGAGCATTCCCATCCCGGCATCACTGGATCCTGAAGAGCAGCAGCTCCTCGCTGACTTCGAAGCTGGCGAACTGCGCAGCGTGGCCACGCCGGCTCTGCTGGGCCAACTCCAGCAAGCTGCGAAGGCCACGGGCCTGAACGACCATCGGATCAATATCCGCCCTTCCATCGACGGCCTCCAGACCATCTGATCAGCATCGTGCTTCACAAAGACGTGAGCGGAACCGTTTCAGGCTCAACACCTTCACGCTCACTGCAGTGAATCACTCCCTCGCGTCCGCCGAGCCGAATGACAATCCCGATGATCTCCCCTTCGTAGGCATGACACAGTGCATCATCAGGAAATCTGCTCAGTTCCTCAATCAGGCTTTTCAAGGTTCTCATTTGCGTCATCCGTACATTGATCTTCTCCGAGCGTAGGGAGCTCACCCCAGCGTCCGCAGGATGTCCTTCATCAGCAGCACCAGATGCAAGGGGTCGGTGGGGGACGGCTCAAACTCTGGAACGAGATGCAGATAGAACGCCTTGGCCGAGGCGCTCTCGGCATGGACGAGCAACCCTCGGCAACCCACTTCGGATCCGATCTGTGCCGTTCGGCTGATCACATCCGCCAGTAGAGCGGCACCGAGGCCCCGTCCTTCATGGCGAAGATCGACGCCGAGCCGGGTCAGCAGGGCAACGGGCTGGGGATAGCGACCAGCGCCTTTGCGCAGCCGTGGCGGAGCCTGAGCAGGAGAGATGCTGGCCATGCACCAGGCGTAGTAGGCCGCCACATCACTGCCGCCGACTTTGGTGACCACGAACACCCTGCTGGTGCCACCACGGGCATGGGCTTGGCGAGCATGCTTGCTCAACCAGTTCGTCTGCTCCTCAGATCGGCATTCGAAACCGTCGAGACGGTCGCTGGACGCCAGCAGCCGGGGTGACAGGTAGCCAGCGCTCACTCCTGGAACGGTGAGGGCCGATCCATCAGCGCGCGCAGACCCTTCAGCGACCGTGCTGGCCTTTGGTTGATGCGCTCCCAGGCGTCGAGCGCATCGGGGTCGAGGCGGAATTCCTCGCGGTCGGCCAGCACTTGCTGGGCCGCGAGGCGCAGATGGGTGATCACAAACCCGGTCAGATCGGTGCCGGAAGCGGCCACTGCCCGATCAATCAGTTGGCGGTCCTCCGCCGTGGCCCGAACTTCAAGGCGCCGATCACGGGCGCGGGTAGGGGCGGTGTCCATCGGCCGGCCTCGTTGTACGTCCATCGTACGGCCAGTGCCAGCTCATGGGTGTGAGACACCGGTGGCACTTCCCTGTGCAGCCGCCTCAGCCCCTTGGCCACCCGCGCCGTCTATTCCTTCACCGGCTTCCCCGGCGTTCCGGAGCGCCATCTCTACCTCCACCACGATGGCTACCCCACCGGTGCCGCCTGGCGTTTCGCCACGGCCCTGCGTCAGCGGCCGGAGCCTGGGGCGTTCGCGGCCGCGTTCCTGGCCACCCAGCCCGGCGCCGACCTCCTGGCCGCCCCCGAGCAGGCCGCCGATGCCGAGTACCGCTATCAGGTTCAGTTGCTCGGCGGCGATGCGGCCCCGCTCCAGGTGCAGGCCTGGAGGCGGCTGCCGGGCGGCAGCCTCTGGCAGCTCCGCTGCGGGCCCATGGCCCTGGAGCTGTTCATCCGGCGCTTTCTGCCGGGAGATCCGTTGTGATCCGATGGGATGGGTCTCCAGCCGTACAGTAACGCGTACATGTCAGCAAAGGAGTCGATGGACGCCATCACCTACACCACGGCCCGCGCCAACCTGGCGCAGACCATGAACCGGGTCTGCGCGGATCATGAGCCGCTGATCATTACCCGCAACGGGCAGCAATCCGTGGTGATGATGTCCCTTGATGACTTCAAAGCCCTCGAGGAAACCGCCTATCTCCTGCGGGTGCCTGAAAACGCCAGGCGTCTGCTCGAGGCGACGGCCAGCCTGGACGCCGGCCAGGGCCGGGAGCGCACCCTCAGCGAATGAGGCTGATCTTCGCTGAGCAGGCCTGGCAGGACTATCTCCACTGGCAGGCCACCGACAAGGCACTGCTCAAGCGCATCAATGCCCTGATCAGGGAAGCGTCTCGGACGCCGTTTTCGGGAACCGGCAAGCCAGAAGCCCTGAAACACGCCCTGGCTGGCTACTGGTCACGCCGCATCAACGACGAGCACCGCATGGTCTACAGGGTCGACGCTGACGCTCTGCTGCTGGCCCAGCTTCGATATCACTATTGACCCCGCTTCAGAAACCGCCGCACCTGCTCCGGCCAGTCGCCCGGTAGGTCGCCGGGCCGCAGGGTCGTGCTCGCCATCGAGGCCAACAGGGGCGTTCCCCCCAGCCGCAGGCTGTCTGCCACATGCAGCAGCACCGCCAGGCCGATCAGCAGCCAGGCCACCAGGTGCAGGCCGTAGGCGAGGTGATGCAGCTCGCCGTCCCGCAGCCAGTCCTCGTCCATCAGCTTGCCGGTGGCCACCGCCAGGACCAGGGACCCCAGGGCCAGGCTGTTGGTGATGCGCTTCAGGCGCGGCCGGCCCAGGCTGAGGGCGTAGGCGGCGAAGACCAGCCCCAGGGGCAGCAGCAGAAAGCCGGCCGTGCCATGCAGGTCGATCCAGTTGCCGCCGGGAGTGAAGGGCAGCCGCCCCCAGCGGCCGTCGTAGCGGCTGTAGACGAACAGCCCGCTCAGCCAGGCGGCCAGCACCAGCAATGCCGTGAGGCCATGGGTCAGCCGCAGCAGGGAGGGTTGGTAGGGGGGGCGCGCCATGGCGTCAGCCGGAGGTTTCGCCCAGCGTGTCATGGGCCTGCTGGAGCTCGGGGATGAACACGGCGTACATGCCGCGCAGGTCCCCCGCCTTGAAATCGAAGGCCCGATCGGCGGGGTAGTTCTGCTTCACGAAGGCGGGCCGGCTGGCCTTGGTGCCGTGGCAGGCCAGGCAGCTGGGCTCCACGTTGATGCGTCGGTAGTAGTTGACGCCGGCGCCCTGCTCGGCGGTGGCCGGTTGCCACAGGCCGGTGATCGCCGGCTGGCGGTGGAACAGGTCGATCACCTCCCGCTCCTGGGCACTGGCGGGGGCGTGGTCGGGATTGCGGAATTTGGCGGCCACCTGGCGCACCTGCCAGCCGTTCTCCTCGCCGATCGCGGCGGCCTTCATCCCCACCGGCTTGCAGACCTCCTTCATGGTGTCCATGGTGGGTTCTTCGCTGCGGCCCTCCAGGGTGGAGGCCAGGGCGATGCGCATCCGATCGAGTTGCTCCATTTCCACCACCGCCTTGGCCAGGGTGGTGGGCTCCACCGGCGCATCGGCCTGGGCTGCCGGCGGGGAGAGGGTGAGCAGCAGGGCGCCGAGCAGCACCATCGCCAGTGAGGCGAGGGCCCTCAGCGCCAGGCGCCGCAGGCTGGGAGGCAGGATCTGGGCCATGGGTCGGCGGCTCCGGACGAGGGGGTTGAGACGGACGGACAGGCTGAAATGGGAAACGGGCCCGGAGCAGTCCGGGCCCGGCAGGGGCTCAGCGAGGGGTCGGCTGGGCGGGGTTCAAAGCCCCACTAACCGATCGACGGAGCCGTGAGGGCCACGGGGGTGCTGGCGGTGGCCGCCAGATCGAGGGGGAAGTTGTGGGTGTTGCGCTCGTGGATGGCTTCGATGCCCAGGCCGCCGCGGTTGAGCACGTCGGCCCAGGTGTTGATCACCCGGCCCCGGTGATCGAGCACGGAGTGGTTGAAGTTGAAGCCGTTCACGTTGAAGGAGAAGCTGATCACCGCCAGGGTGGCGAACCAGATCCCCACCACCGGCCAGGCGGCCAGGAAGAAGTGGAGGCTGCGGCTGTTGTTGAACGAGGCGTACTGGAAGATCAGCCGGCCGAAATAGCCGTGGGCGGCCACGATGTTGTAGGTCTCCTCTTCCTGGCCGAACTTGTAGCCCCGGTTCTGGGACTCGGTTTCGGTGGTCTCCCGCACCAGGGAGCTGGTGACCAGCGAACCGTGCATGGCGGAGAACAGGGCGCCGCCGAACACACCGGCCACGCCGAGCATGTGGAAGGGATGCATGAGCACGTTGTGCTCGGCCTGGAGCACCAGCATGAAGTTGAAGGTGCCGGAGATGCCCAGGGGCATGGGGTCGGAGAAGGACCCCTGGCCGATGGCGTACACCAGCAGCACAGCGGTGGCAGCACCCACCGGGGCGCTGTAGGCCACGGCGATCCAGGGACGCATCCCCAGGCGGTAGCTGAGCTCCCACTCCCTGCCCATCCAGCAGTAGATGCCGATCAGGAAGTGGAAGATGATCAGCTGGTAGGGGCCGCCGTTGTAGAGCCACTCGTCGAGGCTGGCGGCTTCCCAGATGGGGTAGAAGTGCAGGCCGATGGCGTTGGAACTGGGCACCACGGCGGCGGTGATGATGTTGTTGCCGTAGAGGAGGCTGCCGGCGATCGGTTCGCGGATGCCGTCGATGTCGACGGGGGGAGCGGCGATGAAGGCGATCACGAAGCAGACGGTCGCCGCAAGCAGGGTGGGGATCATCAGCACGCCGAACCAGCCCACGTAGAGGCGGTTCTCGGTGCTGGTGACCCAGGTCTTGAAGCGATCCCAGGGATGGAACCCGGAACGCGACAGGTTTGTGATGGTCATGGCGAAGCATCCGAAGATGGACAGACCGGCAGGGGCGACATCGCCTTGCGGATAGGCCGCTTCCACTGCCAGACGATAAAACGATAGCGTTGAATCATCCCCGGTTGCGACTCTGCCCATGTGTGCTTCTGCTCAATCCGGATCTGGCTCTCCAGGCGCCCGCCGCCGCCCGTGGCCGAGGCGGCTGGCGCCCCTGCTCCTGGGGCTGCTCCTGCTGTTGACCCTGGCGCCGGGCCTGGCCCGCGCCGACGACGCCCAGCGCTGGAGCCTGCGGGATCAGGACGGCAACCGCTGGTCGCTGCGGATCTTCGCCCAGCCCGACCCCGCCTACCCCAGCGGCGAGCGCCTGCGCCTCAGCGCCCTCACCCCGGGGATCGCGGTCGATCACGCCAGGCCCCTGCTGATCAGCGACGGCGCCGGCGGCTCCTGGACCCTGGCCAACCGCAGCGAGGAGCTGGTGCCCGCCGGCGGCGACGCCTTGCCCGAGGGTTCGGCCCAGTTCGACATGGCCGCCCTGCTGCCGCGCCCCAGTGATGCCCTGCCCCTGGCGCTCAGCCTGCCCCTGGCGGGAGAGGAAACGGCCTCCATCGTGCTTGGCCCGAGCGAAACCCAGGCCCTGCATGCGCTGCGCAATCCCGTGGCCGCCAGCTGAGTCTGGGCGCTGCTTCCCTAGCTGCCGATGCGGATGTTGCGCAGCGAATCCATCAGGCCAAGAATGTTGAGCAGCCAGACCACGACCGCCACAACGACGACAATGTTGAGGATGCGTTTGATCTTGCCATCCATGGGGATGTAGTTGTTGACGAGCCACAGCAGCACGCCAACAACAATCAGGGTGATGATCAGTGAAATCAAGGACATGAGCGTTTTCCTCTGGGTTGAATGGGGGGGCTGAGTGTGGCTTTGCGCTCCACCAGATCTGCCTAAGTTCAACTTAGGCAGTCGAGTCTCACGGTGTTGTTCCTGACACAAAAGGATGGCGTCTTGATGGGGGCGTCTGAGGTGTCGTGCAGTAGATCTGCCGCAGATTCGCAATTCGCCGCCACAAATTGGCCCAGTGATCGCAGGATTCCTACGGCCCTCTTTTCCCTGGACCTATGTCTGATTGCTTCGGGGATTATCTGCGCAGCATCGGCCGCATTCCTTTGCTGACGCCTTCAGAGGAATTGCATCTCGGTGCCCTTGTGCAGGACTGGCTTACCCACTCGGCGGCGGGCCCTGGCCTGGAACGCCGGGGGCGTCGGGCCTTCGGGCGCATGGTGACCGGCAATCTGCGCCTGGTGGTGTCGCTGTGCAAGCAGCAGCACAACCGCATCCGTCTGATGCACCTCGATCCAATGGATGTGGTCCAGGCCGGCAACCTCGGCCTGATCCGGGCGGTGGAGCGCTTTCTGCCCGAAAGGGGCTGCAGGTTTTCCACCTACGGCTCCTGGTGGATTCGCCAGTCGGTGCACCGCCATCTCCAGGAGACGACGGGGCTGATCCGGGTGCCGCCCCAGATGGCGGCCCTGGCCCGCAAGGCTCAGGCCCTTCGCATGGCCTCGCCCCAGCCCCTGTCGCTGGCCGACATCGGTTCCGAGTTGGGCGAGAGTGTCAAACGGCTGGAGACCGTGCTTCAGGCGTCCCACGACCTGCAGACCCTTTCCCTTGATCAGGCGTTGGGAAGCTCCGATGGGGAGGTGAGCTTGACCGATCTGATCGGTGATCCCAATGAGCCCGGCCTTCTGGACGACTACCAGTGGCTCCACACCGAACTCACCCAGCTGAGCCCCACCGAACGCCAGGTGCTGCGCCTTCGTTATGCCGAAGATGGGTCCCCTTCGCTGGCGCAGATCGGCGTGTGTATCGGAATGTCCAAGCACAAGGTGCAGCATGTGGAGCGAAAGGCGTTGCTCAAGTTGCGGCAACGCCTGGTCAAGGACTTGTGATCCGCCTCGTCGCCCCGGTCTCATACGGCCCGGCCGCTGAGCAGCCGGGACACGATCACGATCAGGGCGATGACCAGAAGGAGATGGATGAAGCCGCCCATGGTGTAGGACGTCACCAGTCCAAGCAACCAGAGAATCACCAGAACGACGGCGAGTGACTCCAGCATTGGAGCCTCCTTTCGATGGAAATGGATGGATCAGAATGGTGCTTACTTGATCTTGTTCGCCAGCTTGTCGGCGGCATCACTGGTCTTGCGGGCCGTGGCCTTGGCGCCGTCCTTCACGGCTTCTTTCGCGTTCATGGCGGAGGCCTGAACCTGCTTGGCCTTGCCCTTGACCTGTTGGCCCGTATCGCCGGTGATTTCACCGTAGGCGGATTGCAGCTTGCCTTCGGCTCCTTTGGCTTGGGCGCTCATCTTGTCTGTCATGGCGGCGAAGATGGGGGCCTGGCTGGCCATGGCCATGGCGGGCCATTGGATCATCAGGGTGACAACCAGGGCGGCCACGGAGGCCAGCGAGAGCAGGCGTCTTCGGATGGAAATTCTCATCGGGTCTGGCTTCAAAGGGGTGCCTCCCTTCTTTACCGAGCTTCCAGCTCCGCGTAGACGGCTGATGCCGCCATTGGGGCCCGCAGGATGCAGTCTCCGGCGCTTGTTCAGTGGTGTCAGGCTGTCTGGGCTCTGTAGCGATTCATTTCTTTTTTGCTGCACTCTGCGTCGCTTCTGCCATAAGCAGCCAGATCCATCGGCAGGCCGTCATGAAAACCACCCGGCTGGAGGCCTTCAGTGACGGTGTTCTGGCCATCGTCATCACGATCATGGTGCTGGAGATCAAGGTGCCCCACGACACCGCACCGGCGGCCCTGGTGCCCCTGATTCCTGTCTTCCTGAGTTATCTGCTGAGCTTCGTCTATATCGGCATCTACTGGAACAACCACCACCACATGCTGCACACCCTGCAGCGTGTCAGCGGCCCGGTGCTGCTGGCCAACCTGCATCTGTTGTTCTGGTTGTCGCTGGTGCCGTTCGCCACCGGCTGGATGGGCCAGAACCACCGGGCGATCGCCCCGTCGGTCCTCTATGGCGTCGTGATGCTGATGGCGGCCCTCGCCTATTTCACCCTTCAGGGGCGGATCATCGCCAGCCAGGGCCCCGACTCCCTGCTGCGCCGGGCCGTGGGCCGCGACTGGAAGGGGCAGACCTCCCTGACCCTCTATCTGGTGGCGATGCTGGCGAGCCTGCGCTCCCCGGCCGTTGGTCAGGCGGTTTATGCGTTGGTGGCCCTGATGTGGCTGATCCCCGATCGCCGCATCGAGCGGGTGCTGTCCGACTAGGCGCTCCCGATCCCCACCAGCTCCTGTTCACCGAAGCGGGAGGCCTGCTCCAGCAGGCGCCGTTCCTCCTCATCGGCCCGGGTGCAGGCGAAGCCGTAGCGGGCCCGCACCCGCTGGGAGGCCTGCCGCAGCGCCAACGTGCCCCTGGTCCGAAGCTCCGCCACCGAGAGTGTCTGGCCCGGGGCGAGGTGCTCGAGGATCACGGTGGAAGGCGAATAGAGGCGGCTCCTGCCCCCGTCCGGCCATTCCAGCGTCAGCTCCACTTCCGGCATGGCGCCCCCCACCACCCAGTGCAGCCATTGTGCGCCGAATCCGCATCGGTTGCGGTGGCGATCACGACAGCTTGATCACGACAGTGCCCCGAAACCGGTGAGGGGCTCCTCAGCGCGCCAGACCTCCTCCTGCAGACCTTCCTCCTCCAGCACCAACCGGGGTTCTTGCGTGAACGTGCCCACCCGCTCCAACTGCAGGCCGCCGCAGCTGGCGACCCGCTGCGCCAGCCGGCCCTCCTGATCGGGCCGGGCGGCCAGCAGGAAGCCGAAGCTGGGGAAGCCGGTGAGCCAGGGCTCCATGGCCACACCGGCGGGGGGATGGATCGCGGCCAGATCGAGGCGCAGACCGCAGCCGGCCGCCTCGCAGAACATGGCGGCGGTGCCCACCAGGCCGCCCATGCTGATGTCCTTGGCGGCATGGACACTGGCGTCGGCCGCCAGAGCCGCCATCAGGGCCAGCTGGCGCCGCAGCCGGGCGGGGTCGGCGCCGGTGGCCGCATCCCAGCAGAGGGAGTCGCCGCGGAAGCCGCCGTTGGGGTCAATCAGCAGATGGCAGTGGTCGCCGGCTCTGGCGGCGCGGGCCGAGAGCACCGGGCCGGCGGCCGTGCCCAGCACCGCCACCGCCAGGGCGTCGTAGGGGCTGTGCAGGTTGGTGTGGCCACCCACCATCGGCACCCCGAACACCTCCGAGGCCCGGCGCAGGCCCGCCAGCACCTGTTCCGCCTGGGTGGCACTGCGGCACCAGAGGCTGTTCACCACTGCGATCGGGGTGCCGCCCATGGCCGCGATGTCGCTGAGGTTCACAAGCACCCCGCACCAGCCGGCGAACCAGGGGTCGGCAGCCACCAGGGCCGGGTCCAGGCCCTCACTGGCCAGCAGCAGCGGCGTGGCCACCGGCGGCAGCAGGGCGGCATCGTCGCCGAGGGCCGCGGCGGGGCCCAGCTCGGGAAAGGGCTGGTGGGGGAAGGTGGCCGCCGGGGACTGGATGTCGGTCTTGCCGGTGAGGCCGCTGAGCCGGCGCAGCCTGGCGGCCAGGGCCGCCAGGGGCGGATCCGGCGCCTCCGGGCGGCTCACGCCACGGCCCGGGGCACCGGCTGGGGCCGCCGTTCCTGGCCGGGCTGGTAGTAGGTGAGGTCGGCCTCCATCAGGTGGTGGGGCAGACCGCGGATCTCCAGCGTCTTGATCGAGGTCCAGTGCAGGCGCTGGAAGAAGCGCACGTTCTGGAGCTGCACCGTGGCCAGGAAGCGATCGCAGCCCCAGCCGTTGGCGGTGGTGACCGCCTTCCAGATCAGGCCCTTGCCGATCTGGTTGTGGCGGCGGTGGTCGTGGTGCACCCCCAGCCGGCCGCCGTACCAGAGGCGGGGGCGCTCCTCCAGGATCCGCACCACCCCCACCACGCCGCTGCCGCTGCTGGCGCTGTGGTCGAGGGCGGCGATGGGATAGGCGTGGCCATCCTTCTCATCCCGGTCGGTGGCCTCGAACAGGTGCTGCTCCTGGCAGAAGATGGCGCTGCGCAGCTGCCAGTAGCCCTCCTCCAGGGGCGTGCCGCGCCGCAGCAGGTGGAAGGAGAAGCGCTGGGAGCTGGCCGTGGGTGAGAGGCGGAAGTCCTCGGCCTCGATGGCCACCCCCCGCCGCACCGAGGGGGCGAAGGCGGCGGCGCCGCTGCTGGCGCTGCGGCCGATGTCGTGGCTGGAGGGGTCGATGAAGAACATGGCCGCGCTCAGGGGGTGGCTTCGAACAGGGACAGGGCCGAGCAGGCGCCGCACTTGGCGCAGCCGGCCGCCATGGCCTCGGACCTGAGGTCGGAGGCCCGCAACCGGTCGCCCACCGCCGTGTACACCGCCACCATGAAGTCGGTGGAGGGGGCGGGATGGGCCTCCAGGGGGGTGCCGGCGATCGGCACGAAGGGCACCACGAACGGGTAGACGCCCAGGGCGATCAGCCGCTCGCTCACCGCCACGATCGAGGCGGCGCTGTCCCCCAGACCGGCCAGCAGGTAGGTGGACACCTGGCCGCGGCCGAACACCGCCACCGCTTCGGCGAAGGCCTCCATGTAGCGCTCCAGCCCCAGCTCCGACTTGCCCGGCAGGATCCGCCGCCGCACCTCCTCCTCCACCACCTCCAGGTGCATGCCGAGGCTGTCCACGCCGGCCGACCTCATGCGGCGGTACCAGGCCGGGTCGTCCGGGGGCTCGCACTGGGCCTGGATCGGCAGGTCGACCCGGGCCTTGACGGCGGCGGCGGTCTCGGCCATCAGCCGGGCGCCCCGGTCATCGCTGTTGGGGGTGCCGGTGGTGAGCACCAGCTGGCGCACACCATCAAGCCGCACCGCCGCCTCGGCCACCTCCGCCACCTGCTCCGGCGTCTTTCGCACGAGGGTGCGGCCATCCTCCAGCGACTGCTCGATGGCGCAGAACTGGCACGACTGGGTGCGGTCGCGAAAGCGGATGCAGGTCTGCAGGAGCGTGGTGGCCAGCACGTCCCGGCCGTGCAGCAGGGCGATCGAGCGGTAGGGGATGCCTTCGGCGGTGGCCAGGCCGTAGAAGCGCGGCTCGGGTGGGGTCTGCACGGCCAGGGGCCCGGCGGCGTCGTCAGCGAGGGCGGTGGTGCCGCTCACCTGCAGGCCGCCTTCGGCGCTGGTGTCCAGCCGGTAGGGCGAGCTGCCGGCCAGGGCGTTGTAGACGGGCACCATCACCGTGGTGCCCTCGATGCTGAGGGCGCGGTGATCCGAGGGGCCGGCGCCGCCCCGGCGGCCGGGGTTGCCGGGCACCGCCGGGTCGACCACCCCGTGCACCTGCAGTTCGGTGAGCTTGCGGCCCAGGGCGCGGCGATCGTGCTCAGCCATGGTGCAGCTCCTCCAGCGCCGGCAGGCCCGGGGGCACCTCGCCGCCAGCCGGCTCGGGGGGGCGTTCGTGCAGCTGGAGAGCGGGGCTGCGGTCGATCAGCAGTCCCAGCAGGTCCGGGCGGCTGTAGTGGCCGACGCTGTCCATCATGCGTTTGCGTTTGGTGATCAGGGCCAGGTCGAGTTCGGCGATGGCCAGCCCCTCGCCATCGGGCAGCGGCCCGGCCAGATAACGGCCCTCCGGGCTGATCACCGCCGTGTGGCAGCCCCCCTGGCAGGCCTTCTGCAGCACCGGGTCGGGCGTGATCCTCTCGATGTCCTCCGGCTCCAGCCAGGCGGTGGAGGAGATCACGAAGCAGCCGGCCTCGAGGGCGTGGTGGCGCAAGGTCACGGCGGTCTGCTCGGCGAAGATCGGTCCCACGAGCGAGCCGGGGAACTGGGCGCAGTGGATCTCCTCGCCCTGGGCCATCAGGCTGAAGCGGGCCAGGGGGTTGTAGTGCTCCCAGCAGGCCAGGGCGCCGATGCGCCCGAGGGCGGTGGGCACCACCTGCAGGCCGGCCCCATCGCCCTGGCCCCACACCATCCGCTCGTGATAGGTGGGCGTGAGCTTGCGGCGCTTCAGCACCAGCTCCCCGGCCGCATCGATCAGCAGCTGGGCGTTGTAGAGGCTGCCCCCATCGCGCTCGTTGATGCCCAGCAGCACGTGCAGGCCGAGCTGGCGGGCGGCGGCGGCGATGCGGCCCAGGGCCGGGCCGGGCACCGTCACCGCCTGCTCGTAGAGCTTCAGGTGCGACTTCCCCATCAGCACCGGCGGCTCCACGAAGGAGAAGTAGGGGTAGTAGGGCAGGACCGTTTCGGGGAAGACGATCAGCTGCACCCCGGCCGCGGCGGCCTCCTCCATGGCGGCGACCACCCGCGCCACCGATCCCTCCAGGCTGTAGAGCACCGGACGGATCTGGGCGGCGGCGACGGTGATCGTGGCGGGCATTCAGAGCGTCCAGGTGTCGAGGATGAAGGCCCCCTCCTTGCGGTGCAGCAGCACGATGTCGAGCACATCAAGGGGATTGACCGGGATGATCCCGGGGATCAGGGCGCCTTCGCCGTGGCCGTAGAGGGCCTGCAGGGCGAAGCGGCAGGCATAGACCTTGCCGCCCTGGCCGATGAACTTCTCGATGCGGGCGCCGAAGTTGAGGTGGCCGTCGAAGGCGGCGTCACCGAGCTTGGGGAAGCCCCGCTGCAGCCCCAGGGTCACGCCGGGTCCGTAGAGAAGGATTGAGGTCTCGAAGCCCTTGTTGACCAGGCGGCTGGCCTGCAGCAGGTTCACCAGGCCGATGGAGCCTTCGAAGGCCACGGTGTGGAAGGTGACCAGGGCCTTCTCGCCCGGCTCGGCTTTGACGTCGGGGAAGACCTTTTCCTCGTAGTCGACGAGGAAATCGCCCGTCTGGTTGGCGGGACGGCTGACCTGGGGCATGGGGAAGTGCGGTCGGTGGAATCGGCAGGTGGACCGTGCCACGGATGAAGTTTTGTTCTGTGTCGCCGATGCCACCGAATCCCGGCACCGGGCAATCCGTGGCGGTCGTTACAGGGCGGATCCCGCCGCGCGGCCAGCATCAACACCCGACAACGACCAGAGGGGCTCGGTGGCAAGCGGTTCGCAGGTGCTGCAGCGCCATCCGGTGGTGGTGGTAGGGGGCGGGCAGGCCGGCCTGTCGGTGGCCCACTGCCTGCAGAAGCGGGGGCTGCGGCCCCTGGTGCTGGAGCGCCACCGCATCGGCCATGCCTGGGCGCGCCAGCGCTGGGACTCCTTCTGCCTGGTCACCCCCAACTGGCAGTGCCGCCTGCCCGATTTCCCCTATGACGGCGACGACCCGGACGGCTTCATGGGCCGCGAGGAGATCGTCCGTTACGTGCAGCGCTTCGCCGACCACATCCAGGTGCCCGTGCGCGAAGGGGTGGCGGTGCGGCGCCTGCAGGCCAGCGGTTCGGGGTTCCGCCTCAGCACCGACGACGGCGAGATCGAGGCGGATCAGGTGGTGCTGGCCACCGGCGGTTACCACCGCCCGAAGCGCCATCCCCTCGCCGCCAGGCTGCCCGAGCGGATCCTGCAGATCGATGCCCGCGACTACACCAGCCCCGCGTCCCTGCCCGCTGGCCCGGTGCTGGTGGTGGGCAGTGGCCAGTCGGGCTGCCAGATCGCCGAAGACCTGTTCCTGGCCGGCCGCCGGGTGCACCTGAGCGTCGGCAGCGCCCCCCGCTCCCCGCGCCGCTACCGAGGCCGCGACGTGGTCGACTGGCTCGATCGCATGGGCTACTACGCCATGCCGATCGACCAGCACGCCGATCCGAAGGCGGTGCGGGGCAAGACCAACCACTACCTCACCGGCCGCGACGGTGGCCGCGAGATCGACCTGCGCCGCCGCGCCCTCGAGGGGATGGTGCTGCACGGCCGGCTGGCCGACCTCGGCCACGACCGCATCAGCTTCGCCGGCGACCTGGCCGCGAACCTCGACGGGGCCGACGCCGTCTACAGCCGCATCTGCCGCAGCATCGACGCCCACATCGCCGCCCAGGGCCTCAGCGCCCCCGAGGAGCCCGCCTACGTCTCCTGCTGGACGCCGCCCCCCGGTCCGTCCGCGCCCCTCGATCTGGCCGCTGAGCCCCTGGCGGCGGTGATCTGGTGCACGGGGTACCACCCGGACTTCACCTGGGTGGAGGTGCCGGTCTTCGATGGCGCCGGCCATCCGGCCCACGAGCGGGGCCTCACCCAGGTGCCGGGCCTCTACGTCCTTGGCCTGCCCTGGCTGCACACCTGGGGTTCGGCCCGCTTCTGCGGGGTGGCCGAGGATGCCGAGTACCTGGCGGAGGCGATCCGGCTGCGCGCCTCCCGCCGGGTCGCCAGCCAGGAGCGGCTGGAGTGCACTGCCCTGCTGGGCACCTGAGCCTCAGGCCACCAGGGCCGACCAGGTGAAGGCCAGGCCGAGGCCCATCAGCAGGCCGGCGGTGAGGCTCACCGCCGCGCTGGAAGCGTTCTGGCGCCAGCGCCGCACCGCCGTCAGGGCCACCAGAAGCAGCAGCGACTGGCTGACCAGCAGACCCGCCAGGTAGAAGCCGATCGGGGCCGGCTCCCAGCCGATCACGGCCCCGCTGAGGGCGTAGCCGTGCAGCAGGAAGGTGGGCACCAGAACGGCCGGGGGCAGGCGGCGCGCCAGAACCAGGCCGGTGAGCGCCACCGACAGGGCCACCAGCGGCTCGATCCAGGGGAAGCCCGGCAGGGCCAGCCCGAGGCCATTGCCCACCAGCCCGCAACCCAGCAGGGCCAGCACCCAGCGGAAGGGATGGACGATGCCCACCAGGCCGATCGCCAGCAGGAACAGCAGGTGGTCGGGGCCGAGGATCGGGTGGGCCAGGCCGCTGAGCAGCCCGGTGAGAGGTCCGGGCTTGAGCCCGGTCAGATCCATCACGTGGTGCGCCGAAGCCGGGGCGGCCAGCAGCAGGGGCAGGGCGCAGACAACGGCGAGGGCGATCGGCAGGAGGCCGCGCCGCTCAGCCAGAGAAGGCAGTGTCATGAAAAGTCTCCGGTCCTCGCCGGCGGGAAATGGGTCGAGTGGGGGTGAGCGTTCTGACTGAGGACGCCGGGCCGGGAAGCCAGGTTTCCATCACAGCTGCGGGACAGCGGCGGACTCGGGAAACCCCTCACCGCCTTTCCTCCTTGCGTCCTCCCCGTGAAGGGAAGGAACCCCTGGGGGCCATCCTCCCCCCTTCCCGGTCAGAAGCTGCGGTCATCGGGCGGCAACGTCACCGGCTGCGGTCACAATGGGCAGACGGTTCCCGGGGTTCACCTCCGGGAGGAAACGAGGAAAGTCCGGTGCACGGCTGGGTTCGCCCTGTTGTCATTCCGGCGCTGTCCCGCAGCTGTGATGGGGTCACCCTCAGCCAGAACGCTCGCCGTGAACCGTTCCTTCCATCCCCGGCGCGGACCGGGACCCTCGATGACCAACTTTTCCGGCCTCCGCTCCTGGACCCTTCTGGGGGGTGCGGCCGCCCTCGGCTTCGTGCTGATCGGCCAGCCGGCCCAGGCCCATGGCCTGGCCCACGGCGGCCTCGGCTATGGCTTCCTCCACCCCATCACCGGCATCGATCACCTGCTGCTGCTGGTCGGCGTCGGCGCGGCTGCGTCCTATGTGTCCGCCGAGCTGCTGCTCTGGGGCCTGGCCGGTGCGGTGCTGGGGGGCCTGGTCGGGGCCACGGGCTTCGCCCTGCCCTTCGCTGAGGTGCTGGCCGCCCTGGCGATCTCGGCGGTGGCGCTGCTGATCCTGCGCTCCCACCGTGATGGCCGCAGCCCCGGGCTGGCCTTCGCCGGCACCCTGGTGGCCGGTGCGGTCGCCCTGCATGCCCTGCTGCACGGCGGCGAGGCCCCCGTCGATGGCTCAGCCCTGGGCTGGTGGGCCGGCGCCCTGGCGGCCTCGCTGCTGGTGAGTGGTGGTTCGTTCCTGGCGATGCGCCGTCTGCCCCTGGTCTGGACTGCCCGCCTCGCCCTGTTGCTGGCGGTGCTCGGCGGCGCCCTGGCCCTGGCTCCGCTGGCGGCCTAAGCCAGCAGGGCGGCCGCCATCGCCAGGGCCCCCTGGCAGGCATCACCGGCGGCCGTCACCAGGCGGCTGCCGGGCAGGGCCTGCGCCAGGCTCCGGCTGAAGGGGCGGCGCAGTTGCTCCAGATGGCTCAGCGCCCCGCCCATCGGGCACACCGCCGGCTCCACCAGATCCAGGCCCCGGGCCACCCCCGCCGCCATGGCGGCCAGGGCCGCGGCGTTGCGTTCCATCACCGCGATGGCCTCCGCTTCGCCTGAGGCGGCGCGTTGATCAAGCACCGGCGCCAGCCGGGCAAAGCCGGCGGGCCCGAAGCCGGCCGCCACCACCAGGGCCTTGAGCCGCTGCACTGACCCCGGATCGTCCGGGTCCAGATCCAGGGCCTGCCAGAGGGCGTGTCGCAGGGGGGAGTCGGGGACGCGGCCATCGGCCATCTGCAGGCTCAGGGCCAGGCCGTCACGGCCGATGTCCATGGCTGAGCCGGCCCCATCCAGCAGCCAGCCCCAGCCCGCGCAGCGTTGCTCGCGGCCGCGGCCGTCGCGGCCGACGGCGATGGTGCCGGTGCCGCTGATCACCACGATTCCGGCCCCGTCAGGGAAAGCGCCCCGCAGGGCGGTGCGCTCATCGCCGGTGACCAGCACCCGCTCCAAGGGCAGCCCCAGGGCGTCGGCTGCCAGGGCCTGGCCCTGGGCTTGCACCGGGGAGCCCTGCTCGATGCCGCTGGCCCCCACGGCGGCCGCCACCAGCACCGGGGGCGGGCTACCGCTCTCCACGCCGGCCATGGCCCGCGCCAGGCTCTCCCGCAGGGCGGCGCCAAAGCGCGCCGGACCCTCGGGGGCCGCCAGGTGGCACACACCAGGGCCATCGCCTTCGCTGATGACCCGGCCATCGCCCGCCAGGGCGAGGCGGCAGCTGGTGTGGGTCTGGCCGGCGTCGAAGCCGGCGATCAGCCTCACGGCTGGGGATCCGCGGGCCGGGCGGCTGCGGCCAGGGTGGCGAGGCTGAACAGGGCGATCAGCTGCACCTCCGGCCGGAAGAAGATCGTGTCGGTGAGGCCCTGCACCCCGAGGCCCGCGAACACGGCCACCGCCGCCAGGCACGGCAGGGCGAGGGGGGCGCTGCTGCGCCACTGGCCCAGGCCCACCTTGACGGCGCTCAGCAGCAGGCCCAGCCCCGCCAGCAGCCCTGGAATGCCGGCTTCCACCAGCAGCTCCAGGGGGATCGAATAGGCGCTGAGGGCGTTGAACTTGGGCTGTTGATACAGCGGGTAGATGAGGTTGAAGGCGTTGTTGCCGGGGCCGATGCCGATCCAGGGGCGGTCCTGGATCATCGCCAGGGCCGCGGTCCAGACGTTGATGCGGAAGTTGTTGGAGCTGTCCTCCCGGCCCGCCAGCAGGCTCATCACCCGCACCCGCAGGGGCTCCACCTGGGTGACCAGCACCGCCAGCACCACGGTGGCGCCGACCAGCAGCAGCAGGGGGAACAGGCGTCGCCACAACGGCGGCCAGTCGCGGGTCTGGCGCAGCACCAGCAGCAGGGCCATCACGCCGAGGGAGGCCACCAGGCCCATCCAGGCGCCGCGGCTGTAGGTGAGCACCAGGGCCACCAGGCCCAGCACCAGGCAGGCCAGGGCGAACAGGCGCCGTCCCCGTCCCTGCCAGCGCAGCAGGGCCACCACGGCCAGGGGCAGGATCGGCAGCAGATAGCCCCCCAGCAGGTTGGGGTTCTCCAGGGTGCTGTAGATGCGCACCGTGCCCTCGGCCACCGAGTTGCTGTCCGACCAGCGGGCCAGGGCGCCAGGAGCCGCGTAAAGCTGGCGGATACCGATCACGCTGGTGATCAGTTCACCGGCCAGCAGGGCGCCCACCAGCCGGTCCCACCACACCGGGGCGGTGGCCAGCAGCTGGCGCATCAGGGCGTAGACGCTCAGGTAGCTGAGCAGCTTGACCAGGCCCGCCAGGGCGGCCCTGGGCACCGGCGAGAAGCCGGTGGCCACCACGGCCACCGCGATCACCAGCAGCAGCCAGATGTTGATGGCGCCCAGGCGCCCCGGGGGGGTGCGCAGCGCCCAGACCACCCAGAGCAGGGCCGAGGCGGCGATCAGCAGGCTGAGGCCCTCACGGGTCACCACGGGCAGGCCGGCCAGCAGGGCGCAGAGGATCCAGCCCGCCACCAGGGGCAGGTGGGCGCCGAACCGGCCGGCGGGGAGCCCGGCCAGCAGCCCCTGCCAGCGCAGCAGCAGGGGCACGGGAGCTGGGGCAGGCACCATCAATCCGCTTCAGCGTCGAGGGGATTATCGGTGCCGCAGGCGGTGGGCTCCAGCTGGGCTTCCAGATCGGCCAGCGGCGGCAAAGGGGCGCTGCTGCGGCGGTAGAGGCTGCGGTGCACCGGCAGGCCCCCCGCCAGCACCTGGCCTTCCCGCTCGGTGGCCACCGGCAGGGGATTGCGCTCGGGGCCGCACTCCTCGGGCCCGGCGGCCTCGAAGGCGCCACTGGCGTCCACCAGCTGCCGCATCGGGGCGATCAGGGCCTCCACATCGCTCTGCAGGAACAGGCTGCGGCCGGGGGCCAGGGCCGCGGCGATCGCCAGCAGCAGGGCGGGCTGCAGCACCCGGCGCTTGCGGTGGCGCAGCTTGAACCAGGGGTCGGGGAACTGCAGCGTGACCAGCTCCAGCTGGCCGGCGGGCAGGCGTGCCAGCCAGTCCGGCAGGTTGACGTTGGCGTTGCCGTAGAGGAAGCGCAGGTTGCTCAACCCCTGGCGGCGGCGGTCGGCCTCGGCGGCCTCCACCAGGGTCCGGCGGATCTCCAGGCCCAGGTGGTTGCGCTCGGGCGCCAGGGGGGCCATGGCCAGCAGGAAACGGCCCCGGGCGGCGCCGATGTCGAGATGCAGGGGCAGGGAGGGATCGGCGAACAGCTCGATCAGCGGCGGCAGGGGCCGGGCCAGCTGGTGGATCCGGCTGAGCGGATTGACGTGCTGGCGCACCATCAGAGCGGCGCGGCGCTGTCCCCGGGCGGCTCGTTGGGCACCAGGAAGCCCCAGCTGGCGGTGTAGCCATGCAGGTGGGTGGTGCCGCCCACCGGGCCGATCTCGCCATTGCAGAACAGGCCGGCGATGGGCACGGTGCCGAACACCTCCCGGCAGAGGCTCACATCGCCGTCGACCTCGCCGTAGAGGCCTTCACCGCGCCCCAGGCAGGCGAACAGGAAGGCGGCCAGGGGCTCGCTGCGGCGCCGCGACTGGCCGGCCAGCAGCTGGCGGGATTCATCGCGGGAGGCATCGGCATCGCGCAGCTGGAACTGCACCTTCTGGCCGACGCGCATGCGTTCGCCCACCGCCACGGCGCCGTTGCGGGGATCGACGCCGATCAGGTTGCGCACCAGGAAGGAACCGGGCGCCTCCGCCACGGGGGTGAGGTCGGCCGTGGGCAGGCTGAAATCGCTGCGGCCGACGCCTAGGAACAGGGAGTGCTTGACCTGCTCCCGCTCGGCCGGGGTCAGGTCGGTGAGGATCGACTGCAGGGCGGCCACGGGGCTGTTTCGGGTGCTGCCGCAGCTCACCTCGATCACAACGTTGCGCTGGGCCTGCTCCACCTCCAGCACCGGGCCGATCGGCCGGCAGCCCTGGGCCACCAGCGGATCAAGCCGCCAGGAGCCGCTGATCAGGCAGCCCACCGCCCCGTTGCGCACGGTGTCGGCCGGGTCGCTGTCGCCGCTGCTGAACAGCAGCGAGCCGTGGGCGGCGCTGTGGGGGCCGGCGATGCCGCCCACCTTGGTGGTGTTGGGGTAGGCGTAATCCAGGCCGCTGATCAGGTCGTTGATGGCGGTGCCGGTGGGATCCAGCAGCAGCAGCATCGACTGGCCGTCCTCCCACTCGGCTCCCACCCGCTCGCGCCAGGGCTCGGCCGGACCATCGAGGTCGGGCAGGGAGGCGGTGTCGATCGCGAAGGGGCGGAGGCTGGCACCGGGGAGGCGCAGCAGGGTGACCGCCAGGGCCGGCTGATTCTCGATCTCATGGGGCGCGCCGGCCGGATCGGTGCCCACCACACCGCCGCCGACGCAGCCCAGCCAGTGGCCGGCCTGGAGTTTCTGCTGCAGCAGGGGCAGCAGCCGGGGCAGGTCGCTGGCATAGCTGGCGGAGGCGAACACCAGGGCCAGGTCGGCCTCACCGGCGCCCCGGAGCTGCTCGAACACCTGGTTGACCGCTTCCTGCAGAGAGGCGTCCCGGCCGAGGGCGGTGCGGCACCAGGGGGCGTCGGGGCGACGCTGCAACCAGGGAAAGGAGGGGAGGGAACCCATCACCGGACCCTATCGCCTGAGGGGCGCACGGATAATGGCGCCTTACCGAACCGAGCGGACGTGCCGGAACAGCTCTATCGCTCCCTGGTCTGGCTCGACGTGCGGCTGGGAATGCTGTTCGCCGTTGGGCTGCCGCTGGTGCTGCTTCTCTGGGCGGCCCTCCGCAAGGAGCAGGCGCTGGTGCGTCTGATGGGCCTCTACTGGAAGGTGGCCAGCCTGCAGCTGATCGCCCTGCTGCTGCTCACCGACAACCGCCCCGCCGGCTTCCTGCTGCTGGTGGTGGCGCCCTTGCTGGTGGTGGTGACCCTGTGGTTCTGGGTGGATCTCAACGAGGAGCTGGCCGACATGCCCCCCTGGCGCGCCCTGCCCCTCACCCTGCGCCTCTGGCGCTGGAGCCTGACGCTGCTGTCGCTGGGGGGGGCGAGCCTGGCCGTGACCGCCCTGCCCTGCATGGGCGGCGCCGGCGCTGGCCTGCGCCTCTGTCGGGCCTGGCTGGAGGCACCGGTGGGGTTGCACGGCGTGGTGGCCAGGGTGTTCGCCTTCGTGTTCGGCGGGGCGTGGACGCCGGGGGTGGCCGCCTTCGTGGGCTATGTGGCCCTGGTGGCCTATGCGGTGGGGCTGCTGCAGTGGCTGGTGGTGCGCCTGCCGCGGCTGGGCCGGGTGGCCGGCGAGTTCTGACGCCATGACCGACGCCGCCTCCCCCTCCGTTGCCGCCCTGCTGGCCGCCCTGGAGGCCATCAGCCGCGAGCGCCCGGATCGGGTGCTGCGCCTGGTGGGCACCCTGCCGGCGCCGGGGGACGACGAACCCTTTGAACTGCTGATCTTCCGGGGCTTCTCCAGCAGCATCACCCACCCCACCGCCTTCGATCCCGACCAGCCGGCCCTGCCGGCGTCGGCCCTCATCACCGCGGCCGAACTGCTGGCGGGGCCCCTCAACCCCAGCGATGAGCGGTGCCTGGCGGGACCGCTGCCGGCGGAGACCTATCTGGATCCGGGGGCCTGGGAAGGAACGGCAGCAGAATGATCTGGCTGCCTGGATCACTGTTGCGCTCCTGCATCCACCATGACCAACGTCACAGAGCTTGATCTGCAGTTCAATCACTTTCTGGTTCGTGATGAGCAGCCGTTGTTGTTTCACGCCGGCCTGAAGGGAATGTATCCCCTCCTGAGGGACGCGGTGGCGACGTTGATGGATCCAGGCAAGCTTCGCTACGTGGCCTGGAGCCATTTTGAATCCGACGAGATTGGTGGCCTCAACCACTGGCTGGAAGCGGCGCCAGAGGCCGAGCCGGTCTGCACGTTCGTCGGCAAAGTCGTCAGCGTCGATGACTACGCCATCCGGCCTGCCCGTGGTCTGATGCCTGAGGATGTTCTGGAAACAGGGACGTATCGTTTTCGGTTCTTTCCTTCGCCCCATCTGCCCCATGGCTGGGATGCCGGCCTGTTGTTTGAGGAGACCCGGAAAACCCTTTTCTGCTCCGATCTTTTTCATCACTTCGGCGACGTTGTGCCCGTTGTCACGCACGATCTGATCGGCCCAGCCCTTGCTGGCATGCGGCAGATGCAGCAGGGCCCATTGGCCGGCTATCTGCCCTACACCCCACAGACGCAAGGGTTGCTTGCCGGTTGCGCCCAGCTTCAGCCGGAGACCCTTGCCGTCATGCACGGGTCGTCGTACTCCAGTGAGAGCGGACCCATGCTGAAGGACTTGGCGAACGCCATGCAGGATGTCTTTGCTGTTGCCTGACAACGAGCCGCTGCCCGGCCATCTGATCGGTCGTTCAGCAACCGCAGCGAATCCTGCGAAAGTTTCCTCCCTTGAGGGCCTCGGTAGAGTCGGCAACCGACAGCGAGTGACGCCTTTGTTCCTTCCAGCCCTTCGATTCGTGGTTCCCCTGGGCGGGCTGGCCGTGGCGCTGGCCCTGCCTTCGGCGGCCCGAGCCGGCAGCTGCGAAGACACTTTCGCCCAGGTTGGCAACCCCCTGTCCGGGATTCGCTTCAACGCGGCAGTCACCGTCGACGACCTGTCGGTGCCGGTGGCGATTCGCCAGCTGCGCGGCATCGCCGCCGGCCGGGGTTACGACATCCTCAGCGAAGAGGCGGACGACGGCAGCATGCTGCTGGAGCAGCCCCGATCGGGCTCGGCCCGGCCGTTCCCGATCATCGCCACCGCCCTTGCCGAGCAGGCCGCCGCCAAGGTGAAGCTGGAAGCGAAGTTGCCGGCGGGCATGCTGGCGGGGGCCGGTGGGGCGCGCACCGAGCTGTGCGCCATGTTGGGCGCCTTGAAGGGTGGTGCTGAAGGCATTGCCGCCGCCGAGCGCAGCCAGGGGGCGGTGTCGTCAGCGGGCCCAGTCGTCATCGAGGCCTTGATGCTGTCGCAGCAGATCTCCCAGGAAGCCGACACCAACGCGGCTGTGATTCCCAGCCGCTACCAGGGAAAAACCTTCACGATCAAGGGCCGGGTGGCTTACGTGACGAAAGACGGTGGCGCTTATCGCATCGACTACGACATTCCAAGGTCCACCAACGACCTGGCCCTGAAGTTCGGCAAGTTCCGCTTCCTGACCCAGATCAGTTGTCTGGCCGCCAAGGGCCAGGGCGCCTACGCCCTCTCGTTGCGAACCGGCCAGGGCATCCAGCTGACGGGCCAGTACAAGGATTACGACCATGCCCGCCACGTGATGTGGTTCGAGGGTTGCCGGCCGGCCGGCTGAGCCCTCCTGGCAGACAAACCCTGAGGCCCTGGCCAGCATGACCGTGGTGGCAGAGAGGGCATGGGCTCAAGGGATCCGATCCGGGACTTTTTCACCTTCCTGCTGGGGGGCGTGCTCTTTTCGATGGGCGCGTTCCTGTTCTTCAACCAGGTGATGGTCAGCTCCGTTCCCATGGGCCTGGGCCTCCGCTTCGGCCGGCGCGCCGCAGGCGGCTGGGGTGGTGCCGGTGCGGCCTGGGGCGGCGGCTGGGGCGGCGGTTTCGGCTTCTCCCAGGGCCTGGGCGGCGGTTTCGGCCTGCTGCTGATCCCGCTCACGATCGGGGTGTGCCTGCTGTTCGCCCTGCGCAACCAACGCTGGGGCTGGTTCCTGGTGCTGGCCTCGGTGGCCGCCCTGGCGGTGGGCGTGCTCCAGACCCTGATCATGAGCTTCCAGCCCACTTCGCTCTGGAACCTGCTGACCATGTTTGCCCTGATCGGCAGCGGCGGCGGGTTGATGTTCCGTTCACTGATGGCCTACGACGATGGCAAGGACCGGCAAGACCGAGCGGAACATGGGGAGCGGGAAGACCGTTGAGGACCTGATCGTTGAAATGGAGCCGGTGCCCCCCGGGGGACGGCCCCCGTCGCCACCGGCCCTCCCCCCGGCGTCCGGTCCCTCCCGGTTTCCGTTCCTGCAGCGGCTGCTGGCCCTGGTGCTCGTGGCGGCGGGCTTCGGCGCCGGCTGGATGGCGGCCGGCCTGCGGGCGTCTCTGACGGAGAAGCCGGCCGCCGGCGGCAGGGGCGAGAGCCGCCAGGACCTGCTCGCCGATGGCTGGGTGGAAGCGGATCAGGGGGTGTTCACCCGCCGCTGCCAGGGGATCTGCCGCAAGCCCCGCCTCTATGGCGGCGGCCTCATCGACGTGATGGAGGTCGCCTGCCTGGAGCGTCCCTGCGGGGACATCCAGGTGACGTTCGCCGTGCTCGATGGCCAGGGCAAGGAGATTGACAGGGTGGTCGAAAACCGAGCCGGACGGCAGGGGGAACGCCATCAGCTGGTGATCGAATCGCAGAAGCCGGAGGCCCGGCGCTTTGCTTTGGTTGACTTCCGTGCCAAGGCCAGGGTGGAGTGATGGGCACCTGGGGTTCACCGCCTTGAAGACACTCCCCTTCCAAGACGGCGCTGAGATGCCGATGCTCGGCCTGGGCACCTGGAACGCCCCGCCGGGGGAGGTGGGCGCGGCGGTGACGGCGGCGATCAAGCTCGGCTACCGCCACATCGACTGTGCCGCCATCTACGGCAACGAGGCGGAGATCGGCGAGGCCGTCGCTGGGGCGATCCGCTCGGGCCTGGTGCGTCGGGAGGATCTCTGGATCACCTCCAAGCTCTGGAACAACGCCCATGCCCCCGAGGACGTGGCCCCGGCCCTGCAGCGCACCCTGGCCGATCTGCAGCTCGAGCAGCTCGATCTGTATCTGATCCACTGGCCCGTGGCCTTCCGGCCGGGCGTGCTGATGCCCGAGAGCGCCGAGGATCTGGTGTCGCTGGAGACCCTGCCGATCGCGGCCACCTGGGCGGCCATGGAAGTGGCCGTCGACGGGGGTCTGTGTCGCCACATCGGCGTCAGCAACTTCGGCATGGCCACCCTCTATAGCTTGCTGGGGCAGGCGCGGATCCGGCCGGCCATGAACCAGGTGGAGCTGCATCCCTACCTGCAGCAAAAAGGGCTGTTTGCTTTCTGCGAGGCCCACGGCGTGCACCTCACGGGCTATTCGCCCCTGGGCACCCCCGGTTTTGCCTCCGGTCAGCCGGTGCTGCTGGAGGACCCCACCATCACGGCGATCGCCACCCAGCGCGGCCTCACGCCAGCCCAGGTGGTGCTGCGCTGGGCCCTGCAGCGCGGCACCGCCGTGATCCCGAAGTCGGTGTCGCCGGCGCGCCTGGCCGAGAACCTCGCGGCCGCCGAGGGCGAGCTGGCTCCCGAAGACATGGAGGCGATCGCCGGGCTCGACCGGAGCCATCGCTTCATCGACGGATCCTTTTGGGTGAAGGAGGGCGGCCCCTACACCCTGGAGAACGTCTGGGCCTGATCACCCAGGCGGCAACCGCCGGCGCAGGTAGGCGATGGCCAGCTCGCCGGCTTCGGCCACCAGTTGGTCGCGGCGGCCCTGCTCCTGGGTGGCCGCCAGCCAGAGCAGGTGGCCGACGGTCTTGACCAGCACGTAGGCGAGCAGGTGGGCGTCCTCCCCGCAGGCGGCCCGCTCCACCAGCAGGCCGGCCCAGTCGGCGATGAGGCGGGCGTCGGCCTCGGCCTCGATGGCCAGCAGTTCGGGGGTGGCGCTCTGCACATCCAGGAAGATGGCCGGGTAGCCGGGGTGGTCGCGGAAGAAGCGATCGGTGAGGGCCACGGCGGCGGTGATCGCGTCCTCCAGCGACAGCGACTGGCCGTCCCCCTCATCGAAGAAGGCCCGCAGCACGTCGTGCAGCTGCTCGGCGTAGCCCTCGGCGAGGCTGCGCAGGATGGCGCCCTTGTCGGGGAAGAACTGGTAAAGGGAGCCGATCGGTACCCCGGCCCGGGCGGCGATGGCGTTGGTGGTGGTGCTGCCGACGCCGCCGGCCACGAACAGCTCCTCGGCCGCCGCCAGGATCCGCCGCACCCGTTCCTGGCTGCGGGCCTGGCGGGGCTGGCGGCGCAGGGGCGAGGGCTCGCCGGCGGTGGCTTTGGCGTCGGCCATGGCGGGAAGCGGCAGACCGGGAAAACCTGAGCGATCCTCGCATCCCATTGACAAAGGCGAGGGATGCTCATAATTTCTTGGACGTGAGGACTGCTCACGTTCTTTCGCGTTGACCCCGATGACCACCACCGTTTTCCGCTCCACACCCGCCCCCACCGCGGCGTCGTTCGAGGCCCCGGAGCTGCCGCCCCAGCTGTTCCGGGTCCTCGGCACGTTCGTGGCCATGAGCGGCGGCGACACCGATCTGGAGCTGGTGGGGGCCCTGGCCGATGCCCTGCTGGAGACCCCCTCCTATGCGTTGATGGCCGAGCAACTGCGCCGCGATCCGGCCTGCGCCGCACTGATCGAGGCGCGCTGGATCCCGCCGGCCCACGACCTGGAGCAGCTGGCCCACATGCCTGAGGGCAGCCTCGGCCAGGCCTACGCGGCGTCGCTGGCGCGGCTGGGCTACGACCCCAACCTGCACGCCGGCATGGTGCCCGCCAGCGATGCGGCCTATGTGGAGCTGCGGCTCAGCCAGACCCACGACCTCTGGCACGTGATCACCGGCTTCGACACCACGGTGGCGGGCGAGATCGGCCTGCAGGCCTTCCATCTCACCCAGTTCCCCTACCCCCTGGGGGCCGCGCTCACGGCCCAGGCCCTGCTGTCGATCACCCTCGGGGCCCCCGAGCTGCTGCCGGAGCTGGTGGAGGCGATCCGCATCGGGCTGCAGATGGGCCTGGAGGCCAGGCCCCTGTTCGCCCAGCGCTGGGAGGAGGGCTGGGAGCGGCCGCTGGTGGAGTGGCGCGAGGCGCTGCAGCTGCGTCCGTTTGCTGAGCGGGTGGGGCGGCTGTGAGCGGCAAGGCCGTGAGCGGATCCCTGCTGCTGCGGCCGGGCTTCCGCTGGCTCTGGCTGGGCCAGACCCTGCTGTTCGCCGGCGTCCAGTTCTGGTTCGTCGCCGTCACCTGGCTGATGCTGCAGCGCACGGGCTCGGGCACGTCCCTGGCCCTGGTGCTGATGGCGGCGGCCCTGCCCCGGGGGCTGCTGCTGCTGCTGGGCGGCGTCCTCAGCGACCGCCATCCGCCCCGGACGATGGCGGTGCGAGCCGGAACGATCCTGGCGACGGCCACCGGGGTGCTCACCCTGCTGGCCAGTCGCGACGCCCTCGACCTGGGCCCGGTGCTGGTGCTGGCGGCCGTGTTCGGGGCGGCGGAGGCCTGCCTCTACCCGGCAGCCCTGGCCCTGCTGCCCCGCCTGTTGGAGGACCGCCATCTCGGCAGGGCCCACGCCTGGCTCCAGGGCAGCGAGCAGATCAGCAACGTGGCCGGCCCCGCCCTGGCGGGCCTGTCCCTGGCCGTGGCAGGGCGACGGCGGCCCTGGCCTTCGACACCGCTCTGCTGCTGCTCGCCGTGGGCTGCTTCCTGCAGGTGCGGCCTTGCTTGGCCGCGGCGGACACGGCCCCGACGGGGGGCCTGGGGCAGGGCCTGCGGGAGGGGATCGCCTTCGCCTGGGGCCACGGGGCGATCCGCACGGGCCTGACGCTGATCGCCATGATCAACCTGGCCGTGCTGGGCCCGGTGGTGATCGGCGTGGTGGAGCTGGTGACGCTGCGCTTCGGCGGTGGCGCCGCCACTTTCGGCTGGCTCCAGGCCGCCTACGGCGCGGGCGCCCTGGTGGGGGTCTGGTGGGCCGGCCGGTTCGGCGCCATCGCCCATCCGGGGGGCGCGCTGGGCTGGCTGTCGGCCGGGCTGGGGGCGGGCCTGCTGGGGCTGGCGGTGGCCGGCCAGTGGTGGACGGCGGCCGCCCTGCTGGCGGCGATGGGGATCGGCGGCGGCCTGGTGGGGGTGCTGGCCACGGCCTGGTTGCAACGGGAGACCCCGGCACCGCTGCAGGGCCGGGTGATGGCCCTGGCCATGCTGGCCGGCGTCGCCTTCGATCCCCTGTCCCAGGCCCTCTCGGGCGTGCTGATCGATATCTCCCTGCCGGGGCTGTTCGTGGTCGCCGGGGGGAGCTTGCTGCTCACCGTGCCATTTGCTCTGCGGAGTGCGCGGGGGTGAGCGGGTTGGATCTCGTTGCGGGACTTGATCGGTTCACGGTGGGGAGGTTGGCAAGGCTTGGGTATCGCTGGCTACAGGGGGTTATGGGACGTGGGAACCATTGCTAGAAAGCGGAAGTCGCTCTCGAACGGCTGTGCAGTATTGGGGTTTTTGGCAAGCTCCCCAGCATCTCTCCAGCTGGTTCAAGGCCAGGGAGAAAATGGGGTAGTGGTTCTCAGAACCTTCAAATGACTTGTTAGGCACAACTCGCCGCACCAGTACAAAGCAACGTCCATTCGCAGATATGTCTTGGTATTGTCATGCGGCCGCCAACGAGCAAAAATGAAAGCGATTAAGCGACTTCAGCAAGGTACAGTCAATAGAACAATAAAATATGCCGAGTTTCAAGCATTTTTCAATGGAGCGGAAGAAATATTCTCGGCATACTTTAAACGAGATTATGGGGTTTCTCCCCCGATAAAGGTCACGATTATGCCTGGAGGAAGAATGGGAGGCCGAGACAAGCGGCTTATCGAAATCTTTTTCGGCTTAGTCCCTTACGAGAGTATTGGCTACGAAGATAGAGGGCTAGCAAAAGACGCTTCCTTCGAAGGCTCTCGTACATTACTTGAGGCGGGCCCGTGTCTCGTTTACCAGAGAGCCGACACAGGGGATGTCTATTGCATTTTGCAGCCTGCGACCACAGACGAGAGCAAGGTAGATGAAGACATGGTTATCTTGGATATAGTTAGTAAACCTTGCAGGCTTAATGCGTTGGCAGATTCTCACTGGCGTGACCTCCTAGCGTACAGAGAATGTACAAGCATTAATGGTTCACCGAGTCGTCTTCAAAGATTTAGATGCTCATATCTTCGGCACTTTCGAAACTATGGAAGAAATCGGAAGTTCCACCCAGCAAAAGTGCCTAAATGGATCGGTCAGCTTCTCATCATAACTGCTAGCTTCGCCTTGGGTGGCCTTATTACGACTACGATAGAGAAACGAGTATTTCCGGATGTTATCCAGGCACCAGCAGGCGCTTCTGGATCGATAAAGCCAAATTGCATAGGTAGTTCCCAGCCGATGCTGCCTCCAAAAGGCAATCTTAAGCCTTCTAAACTCGGAAAAAAAACGGTAACTCCGTAGAGTTGCGATAGTCGCAGCACAATTTCTATACAACATCATATCTTTTAATGGTCTAGGAGCCTGCTGAAATAGCCGCCAATCCGACTCCAGCCACAACGTTTTTGTCTGTGACGGCCATGGACAGCCCTGATCGGCAGTGGGGTTCAACTCTTCGGGTGGATTTTCTTGGCCCTTGTGCC
>NZ_JAGQCY010000007.1 GCF_024346455.1 Cyanobium sp. Aljojuca 7A6
GGCTGCGCGATCACGCAGCCCCCTAAACCAATTGGCATAGGCAGTCGTCTCCCGAACCTCCACCATTGGAGCATTGTATCCCAAGAGATACGAAAGCGCAACCCGCTCTTTTCGTCTGTCTAACGCTTCCGATCACCTGCCCGCCAGGCACTCTGCGAATGAAGATATGCCATAGGCGGCGGGTCAGGTGCATCGGATTGTTCGGCCTCCTTATGCATCTCCGGCAGAGACTGATGATTCACTGCCCACAGTCGAAAGCTCTGCCTGACGCAATACTAGAGCTGTTGCATCTTCAGCAAGATCTGGTGGATAGCCATACTTTGCTAGCAAACGCCGCACACTTCTCCGCAAGCCCGCTCTTACTGACTCGCGCTGCGTCCAGTCAAGCTTGGGCATTTTCTTAACCATCTCGGCAAGTTCACGCGCCATCAATCGGAGAGTGTCACTCTTCATTGCGGTTCTAGCTGACTCACTTTCGGCCAAGGCGTCGTAGAATGCAACTTCCTCACTGCTTAGGCCCAGTTCCTTCCCTTGGTTACGGACTTCTCGAAGGGTCTTTGCAAGATCGATCAATCTTGTGATCATCTCGGCAGTTGTAATCGCCTTGTTTGTGTAGCGAAGCATAGCGTCTTCAAGCGCCACGCGAAACTTCCTGCTCTGCACGAGGTTCGTGCGCTCCGTGATGCGTATCTGGTCGTTAAGCAGTTTGCGCAGCGTCTCCAGCGCCAGGTTCTTCTGCTCCAGTGCGGCCACACGCCCAAGGAATTCGTCGCTCAGGATGTCGAGGCGGGCTTCAGCCAGGCCCGCAACAGCGAACAAATCGATCACCTCGTCGGCTTCGACCGCGCCGCCGATCACCTGGCGTACAGCGGCGTCGATGTCACGCTGGCGGGCGTGGACTACGCCACCGCCTGAATCATCGGCCAGCCGCTTAAGGATCATCGCCACCACACGCTGGAAGAAGGCAAGATGCGGCGTAATCGCTTCGGCCTCGGGGCGAGGCACCGCAAGTGCGAAGGCCGCCGACAGTTCCTTGACCAGCGTGCGCAGGCGTTTCCAGCCGTCGTTCTGGCCGAACACATGATCGATCGCGCGCAGATACACCGGCAGTACATCCTGCGGTGAGGCATCAAGCGCCGGCTCGTAGGCGCAGCCGTGGAAGAAGCTGAGTAGCTTCTCGAAAGCAGCTTGCATCGCAGGGACGGCCTCGTCCTGCACGTTGCGGACAGCCTCGCCCGTTCCTCCGGCCTGGGTGTACGTCGCCAGGGCGTCGGCCAACTGGTCGGCCAACCCCAGTAAGTCCACGATCAATCCGCCGGGCTTGTCGCCGTAAACACGGTTCACGCGCGCGATGGCTTGCATAAGGTTGTGCCCGGCCAGTGGCTTGTCCAGGTACATGGTGTGCGCGGGCGGGCAGTCGAAGCCTGTCAGCCACATGTCACAAACAATCACCAGCCGCAGGTCGTCGTCCGCAGCCTTGAACCGTTCTGCAAGGCGCTTGCGCGCCGCCTTGGTGCGAACATGCTGGCGCAGCGGCTCTGGATCTTCGCTCGTGCCGGTGACGACGACCTTCATCGCCCCGCGCTCGTCGTCGGCGTCGTGCCAGTCCGGGCGCAGCGCTCGAATCGTCTCGTAGAGCCGAGCAGCGATGTCGCGGCTCATGGTGACGACCATCGCCTTGCCTTCCATCGCGGCTCGGCGCTTCTCCCAATGCTCGACGATGAATGCCGCAAGGCGTTCAATGCGCTCTTGGGCGCCAACCAGCAACTCCAACGGCACGCGGATCCGGTCCGGCGCCGGCTCCCCGCTACGGTCGGCGTTAACGACGCACTCGACCTCTTCCTCGGCGACACGCGCGCCCGCCTCGTCCAATCTAAGCTTGATGATGCGCGACTCGTAGTAGAGCGGCCGCGTGGCTCCGTCTTCCACCGCCTGGCGGATGTCGTAGACATCGGCGTACTCGCCGAATACGTGGATCGTGTTCTTGTCATCGCGCTCCAGCGGCGTGCCGGTGAACCCGACGAAAGTGGCGTTGGGCAGCCCCTCGCGCATCCAGCGAGCGCCGCCTTCGACGAAGCCGTACTGGCTCCGGTGTGCCTCGTCGGCCATCACCACCACATTCGAACGCTCCGAGATCACGCCGTGCGCCTCGGCGAACTTCTGGATCGTGGTGAACAACACGCCGCCCGCCGCGCGGTCGAGCAGCGCCTTCAACTGCTCGCGGCTCTCGGCCTGGACCGGAGACTGCCGCAGCAGCGCTCGCCCGGCGGCGAAGGTGTCGAAAAGCTGGTCCTCCAGGTCGTTGCGGTCGGTAATCATGACGACCGTCGGGTTGGTCAGGCGTGGCTCTCGGATCAACGCACCCGCCAGCATCAGCATGGTGAGCGACTTGCCCGAGCCCTGCGTGTGCCAGATCACGCCGCCGCGTCCGTCGCCCTCACCCGAAGGCGGCTTGAGGCGCGCCAGCACGCTGACCCGCGCCTTGCGCATTGCGCGGAACTGGTGATAACCCGCGATCTTCTTGGCGATCTCGCCGCGTTCGTTCTCCTCGAAGGTGACGCAGTTTCGCAGATAGTCCACCAGCGCCCGCGGCTCGAACAGTCCGCGGATCAGCGCCTCCAGCGTCGGCGCGCCGCCGCCGTCGTCGGCCAGCGGCCGCCAGGGCATGAAGCGGCTGCGCCCGCTGGTGATCGAGCCGACGCGGGTCAGCATCCCGTCCGAGACCGCAAGCACAATGTTCGGCAAAAACAGGTCGGGCGCGGCTTGCGCGTATCGGTCGAGCTGGTCAATGGCGACGCCAAGGTCGGCCTGGGTGTCGGTCGGGTCCTTCAACTCGATGACCGCGACCGGCAGACCGTTCAGGTACAGGGTCAGGTCCGGGCGAATGATCTTGCCCGACGCTCCGGCGACACTGAGCTGGCGCACGGCCAGCAGTTCGTTCGCGGCCGGATTGTCAAAGTCCACGAGCCGCGCCCGCCCGCCGCGTGTCTCGCCGGACTTCGGGTCGCGGTATTCGATCTCGACGCCATCGCTGAGCAGGCCGTGGAACCAGCGGTTGTTCTGGATCAGCGTCGGGTGCGGGGGGCGCGAAAGGATGCGCACGACCTCCTCTATGGACTCGTGCGGCAGATCGGGATTGAGACGATGCAGTGCCGCGCCGAGGCGGCCCTTCAGTAGGACTTCCGTCGCACTGCCGCGCTCGCCGGCGTCGTCGATCTCGACACCGCGCTTGATCGCAGCGCCGACGGCCCCGAAGTAGACGGCGGCGACATCTTCGACGAGCTGTTCGGTGGGTGAGGGCATCGTCATTCGGCCTCCTGCCCGTCATCACCGGGCTCAGCAGCGGTGGCGCCGATGCCGGCTCCACTGCCTTCGGAGAGGTACTCGTTCAGCGCGGCCTTGTACGCCTCTCGATCGCCGTGGAACAGCACCCGACTCGGCAACAGTTCAAGTTCACCTAGCCGTATCAATTCATTGTCACGGTCAAAAGCCTCATTGAAGTCGGTGTGGTCCTCGTAGTACACGCGCGCGCCGGGCGTCTGCATCAGCGCATCGCGGTGGATGCGGTAGAGAAACGACACGATGGTGTCCGCTGCCTGGGCCGCAAGCGTGGCCTGTCGAAGATCAAGCCGGGCGGAGAAGCCGTCGCGGCCATGGGAGGCCATGCCGTAACCGTTCCGGAGTTCACACAGTCCTTGGATGGTCTGGAGCAGCCCGCGGATCGTCTTCTCTACCGATTCGCGCGCCTTGGTCGGGTCGGGATGGTTGCGCGGCAGCAGCGCCAGGCGGTTGGTGGTCTCCCTAAGGAGCTTCGGCGCGTCCCAGTTTGTGTCCGCCTGCTGACCGATGTCTGCGAGCACCGTCTTGCACACCGACTCGACCAGCGTCTTGGAGAGGTCGAAGGCGAAGTCGGGCACGCTTTCCAGCGCGTTCTCTATGGCGTGGATCTGCTGTTCGATTGTCTCGGAGATGGGGCCATCGAGCACCGCCGCGCGGGCGCCGACCATCTGAAAGCGCGCAGGGGCTGTGGAGGGTTCAACCATGGCGCACCTCCACACGCAACTGGCCACTCAAGAGCTTAGGAAGCAAATAGTCGCGCATTTCGGCAAGCCTGCGAGATTCAAGTTGCGCCATCGCGCGAATCTCGAACAAAGGCGCGATCACCTGATTGCTTCGTTCTAGAAACATAGGCGGCGGCACCGCCACAAGCGCTTGGCTCAGATGGCCCCGCTTGATGTGGCCCATGGTTGTTGCCTTGCTCGCGGCGATGAGGCGAAATTCTGGCAGATGATGCTGGACCCACTCGAATACCAGCCATTGTGGGTACTCGTCCGAAGTTACCTTGAACAAGTGCTGATTCAATGCTCCAGGACCGCCAAACCAAAAAGCCGCTTCAAGCGTTCCGGACCAAGAGAACAGCAGGTCGCCGTCCCGTATCTTGTAAATCTCGCTGATGGAATCGTTGGAAGTGTCGGCTCCTTCCGTTGAACCCTTGCGAAGCTGGGCGATCTTGATGACCGGGAGATCGGTGCCGTCCTCGCGTGGAGGGTACTTCTGGAGTGCCAGTCCGTTGAGAAACTCTGCGACGCTATCGAGAGGCTTTATCTCCCACCCCAGCGGAACAGGGCCTATGGCGGAATCTACGAAGCGGGTTGGAAGGGCGTCGAAGACAGGCTGGGGCATTCCGGGAAAGGCAGAGCTGCCTTCGGCCTTGGCCTTGACCGGCTCGAAGTCCACGTACCACGCCCGGAAGATCGCCCGCCCCAGCCGCTCCAGCGCCCGCGCGGTCTGCCGGTTCTGTTCGATCTTGTCATCCAGCGCGCCAAGGACTCCGGCGATGGCGCGTTGTTCATCAATCGGAGGTAGCGTAGTTTCAAACTCGCAAATACGACCGGGGGATGTGTGGCGCACCGACGATCCTGACGCGGTGGCCAGAATGTGGTGTCTATAGTCGTCCGCACGTAGCCGATAGAATAGAAAGCGCTTATCCGCCTCGGCATCGTGTTTGATCTCGATGAGCCCTACTCGCTGATTGTGCAGGTAGCGTCTACCGACAGATTCGGGGATCAGAGCAGGATAGCCAAGAGTATCGCCAGCCTTGCTGAGATCGGTCATCGTCACAACCAGATCGCCAGCCTGAAGGACGTAGTCATCAGGCACCGGTCCCGCGTAATACTTCAATTTGGTGTCTTGGAAGCCACCACCGATGGCAAAGTTGCCTGGTGTGACGAGTACGTCTGGGGTCGTCTCGTCAGTGAAATACTCACCCTTGAATGCGAAGCCATGCTTCACATGGATGTAACTGCCAAGCGTGGGGCGACAAGCATCATTCATCTGCTTGGACCCTTGTGAGCTGCTCTCGAACCACCGCTGTAAACCGTTCGCTCTCCCCAAAGCACTCCTCCAACTCCGCCAGCAGGCGCGGGTACTTCTCCGCGAACGGCTCGCCATCGTCCTCCTGCTCCTCGGCGCCCACGTAGCGGCCGGGTGTGAGCACGAAGCCGCGCTTGTCTATGCCCGCGATCGTCTCGGCCTTGCAGAAGCCGGGGATGTCACGGTACTTCCACGCGCCGTGCTGGGCCTCGTTCCACCAGGCGGGCGCAGGCTCACCGCGCCACTGGCGGAAGGCGTAAACGATGCGGCCGAGGTCGGAATCGAAGTTTGGGTCGCCCATGCCGTCGGCCAGCATGCTCTCGCCGTCGTCGCCTCCGGTGAGGACGCGCAGCGTCCGGGTCTTCAGGGTGCCGAGCTTGTGGGCGTTGATGAAGAGGGTCTCGCCATTCCGCTCGCGTCCGCCGTGCTTGAGGTTCCTTCCACTCTTGTCGCGTGTAAGGAACCAGAGGCAGGCGGGGATGCCGGTGGTGAGGAAGAGCTGGGCCGGCAGCGCGACGATGCAATCCACCAGGTCGGCCTTGACGATGCGTTCGCGGATCTCGCCCTCGCCGCCGGAGCCGGTGGAGAGCGAGCCGTTGGCCATGACGAAGCCTGCCACCCCTCCGCCGCGGCCATTGGGCGGCGCGAGGTGGTGGATAAAATGCTGGATCCAGGCGTAGTTGGCGTTGCCGACAGGCGGCGTGCCGTATCGCCAGCGCCCGTCGTCGCCTAATAGCTTGCCGGACCAGTCAGAGATGTTGAACGGCGGATTAGCGAGGATGTAGTCGGCCTTGAGGTCGGGGTGGAGGTTGCGCAGGAAGCTGTCGGCGGGCTGGCTGCCGAGATTGGCTTCAATGCCGCGGATGGCGAGGTTCATGTGTGCCAGCCGCCAGGTGGTGGGGTTCGACTCCTGGCCGAAGATCGAGATGTCGGTCTTCTGACCGCCGTGCGCTTCCACGAAGCGTTCCGACTGCACGAACATGCCCGCCGAGCCGCAGCAGGGGTCGTAGACGCGACCTTCGTAGGGTTCGAGCATCTCGACCAGTAGCCGGACGATGCAGCGTGGCGTGAAGAACTCGCCACCGAGCTTGCCCTCGGCCTGGGCGAACTTACCGAGGAAGTATTCGTATACGCGGCCAAGGGTGTCGCGGGCCTTGGCGCGGTCGCCCTTGAAGCCGACGTCCGCGATCAGTTCGATCAGCCCCTTCATCTTCTCCGGAGCAATGCCGCGGCGGGCGTAGTCCCGCGGCAGCTTTCCCTTGAGGCCCGGGTTGTCTCGCTCTACTGCGAGGATGGCGTCGTCGATCAGCGTTGAGATGTCTGCGCGCGCGGCCTGGTTCTGAAGGTTCTGCCAGCGTGCCTCTGGGGGCACCCAGAAGACCCGTTCGGCGGTGTATTCGTCGCGGCTCTCCAGAAGGCTTTCTAGTTGCTGCCCTGTGATGCCATCAGCTTCCAACTCAGCTTGCAGCTCATCTCTGCGAGCTGCGAAAGAATCTGAAATGTACTTAAGAAATAGCAGACCTAAGACAACATGCTTGTATTCGGCTGCGTCGATTTGACCTCGAAGAGTATCAGCAGCCTTCCAGAGGGCTTCTTGATTGGCGAGGTCTGTGGGTTTGGATTCAGACGATGCCATAGAGGGGCTTAGCTTGACAGGGATTCTAGGCCGAGCAAGCCGAGGCAGCCAGAGGCAACGGAGCAGCCTTCGATGCGCATGGGCGACTGACCAGGAGTCTCGCCGGAGTGATACCGACAGAGCTACTAACATGAAAAACGCAATGGGTTCTTAAGGCTGTTGACGGGCAGGCCGAACGCTCAAGATCAGCGGCGGGCTTGAAGCTGGATCGCAAGTTGGTAACTCTTGCTCCCGTCCGCTGAATCTTGATGTTAGGCGGTCCTCGCTGAAGTGGATCCGTTTGGGCCGGCTGCTCGTGCCACAGCTCCGGGGAGGTCCTCAAATGAAACCGCTGTTGGGCAAAGCCTCTGAAGCGTGCCTAGAGAGATCATCTTTTGGTTACTACACGATTCGTTAAGTACGGGCGTTCCGAGCACATAGAACTCCCACTGATTCACATTGAGCGGATCGATCGATTCCTGTGCGATGTGGGCATGAACTGCGAAGACGTAGACGTCAGCTGGCCTGGCTGCTTCTGTAGCCGAAATGTTCGTTGAGGCATCCCAGCTGAGCTTGGGAGCAATGTCGAAGCCAACGCTCGAGAGCCTCGCTTGGGCCCAGGACTGAATAAAGCCTGAAGCCTTGACCTCAACTTTAATGCCGGAATCGGTGACCAAATCGTAGGCATCCCACTCAGTTTGAACGCCGCTATCGGCACCCAGCGCATGCGCTACCAGAAACTCAGCAAGGATGCCACGCTGCGAGTTGCTGATGAGATCCGAGCCTGACCATTGCCAGAACTGGTGCAGGGAGACACCTAGAGGTGCGCCATTCGCGTGCAGAGGCTCTAACCCACTCTTGCGCTCAGTTTCGATTCGTCCGAGGTTCATCTTGAGACTACTCCCATCTGCCTAACGCTCGCCATCACCAGGCCGCAGTGATACTGGACTATAGATAGTAACCATCCGGCGGCGGCTCTGGTGCATGGCGGTGTTAGGCGATTGCGCTCTTGGTGCACCTAACTGATGATATCAAATTGCCAATCTCATTGCCGAAAAGTGCAATGTAGCTGTCGCTTAGGCCTCGCGAACTGCTGGGGTGCGGCAGGGACACTATGCTGCACCTCTGAAAGCTTTGGAAGCCAATCCTGAATCTGCGGCCAGAAAACTCCTTCTGTACTTTTCGTAGCGGATTGGTCTCCGCGCCTACAATCGCGGAAAATCGAGCCAAGATCGACGACTTCTGAAGAACGTCAATCATTACAGACCCCATGAAGAGGATTACGGCTGGATCCAGCTCCGACACGAGGAATAGGAAGTTATCAACCTGCGCAGGATCAGAAAGCTTGGAGTTAAAGCTCCCCTCAATGTGGTGTCCATTGGTATTACACCAGTTGGTCTGCACAATGCATTTTTCAAAGGGGCCGCCCAGGCCCTCACGATCTAGCGGATGCCCCCATAGCTCGAACCACCGGTGTATGCGATTGTCATAGCGCCATGCCAATGCGCGACTTCCATGTGCCGGTGTTTTATTTGAGAAGGTGGTCTCTGCATCTGGATCAAAAAATGGCGCAGGGTTCCCTTCTGCAAAAAGACGCTGATCATCTAAGCTGAACCCCCACTCGTAGCCACAGATTAGAATCCCGCGCTTGTCGTTAAGCCCTAGAAAGAGACTGTTTGCGAGGTTTAGTTCTTTGGTCACCGTAGCCATCTCCTGATTCGCCTAACTCTTTATTGGGCGGTTCCGTGAACCACAGAACTTCCTGCGCCCCTTTCCGTGAACCACAGCTGACGCCAGCGAAACATCGGACGAAAATCCTTTCCTGCACAGCGATCTTAATTGGATGGCCAAGTCTTTTGGCAGTGGTTCACGGGTCCGATAACCACATGTAGCCATGACTACATCAAGTCTGCTGGACTGCAGACAGCCAGCGGCCCTCGGTTCAGCACATGGGTGTAGATCATGGTGGTGCTCACATCCTGATGGCCCAGCAGTTCCTGGATCGTGCGGATGTCTTGCCCCCGTTCCAACAGGTGGGTCGCGAAGGAGTGGCGGAAGGTATGGCAGCTGGCCGCTTTCGTCAGCCCCGCCTCAGCCACAGCCAGCTTCACAGCCTTCTGCACCACGCTCGGATCGAGGTGGTGGCGGCCCTGGGTTCCTGAGGCCCGGTCTCGCCAGCGGTTTTGTTGGGGAAACACCCATTGCCAGGCCCACTCCCGATCCGCCTTCGGGTATTTCCTCGCCAGGGCGTAGGGCATCACCACCCGGCCCCAGCCCGCCGCCAGATCACCCTGATGCAGCTGGCGCACCCTCCGCAGATGCTCCTGCAGCTCGGGCACCAGGCTCTGCGGCAGCAGCGTCAGCCGGTCCTTGCCGCCCTTGCCGTCGCGCACCGTGAGCTCCCGTCGCTGAACATCGAGATCCTTCACGCGCAGGCGCAGCGCCTCCATCAACCGGAGGCCACTGCCGTAGAGCAGCCCCACCACCAGTGCCGCCTCTCCCTCCAGTTGTTGGCGCACCGCCCGCACCTCCGCTTCGCTGAGCACCACCGGCAGCCGGCGCCGTGTTCGCGCCCGCACCACCCCCTCCAGCTCCAGATCCCGCTCCAGCAGCTCCCGGTACAGAAACAGCAGCGCCGCCAGCGCCTGGTTCTGGGTGGAGGCGCTCACCTGCAGCTCCACCGCCAGGTGGCTCAGGAAGGCGTTCACCTCGGCGCTGCCCATCTCGCGCGGGTGGCGCCTGCCGTGAAACCGGAGGAATCGCCGCAGCCACTGCTCGTAGGTGTTCACGGTGCGGCGGGCGTAATGGCGCATCTGCAGCTCTTCGCGATAGCGCTGGATCAGGCCTGGGGCGCGGCTGGCGTCGGCCATGGGCTCGAGAGTTTGGGGGCCTCTTGAGAGTTCCCCAGCCGGGCCCACTCCCCCTAATCTGTACAGACCCCATGTACAGACGCCCTCCATGGCGCGCGTCTCGGTGACCCACCTGCGCCAGAACCTGCCGGCCTGGCTCAAGCGCGTGCAGGCCGGGGAAGCGATTCAGGTCACCTCCCACGGGCGGGTGATTGCCCGCATCGAGCCGGAACACGACCCGGCCGAGGAGGCCCGCCGCTGGCTGGAAGGGCTGGGCGGCAGCGTCACCCTGGGGGATGTCGTCGCCCCGATCGCCGATGGCGACGCCGATCTCGAAGGCACCGGTGATGCTGACCATCTGTGACACCCATGTGCTGCTGTTCTGGGCCCATGAGCCGGCCCGGCTGTCCCGCCGTGCCGCGGCGGCTCTGGAGCAGGGGCGCGCCCAAGGGCAGCTGGCCATCGCCGACATCAGCCTCTGGGAGCTGGCCCTGCTCCACGAGCGCGGACGCCTGAGCCTGCCGGACGACGTGCCCCCGGCCCTCTACCTGCGCCGCCTGCTCGAAGCCCTGCGGCTGGAGGTGCTGCCGATCACCGCCGAGATCGCCCTGCTCTCCCGGGGCCCCCAGTTCCGCCATGGCGACCCGGCCGATCGCCTCATCGCCGCCACGGCCCTGCAGGGCCGCCGGCCCCTGATCAGCGCCGACGAGAAGCTCCGCGCCATTCCGGAGCTGGAGACGATCTGGTGAGCTCCCCCCTCGCCATCCGTCCCCTGCAGAGCGCCGACATCCCCGCCATCACTGGCTGGGCCAGGCGGGAGGGCTTCGCGCCGGGGGTGGGCGATGTGGCCATCTACCGCCAGACCGATCGCCAGGGCCTCTGGGTGGGCTGGCTCGGTGACGAGCCGGTGGGGTGCATCGCCGGTGTCCGCTACAACGCCGCCTACGGCTTCATCGGCCTGTTCCTGGTGGTGCCCGCCCAGCGGGGCCGGGGCTACGGGGTGCAGCTGTGGCGCCACGCCCTCCAGCACCTGGCCGACGTTCCCTGCGTCGGCCTGGAGGCCGCCCCCGACCGGATCGACGACTACGCCGGCTGGGGCTTCGCGCCCGCCTCCCCCACCACCCGCTGGCAGCGGCTCGCCGCCACAGACAACCCCGCCCCGCCGCCCGCCGCGCCGGAGCCCCCCTGGTGCCTGCTGGAGGGCGGCGCCATCCCAGCCGCCGCCGTGCAGCGTTTCGATGCCGAGCGGGAACCCTCGCCCCGCCCCCACTTCCTGCGCCAGTGGCTGCGGCATCCGGCCGGCACCGTGCTGGCCCTGGTGGATCGCAGCGGCGCCTGCCACGGCTTCGGCCGGGTGCGGCCCTGCCTGCTTCCCGACGGCGACGGCTGGCGCGTCGGGCCCCTGGTGGCGGACAGCCCTGCCGCCGCCCGGACCCTGCTCGAAGGCCTGCTGCAGCGCCATCCCGGCACGGTGCTGATCGATGCCCCCGGCGCCAATGCCGCCGCCGCCCCGCTGCTGGCGTCGCTGGGGTTCACCCCGGCCTCCCGCACGTTGCGCATGTACCGGGGCGTACCGCCGGCCGTGTCGCTGGCGGACGTGTATGGGCTGGCCTGCCTGGAGCTGGGCTGACCCCCAGCCCAGCAATGGCTCCCCTACCTTCGATCCCATGCCATCGCGCTCGATCCTCCCGTTCCCCGGCCTGGTGCTGCTGTCGCTGGCCCTGGCGGCGCCGCTGCGTGCCGCGCCGATCCCCCTGATGGAGCCGGCGGGCATGGAGCTGCTGGTGGCCAGCAGAGAGCGGGCCGACTACGGCCCCCTGGCCGAACAGTTCCTCACCCAGGCCAACCTCGCCTACTGCGGTGTGGCCAGTGCCGCCATGGTGCTCAACAGCCTGGCCGTGCCCGCCCCCGCCGTGCCGGGCTACGGCCGTTACCGCTTCTGGACCCAGGAGAACGTCTTCGAGGTGCCGGCCGGCCGCACGGTGGTGAGCGCCGAGGTGGTGCGGCGCCAGGGCATGACCCTGGCCGAGCTGGCCGGCCTGCTGGAGGCCCACGGGGTGACAGCCGAAGCGATCCACGGCGACCAGCTCAGCCTCGAGCAGTTCCGCGCCCTGCTGCGCGCCAACCTCAGCCAGCCCGGCGACCGCCTGCTGGCCAACTACCTGCGCCCGGCCCTCGGCCAGGCCGGCGGCGGCCACATCGCGCCGCTGGCGGCCTTCCATGCCCCCTCCGACAGGGTGCTGATCCTCGATGTGGCCCGCTACCGCTACCCCTCGGTGTGGGTCCCGGTCGCCGACCTGTGGAAGGCGATCCGCACCGTCGACTCCACCTCGGGCCGCAGCCGCGGACTGGTCACGATCCGGCAGGCGCCTGGGGCGACACCGCCTCCAGAAACCGTTCCGCCACCCGGTCCCAGCTGAAGGGCGTTACGTGCTCGCGGCCGTAGGCGCGGCAGCGGGCCTGCAGTTCGGGATCGGTGAGCAACTTCAGCAGGGCCTCGGCCAGCGCCTGAGGATCCCGCGGCGGCACCAGCAGGCCGGCCCGGCCGTGGGGCACCACCTCCGGTATCGCCGTGGCCGTGGTGCTCACCACCGGCAGCCCACTGGCCATCGCCTCAAGAAACACGATCCCGAAGCCCTCCTGGATCGACGGCAGGCAGAACACCGCGCTACGCCGGTACCACTCCCGCACGGCCCCGTCGTCGGCCAGGGCCCCCAACAGCTGCACCATCGCCCCCAGCCCCAGCCGCTGCACCAGCTCCCGCAGCGCCCCGTGCTCCGGCCCGTCGCCGATCACCACCAGCCGGGCACTCGGCAGCCGGGCGTGCACGCTCTGGAAGGCCGTGATCAGATCCCCCACCCGCTTGCGCGGGTACTGCCGCGCCACGCAAAGCACCGTGTGGGGCTCGCGGGCCCCATCCAGGGCGGCCAGGGCAGCAGCGTCCGCACCCGCCGGGTTCCACAGCCCGGTGTCGATGCCCTCCGGCACCAGCCGCAGCCGCCCCGCCGGCACCCCGTAGTGCTCTTCGATGCGTGCGCAGCAGTAGCGGCTGGTGGAGAACACCAGCGGCGCCCGGCGGGCGTTGAGGCGCTCCAGCCGCGACAGACCCCAGAGCATCCGCCGCGGCCAGCCGCTCTCGCAGCGCGACTCCTCCGCCAGCACTCCCTTGATGCAGCACACGTAGGGCACCGGGCAGCGGTGCGCCACCCGAAAGCCGTCGATGTCGAAGCCCACCACCAGGTCGTAGCGGCCCGCGGCGGCCGCCAGGCGGCGGGGCAGGCTGAGGTTGAACCAGAGGCGGCGCAGCAGCAGATTTCCAGGCCAGGCCCCCTCGGGCACCAGGCGCTCCACCTGGTGGCCCCGGGCGACTAGAGCCCCGGCCAGGCCGCCGATGGCGGCCGCGGTGCCGCTGCCCTCGGCCACGTCCTGCAGCCAGGAATCGAGAAAGGCGATGCGCATGCTGGGGCCGGCCGCCGGGCCTACACCCGCGCCGCCAGGCCGGTGGGCTCGAGCATCAGCTTGCTGTTGCGCACCTCCTCATCCATCTCGATCGGGTAGTTGCCGTCGAAGCAGGCGGTGCAGAAATGGCTGGAGTTGGCCTGGGCCGCCTCCACCATGCCCTCCTTGCTCAGGTAGCTGAGTGAGTCGACGCCGAGGTGCCGCTCGATCTCCTCCAGCGTCAGCCGGGCGGCGATCAGGTGGTCCTGGGTGTCGGTGTCGATGCCGTAGAAGCAGGGGTGGGTGACAGGGGGCGAGCTGATCCGCATGTGCACCTCGGTGGCACCGGCATCCCGCAGGGCCGCCACCAGCTTGCGGCTGGTGGTGCCGCGCACGATCGAGTCGTCGATCACCACCACCCGCTTGCCGGAGAGCACATCCGGCAGGGGGTTGAGCTTCACCCGGATGCCCGCCTCCCGCATCGCCTGGGTGGGCTGGATGAAGGTGCGGCCCACGTAGCGGTTCTTGATCAGGCCATCGGCGAAGGGGATGCCGCTGGTGTGCGAATAGCCGATCGCCGCCGGGATGCCCGAATCGGGCACACCGATCACGATGTCGGCCGCCACGGGGTTCTCCCGGGCCAGCACCTCGCCGATCCGCACCCGGTAGCTGTACAGCGATTCGCCGAAGAAGCGGCTGTCGGGACGGGCGAAGTAGATCATCTCGAAGACGCACAACTTGCTGGGCTCCTCGCACCAGCGCTGCCGCTCGGGGATCGGATCGGCCTGGCGGAAGTGGATCAGCTCACCGGGCTGGACGTCATCCACAAAGCTGGCGCCGATGATGTCGAGGCCGCAGCTCTCGCTGCTGGCCACCCACTGGCCCTGCTCCGGTTCGCCCAGCATCCCGAACACCAGCGGCCTTATGCCGTGGCCGTCCCGCAGGGCGAACAGGCCGTCAGGGGTGCCGATCACCAGGCTGAAGGCGCCGCGGCAGCGGGCCGCCGCCGCCCGGATCGCCGCATTCCAGCCCAGGCCGGAATCCACCGCCTCCTGCAGCGCGAAGGCGATCAGCTCCGAGTCGGTGGTGGAGGTGAACTCGCCGGCCATGTGGTCGAGCGAGACCCGCAGCTCCGCCGCATTCACCAGGTTGCCGTTGTGGGCCAGGGCCAGCGGCCCCAGGCGCGTCATCAGCACCACCGGCTGGGCGTTGCAGACCTTGCTGCTGCCGGTGGTGGAATAGCGGTTGTGGCCCACGGCCAGCTGGCCCGGCATCCGCTCCAGCAAGCCCTGGTCGAACACCTGGCTCACCAGGCCCATGTCCTTGTGCAGCCGCACCTTCACATCGTCGAAGACGGCGATGCCAGCCGACTCCTGGCCCCGGTGCTGCAGGGCGTACAGCCCGAAGTAGGTGAGATTGGCCACCGCCTGACCCGGAGCCAGCACGGCGAACACGCCGCAGGCCTCCTCCGGCTTGTCGGGGCGGTCGCTCTCGGTGATTCCCGTGGGCTGCGCATCGCGTTGATCGGCGCAGGGCACGGGGTGTCTCACTCTGGGGGAAAGTTCATCTTCGCCCATTACCTGTCGGGTGGGGGCCCGGCTTTCCGCAACCGGTCAGGGATCGCCTGCTCGTAGGTGTCGCGCAGCTGCTCCACCGCCAGCTCCAGCAGCGGCTGGCCGCCCCGGGCCAGGCCCAGGCACCCATCCGCTGTCACGGTGCCGAGGCGCTGGGCCGGAACGGACGCACCAGCCTGATCAGCCTCAGCCAGGGCCGCGCGCCAGGCCGTCTCCTGCTCGGGCGCCACGCTCACCAGCAACCGCGCCCCGCCTTCGGCAAACAGCAGCCGATCGGGCCGCGCCGCACCGGCGGGCAGCTCCAAGCGGGCCCCCAGGCCGGAGGCGATGCAGGCCTCCGCCGCCGCCACCGCCAGACCACCATCGGAGAGGTCGTGGGCGGAGCACACCAGACCGGCGCCAATGGCCTGGCGCAGGAAACCCTGCACCCGCCCCTCCAGGGCCAGATCCACCAGGGGCGGGCGGCCCGTGAGCCGGCCGTGCACCACCTCCAGGTAGCTGCTGCCCCCCAGCCCCAGGCTCCCGTCGCCGATCTCCTGGAGCGGCACCCCCAGCAGCCAGATGGCATCACCGGCCTGGCGCCAGGCCAGCCCCGTCACGTGGGCCAGGTCGTGCACCAGCCCCACCATGCCCACCACCGGGGTGGGGTGGATCGGCTGCATGCGGCCATCCGGCAGGCGGGTCTCGTTGTACAGCGAGACGTTGCCGCCGGTGACCGGCGTGGCCAGGGCGCTGCAGGCCTCCGACAGGCCGCGGCAGGCCATCGCCAGCTGCCAGTAGCCGGTGGCGGTGTCGGGGGAAGGAAAATTGAGGTTGTCGGTGACGGCCAGGGGTTCTGCCCCGGTGCAGGAGAGGTTGCGGGCCGCCTCCGCCACCGCCGCCATGGCGCCCCGCTCCGGATCGAGCGCCACCCAGCGGTTGGGGCAGTCAACCGTCGCCGCCACGCCACGCGTTGCCGCCGCCATCGCCCCCGGCCCCTGCTGGGGCCGCAGCCGAACCACCGCCGCATCGGCACCGCCGGGCAGCACCACGGTGTTGGCCTGCACCTGGTGGTCGTACTGGCGGTACACCCAGCGCTTGCTGGCGATGGTGGGGTCATCCAGCAGCCGCAGCAGCGCGTCGCCCCAGCCCAGCGCTCCCTCAGCCAAGGAAAGTCCGCCGGCCGAGGCCGCCGGCAGCTCGGCTTCGCTCCAGGTCCAGTGGGCCTGAATCTCGGCCGGGGGTTCGGCCAGCAGCTCGTGGTGGTTGATGGGGGTGTCGTCCGCCAGGGCGCTGGCGGGCACCTCGGCCGCCACCGCGCCGTACTGCAGCACCCGCACCACGTTCTCCTGCAGCACCCGGCCCACCACCGCCGCCTGCAGGCCCCAGCGGCGGAAGCGCTCCATCAGGGGCTCCTCCCGCCCCGCCGCCACCACGAACAGCATCCGCTCCTGGGATTCGCTCAGCAGGAATTCGTAGGCGGTCATGCCGCTCTCCCGCGCCGGCACCCGATCGAGGTCGAGCTCGATGCCCAGCCCACCCTTGGCCGCCATCTCCGAGCAGCTGCAGGTGAGGCCGGCGGCGCCCATGTCCTGGGCCGCCACCACATCGCCGCTCTGGAAGGCCTCCAGGCAGGCCTCGATCAGCCCCTTCTCCAGGAAGGGATCGCCCACCTGGACGGCGGGCCGGTCGTCGAGGGAGGCCTCGGTGAGCTCGGCGCTGGCGAAGCTGGCGCCGCCCATGCCATCACGGCCGGTGGTGCTGCCCACGTAGACCACCGGATTGCCCACGCCCACCGCCCCGGAGCAGACGATGTCGTCGGTTTCCATCAGGCCCAGGGCCATGGCGTTCACCAGTGGGTTGCCGCCATAGCTGGGGTCAAAAGCCACCTCCCCCCCCACCGTCGGCACCCCCACGCAGTTGCCGTAATGGGCAATGCCGGCCACCACCCCCTCCATCAACCCCACGTTGCGTTCGTCTTCCAGCGGCCCGAAGCGCAGGGCGTTGAGCAGGGCGATCGGGCGCGCCCCCATGGTGAAGATGTCCCGCAGGATGCCCCCCACCCCGGTGGCCGCCCCCTGGAAGGGCTCCACGGCCGAGGGGTGGTTGTGGCTCTCGATCTTGAAAGCCAGCCGTTGCCCCTCACCCAGATCCACCACACCGGCGTTCTCGCCCGGCCCCACCAGGATGCGCGGGCCGGTGGTGGGGAACTGGCCCAGCAGGGGGCGGGAGTTGCGGTAGCAGCAGTGCTCCGACCACATCACCCCGAACATGCCCAGTTCGGCCCGGTTGGGGGGCCGCCCGAGGCGACGCACAATCTCGTCGTAATCGCCCTGGCTCAGGCCCTCCTTGCGCAGGGCCTCCGGCACCGAGAAGGACGGAGTCGAGGCAGAAACCACCGGAGGGCGCGGCAACGGCCCTCCAGTATCAGATCCAGGGGTCGTCGGCTTCGCGGGGCTCCCGGCCCCGGTAGCGATCGCGGCGGGGCGCCGGCTCCTCCAGTGGCGGCTGGCGGGGCGTTTGCCGGGTCGGTTCCGGTGGATCTTCCTGTTCCTCCTCCTCCGGCCAGTCCTCGAGCGGGTCGGGATCGTCCCGGTCGCTGGCGTAGCGCTCGTCGGGATAGAGATCATTCGGATAGCGATCGCGGGGGTCGCGCTCGGGCCAGGGGATCTCCTCACGCAAGGCCTCCGGCCAGGGGGGCTCCTCCAACCAGCCCTCGAGCCGCTCCTCGACCCGGCCGCCCACCTGCTGCACCTGTTCCTTCCAGCGCTGGGAGCGGCGCAGCAGCTTCTGGCGCACACTGGCCCGGGCCACCGGCAGATCATCCAGCCCCCGCAGGGCGGTGAACACCCGGCCGGGCTGCTGGTCGACGATCCGGTCGGGACTCAGGCGCCAGCGACTGGAGCCCGGCAACCGCGGATCGCTGCGGGACACCAGATAGTGCAGGATGCGGCCGCTGCGCAGCTCCACGGCAGCATCGGCCACCATCCCCAGGGGCACGCCATCGGCACCGGTGAGGGCGGCCTCGATCAGGGTCGGCAGCCGTTCGAGGCTGGCTGCATCCGTTTCCGCCGGCTCCCCCTTCACGAACACCTCCTGCTCCCCCAGCCCCCGCAGCTGGTCGAGCCGCCAGACCAGCCGCTTCTGGGCGAAGGCCGAGGGCCGGCTGGCCCAACCCAGCAGCCGATGCACCGGTGGATGCATCCAGGCCAGCACCCCCGCGCCGCGCTCAAGGCCCTGATCACAACGCACCTGCCGACGCAGCAGGTCGCTCAGCAGCAGCTGCTCGGGAAGACCCACGGGCTCAGCTGGTGCGGATCTGGACCGGCATCACCAGGTAGGTGAAGGCCTCGTCGGCCCCCACCGGCGCCAGCACGGCCGGGGTGGTGGCAGCATTGCACTGCAGCACCACCTGGTCGGAGGCCATGGCCTTGAGGCCATCCAGCAGGTAGCGGACGTTGAAGGCGATCTCGATCGCCTCCCCCTCGATCGTGGCCGCCAGCGATTCGGAGCCACTGCCAACGTCCTGGGCGTCGGCCCGGATCGTGGCCGTGCCGGCGGCGGGGTCGGCGCTGATCTTGACCACGTTGTTGTGCTGGTCGGCCAGCACGGCCACCCGCTCCAGGGCGGCGATGAAGGCGCGACGGTCGAGCACCAGGCGACGCTGGAACGCGGGCGGAATCAGCTGGCGGTAGTTGGGGTAGGTGCCATCGAGGCTGCGGCTGGTGAGCACCTGATCGGCGGAGAGCACCACCACCTGGCCCCGCTCGCAGAACAGGCTCAGGGGCTCCTGGGAGCCGCGGCCGGAGAGGATCCGCTCCAGCTCCCGCAACGACCGGGCCGGGACCGTGACGGCGAAATCCGCCCCCTCGGCGCCGGTGGCATCCGGATCGGGACTGGCGGCGGCTTCCACCGCATGGGAGAGGCGTTGCACGGCCAGACGGTGGCCATCGGTGGCGGCGCATTCCAGGCCTTCGCCATCCAGCCGCAGGTGCACGCCGGTCAGCAGCTGCTTGTTCTCATCCGGGCTGCTGGCGAACAGGGTGGCCCTCAGCCCCTTCACCAGGGCCTCGGCGTGGAAGCGGATCGGGGTGCCGCTCTGGGCCAGGGGCAGGTCGGGATAGTCATCGGCGGGCATGCCCCGCATGCGGTAGCTGCCCGAGAGGTTGGTGAGCTCCAGCTGCTCCTCGCCTTCCGGGCAGCTGAGGCTGATCGGGCTGTCGGTGGCGAGCTTGGCCACGATCTCGCCGAACATCTTCGCCGGCAGGGTGATGGCGCCGCTGGTCTCAACGGCGGCGGGCAGGCTTGTCTGGATGCCGAGGCTGAGATCAAACCCGGTGAGGCTGAGGCGGCCGGTGCCCGCATCGGCGGTGAGCAGCACGTTGGCCAGCACCGGGTGGGTGGGCCGCGTTGCCACTGCCCGGCTGACCAGCTGCAGGCTGGCGTTGAGTTCAGCCTGGGAGCAGACCAGCTTCATGGCGGGTGCCGGCGACGGCGGAACGGCGTTCTAGAGGCCCCACGGTTTCACAGGGCGCGGCAAAGCGCAACGGGTGGTCTCCCGACTGTTCAGAGGATCAATCAAGGATTGAAGAAAGCAAAAACAGCCCGTCGTCGTAGGGGCGGGGGAAAACGGGTAAACAGGTTGTCTTCCTCTGGTATCACTGGCTTTTTTCGGATTGATGACTGGGGAATGGGCCGAACAAGTGAGCCGTTTTGAGGGTTTTTCCCCCGAATCCCGGGCCTGGGGAATCTGCCGACCGCCCAGGGGGGTATCCCCGCCCCGGACTCTCCCGTCGGGACGGGGGGAAACTCCCAGGATTTCCCCAGACGGTTGGGCCACCGGCAGACGCCTAAAGGCGGCGGCTCAGAAGCCCATCACCTTGGCCACGGTCTCGGTTTCGGGGGCGATGCCCGTGTGGAAGGTGGCGTCGTTGTTCTCGATCGCCGTCGTCGGGTCCTTGAGGCCATTGCCCGTGAGCACGCACACCACCGTGGCGCCGGCGGGCACCTCCTCCCGTCGCTTCAGCAGGCCCGCCACCGAGGCGGCGCTGGCCGGTTCGCAGAAGATGCCTTCCCCCTGGCCCAGCAGCTTGTAGGCGTCGATGATCTCGGCATCGGTGACAGCCATGAAATCGCCGTTGCTCTCCTTCTGCACCTTGAGGGCGTTCTCCCTGTTCACCGGATTGCCGATTCGGATCGCCGTGGCGATGGTGTCCGGCTGCTCCACCGTGTGCCCCAGCACCATCGGCGCCGAACCGGCGGCCTGGAAGCCCATCATCCGCGGCAGGACCGTGCTGTGGCCCGCCTGGCGGTACTCCTTGAAGCCCATCCAGTAGGCGCTGATGTTGCCGGCGTTGCCCACCGGGATGCACAGCCAGTCGGGGGCCTCGCCGAGGGCATCGATCACCTCAAAGGCGGCCGTTTTCTGCCCCTGCAGGCGGTAGGGGTTGAGCGAGTTCACCAGGGTCACCGGGTAGCGGTCGGCCACATCCCGCACGATCGCCAGGGCCCGGTCGAAATTGCCCTGCACCGCCAGCACTTCGGCGCCGTAGAGCAGGGCCTGGGCCAGCTTCCCCTGGGCCACGTAGCCATCCGGAATCAACACGAAGGCCCGCATGCCGCCCCGGCTGGCATAGGCCGCCGCCGCCGCCGAGGTGTTGCCGGTGCTGGCGCAGATCACCGCCTCCGAGCCCGCCTCCTTGGCTTTGCTGATGGCCATCGTCATGCCCCGGTCCTTGAAGGAGCCGGTGGGGTTGAGGCCGTCGTACTTGAGGAACACCTTCACGCCCCGTCCCACCCGTTCGGCGATCACCGGCGCCGGAATCAGGGGGGTGGCCCCCTCCCGCAGGGTCACCACCGGCGTGGCGTCACTGACGGGCAGCCAGGAGCGGTAGGCCTCGATCAGCCCTGGCCAGTCCTGCATGGTGGGCTGCCGGCCCAGGCGTCGCAGGGCTCGTAGCAGGGGCACAGCGGACAGCGGCGAAGCTGACGTCAATGTAAGGCTCCGGTCTGGGGCGTCAGGGGGCGGGTGTGGGTGCCGCCGGGGTGGCGGGTGCCAGGGGGGCCGGCGCCGTGGGGGCCGGCTGGGGCTCGTTGCCCCGCAGACCGTCGAGGGGAGATTCCGAGAAGAAGCGCACCAGTTCGCTGATCGAGGAGGCCTTGGAGATCACAGCCATCAGGGCTGGAATGCTCACCTCCAGTTCCTGGGTCGGGTAGGCGCGCAGGAAGGTGATGGCCGACAGCGACCCCTTGCCCTCGTAGGTGCCCAGCACCATGGCGGCGCGCAGGGCGGGCACACCGGCAGCTGGGGCCCTCAGGGGGAACAGGATCCTCGCCAGGCGGGCCAGGATCGCCTCGCCGATGCGGGTGTTGAGCAGGCGGCTCATCAGAACGATCGGCAGCCGCACCGATTCATTCAGCAGCTTGCTGACGTCCTTGGGGTCCTGGCGGCCCAGGCGCAGTACGTCCGCCAGCAGGCCCCGGGCCTCGCCGGTGGTGGCCAGATGCTCCAGATCCGCGACCGGGATTGAGCGGCGGAAGGCACCGCTGGTGAACACCAGGTTCTGGGCTGCGAACGCCGCCGGCGTCGACCAGCACAGCCCCAGACCCAGGACAGCGGCCACGAGCCTTCGCCGCTTGTTCACACGTGTCTCCCTTGTATTGCGCTGACTCTACGGATCTCAGGCCCCGGTGACTCCGGCGGCCTGGCGCACCTCCCGGGTCACCAGCACATCCCGCAGCAGGTGCACCACGCCCCGTTCCGCCAGACCCTTGGCCACCTGCAGACCCATGCGGCGCAGATCCGGCTCCCCCAACACCCGCGGCAGGCGCTTCAGCAGCAGGGATGGCTCGAAGCCGGGCAGGTCGCGCAGGATCGCCAGCAATTCCTGGATCGGTTCGAGGTCCATCAGCGGCGTCGTGGCCGGGGCGGGGGGAAGGGCGCGCAGCCCCGGCGGCAGGAAGCGGCTTGGCAGCCGCCGGCCGATGCGCAGGGTGGTGTTCCAGGCCAGGGCATCCATCTGCTGCACCACCGCATCGACGAGCTGCTGGCGCAGCAGGCCGCCGGTGGGGGAGAAGAGGAAATCGAGCACCTGGTCGAGCAGGCCTTCCAGGTCCAGCTGCTCCTGGAGCGAAGCACTGGCCACCAGGCTTTCGAGCCGCTGCCAGCGGAATTCATCGCCGTCGTAGAGCATCTCCCGCAGGCTGCGGCGCAGCTCGGGATCGGGATCCTCCATCAGACGGCGGGCGAAGTAGGGATAGGCGGCGCCGAGGATCTTGAAGTCCGGGTCAACACTCAGGGCAATGCCTTCGAGGGTCACCAGGGAGCGGATGATCAGGGCGTAGTAGGGGGGGACCTGGAAGGGGAACCGGTACATCACGCCGGAGAGGTCATCGGTCACCGCCTTGAAATCCATGCGGCTCACACCCATCTCCAGGGCCTGGCCGAACACGGTTTCGAAGGCCGGCACGATCGGTTCGAGATCCACCGCCTCGCCAAGGAAGCCGAGCTGCACGAAGTCTTTCGAGAGGGCGCCGAAATTGCGGTTCACCAGGTGCACCACGGCCTGGATCAGGCCGGTGCGCGCCTCCCGCGACACCTCGCTCATCATGCCGAAGTCGAGGTAGGCGAGGCGCCCGTCGGCAAGGGCCAGCAGGTTGCCGGGGTGGGGATCGGCGTGGAAGAAACCATGCTCCAGCAACTGCTGCAGGCTGCAGTTCACCCCCACCTCCACCATGTGGTCGGGGTCGACACCGAGGGCGCGAACCGCCTCGAGGTTGGTGAGCTTGACGCCGTCGATCCACTCCATCGTCAGCACCCGGCGGCTGGTGGCCTGGCGGTAGATCGCTGGGACGGCAATGCGGGGATTGTGGCTGTGCAGACGGGCGAAGGTTTCGGCGTTGGAAGCCTCGTTGATGTAGTCCATCTCCTCGAACACCCGCTTGCCGAGTTCGTCGATCAGCCCCACCAGATCGCTCTTGATCAGCCCCACATTCCGGTTCAGCCAGGAGGCGATGTTGCGGACGATGTAGAGGTCGAGGGTGATCTGCTCCCGCAGGCCGGGCCGCTGCACCTTCACCGCCACCCTCTCGCCGGTCAGCAGCACGCCTCGGTGCACCTGGCCAAGGGAGGCGGCGGAGATCGGTTCCTTCTCCAGTGACGCGAAGATCGACTCCACCGGGGCCTGCAGGTCCTCCTCGATGCAGGCCATGGCCAGGGAACTGTCGAAGCCAGGCAACTGGTCCTGCAACTGGGCCAGCTCCTCCAGCAGCACCGGCGGAATGATGTCGGGCCGGGTCGAGAGGGCCTGGCCGGCCTTGATGAAGGCGGGGCCGAGGGCCACCAGCAGTTCGGCGCACTCCCGGGCCCGCCGCCGGGCCCGGCCGGGGTTGGCCAGCTGGCCGGTGACCTTGTCGACGCCCACCACCAGCAGGTAGAGGCCGATCGGCACAAGCGTCTGCCAGACCCGGCGCACCAGACGCATCGGGTGGCCGGCGTAGAGGCGGGTGATGGCGGCCGGGTCGTAGCTGAGCAGGCCCGCCGCCTCCAGGAAGTCACCCATCTCGACCTCGGCGGGCAGGCGCTCGGAGGTCGCGGCGGGGGCTGGGGGGGAGGAAACCATGGCTGGGTGCACCGCCGCGGCGCCGGCAGGCGAAACCCCCTTCTAAACGAAAGTCACAGCCGCTACGGTCGGGCCACGTACCGATCGCTCGCCGGAGGCCTGGGTGCTCACGGGTCTGCGCCTCGAGAACATCGCCCTGATTGAGCGACTGGAGCTGATCTTTTCGGCCGGGTTCACCGTGCTCACCGGCGAAACCGGCGCCGGCAAGTCGATCCTGCTCGATGCCCTCGATGCCCTGCTCGGCGGTGCCCAGGGCAGCCAGGGGGCCCGCCTGCTGCGGCGCGGCGCCGAGCGGGGTCGCATCGAGGCCTGCTTCAGCCTGTCTCCCCCCGTGCGCGACTGGCTGGAGCGCCAGGAGCTGGAGGCCGAGGAGGGCGAGCTGGTGCTCAGCCGCGACTGGCGGCTCCAGGAGGGCCGGCTCACCAGCCGCCACCGGCTCAACGGGGTGGTGGTGGGCCGCAGCCAGGTGCTGGAACTTCGGCCCCTGCTGCTCGACCTCACCGTCCAGGGCCAGACCCAGCAGCTGGGTCGCCCCGGCCAGCAGCGCCGTTGGCTGGATCGCTTCGCCGGTGATGGTGTGGCCCCGGCCCTCGAGGCCAGCCGCGGCGCCTGGCTGACGTGGAAGGGAGAGGCCGAAGCACTGGCCCGTGCCCGTGCCGACCGGGAGCGTTTTGCCCTGGAGCGGGACCGCCAGGAGGAGCTGCTGGCGGAGCTGGAGGCCGCCGCGCTGGAGGATCCCGCCGAGCGCCAGCGTCTTCAGGGTGAGCAGGACAGGCTGGCCCATGCGGTGCGGCTGCAGGAAGGCGTGATGACGTTGATGGGCCGGCTGGTGGAAGGGGCCGAGGCGGCCCCGTCGGTGCTGGATCACCTGGCCGCCTGCGACCAGGAGCTGCAGACCATGGCCGCCCTCGACGCCGGCGTGGTGGCCCTGCACGGGGCTTGCGCTGACGCCCTGGCCGGACTGCAGGATCTCGCCCGCGACCTCGACCGCTACGGCTCCCTGCTGGAGAGCGACCCCGAGAGCCTGGCCCTGCTGCAGGAGCGCATGGCCCAGCTCAAGGCCCTGGAGCGCCGCCACGGCCAGACCTTGCCCGAACTGATCGCCCGCCGCGACAACCTGCGCGAGCAGCTGGCCGGGGCGGACGCTGAGGCGGCCCTGGCGGCCCTGGAGGCCGCCGAAGCCGCCGCCCGCCAGGGGCGTGATCGGGCCAATGCCGCCCTCACCCGTGCCCGCACCGTCGCCGCCCGCGGCCTCGAGCACCAGCTGATGGAGGCCCTGCGGCCCATGGGGCTGGCCAACGTGCGCTTTGCCGTGGCCCTCAGCGCCGCCGAGCCCAGCGAGGAGGGGGCCGATGCGGTCCAGTTCCTGTTTTCCGCCAATCCGGGCCAGCCGCCGGCGCCCCTGGCGGAGGTGGCCTCGGGTGGCGAGATGAGCCGCTTCCTGCTGGCCCTCAAAACCTGCCTGGCGGCGGCCGACCCCCATGTCACGTTGCTCTTCGATGAGATCGATGCGGGCGTGAGCGGCCGCGTCAGCGGTGCCATGGCCCAGCTGCTGCGGCGCCTGGCGGAGCAGCGCCAGGTGTTCTGCATCACCCACCAGCCCCTGGTGGCCGCTGCGGCCCAGCACCACTTCCGGGTCAGCAAGAGCGTCGAGGCCGGCCTCACCCACACGCGGGTGTCCCACCTGCGGGACACTCGCGAGCGCCAGGCGGAGCTTGCGGAACTGGCCGGCGGCGATTCCGGCGAGGCCCACAGCTACGCCGCCAGCCTGCTGGGCCTTGAGGGCACGAGCGTTCCCGACAAGGTCAACCGGGCGGCGTAAGCCCCCCACCCTTGTGCCACCGACAGGACATCCGACCGTTCAGATCCTTACGGCGATGTGCCAGTGGCGATCTCGATCCGCGGCCGATCCATCAGTGCCAGCCGAGCCAGCTCCTGTTCACGGCCATAGGCGGCCAATTGCGTTTCGATCTGCAGCCGCACGATGTCTCGATACTCCATGAAATGCTCGTTGTGGGCGCAGACAGCGAGGTATTGCTCCGTCACCTTGGGGTTGGCCCGGAGAATGTGGATCAGGTGGTGCCAGAAGGCCCATCGGGTGGAGCGTTTGATGCCCTGGCGCCAGCAGACGATCAGCAGCGCCCGGAGCACCGCCAGCTCGGGAAGCTTGAAGGCGCTTCTCACCCTGGGTGGGCCGAGTTTCAGGAAGTAGCGATGCACCCGATCGAGATAGGCATGCGGTTCGTAGAGCTGGCAGAACGCTTCCACATACTCCTGGGCAATGCCTTCCACCGGCCGGGTCGGCACGAAGTTCATCAGGGTGGTCTGGTTGATGTTGCCGACTTTGTCAATCAGTCGTCCTTCCTTCTCCAGCCTGTGCCATAGGGCCGTATGGGGAAGTGCCTGCAGCATGGCGAAGGTGGTTGTGGGAATCCCAGCGGCCTCGGAGAAGGCGACGATCCGCTGGCCGGCGCCTTCCTTTTCGCCATCGAAGCCGATGATGAATCCTGCGATCACCCGCAGACCGCATCGGGTCACCTTATCGACCGATTCGAGCAGGGGTGAGCGCATGTTCTGGAATTTCATCGTGGCCGCCAGACTGTCCGTGTCCGGGGTCTCGATGCCCATGAAGACGGCGGCAAAGTTGCAGGCCAGCATCTGATCAATGAGCTCCTGATCATCAGCCAGATCAAGGGAGGCTTCTGTATCGAAGCGGAACGGATACCCATGGTCCCTCTGCCATTGCTCAAGGGCCGTGAGCATCATCTTGACGTTGCGCCTGTTGCCGATGAAGTTGTCATCCACCATGAACACGCCACCGCGCCAGCCGATGGCGTAAAGGCGGTTGAGTTCGCTGACGAGTTGTTCCGGCGTCTTGGTGCGGGGTTTGCGTCCGTAGAGCACGATGATGTCGCAGAATTCGCACTGGAAGGGACAGCCGCGCGAGAACTGCACACTCATCGAGTCATAGGCACTGAGCTCGAGCAGGTCGTACCGGGGGATGGGGGTGGCGGTGACATCCGGTTTCACGCCCTCGGAGCTGAAGCGGCCGCCTTTGTCGCCCCGATTCCAGGCCTCCACGAACAGCGGCAGGGTGATCTCCCCTTCATCGAGGATCAGGTAATCGGCGCCAGCGGCCACGAGTTCTTCAGGTGTGGAGCTTGGGTAGGGTCCCCCGACAGCCACCGGCTTGCCATGGTGCCTGGCCAGGTTGATCTGGCGAATGATGTCGTCTTTCTGGACGATCATTGCCGACATGATCACGAGATCAGCCCACTGCCATTGCTGCTCCGAGACCGGCCTGATATTGACGTCCGCCAGCTTGAAGGTCCAGTTCTGGGGCAGAATGGCGGCAACGGTGATCAAGCCGAGCGGCGGCAGCAGAACCTTTCGGTTCACCAGCTCAAGAATCTTCTCGTAGCTCCAAAATGTCTTCGGGAATTCTGGGTAAACAAGTAGAACGTTCAAACGGGGGTATCCATGGCTGGCGCTGAGTATCAGCAGAATCTAACCAGATAAAATCCTTCCTAGCACGGAAAGCGCGCTTTCCCTTTCCAGCCGACGTACAGGTCATCGTTCCTGAGCAAGGAGAAACCGCTGGAACCCACGGGATGGCGCGGTCTCCGTTGCCATCGATTGAGGAGTGCTTTGCAGCCAACCAAGTATTCCAAGATGAAGAACTTCAGGACTATGATCATTCTCCAAGGCTTTTGTAAGTGCTATAGGATTCTTGGAGATTGGCGATACCAACCTCACCACCGCCACCACCACCGTCGGCTGAGCGGGAGTGGCTGGTCACCAACGGCCTGGGCGGATACGCCATGGGCACGGTGTCGGGGGTGCCGAGCCGCAGCTACCACGGCCTGCTGATCGCGGCCCTCTCACCGCCGGTGGAGCGCACCCTGCTGGTGAGCCAGCTGCAGGAGTCGGTGGATGGGGATTCGGGCGCCTGCGGGCCCCTGCAGATCGTGTCCTTTGCCCTTGAGGGCAGCGTGCCCCGCTGGCGCTTCGCCTGGGGAGAGACCCTGCTGGAGAAGCGGGTCTGGATGGCCCAGGGGGCCAACACCACCCATGCGAGCTACCGGCTGGTGCGCGGCGGTCCGCTTGAACTCCGCCTGACGGCCTTTGTGCAGCACCGCTCGCACCACGGCGGCGAACGTCCCGCGTTGGCCCTGGCGCCGTTGCCAAGGGGCGTGGCGGTGCGTCCGCTGGGGGCGGCGCCGTTCGTGCTGGTCAGCGACCGGGGCGACTGGTGCCTGGAGGACCCACCGCTCTGGGAGGAGGGCGTCCCCCTGGCAGCGGAGGCCGAACGGGGGCTGGTGAGCACGGCCGAGCAGCTGCGGGCGGCCACGCTCACCGTCACCCTCAGCGAGCAACACCCGTGCATCACCGTCGTGGCCAGCACGACGGAAGCGCCGACCCTCGATGGTGAACAGGCCCTGGCGCAGCGCCGCGACCACGAGGACGCTCTGCTGCGCTCCTGGCAGGCCGCCAATCCCATCCTGGCGCCGTCGGCACCGGCCTGGATCCGCCAGCTGGTGTTGGCCGCCGATGCCTTCGTCGTGGAGAGGTCGATGGACGGCCGTGCTGGTGAGCGGCTGGGGGCCTCGCTGATCGCCGGCTACCCCTGGTTCAACGACTGGGGCCGCGACACGATGATCAGCCTGGCGGGCCTCACCCTGGTGACGGGCCGCTGCGGCTGGGCCGAGCGCATCCTGCGCACTTACGCGGCCCACATCAGCCACGGGCTGATCCCCAACAGCTTCCCCGACCGGGCCGACCAGCCCCTGGACCGACGCGCCTACAACACGGTGGACGCCACGCTGTGGTTTTTCCAGGCCCTGGCGGAGCACCGGGCGGCCAGCGGCAGCGACGCCCTGGTGCGGGAGCTCTTTCCTCGGCTGGAGACGATTCTTGAGCACCACGTGGCCGGCACCTGGTTCGGGATCCGCATGGATCCGGCCGATGGGCTGCTGAACGCCGGGGAGGGGGAAACCCAGCTCACCTGGATGGATGCCAAGCCCCGCGACCGGGCCATCACCCCCCGCCACGGCAAGGCGGTGGAGGTCAATGCCCTGTGGGTGAACGCCCTGCGCACCATGGCGGGCTTCTGCCGGCTCACCGGGGCCGATCCCGGCCGTTGGCAGGCCCTGGCGGATCGGGCCTCGGCGGGCTTCCAGCGCTTCTGGAACCCGCGGCTGGGCTGTTGCTGCGATGTCATCGACGGGCCCTCCGGAAGCCCCGATGAGCGGCTGCGGCCCAACCAGCTGCTGGCCCTCGCGTTGCCGGAGCCTCTACTCAGCCCAGCTCAGGCCGCCAGCGTGCTGGCGCTCTGCGGCCGGCGGCTGCTGACGCGCCACGGGCTGCGCACGCTTGATCCGGCCGATCCCGACTACCGGGGCCACTACGGCGGCGACGCCCAGCGCCGGGATGGGGCCTACCACCAGGGCACGGTGTGGGCCTGGTGGCTGGGGCCCTTCGCCCGGGCCCATTTCGTTGTGCACGGCGATGCGGCCCTGGCGCTCTCGTACCTGGAGCCCATGGCCGATCACCTGAACATGGCGGGGCTGGGCAGCCTGAGCGAGATCTTCGATGGCGACGCCCCCCATGCCCCGCGGGGCTGCATCGCCCAGGCCTGGTCGGTGGCCCAGGTGCTGGCGGCCTGGACGGCGATCAGTGGTGGAATCCCGAGACCTCCGGGCCGCTGAGGGCGCTCTGGCTGGGGTGGCTGGCGAAGCCATTGAGCGACTGGCGGATGTTCTCCAGCAGCAGATCAGCCAGGTCCCGGCTGACGCCGTGGCGCACCAGGATGCGTTGCACGGTGATGTCCTCGCAGTGGGACGGCAGGGTGTAGGCCGGCACCTGCCAGCCGCGCACCCGCAGGCGGTCGGCGAGGGCGTAGAGGTTGAAGTTGACGTCGCTTCCCTCTCGGATCTTCCAGCAGATGGCAGGGATGCCTGATTGATCATCAGCGCCGAAAATGATCTCGAACGGCCCCAGCTTGCCGATTTCCACAGCCAGGTACTGGGCCGTGGCGTAACAGGCGGCATGCACCTTGCGGTAGCCCTCCCGGCCCAGGCGCAGAAAGTTGTAGTACTGGCAGACCACCTGGCCCCCCGGCCGCGAGAAATTGAGGGTGAGGTCGCGCATGTTGCCGCCCAGGTAGTTCACCCAGAACACCATCTCCTCGGGCAGATCGGTGGTCTGCCGCCACAGCACCCAGCCCACCCCCAGGGGCGCCAGGCCGAACTTGTGGCCGGAGGCATTGATCGAGCGCACCCGCGGCAGGCGGAAATCCCACACCAGATCAGGGGCGCAGAAGGGAGCCAGGAATCCGCCGCTGGCGGCGTCCACGTGGATGGAGATGTCCAGGCCAGTGCGGGCCTCCAGGCCATCGAGGGCGGCCGCCAGCGCCTGCACCGGTTCGTACTGGCCGGTGAAGGTGACCCCCAGGGTGGGCACCACGCCGATGGTGTTCTCGTCGCAGTACGGAAGGGCCGCTTCGGGGGACAGGATCAGCTGACCGGGCTGCATCGGGATTTCACGGTGTTCAATGTCCCAGTAGCGGCAGAACTTGTGCCAGCAGATCTGTACCGGCCCGGTCACCAGGTTGGGCCGGTCGATGGGCTTCCCCTGCCGTTGGCGCTCCGCCTCCCAGCGGCGCTTCATCGCCAGGCCCCCGAGCATGGCCGCCTCGCTGGAGCCGGTGGTGGAGCAGCCGATGGCGCCGTTGATCGATGGGGCGTGCCAGAGGTCGGCCACCATGCGGGCGCAGCGGGCTTCGATCTCAGCGGTCTGGGGATATTCGTCCTTGTCCTCGATGTTCTTGTCGATGCACAGATCCATCAGGGCGTGCACTTCGTCCTCCACCCAGGTCTGGCAGAAGGTGGCCAGGTTCTGGCGGGAATTGCCATCCAGCATCAGCTCGTCGCGAATCGCGGCAAACACGGCGCGCGGGTTGTGTTCCTTCGGGGGGAAATGGGTCTTGGGCAGGGTGACCGAGAGATCGGACGACGAGTAGATGTCGTCCTCCAGCGAATAGCGGGCCGCCGGCTTTTCGTGGAGGGTCATCGATCGCAACGGCGCTTTCCTGGCCAATTCAGGCTAGGAGCCGTGCTGGCCCCGTGCCGCCGGCCTTCCGCTTCAGGGGGCTGGGGTGGGGGCACCGCCCCCGGGAGCCCCCCCGAACCGCCAGCGCAGACCACCGCCGTAGGAGATCTCATTGCCATTGCTCCAGAACGAGCCGCCCACATCGGCATAGAGCGACAGGCTTTCGGAGGCTTCAAACTCGAGATTCAGGCCCACTTCCAAGGCACTGGCGCCCCGGTTCTGACCCAGAAGGGTCAGCGATCCGGGTTCTGGAACCTGGGCGAAGGAGGCCGTGAGCTGGTGCTCCTGGTCGGCATTCCCCATCACGTCGTACGCGTAGCCGATGCTGAGGCGTGGAATCAGCCGTGACTGATTCGACAGACTGATCGGTACTTCCAAGGTTCCCCCGAGGCCCAGCACGAGCGAATCAGCCTTGTGACTGTTGACTGCAAGATTCAAGGAGTTGGCGCCGGTTTCATTGATGGCCCCCTGGCTGTATTTGGCGTAGGACACGAGGGCCCGTGGCTTGAGCCTGATGGCGTCGCGCTGGGGGGCCGGTGGGTTTTCGCCGCCGGCTGGCCGGGCTGGGTTCAGAACCCAGTCGTATTCAGAGGTCAAGGCCAGGCTGAGGCCATGGCCAGCCCATCGCGCCTGGGCCGTGCGATCGATCGTCCCGAACTGGATCGGACGGTTGGACCGGTTCTGGAAACTGGAGTAACCAGCCAGGGCAGCAATCTTCCAGGCTGGTCCAGGCGTGTACAGGCCGTAGACGGCACCTGAATAGGTGTCCGCATCGATGGTCACGTTGCTGAACTGGTAATTGGACAGTCCGCTGGTTCCATAGCCGAAGACGCCACCCAGGCGCCAATCGGGAGAGAGGCGATACTCCAGGCCATAGGTGGACTGGAAGATCTGATAATCCAGGGAGGCCAGGCCGCCGGTTCCCCTCAGGGACGCCTGGGTGTTGGAGGCATCCAGCATCAGGGCCCAGCGGTGACCGTCGCGCCATGAGCATCCAGGGGAGGGCGGCTCGGTGGCGGACGGCTTGTCGGCGTTGCCCTCAGCGGCTGGCGGTTGTCTGCAGCTCCCGTTCTCCGGGCCGAAGGACATCTTCTGGGTGGACAGAGCCAGTTGCAGGGCGTCCTGGCGGAAACGTTCCAGGGTCTCCAGACCCACCGAGATCTGGCTTGCGTAGGGCTCGGCGATCACCTGCTCAAAGGATCGATTCACGGCTGCCTGGCTGGGCAGGGCGTTCACAGCGGCCAGGACACCATTGAAGTCGGCGTTGCTGGTGGCGCCCACCACGGTCGGCTGACCCGTCTGGCCGGTGACGACATAGTTGGTCACCCCCTGGCCCAGGCCCGCGGCCACCGGCTGCTGGGGACCAGGGGAATTGGCCAGAATGCTGGAGGCGGCGCCACTCACATTCGGGTTCGGGGATGTCGGCACGGCCTGATAGTTCAGGATCAGCAGATCTGCCGTCCTGCCGAGGCAGTTGGAACTGGAAGTCACGCTATTCCAGTAGCAGAGATCCCACTGACCGAGTCGCAGAAGCGGTGTGTAGCCATAGGCGGCGCCAAGGGGTGTCTGCAACCGTGAGCCGTATCTTCGGCCGCTTGCTGCTGTCCCCACCAGGCCGTGTTCAGCAAGCGCGGATCGATGCCTCTGGGCGAATCCGGTGCCACGAAAAACTCGTAGTCGATCTGATACTGAACACCATTGGCTCCGATCGAGAGCATGGTGTCCGCCCTGGCCGGATCAGGGCCGCCAACCAGGGCACCCAGGGTCAACAGGCCGCCGATCGCCGAGATCGAAACGCGCTGCCTTTCCTTGACCATGCCAGAGATCGTTACCTCCAGCCAGCCTATGCATTGGATGCGGAAAGACAATAAAACCCTGGGATCTTGTTCATCAATTCCAGGGATGAGTGGGCGTCCAATGTAAGAAAAACGCAAGTCTTGCTGTTGGAGGCGATGATCCCAGGGTGTCGTCTCTCTTGCCCAGCTGATGCCGACAGCGGCGGTTGTCCTGCCGCTGTACAACGGAACGAGACGCACCCGTGCCCTGGCCGTTCTGTCGCCGCTGCAGTTCCTTTAGGCACCGGGCCTGAGCACGCTTCTGCGCAGCGACGATTTCGGCGCCTGGGACAGCCTCGTCGCCGGCACCCTGGGCCACCACCGCAGCCGACTGCTGCCGGGTTCACCTCCCTTCAGGGCCCATATCCGTTGGGGGGCTGTTGCGGAATTTGAGGTGCTGCTGCTGCACGGGAGTGGCCGGGTGGAGCTGCAGCGGCAGCAGGGCGGCCATGGGGTGCTCTTGTTGCCACTCCAGGGACTGACGCAGGAATGGGTCAACGGGATCGAGCAACTGGCCGAACCGGGCATGGCCTTGTTGTTCCGTCCCGGCGATGCCATGCGGGGTTGCACCAGCGACACCATCACCGGCCTCTCGATCCTGATCCCCGAGGCCTGCCTGCCAGGGGCTGCACCACCCTCACCCCTGCTCAACCAGGGGCCGGTTCATCGTCGGCTGATCACAGCAGGGCTGCAGCTGGCCATGGCCGCGGCCTGGCAACCCGAAGGCTCCGAGCATGCCGCCGCGGCCCTGGTGGAGGCCCTGCACCCGTGGAGCCACCCGCCCGATCCCGACCAGGACGGGGATCGCCTCAGCGCCCGTCGCCGTCGCCAGGCCGTGGCCGACGCCTGCGGCTGGATGGAGGTCCACCTGGGCCGTCGCGTCAGCCTCGAGGAGCTGGGCCTGGCCTTGGGGATCTCCGTCCGGACCCTGGAGTACGGCTTCCGGGAGCAGCTGGGCCGGTCGCCGATGGCGGAGCTGAAGCGGCGACGCTTGCGGCGCCTGCGGCAACTCCTGCAGGAGGCTGACCACGATCACCGCAGCGTCGCCGAACTGATGCAGGCCGCCGGACTGCTGGCCTGTGGTGTCACGGCGGCGGAGTACGGCCGCTGCTGGGGGGAATCGCCGCGGCGCACGCGGCAGCGACGGACAATGGCCCCCTGACGCGCGAACCTGCCGTGGGTTCTCCCACCCCCATCGCCACCACCGCCGAGGCCTTCGCCCGCTTCGACGGGCTCCCCCCCGTGGAGATCCCGTTCATGCTCGGTGCCTGGACGGGGGAGAGCGTCCCCACCGGCCACCCCCTCGACGGCGCCCTGGAGGCCTTCCACTGGCATGGCAAGCGCTTCGACAGTGCGGAGGCGGTGTATCCCCTGGTGTTCACCACCCTCGGCGGGGGGCTGGCCTGCCTGGAGCCGAAGACGCTGGGCCCCGGTCTGCGCCTGAGCGAGCATTTTCCCGTGCCGAAATCGGCGTTGGTCGGCCGCCTGTTCCAGCTGCTGATACCCCTGCTGAGCACCGCCGACTCCAGTGCCCGGCTGCGGATGACCAGCTTTCGCGGTTTGGTCAGCGCCACCATGCTTTACGACCATCTCCCCATCAACGATGTCTTCCGCCAGCTGGACGACGACACCGTGCTGGGGGTGATGGACTTCAAGGGCATGGAGCAGCCGTTCTTTTTCCTGCTCCGCCGCGAAGGTCCGGATCCGTCACATTCCGTTACGATTTCCTGAGGGAGTCCCTCTCCTGGTGATGGATCTCTCCGCAACGCCCTGCCCTTCTGCTGATCACCATGCGCTGGACTGCCGCCGACATCCCTGACCAGTCCGGGCGGATCGCCCTGGTCACCGGTGCCAACAGCGGGCTGGGCCTGGAAACCGCCCGGGCCCTGGCGGCCAAGGGTGGCACCGTGCTGCTCGCCTGCCGTTCGCTGGCGAAGGCGGAGCAGGCCCGCGAGGAGCTGCTCACGACGGCGTCCTCCACTGGCGCTCTCGACGTGCTGCACCTGGATCTGGCTGATCTGACCAGCGTGGCCGCCGTCGCAGGGATCGTTGCCGAACGCTATGGGCGCCTCGATCTGCTGATCAACAACGCCGGCGTGATGGCCCCGCCCCGCCGCCTCACCCGCCAGGGCTTCGAACTCCAGTTCGGCACCAACCACCTCGGCCACTTCGCCCTCACCCTCGCCCTGCTGCCCCTGTTGCGCGACCGGCCCGGTGCCCGGGTGGTCACGGTCACCTCCGGGGCCCAGTACTTCGGTCGCATCGCCTTCGACGACCTCCAGGGCGAGCGCCGCTACGACCGCTGGGGCGCTTACGGCCAGAGCAAGCTGGCCAATGTGATGTTCGCCCTGGAGTTGCAGCGGCGCCTCGCCGACCAGGGAAGTCCCGCCCTGTCCCTGGCCGCACACCCCGGCTTTGCCCGCACCAACCTTCAGCCCGCCTCCATCGCCGCCACCGGCTCCCGGCTTGAGCCCGTCGCCTATCGGTTGATGGATCCCCTGTTCCAGAGCGCCGCCATGGGAGCCCTGCCCCAGCTGTTCGCCGCCACCGCCCCAGAGGCCAAGCCCGCTGGCCACTACGGCCCCGACCAGTGGGGCGGCCTGCGGGGCTGGCCCACCGAGGTGCGCATCGCCCCGGCCGCCCTCGACGCCGACCAGTGCCGGCGCCTCTGGGATGTCAGCCAGCAGCTCTGCGCCGAAGCGGCGCCCCTGCCCGCCCTGGCCTGAGCCTGTCCCAGGGTCGACCCCCGTAGACTCATCGGCTGCCGACCACCCCTTATGCCCCGCGCCCGCGCCGGAACCACCAGCAAGAGCGCGGCCCCTGGAAACGGCACCTCCGGCGAGCCCCCGGAAGCCGCCCTGCGCACCTTGAACGGCGGCAGCCTCGAGGATGTGATCCGGGTCCGGGGGGCCCGCCAGCACAACCTGCGCAATGTGGATCTCACCATCCCGCGCAACCGCATGGTGGTGTTCACCGGGGTGAGCGGCAGTGGCAAGAGCTCCCTGGCCTTCGACACGATCTTTGCCGAGGGCCAGCGGCGCTACGTGGAGAGCCTCTCCGCCTACGCCCGCCAGTTTCTTGGCCAGGTGGACAAGCCGGATGTGGATGCGATCGAGGGGCTGTCGCCGGCGATTTCGATCGACCAGAAATCCACCAGCCACAACCCCCGCTCCACGGTCGGCACGGTCACGGAGATCCAGGACTACCTGCGGCTTCTGTACGGCCGCGCCGGCGAACCCCACTGCCCCCAGTGCAGTCGCTCGATCCGGCCCCAGTCCATCGACGAGATGGTGGACCAGATCCTCACCCTGCCCGAAGGCACCCGCTACCAGTTGCTCGCCCCGGTGGTGCGAGGCAAGAAGGGCACCCACGTGAAGCTGCTGGCGGGCCTGGTGTCCGAGGGCTTCGCCCGGGTGCGGATCAACGGTGAGGTGCGCGAGCTGGCCGACAACATCGAGCTCGACAAGAACCATGCCCACCACATCGAGGTGGTGGTCGATCGGCTGGTGGCCCGTGAAGGCATCAACGAACGTCTCACCGACTCCCTGCGCACCGCCCTGAAGCGCGGTGAGGGCCTGGCTCTGGTGGAGGTGGTGCCCAAGGCCAACGAGCCCCTGCCTGAGGGTGTGGAGCGCGAACGGCTTTACTCCGAGAACTTCGCCTGCCCCGTGCACGGGGCCGTGATGGAGGAGCTGTCCCCCCGTCTGTTCTCCTTCAACAGTCCCTACGGCGCCTGCCCCGACTGCCACGGCATCGGCCACCTGCGCAAGTTCACCATGGAGCGGGTGGTGCCTGACCCCTCCCTGCCCGTGTACGCCGCCATCGCCCCCTGGAGCGACAAGGAGAACAGCTACTACTTCTCGCTGCTGTTCAGCGTCGGCGAGGCCTTCGGCTTCGAGCTCAAGACCCCTTGGAACCTGCTCACCGAGGAGCAGCGCCAGGTGCTGCTGCAGGGCAGCGAGGAGCCGATCGCCATCAAGGCCGACAGCCGCTACCGCAAGAGCGAGGGCTATGTGCGTCCCTTCGAGGGGATCCTGCCGATCCTGGAGCGTCAGCTGCGCGATGCCAGTGGCGAATCGGTGCGCCAGAAGCTGGAGAAGTACCTGGAGCTGGTGCCCTGCGAAAGCTGCCATGGCCTGCGGCTGCGGCCCGAAGCCCTGGCGGTGCGTGTGGGGCCCTATGCCATCCACGAGCTCACCTCGGTGAGCGTGGCCGTCACCCTGGAGCGCATCGAGGCCCTGATGGGCGTGGGGGCCAGTGAAGGGGCAGAGCCCCTGCTCAGCAGCCGCCAGATCCAGATCGGCGATCTGGTGCTGCGGGAGATCCGCATGCGCCTGCGCTTCCTGCTCGATGTGGGCCTCGATTACCTGAGCCTTGATCGGCCCGCCATGACCCTCTCCGGCGGAGAGGCCCAGCGGATCCGCCTGGCCACGCAGATCGGCGCCGGCCTCACCGGCGTGCTCTACGTGCTCGACGAGCCCAGCATCGGGTTGCACCAGCGCGACAACGACCGCCTGCTCGCCACCCTCACCAAGCTGCGGGACCTGGGCAACACCCTGATCGTGGTGGAGCACGACGAGGACACGATCCGCGCCGCCGACTACCTGGTGGACATCGGTCCCGGTGCCGGTGTCCATGGCGGCCACATCGTCGCCGAGGGTTCCCTCGAAGACCTCCTCATCGCCGAGGACTCCCTCACCGGGGCCTACCTGAGCGGCCGCCGCTCCATTCCCACCCCCGCCGAGCGCCGCGATTCCGGCAGCCGCCGGCTCACCCTGTCCAACTGCACCCGCAACAACCTCCAGGGCATTGATGTGGAGATCCCCCTTGGCCGGCTGGTGTGTGTCACCGGGGTGAGCGGCAGCGGCAAGAGCACCCTGGTGAACGAGCTGCTGCACCCAGCCCTCGAGAACCGCCTCGGTCTGAAGGTGCCTTTCCCCTCCGGGCTCGAGGAGCTGCGGGGCATCAAGGCGATCGACAAGGTGATCGTCATCGACCAGTCGCCGATCGGCCGCACCCCCCGCTCCAACCCCGCCACCTACACCGGCGCCTTCGATCCGATCCGCCAGGTGTTTGCCGCCACGGTGGAGGCCAAGGCCCGTGGCTACCAGGTGGGCCAGTTCAGTTTCAACGTCAAGGGGGGACGCTGCGAGTCCTGCAGCGGCCAGGGGGTGAACGTGATCGAGATGAACTTCCTTCCTGATGTCTACGTCCAGTGCGACGTCTGCAAGGGGGCCCGCTACAACCGCGAAACCCTGCAGGTCACCTTCCGGGGCCACACCATCGCCGACGTGCTCGAGATGACCGTGGAGCAGGCCGCCGAGGTGTTCGCCGCCATCCCCCAGGCCGGCGACCGACTCAGCACCCTGGTGGACGTGGGGCTGGGCTACATCAAGCTGGGTCAGCCCGCGCCCACCCTCTCCGGCGGTGAGGCCCAGCGGGTGAAGCTGGCCACCGAGCTCTCCCGCCGCGCCACCGGTAAGACCCTCTACCTGATCGATGAGCCCACCACGGGCCTCAGCTTCTATGACGTCCACAAGCTGATGGATGTGATGCAGCGGCTGGTGGACAAGGGCAACTCAATCCTGGTGATCGAGCACAACCTCGATGTGATCCGCTGCGCCGACTGGCTGATCGACCTTGGTCCGGAGGGCGGCGACAAGGGCGGCCACATCGTCGCCATCGGCACCCCCGAGTCCGTGGCCGAAAATGCCGCCAGCCATACCGGCCGCTACCTGCGGCACGTGCTGGAGCAGCATCCCCCCATTCCCCTCGCGGCCTGACCCATGGCTGAACTCACCCCCGCCCAGGCGGCCCTGCTGCGCATCGTCTGCACCGTCGCCTGGGCGGACGGTGAATGCTCTACCGCCGAGCGTGAGCTGCTCGCCGAGCTGGTCGCCCGCCATCTGCACGGCGACAGCCCCAACCTCGTCGATGAAGCGAAGCTGGAGGCCTTTCTGGCCGAGAGGCTGCCGGTGGCCGGCCTGGACGCTCTGGTGGACCAGCTCGGCAGCTCCGATGCCCGCCAGCTGGCCCTGAAACTGAGCTACATGATGGTCCGGGTGGGGCGGCGCTCGCCGGCCGAGTCCAGCATCAATGCCCAGGAACGGCTGGCCTACCGCCACCTGGTCGAGCTGCTGGGCCTTGATGACGCCAAGATCCAGGAGATCGAGTGGGCCGCTGAAGCCGACTTGCCGAAGAAGGAGGGTCTGGCCCAGCTCCTGGCCGAGCTCACCGCCGGCTGGCGCAGCCCCGACGACGGCCGGGGCCCCGCCTGAAGCTTCAGGGGAAGGGGACCTCGCCGCTGCCGCTGGAGTGGGCCTGGTTGCTGTCGGGCATCCAGTAGCTGAGGTCGTTGTGCCAGTAGAGCCGGCCCGGCACCCGCTGGGTGCTCAGCTTGGTCCTGCCGAGGGCGGACATCAGCTGGGTCAACTCGATCGGCGAGAGGTCGGTGACCATGTCGTTGCCGGCGATCTCAAGCAGGGCCGGCAGCCTGGCGATCGTGGCCGGATCGGCGAGTTTGCGGAACACCTCGGCCATCACCAGCCGCTGGCGATCCATCCGGCCCAGGTCGCCTTCGGGATCATTGCGGAAGCGCAGGAAGCCTTCCAGGTCGTTGCCCTTGAGCAGTTGCTTGCCGGGGTAGAGGTCGATGTAGAGGCCCTGGGCGTTGTCGACGTAGTACATCCGCTTGGGCACGTCCACCTCGACGCCTCCGAGGGCTTCGGCCAGCTTGTTGACCGCGCCGAGATTCACCTTCAAGTAGCGGTCGACGGGAGCCGACAGCAGGCTGCCCACTTCATCCTTGGCGGTCTGGATGCCGCCGAGGGCGAACAGGGCATTGGCCTTCACCACCCCCAGCTGGGGTGAATCGATGAAGGTATCCCTCGGCACCTGGGTGATGTGGGTGATGTCACCGTCGAGCCGCACGGTGAACATCACGTCCGTGTTCTCACCTACGGTGTCGCGACCGAGCACCAGGATGCGGCGGTTTTCGACGGAGAGGGGATTGAGCACCGCCCCGATGCCTTTGGGGGTGGGAATCAGCCCGGCCAGGAACGGGGCAAGCCGCGCCGGAATGGGTCCGGCCAGCACGGCTCCCACGGCCACACCCAGCCCGAAGGTGACCAGGGGGCGGCGCCGTGACCGGTGCTGGGCCGGCGGCCGATGCTTGGGATCGGGCCTGGGGCTGGTGTTCTCAGGGAGCGCCACGGCCCCCATGTCTCGCTTCTCCCGTGCCTTCCGGGAGCGCGCGAGCCTTGAGGATGAATGGGCCTGAGTCATTGTGCTACCCGCAGGGGCGCACCATAGGGCTCGAAGTGTCGAAAAACCAGTGGTGGCGACGGTTTAGCTGCTGGTCTGCACCTGAACGTGCGCGGCGGCCCCATCGGCACGCCGGCGGGCCTCAGCCTCATCTTCGCCGCGGGCCAGGGCCACCCCCAGGCGCCGCCAGGGCCGGACGTCGGGTTTGCCGAAGATCAGCACCTGGGTGTCCGGCACCGCCAGAGCCTGCTCCAAGCCCAGGTAGCTGGGTGTGCCGGCCCCGCTGGGGGCTTCCGGTCCGGCCAGGATGACCCGCGAGGCCGCCGCTCCGAGGCTGCGGATCGCGGGAATCGGCAGACCCAGCACCGCCCGCAGATGCAGCTCGAATTCGCTCAGGTTCTGGCCCACCAGCGTCACCAGGCCGGTGTCGTGGGGCCGGGGCGAGAGCTCGGAGAACACCACCTCTTCAGCACCGGGTTCGCCGCAGAGGAAGAACTCCACCCCGAACAGGCCGGCGCCGCCCAGGTCGTCGGTGACGGCCTTCGCCATCGCCTGGGCCGCCGCCAGCTGCCCTGCCCCCAGCTGGGCCGGTTGCCAGCTGCACTGGTAGTCGCCCCTTTCCTGGATGTGGCCGATCGGCGGGCAGAAAAGGGTGGGTCCCTGCCATTGGCGCACCGTCAGCAGGGTGATCTCCAGGTTGAAACGCAGGAACTCCTCCACGATCACCCGCGTGCCTGCGCCCCGGGCTCCTGCCATGGCCCCGTTCCAGGCGGCTTCGATCTCTCCAGGGCCGTGCACGACGCTCTGCCCCTTGCCTGACGAGCTCATCACCGGCTTCACCACCACGGGCCAGCCCAGGGGGGCCGCCGCTGCCGCCAGTTCCGCGGCGCTTTCGGCATAGGCGAAGCGGGCGGTGCGCAGCCCCAGCCCCTGGGCGGCCAGGTCGCGGATGCGGTCGCGGTTCATGGTCACCGCCGTGGCCCGGGCGGTGGGAATCACGGTGAGGCCCTCGGCCTCCAGCTCCGCCAGGGCATCCACCGCCAGGGCTTCGATCTCCGGGATGACCACGTCGGGGTGATGGCGCCGCACCACCGCCTTGAGGGCCTCGGGGTCGGCCATGGCCACCACCTCGCTCACCTGCGCCACCGCCATGGCGGGGGCCTCGGCGTAACGGTCGACGGCGATCACCCGGCAGCCCAGCCGCTGGGCGGCGATGGCCACCTCCTTGCCGAGCTCGCCGCTGCCCAGCAGCATCACCGTCCGTGGGAAGGGAGAAGGGCCAGGTGCCATGGCAGGGAAGCGGGTCGGGCGATCCTGACGCGGCGCGCGCCCTTTCCCCTAACGTGCCGCGATGCTTGTGGCTCTCCTCCCTCTAGCCTTCAGCACCGCTGGCGATGCAGCCAACGGGCTGCTGCCCTTCGGCTGGGATGTGGCGGGTTTCCAGAAATGGACCCTGATCTACCTGGGCGTCTCCTCCCTGGCCTTCGTGGTGGTGTGGCTGGTGGGTTACGTCCGTCGTTGAGCGCCATTGCAGCCGTCCCGCGGGGGGCGGTGATCGGTGATCACTGTTTGGTCTCGTCCAGCAGGGTGAGCTGGCTCTCGGCTGATTCCTCACTCACAAACCCGTAGGCCCCGAACACGGCGGGATCGGGGTGGGTGATGCGCTGGCCCTCCGGGTGGCGTTCCACCTTGAAGCCCTCGCCGGCCATGCGGCGCATCAGAGCTGAGGCCTCCTCAAACCGTGCCGCCATGGCCTCCAGGCTGGCGCAGTCGGCGGTTAGGCCCGTTTCCTTCCAGGTGAAAAACGCCATGGCCCGGGGTGCGACGGAACGGTCGGCGGGGGTCGACGCGAGCGACGACAGGGAAGGCTGCTCAGGGCAGCAGGACCAATCCCACCAACACCAGTATCAGGCTGACGCCCCAAAGGCCGAGCACCACGCTCTGCTCCGGCAGTCCCCCCAGCTCGAAATGGTGATGCAGGGGCGCCATGCGGAACAGCCGCCGTCCCTGGCCGTCGGCGCCCTTGGTGGCCTTGAACACCCCGACCTGCAGGATCACCGAGAGGGATTCGGCCAGGAACACCCCCCCCATCAGCAGCAGGGGCCAGAGGCTGTCGCTGAGCAGCGCCACCGACGAGAGGGCGGCCCCCATGGCGAGGGAGCCGGTGTCGCCCATGAACACCCTGGCTGGATGCCGGTTCTGGCTCAGGAAACCGAGCCAGCAGCCCGCCATCGCCGTGCAGAAGGCGGCCAGCACCGGATCTCCCCCATGGCCCCGCAGCATCAGCTGCAGCCCCATGCCGGTGAACACGACGGCGCCGCAGCCGGCGGCCAGGCCATCCAGCCCATCGGTGAGGTTGGTGGCGTTGCTCTCGGCCAGGAACACGAACAGGGCCAGCGGCCAGATCAGTAACCCGAGGGTGAGCACCCGGCCGAAGGGCAGACCCAGATCGCCGGGCATGCCGCCACCCAGCCAGCCGCCCTGGTGGGCCCAGACCAGGAAGGCCACCGCGGCCAGGGCCTGGAGCAGGAGCTTGCCCCGGGGGCTGAGGCCGGTGTTGGTGCGGCGGGTGAGGCTGCGCCAGTCGTCGACGGCGCCGATGGCCATGTAGGCCAGGGTGACCGCCGCCAGCGCCAGCAGGCGGGGATCCTGCGGGCTGATCAGCCCCCCCACCAGCACCCCCACAGGAACCACCAGCAGGCCTCCCATCGTGGGTGTGCCCGCCTTGCTGTGGTGGGCCTGGGGACCCTCATCGCGGATCACCTGGCCCAGCTTCAGGGCCCGCAGCCGGGGCACCCCCAGGGCCGCGACGCCAGCGCTGACCAGGGCCGCCACCACCAGGGGCAGGGTCAGCATGGAGTTGGCCACCAGGGCATCGCTGGCCAGGCACGCGGCCAGCAGGATCAGGGCGAGCAGGGCCGCAGGCGTGCGGCCGTCGCGGGAGGCCATCGGAGAGGCTGCAGGGTGATGACGGATCGGACCGTCAGTCCTCCCAGTCTTCCTCCGAGGGTTCGTCCGCCGGGCTGTAATCCTCTTTCTCGCCCATCAGTGCCGACAACTCCTCCTCTTCCACCGTGCTCACATCGGTGCTGGCCGTTTCCTCGTCGGCCACCAGGCGGCCGCTGGCCTCCAGCAGGCTCAGCAGGTCGGGCTCATCCCGCAACGGCAGCACCGGTGCAGGCTCGTTGCGCCGGTAGCGGGTCAGGGAGGGGTTGATCGTGTCGAGAATGCTCATGCCGTCAGGCTGGGTCGTCAAGGACCGACTCATCACCCTACCGCGTGACCCATGAGCACCTCCAAATGACCACCGCCAAGATCCTGGACGTGGGCCGTCTCTGGTCGGCGGCCCTCGTGCTCAGCACCCTGCTGGCCGCGGCCGCCGTCCGCTGGCCCCGGCCCCTGCCGATCCTGCCGGCCGTGGTGGCCGCCCTGGTGCTCGGGCCGCCCCTGCTGCTGGCCCTGGTGGTGTTGCTGCGCTGGCGCCTGCCGGCGGCGGACCAGGGGGGAGAATGCCCCGAGGCGACAGAATCGGTCGCCACAGCGCAGGAGCGTCACTGATGGCGGAGATGGGGCAGCAGGTGGCGGGCGGTGCGCCGCCGACAGGAACGCCGCGCGCGGAGAGGGTGGTGCTCGCCTATTCCGGCGGGGTCGACACCAGCGTCTGCATTCCCTACCTGCTGCGGGAGTGGGGCGTGAAGGAGGTGATCACCTTCGCCGCCGACCTGGGTCAGGGAGATGAACTCGAGCCGATCCGGCTCAAGGCCCTGGCCGCCGGTGCCAGCCGCTCTCTGGTCGACGACCTGATCGATCCGTTCATCCGTGAGTTCGCCTTTCCCGCCATCCGGGCCAATGCTCTCTACGAGGGCCGTTATCCCCTTTCCACGGCCCTGGCTCGCCCCCTGATCGCCCGCCGCCTCGTGGAGGTGGCCCGGGAGGTGGGTGCCGATGCGGTGGCCCACGGCTGCACCGGCAAGGGCAACGATCAGGTGCGCTTCGATGTCGCCATCGGTGCCCTGGCCCCCGACCTCAAGGTGCTGGCGCCGGCGCGGGAATGGGGCATGAGCCGGGAAGAGACGATCGCCTACGGCGAGCGCTGTGACATTCCGGCGCCGGTGAGCAAGAAATCCCCCTATTCGATCGACCTCAACCTGCTGGGCCGCAGCGTCGAAGCCGGGCCCCTGGAGGATCCAATGGTGGAGCCGCCCGAAGAGGTCTTCGCCATGACCCGGTCCGTAGCGGACGCCCCGGCCGAGGGGCAGGTGGTGGAGATCGCCTTCGAGCAGGGCAATCCGGTGGCGATCGACGGCGAGCGCCTCGATCCGGTGGCCCTGATCCGGCGGGCCAACGCCCTGGCGGGGGCCCATGGCTTCGGCCGCCTCGACATGATCGAGAACCGGGTGGTGGGCATCAAGAGCCGGGAGATCTACGAAACCCCCGGCCTGTTGCTGCTGATCCGCGCCCACCAGGAGCTCGAAAGCCTCACCCTGGCTGCCGACGTGCTCCGCTACAAGCGCCAGATCGAGATGAGCTGGGCGGACCTGGTGTATCAGGGCCTCTGGTTCGGCCCCCTGAAGGACGCTCTTGACGGCTTTCTTGATCGCACCCAGGCCACGGTGAATGGCCTGGTACGGATCCGGCTGCAGAAGGGCAGCGCCACGGTGGTGGGGCGCTCCAGCGCCAGCGACAGCCTCTATGTGCCCGACATGGCCACCTACGGGGCCGAGGACCTGTTCGATCACCGCGCCGCCGAGGGCTTCATCTACGTCTGGGGGATGCCTACGCGGTTATGGGCCGCCCGTCGTCGTGGCGACTGATTTTCTGGGTTGTTCCATCGGCCTCCGGCCCGCCCAGCCGCAGGGCCCGCTTCAGGGCCTGGCCCCAACCCTCCTTCCTGGCCACCGTGGGCAGCAGCAGGGGCTGGGGGCGTCCTGACCCGGGGGGCGGCACGTCGGCGGCCGGATTGAGGCTGTAGAGCCGTTCCCGCAGGGCCTGGTTGTCGTCGAGAAGATGCTTCTGGTGCTCCAGCACTGTGGCCAGGCGTTGCTGGAACTTGCGCTCGAAGATCTCGGGCAGGTCTTCGAGCATTTCGTGCAGGGCCTTGATCTCATCCCGGGCGGCCGCCAGCTCCATCTCGAGCTGCTGGGCCTCTGGGCCGGTGGTGGTGATAGCGAGGCTGGACGGACCAGGCCCAGCCGCCTTTGGGGCCTGGGGAGGGGCCGGTGGCTGGTCCGGGGCCAGGAGAATCGGCTCGGCGTCGATCGCGTCCCTGGGGCTGGAATCCGCTTCACCGCCCGCAGCAACCACCTCGCCGAAACTGAAGCTGGCGGGTGGCGCCGGCGCCTGGCCGTGTGTCAGCACGCTCGGCGCCGACGGCGCCTGGTTGGCGGGCCAACCGGAGGGGCTGTAGGCCGGCTGAGCCGGAACGGCACGGGGGGGACTCTTCCCGTCCGGATTGGCGTCCTCCTTGTCCGTCGCAGTCATCGCCTACCACCCATTGGGCGGACTGTAGGCCCAGTGCTCAGCGATGAACAACCGGGATCAGACCGCCGCCGGTTCGGTGGGAGCCACGTCCACGGCAGCGCCGGGGGCGCTGCGGGGGGGAGGCATCGGGCCGTCCTGGATCACTGTCAGATAGCGGATCACGTCTTCGGAGAGACGCATGGCCCGCTCCAGCACAGCCACTTGCTGGCCATTGCCACTGTGGTTGAGCTGCACGTAGATGCCTTCGCGATGCTTGGCGATCGAATAGGCCAGCCGGCGCTTGCCGCGCATCTGCGTGTCGAGCACTTCGGCGCCGGCCTCAATCACGAGGTCGCGGTACTTGGCCACGTGGGTCTCGACTTCTTCCTCCGGGATGTCCGGCCGGAGGATGTACATGGTTTCGTAATAGGGCTGCGTCATGGTCGCCTGTGGAGGGGCTGAGGGGCACGGAGCCCGTCAGCGACGGATTCAAGAACCTATCGCAGCACCGTCGGCTCCTTGTGCAGGGGGGGATCAGTAGAGCTGCATCCGCACCGCTTCGGAGACGGTGGGGATGTCGGCTTCCTTGCCCCGCAGGCTCTGGATCACCGAGAACAGCACCAGCAGCAGGGTGCCGAGGAAGATCGTGTTGGAGAGGGTGCGGATCGCGAAACCGGCGCCGAGGGGAGCCAGCACCGTGTCGAAGGCCAGGCTGAGCAGCACCAGCACGATGTCGATCAGGATCGCCTGCAGCACGTTGAAGCGGATCGGGTAGGGCACCTTGGGGTTGCGCACCACCAGCAGGAACAGCACCAGGAACAGCACCAGCCCGCCGAAGGGAACGGCCCGCTCCAGCACCACCAGGGGCAGGGCCGGCAGGGCGACCCACTGCAGCAGTGGGAACATGTCGAACAGGGCCTGCCCGAAACGCAGGGCGTCGCTCAGGGGCAGCAGGTAGGCCAGGGCTCCCAGCAGCCGCTGCCAGATCGGAGGACCTTCCATGGGGGCTCTGGGAAAGGCAGGACAGTGCCTGCAGGCTAGGGGCCCTCCAGTCTGGCCAGAGCCGCGGTCCGCATGGCGATGACCGGCATCTCCTCGAGCCCGCTCCAGAGCCGCAGGGAGGCGGCCCCCTGCTGCACCAGCATCTCCAGGCCGTCGATGCTGCGGCAGCCCTGCTCCTGGGCCAGGCGCAACAGGGCCGTGGGTCTGGGGGTGTAGATGAGGTCGTAGACGGTGGCCGCCGGCGACAGCGCCGCCATCTGGTCGGGGCGCAGGGGTGAGCGTTCCGCCGCTGTGGGATCACGGGCTGAGGCCATGCCCACCGGCGTCGTGTTCACGACCAGATCGGCACTCGCCAGGGCGGCGGCCAGGGGGTCCGGTGAGCCGGCCGTGTCGGCCTCCCAGGCCAGGGGCACCAGGCCAGGGGCCCAGTCGGAGCAGGAGCGGACGAAGGGCTCCAGGCGCCTGGCATCGCGGCCCGCCACTCGGATGCAGTCCACGCCCAGGTCCACCAGACCCGCTACCACGGCCCGGGCGCTGCCGCCACAGCCCAGCACCAGGGCCTCGCGGGCCGTGAGCGCCTGCAGGGGCGCCAGGAACCCTTCCACATCGGTGTTGGTGCCAAGCCATCCCCCGCCCTCGCGTCGCACCAGGGTGTTCACGGCCCCCAGCCGCCGGGCCAGCGGCGTCAGCGCGTCCGCCAGTTCGGCAGCGGCCTGCTTGTGGGGCAGGGTGACGTTGAGGCCGCGGCAGTCGATCGCCGCCAGGGCCCGCAGCACCACGGCCAGGTCCGCCGCCGCCACCGGCAGGGCCAGGTAGGCCCAGTCGAGGCCCAGCGCGGCGATGGCCGCGTTGTGCATCGCCGGTGAGAGGGAATGGCGCACCGGATCCCCCAGTACCCCCACCAGGGCCGTGCCGCCACCGATCGCCGGTGCTGTCGGGGGGGTCACCATGGGCTCGCGGGAGCAGCTGCCGCCCGACCGTAGATCCGCCGGATCCCAGGCTCCGACAGGCCGCCGGCTCCGTACCGGTACGGCATCGGTTCGGGAACCACACCTCGCCCGAGTCAACCCCTGATGCGGAAGATGGCTGAAGCCAGACATTCATCCACACCAGGAGGTGGTTATCCATGGGCAAGGTCGTCGGTATTGACCTCGGCACCACGAACAGCTGCGTCGCCGTGATGGAGGGCGGCAAGCCCACGGTGATCGCCAACGCCGAGGGTTTCCGCACGACGCCCTCGGTGGTCGCCTTCACCAAGAACCAGGACAAGCTGGTGGGGCAGATCGCCAAACGCCAGGCGGTCATGAACCCGGAGAACACCTTCTATTCCGTCAAGCGTTTCATCGGCCGCCGGGTCGATGAGGTGAACGAGGAATCGAAGGAAGTGAGCTATGGCGTTGAGAAGGCCGGCTCCAACGTCAAGATCAAGTGCCCGGTGCTCAGCAAGCAGTTCGCTCCCGAGGAGATCTCGGCCGAAGTGCTGCGCAAGCTGGCCGAAGACGCCGGCAAGTACCTGGGTGAGACCGTCACCCAGGCGGTGATCACCGTCCCCGCCTACTTCAACGACTCCCAGCGGCAGGCCACCAAGGACGCCGGCAAGATCGCCGGCCTCGAGGTTCTGCGCATCATCAACGAGCCCACGGCCGCGGCCCTGGCCTATGGCCTGGATCGCAAGAGCAATGAGCGCATCCTCGTGTTCGACCTCGGCGGCGGCACCTTCGACGTCTCCGTGCTCGAAGTGGGCGATGGCGTCTTTGAGGTGCTTTCCACCAGTGGCGACACCCACCTGGGCGGCGACGACTTCGACAAGGTGATCGTTGATTACCTGGCCGACAACTTCAAGAGCAACGAAGGCATCGATCTGCGCCAGGACAAGCAGGCCCTGCAGCGCCTCACCGAGGCCGCCGAGAAGGCCAAGATCGAACTCTCCAGTGCCACCCAGGCCGAGATCAATCTGCCTTTCATCACCGCCACCCCGGAAGGCCCCAAGCACCTCGACCTCACCCTCACCCGGGCCAAGTTCGAGGAACTCGCCTCCAAGCTGATCGACCGTTGCCGGGTGCCGGTGGAGCAGGCCCTCAAGGACGCCAAGCTCTCCACCAGCGAGCTCGACGAGATCGTGATGGTGGGTGGCTCCACCCGCATCCCCGCGGTGCTGGAGCTGGTCAAGCGGATCACCAACAAGACCCCCAACCAGACGGTCAACCCGGATGAGGTGGTGGCCGTGGGTGCCGCCATCCAGGGCGGCGTGCTCGCCGGCGAGGTCAAGGACATCCTGCTGCTCGACGTCACCCCGCTCTCCCTGGGCGTGGAGACCCTCGGCGGTGTGATGACCAAGATGATCACCCGCAACACCACGATCCCCACCAAGAAGTCGGAGGTGTATTCCACCGCCGTCGACGGCCAGACCAACGTGGAGATCCACGTGCTCCAAGGTGAGCGTGAGATGGCTTCCGACAACAAGTCGCTGGGCACCTTCCGCCTCGACGGCATCCCCCCGGCCCCCCGCGGCGTGCCCCAGATCGAAGTCACCTTCGACATCGACGCCAACGGCATCCTCAGCGTCACCGCCAAGGACAAAGGCAGCGGCAAGGAGCAGAGCATCTCCATCACCGGAGCCTCCACCCTCAGCGACAACGAAGTCGACAAGATGGTGAAGGACGCTGAAGCCAACGCCAGCGCCGACAAGGAGAAGCGCGAGAAGATCGACCTGAAGAATCAGGCCGAAACCCTCATCTACCAGGCCGAGAAGCAGCTGGGCGACCTGGGCGACAAGGTGAGTGCCGAGGACAAGGCCAAGGTGGAGGCCTTCTCCGCCGACCTCAAGGAAGCCCTTGAGAAGGACGACAGCCCGGCCATCAAGGCCAGCCTTGAGCAGCTCCAGCAGGCCCTCTATGCCGCCGGTGCCTCCGTGTACCAGCAGGCCGGGGCCGAGGGTGCTCCCTCTGGCGCCGCCCCTGGCGGCAATGGCAATGGCAACGGCAACGCCGCCGCCGCCGATGACGTCATCGACGCCGAGTTCACCGAGAGCAAGTGATCCCTGGGCCGCCCGGCCCGGATCCTGCCGCACCAAGCCCCCCTCGGGGGGCTTTTTTCATGGGCCCCCGCGTGCATGGCCCGCCGCGGTCGTCAGGCGTCCCGGTGGCCGGCCTCGATCCGTTCGGCCACCCAGGCGGCGCTGGCCGGCGCCAGCAGCACCCCATTGCGGTAGTGGCCAGTCGCCAGCAGCAGTCCCGCGGCCGGCTGCTCCAACAGGGGGGCCGGCTGGCCGACCGGGCGCGGCCGCAGCCCTTGCCAGTGGCGCACCACCCGTGCCCCTCGCAACCACTCCGGCGCCGCGTCCCCCAGCTGGCGCAGCTGAACCAGCTCATCTGGGTCGGCCCTGCTGCCCGGTTCCAGAGTCGCCCCCAGCCACAGCCGCCGGCCCCCCTCCAGGTCCGGACGGGGCACCAGATTGAGGCCGCGCCACACCACCGTCCCAGGCCAATGGGAGGGGAGGGGTGCCTCCAGTTCCAGCTCCAGGGCTTGGCCCAGCACGGGCTCCAGCGCCCAGCGGTCACGCTCCTTGCCCAGGACACTCTCCAGCAGGGTGCTGGCGGCGGTTCCCGGCGCCAGCACCACCCAGGCCGCCTGCTCCACGCCGCCGCCGGCCAGCTCCACCCGCCAGCCGCCCCGCTCCGGCTGCAGGGCGACGGCCGCCTCCGCCCGCAGCGCCAGGCCCCGTTGCCTGCCGTCCGCCGCCAGGGCGGCCAGGGCGGCACCGGGGTCGATCTGGCCATCGCGGCCGCAGTGGAGCCCTGCCAGGGTGGGTTGGGGCAGGGTGGGCTGGAGCGGTTCCAGCCGCTGCTGGTCCCAGGGCTCCAGGGGCAGGCCCAGGGCCCGTTTGCGCGCCCCCAGCGCCACCAGCCGTTCCACTTCGGCGCCATCGGCGGCCAGCAGCAGCACCCCGGCCCGGTAGGGGATCGGATGCCCCCGCTGGGCCAGATCGCGGCGCCACTGGCTCCAGAGCTTCTGGCTGCGCTGACGCAGCTCCCAGGCCCGGCCGCGGTCGCGGTGGAAGCTGTCGGCCATCAGCACGCCGAGGGCAGCCCGGCTGCCGCTGCGCTGCACGCCCCCCGGGTCGTCATCGCCCGTGCCACCACCGGCCAGGCCCGGATCCAGCAGCATCACCTGATGGCCCCGACCCTGGAGCCACCAGGCGCAGGCCAGGCCCACGATCCCGGCCCCCACGACGATCACCGTGCTGGAGGCGCCGCCGGTTGGCGGCCCTTGCGGAGGGCCGGCTTCAGGCGTCGGCGTTGCTCACGGAGACCGGCTGGGGAGCCGGGGTGGTCGGCGAGGGGGCGGGGGGCACGGCGTTCGACAGCTTGTCTTCGGCGGCGAAGGCTTCCGCCATGGCGACGGCCTCGGCCGGGATCACCTCGGCATAAGCGCTGAAGCCGGTGGCCACCTTGATGTAGTCCTTGCGGAGGTTCTCGCCGTCCTGCAGACGGGCGGCCTCATCGAGCTTGGCGAGGGAGGCTTTCAGCTTCGTGGCCCGCTTGCCGGCCTCGGCCCGGTCGGCCGGCAGCAGGCGCTGGTTGATGTAGAGCATCTGGCGACCCAGATCCTGCATCGGACCGTGGATCAGGTTGCGGGTGAACACCCAGTTGCGGTCGTTGACCAGATCGGCCAGTTCGGGCAGGCGCTCCTTCGAGGCCAGGAACCCTTCGGCCTGGCGGGCGATCAGGGTCATGTCCGCGGGGCTGATCGTCGGGGGCTTGCGGCTCTGGTCGCCCGAGCAGGCCACCAGAGAAACGCTGAGCACCAGGGCCACGGCGAGCAGGCCAAGGCGGCGCAGGCCAGCCATCAGGGAGATGGGCGCGGAGATCGACGCGACGGCCATGGGACGGTGCTGTGACGTGGCTGGCGCAGCGACTTTACCGGCCCGCCTGCGCCACCATGACGGTCCCGCCCGCTCCGTTCCGGAACCATCGATGCGTGCCCCCACGGCGATCCTGCAGCTGATCTGCCCCGATCGGCCAGGGCTGGTGAGCGAACTCTCGGGCTGGGTGGCCGCCAACGGCGGCAACATCCTCCACGCTGATCACCACACCGATGCGGGGGCGGGGCTGTTCCTGAGCCGGATCGAATGGGCTCTGGAGGGCTTCGGTCTGCCGCGGGAGGCCATCGTTCCGGCCGTGGCCGCCCTGGCGGGGCGTCTCGGCGGCGAGGGCCAGGTGCACTTTTCCGATGTCCTGCCCCGGGTGGCGATCTTTGCCAGCCGTCAGGACCACTGCCTGGTGGATCTGCTCTGGCGCACCCGCTCCGGGGAACTGCCGATGCAGGTGCCCCTGGTGGTGTCCAACCACCCGGATCTGGCAACGCTGGCAGCTGATTTCGGTGCCCGCTTCGTGCACCTGCCAATCACGGCGGCCTCCCGCTCGGAGGTGGAGCAGGGCCAGCTGGCCCTGCTGGAGGAGGAGGGGATCGAGCTGGTGGTGCTGGCCAAATACATGCAGGTGCTCAGCCCCGCCTTCCTGGCCCGCTTCTCCCAGGTGATCAACATCCATCATTCTTTTTTGCCTGCCTTCCAGGGGGCCCAGCCCTATCACCGCGCCTGGGAGCGGGGGGTCAAGCTCATCGGCGCCACCGCCCACTTCGTCACCGAGGAGCTGGATGGGGGCCCGATCATCGAGCAGGCCACCATGCATGTCGGCCACCGTGACGAGGTGGAAGACCTGATCCGCAAGGGCCGTGACACCGAAAGGCTGGCCCTGGCCAGGGCTGTGCGTCTGTTTCTGCGCCGACAGGTGATGGTTTATCGCGGCCGAACCGCTGTGTTTGATTGAGCGGTGCCATGGGACCCGCCACTGCTCCGGTGATCCGTTTTTCCGCCCTCGACGACCGCCTGCAGGCGTCTCGCCCTGACGCCGCCACCCCGCTGGGCTGGCGTTGTTTCCAGCTGGGGCTGTTCCTGTTGGCCAGCAGCGCCTTCCTGGCCGGTCTGGCCCTGCTGCTGGCCCTGATCCTGGGCAGCCGCGGCCGCCGGCCCGTCCTTGAGGACCGCGCCAATGGTGTGCTTCTGGTGGCGGCGGTGCTGATGGTGCTGGGCTGCTTCCGGGCCGCCAGCAACGAACTGGCCTGGCTGGGGATGGGCAACTGGCTGCCCTTCTTCTGGGGTTTCTGGGGCTTCCAGGTTTATCTCGGCACCCCCGCCGCCCGCCGCCGGGTAGCGCTGGCCCTGGTGGCGGGAACGGTACCGGTGATCCTCACCGGCCTGGGCCAGCTCTGGTGGGGCTGGAGCGGACCCTTTCAGTGGCTGGGAGGTCTGATCATCTGGCACATCAAGGCCGGGGGCAATCCGCCGCAGCGGCTCGCGGGACTGTTCGACTACGCCAACATCGCCGGGGCCTGGATGGTCCTGGCCTGGCCCTTCACCCTGGCGGCCCTGCTCGAAGTTCGCCAGGGCTGGCGGCGCCGGGGGGTGGTGCTGGTGATCGCCGCCAGCCTTGTGGCGGCGGTGTTCCTCACCGATTCCCGCAATGCCTGGGGGGCCCTGATGCTGGCGGTGCCCCTGGTGGCGGGGCCGGGCAGCTGGCTGTGGCTGCTGCCAGCGCTGCTGGTGGTGCTGGCGGTGATCGGTGTGGCCACCCTGCCCTGGGTGCCCCTGGGCCTGCAGGAGCTGGCCCGCCACCTGGTGCCCGAAGCGATCTGGGGCCGGCTGATCGACCTTGAGCACGGCGGCCAGCGTCCGCTGGCGATCACCCGCCTGGCCCAGTGGCAGGTGGCCGTGGGGCTGATCGCCGAACGGCCCTGGCTGGGTTGGGGGGCGGCCGCCTTCAGCATCATTTACCCGATGCGCACCGGCTTCTGGCATGGCCACCCCCACAACCTGCCGATCGATCTGGCCTTGAGCCACGGGGTGCCGGTCGCCGTGCTCGTGGTGGGGCTGGTGCTGTGGCTGCTGGGCCGGGCCGGCTGGCTGGGCATGGCCGGCGGCAGCCTGTTCGATCGGGCCTGGTGGGCGGCGACCCTGGTGCTGGTGGCCCTGCACGCCACCGACATTCCCCTCTACGACAGCCGCGTCAATGTGGCGGGCTGGGTGCTGCTGGCGGGTCTGCGCTGCTATCGCCAGCCAGCGCCTCCTGCCGATGCCTGAGCAGGGTGGCCGGCGGCAGGGGTCCTTCCAGATGGGTCCAGGGCAACACCCGCTGCTCAGCCCAGGTGGCATGGACCACCTCCTCCCAGGGGGGCGGCATCGGTAGGGGGAACGGCAGATCCGTGGGCATCGCCACGTCCCCGGCCCGCGCCGCCCGGTAGGCCTTCTTCCAACCGCCCTGGCTGTCGTGCTGGCCCCGCGCCGCGGCGATCACCGGCGCCAGGCGGCGGTCGCTGCGGGAGAGCAGGGCCTGGATGACGCTCCAGCCGTAGCTCTCCGGCCGCAGCTCGATGCCCTTCGGCTGCAGGCGCCGCGCCAGCCGCTGCAGGCGTTTCTCCGCCTCCGGGCGCACCCCCTGCCACTGGAAGGGGGTGTGGGCCTTGGGCACGAAGGTGCTCACCCCCAGGCTGAGCCGCAGGCCCGGGGTGGCTGTCTTCAGGGCCAGCAGCAGGTCGGCGGTGGCTTCGATGTCGGCGTCGTCTTCGCTGGGCAGCCCCGCCATGCCATAGAGCTTCAGGCCGCTGAGGCCACCCTCTTTGGCGTAGCGGGCCGCGGCGAAGATCTCCTCGCCGCTCAGCTTCTTGTTCACCACCCGGCGCATCCGCTCGCTGCCGCTTTCGATCGCGATCGTGAGCGACTTGCTCCCCCGCCGGGCCAGGATCCGCCCCAGCTGGGGGGTCACGGTAGCCGCCCGCACCGAGCTGACGCTCACCCGGGTGCCCTCGAAACGGTCCTGATCGAGCCAGCTCAGCAGGTCGGCGAACTGGGGGTGCTGGGTCACCGAGGCCCCCAGAAGGCCGAGCCGCTGCGTCACCGCCAGCCCCGTCTCCACCGCCGGGATCAGGCCGTCGTCGAGGGAGGCGGTGCGGAACGGCAGGGTCAGGTAGCTGGCCAGGCAGAAACGGCACAGCTCCGGGCAGCTGCGGGCCACCTCCACCATGTGGATCGACGGCCAGGCCGCCTCCGGCGTGATCACCGTGGAGTGGCTGAGGGTGTTGCCGCGCCAGGTCTGCTTGGCGATGGTCGCCGGCAGGCCCGGCCCGATCGGCTCCACTCCCAGCAGCGCTCCCTCGCTGTCGTAGCGGGGGGCGTAGAGCGCCGGCACGTAGACCCCGGGAACCTTGGCCAGGAGGCACAGCCGCTCGGAACGGGGCAGGGCACGCCCGGCCTGGAGCGCGTCGATGAAGGCGGGCAGCAGCAGCTCTCCGTCGCCGAGCAGCACCACGTCGAAGAAGGGGGCCAGGGGTTCGGGGTTGGCGGTCAGCACCGGGCCGCCGCCGAACACGATCGGATCGTCCTCCCCCCGCTGGTGACTCCAGAGGGGGATGCCCTGGCGCTCGAGCAGATCGAGCAGCACGGGGCCGTCGAGTTCCCAGCTGAGCGACAGACCGAACAGGTCGCAGTGCCGGTGTGGCGGGTCCCCCTGGTCGGTGAACAGCCGGCGCACATCGAGGTCGCTGCGGCGCGCCAGGCTGGCCCACACCACCTGGTACCCCAGGCTGGTGATCCCCACCGAATAGCTGCTTGGGAAAGCCAGCACGGTGCGCAGGGCATCGGCGACCGGTCGGGCTGGCTGGAACAGCAGGGTTTCCTGATTCAGGGGGGCGTCAGGGTGGGGAGCTCCAGCGTGTCACTTTGGACGACCCGGCGTTGCTTACCTAGAGTGGGGGGCTTTACAAAGTTCCTTCGATGCCCACGCTGCCAAGTTCCGTCGAGATCATCCTCGGGATCCTGGTGCTGTTTGGCGGCGGGGAGTTGTTCGTGGCTGGTTCCGTCGCCCTGTCCCTGCTGCTGGGCATTCCCCAGCTGGTGATCGGCCTGACGGTGGTGTCGCTGGGTACCAGCGCCCCGGAACTGTTCGTGAGCCTGATCTCCACATTCAATGGCGACGCCGACCTGGCCGTCAGCAACGTGGTGGGCAGCAACATCTTCAACATCCTGGTGGTGCTCGGCGCCAGCGCGGCCATCGTCCCCCTGCGGGTCAGGAGCCGCCTGGTGCGCCGGGACGTGCCGCTGCTGCTGGGTATCTCCATGGCCGTGTGGGGGATGGCCTCCGCGGGCCGCGTCACCTGGCAGGCCGGGGTGGCGTTGCTGTTCGCGATGGTGGCCAACGTCGTCTGGGAGATGCGCACCGCCTCGGAAGATTCTGAGGCGGCCGAAGAGGACATCGAAGACGAACGGGCCACTCCGATGGTCGCCTCCCTGAAGCTGGCCGCCGGCCTTGCCCTGCTGGTTGTGGGCTCGCAGCTGCTGGTGAAGGGGGCCACCACGGCCGCCGTGGCCCTGGGGGTGAGCCAGACGGTGATCGGCCTGACGATCGTGGCGGCCGGCACCTCCATGCCCGAGCTGGTCACCTCCGTGGTGGCCGCCTACCGGGGCAGGGCCGACCTGGCCATCGGCAACGTGGTGGGCAGCAACCTGCTCAACCAGGTACTGATCCTGGGCCTCTGCGCCGTGGCCTCCGGCAGCAAGGGGCTGGCGGTGGATCCGGTGATGATCAGCCGCGACCTGCCGATCATGGTGGCCACCACCCTGGCCTGCCTGCCGATCTTCTGGAGCAACGGGACGATCTCCCGCCTTGAGGGCTGGCTGCTGCTGGGGCTCTACGGCCTCTATCTGGTGGAGCAGGTCCTGTCCGCCACCGCTGGCGGCGAGATCGTCGACAACACCTACCGGTTCGTGGTGCTGGTGGCGGTGCTGCCCCTGCTGATGGTGTTCCTGGTCTGGCAGGTGCTGCGCTGGAAGCAGCAGCGCAAGCTCCTGGCCGTTCAAGGCGGCGAATAGCAACCGAGGGCAGGTCGGCGGCGCTGGGCCCCTGCGTTCTGCGGCGGTAGCGTTTCTCCATGGCTACTGCCTCTGCACAGTCGTTCGAGCCGCCCGCGATTCCCTGGCGTCAGCCGCAGCAGCTGTCGCCTCTGCTGGATCTCGGCCCCGGCCTGGATCCGGAGGTCTGTCGTCTGGCCCTGTCACGGCTCTGTGCCGACACCGAGCTGATGGCGGTGCTGGCTTCGGCTCGCGGGCCCGGGGCGAGGCGCGCCCCGATTCCGACCTTGACCTGGCGGTGATCGTGGGCCGAGTCCAGCTCAGCCCCGCCGAGAAGGCCGCCTGCTGGCAGCGCTTTCGCCAGGTCCTTGGGCCCCTTGGCGTGGGGGTGGACTTGGTGGTGGCCGGTGCCGCCGACGCGGAACGGTGCCCGCTGGCGCCCGCGATTTAGCGCTTCGGAGTGATGCTGGGTGGAGCTTCGTGCCCAAGTTTTTCCGTCCGAACCGGCCCAATGCGGCGAGATTGGATTCAACCACTTCCTGGATGGAGCGCCAACCGATGGCCAGGTTGGGCTACGGCAGCAGGGTGTTTCTCCAGGTCTGCCTGAGTCGACGGGGTGTCATGGCTCTGAAAGGTGAACCCAGACCATCAACGGATTTGGCGGCGTTGCCCTCAGGACAACTCGAACGTATGCTTTCCACGGCGGAAGATTTGGGACTTAGACGTCTCCGCCCGAGAAGCGTTAGGCCGCACAAACGGAGATTCCATGCGAATTCCACAAGGCTTCAGTACCGTCACTCCGTACTTCTTCATGGAAGGCGCAGACCGCTTTCTTCAATTCCTCGCTGAGGCATTTGGTGGTGTCGAGATTGGCCGCCACATGAACGGTGATCGCATCGCGAACGCACAAGTGCGGATTGGAACATCAACTGTCATGGTCAGTGAGGCATCAGCAGAGTTTCCTGCCATGCCAGCCTCGTACTACCTGTACGTCGAGAACGCTGATGAGGCGATGGTGAAGGCCATTGCTGCGGGGAGCGTAAAGATCATGGATGTAGCGAACATGCCATACAACGACAGGCAGGGCGGCATCCGAGACCAGTTTGGAAATCTGTGGTGGTTGTCGGAGCGCCTCACAGATGGTCCGTACTGAAGGGCAGGCTCTGCCCATCACCTTGTGGTACTGCCAAGGACGTGCGGCCTAACCTGTAACCTGTGGCTCGAGAATTCATTCCACATTTTTCAACAGACCGGAACGGCTCACCCACTCATTGAATAGGCGGGAAGAAACGTTCCCGGGAACAAGCCAGGTAGGATTTGTCTTGACCCCGAGCAAAGGACCGAGGCGTGCTCCCTTCGCCTTCGCTGCCGCTGGCCTTCTGGCCATCAGTCTCCCAGCTGGGGTTGGATTGGCCCAGACCGCAATCGACAGTCAGAGGATCACGTTTCGAGCTGGGACCGACACCGCCCTGTTCATCGGTAGCAGCTCCGGCAATCGTTTCCGTGGGCCTTTGCCCAGCGATGGCGATGTCAGGGTGAGGGTGTATCTGATGCGGCCGGCGGCGCGCCGCAAGGAATCCAGCACCTACAGCCTCAAGGTTGGGATCAGTGGTGCTCCCCTCGCCCCGCGTGCCCTGATCCCGGGCACACCGTACGATGGCTCAGCGGAGGTGCTCTGTGGGTCCGGGAGCAGCGTTAAGGCCACCAGGTGCAAGGCCTCCGTGATCCGCCGGGCCAACAACAGCGCCACGGTGGTCGTGATGAACCCCAAAGGCCAGAAACGCCAGTTCCTGTTCGTGAAGGGCAAGGCTGTCGTTTCCGATCAGCCCGAGAAGCTCACGGTGCAGCGACGCGGCGATGTGTCGCTGCTTGGGGAGAACTTCGAGCGCTATGCGAGCGTCGACGCCCTGGTGGTGGGGGGCTGAGGCCTCAGCCCTTGGTGAGGTGAGGGATCGAGACGTGAATCACGGGTTCGATCCCTCCGTGCCCTGAACCCACGCACGGCGTGGGTGCGCCATCTCAGACCTCCGCCAGCACCTTCTGCTCCTCCTCCACGCTCACCACCCGGCCGGCATCTTCGAAGCCATCGATCTGGTCGAAGTTGAGGTAGCGGTAGAGCTGGTCGGAGAGGGGATCGATCTTGGCCGCGGCGATCTCCAGGTACTCGGCCGGGCTGGGGATGCGCCCCAGCAGGGCGCACACCGCCGCCAGTTCGGCGCTGCCCAGGTACACCTGGGCGCCGTTGCCGAGGCGGTTGTTGAAGTTGCGGGTGCTGGTGGAGAACACGGTGGTGTTGTCCTCCACCCGGGCCTGGTTGCCCATGCACAGCGAACAGCCCGGCAGCTCCATGCGGGCGCCGGCGGTCTCGAACTTGGCGGTGTACCCCTCGGCCCGCAGCACCTCGTCGTCCATGCGGGTGGGGGGGCAGACCCACAGCCGGGCGGCGCTGGTGCCGGCCCCATCCATCACCGTGGCGGCGGCGCGGTAGTGGCCGATGTTGGTCATGCAGGAGCCGATGAACACCTCATCGATCCGGTCACCGGCCACCTCGCTCAGCAGCTTGACGTTGTCGGGGTCGTTGGGGCAGGCCAGGATCGGTTCGCTCAGCTCATCGAGGTTGATGTCGATCACGGCGGCATACTCGGCGTCCGCATCGGCCTCCATCAGCACCGGATCGGCGAGCCAGGCCTCCATTGCCTTGATCCGCCGCGCCATGGTGCGGGCGTCGCTGTAGCCCCGGGCGATCATGTTCTTCAGCAGCGCCACGTTGCTGCGCAGGTATTCGCTCACCGTTTCGACGCTCAGCTTGATCGTGCTGCCGGCACAGGAGCGCTCGGCGGTCGCATCCGTCAACTCAAACGCCTGCTCCAGCTTCAGATCGGGGAGCCCTTCGATCTCCATGATGCGGCCGCTGAAGATGTTCTTCTTGCCGGCCTTCTCCACCGTCAGCAGCCCCTGCTGGATGGCCACGTAGGGGATGGCGTTGACCACGTCCCGCAGGGTGACGCCAGGTTGCAGGGAGCCGGAGAAGCGCACCAGCACCGATTCGGGCATGTCGAGGGGCATGGCCCCGATGGCCGCGGCGAAGGCCACCAGGCCGGAACCGGCCGGGAAGGAGATGCCGAGCGGGAAGCGGGTGTGGCTGTCACCGCCGGTGCCCACCGTGTCCGGCAGGAGCATGCGGTTGAGCCAGCTGTGGATGATGCCGTCGCCGGGCCGCAGGGCGACGCCGCCCCGGGAGCTGATGAAGTCGGGCAGCTCGGCGTGGGTCTTGATGTCGACAGGCTTGGGGTAGGCGGCGGTGTGGCAGAAGCTCTGCATCACCAGATCGGCGGAGAAGCCCAGGCAGGCCAGCTCCTTCATCTCATCCCGGGTCATCGGCCCGGTGGTGTCCTGGCTGCCGACGCTGGTCATCAGCGGTTCGCAGCTCGTGCCGGGGCGCACGCCCGCCAGGCCGCAGGCCTTGCCCACCATCTTCTGGGCCAGGGTGAAGCCCTTGCCGGTGTCACTGGGGGCCACCGGCCGGATGAAGGCCTCGGAGGCGGGCAGGCCCAGCTGCAGCCGCACCTTGTCGGTGAGCGAGCGGCCGATCAGCAGGGGGATGCGGCCGCCGGCCCGCACTTCGTCGGCGATGGTGCTGGGCTTGAGCTCAAAGCGGGCGACCACCTCTCCGGCGCCAGGCTCTCCGGCGGCCCGCTCGATCGTGCCCGCATACGGCCGGATCGTGATCACGTCGCCGCTGCTGAGGGCGCTCACGTCGCACTCGATCGGCAGGGCACCGGAATCCTCGGCGGTGTTGAAGAAGATCGGCGCGATCTTGCTGCCCAGCACCACCCCGCCACTGCGTTTGTTGGGCACGTGGGGAATGTCGGTGCCGATGTGCCAGAGCACCGAGTTGATGGCGGATTTGCGCGAGCTGCCCGTGCCCACCACATCGCCCACGTAGGCCAGCGGGTGGCCCTTGGCCTTCAGCTCGGCGATCAGGCCGAGCCCCTCCGGCATGCGCGTCTCCAGCATTGCCTGGGCGTGCAGGGGGATGTCCGGACGGGTGGTGGCGTGGGTGGCCGGCGACAGGTCGTCGGTGTTGGTTTCCCCGGACACCTTGAACACCGTGACGGTGATCGCCTCCGACAAGGGGGGCCTGGCGTGGAACCATTCGGCCGCCGCCCAGCTGTCCACCACCTGGCGGGCCAGGGGGTTGGTCTCGGCCAGCTCCAGGACGTCGTGGAAGGCGTCGTAGACGAGCAGGGTGCGGCTCAGCCCCCGGGCGGCCTCTGCGGCGATGGCGGCCTCCGGGCTGGAGAGCAGGGCGATCAGGGCGCCGACGTTGTAGCCGCCGATCATGGTGGCCAGGAGCCCGGTGGCCTCCAGGGGGCTGACCAGGGGGCTTGATGCGACGCCCTGGGCCACGGCGCTGAGCCAGCCGGCCTTCACATAGGCGGCCTCATCCACCCCGGGCGGGATGCGCTCGCTCAGCAGATGCAGCAGGAACGCCTCCTCGCCGGCGGGAGGCTGCTCCAGCAACTGGGTGAGGGCCTGCGCCTGGGGTGCCGTCAGGGGCAGGGGCGGCACGCCGAGGGCTTCGCGCGCCGCAGCCTCCTCGCGGTAGGTGGGCAGCAGGTCGGCAGGAGAGAGGGGGGCGGGGCTCTGGGAGACGGACATGGGGGGGAAGGGGTCCGGGTCGTACCCCCGGAGGGCATGGGCATGGACTCCATTGTTCTTCCCCGCGGGGCCGCCCTCTGGTGGCGACGGCTGCAGAAGTCGGCGAAGGCGTCAGTGCCGTCACTTCGTAGGCTGGGGGGTCTGACCCATCCCCGCCGGTCGCCGCGCATGATCCCCACCTCCGATCTCCACGTGGTGGAAACCCGGCCGCTGGTGCCGCCGGCGGTGCTGCACGCAGAATTGCCCCTGTCTGAGCAGGCCGCCCGCACGGTGCAGCAGGCGCGAGAACGCATCAAGGCCATCCTGCACGCCGGTGACCAGCGGGTGTTGGTGATCGTGGGCCCTTGTTCGGTGCATGACGTGGCCGCGGCCCGCGAGTACGCCGAGGCCATCGCCCAGGCCCAGCGCCGCCATCGGGGCGAGTTGGAGATCGTGATGCGGGTCTACTTCGAGAAGCCCCGCACCACCGTGGGCTGGAAGGGAATGATCAATGATCCCCACCTCGACGGCAGCTACGACATCAACACCGGCCTGCGCCGCGCCCGCTCCCTGCTGCTGCACCTGGCGGAGATGGGCCTGCCGGCAGCCACCGAGGTGCTCGATCCGGTGGTTCCCCAGTATCTCGCCGATCTGATCAGCTGGACCGCCATCGGCGCCCGCACCACCGAAAGCCAGACCCACCGGGAGATGGCCTCGGGCCTGTCGATGCCGATCGGCTTCAAGAACGGCACCGACGGCAGCGCCGCCACCGCCATCAATGCCATGGAGGCGGCCGCCCGGCCGCATCATTTCCTGGGCATCAACAGGGAGGGCCAGGCCGCCATCGTCTCCACCACGGGCAACCCCGACGGCCACCTGGTGCTGCGGGGGGGCAAGAGCGGCACCAATTACCACGCCGAGGCGGTGGAGGCCGCGGCGGCCCTGCTGGCCAAGGACGGCCTGCCGGCCCGGCTGATGGTGGATTGCAGCCACGGCAATTCCAACAAGGACTACCGCCGCCAGGGGGAGGTGCTGCGCCAGGTGGCCGACCAGGTGCGCCAGGGTTCGGTCCATGTGATGGGGGTGATGGTGGAGAGCCATCTGGTGGAGGGAAACCAGAAGATCTCCGCCGATCTTTCCTCCCTCACCTATGGCCAGAGCATCACCGATGCCTGCATCGATCTGGACACCACCCTGGAACTGCTGGTCGAACTCGCCGAGGCTGTCCAACAGGCTCAGGCCCGCAGTCTGGCCCTGGCCTGAGGGGTTCATCAGCACTCTGAAGCTTTGAGTGCTGATTCGATCGTCTGCAACAGACTGTTCTTGATGAACAGTTAACTGGCCCGCCCTGGGTACGTTTGGATCGGCAAGATCAACGAGGTCCGCTGATGTCCTATCTCCTGCAGTTCTGCGGGTTGTCGGATCCCTTGCAGTTGTTTTACCTCGAACAGAAGTCCGTTTCCCCGGCCTCGGGCAACCCCACCCCGGGCCCGATCTACGGCGGCTTCCGCCCCTTCCAACTGGATGATCTGCTGGGTTGGGCGCTCGACACCGCCCGGGGACGCAGCTGGGACGGTGAGGCCATCCAGCGGCTGGTGCTCGACGTCTGGATGGAGCGGGCTGACGTGATCCGCCAGTGGCAGCTGCGGTTGCGGGAGGAGCCGGCCGAGCGGATGCTGGTGGCCGGGATCGGCACCCAGCGCGACTGGGAGTTCCGCTGCGAGCAGCTCCTGAGGGCCTGATCACTCCTGCCCCTGGGCCTGCCCGGGTCAGTGCCTCCTCAAACGACCTCGATGCCGAACAGCTGGCGCATGCGCTCCAGGATGGAGGTCTGGCGCCGTGCCGCATCCGGGGAGGAGAGCTTCTCCAGTTCCGAGCGCCGTTGGCCCACGATCGCCGCCAGGGCGTCCAGCACCCCGGCGTCGTCTTCCACCAGGGGCATGATGTCCTCCCGCTCCACTTCCAGCAGCACACACTCCCCCCGGGAACGCACCGTGGCTGTGCGAGGTTCCCCCGTGCACACCGTCATCTCCCCGAAGATCTGATCACGGCCCAGCACCGCCACCGACCGCCCCAGGGGGGAGCCATCGGCCTTGAACACCTCCACCTCGCCGTCCACCACCTGGAACAGGGCGCCGCCCTCCTCCCCCTCGCCCACGATCGTTTCGCCGGAGCCGAAGCGCAGGCAGCGCACCTGGGGCGCCAAGCGGCTCACCTGCTCGGGGTCCAGCTGGGCGAACAGCCAGCTGCGCCGCAGCAGTTCCGCCGTCAGGGAGGCATCCACACCTGTGGGGTGGGCCGGATCCCGCTGGGTCTGGCGGCGCTTGAGCTCCCGCACCGGATAGGGCAGCTCCCAACCCTGCCGCTCCAGGGCATACCAGATCTGCTCCAGCAGTTCGCTGCGCAACCGGATCCGATCGCCTTCCGAGGGCCCCCATTGGTAGCCCTGAAGCTCGTAGCGGATGAGGGAGTCCTCGTAGGCGCTGACCTGCACCTCCGGTGCGGGATCGATCAGCACCAGGGGGTTGTCGGCCATCACCCGCACCAGCAGCTGGCGGGCCTGGGCCGGAGGAATTTCATAGCCCAGGGCGATCTCGAAGAGGTTCCCCACCGGTTCGTGCTGGCCGAATCGCCGCATCGGGTTGTCCGCCACCGTGTTGTTGGGCAGGGTCACGGTGGAGCCATCCCTGCGGCGTAGACGGGTGTTCATCAGATGCAGCGACTCCACTACGCCGCTCTCTTCGCCGACGCTGATCCAATCCCCTTCCCGGAAGGGCGGATCCAGCTGCAGTTCGATGCCAGCGAACAGATCCTTGAGCGATTCCTGGGCCGCCAGGCCGATGACCGCGGTGAGCACGGCTGAGGTGGTCACCAGGCCCACCAGGTTGAGGTTGGCCAGGCGCTGCAGCACCAGCACGGTGGCCACAGCCGACAGACCCAGGCTGAGCAGGTCCCGCAGGATCTTGGCGGTGGGCCGCCACCAGCCCAGGGCCTCCGGACACTCCAGGGCCAGCCAGGCCAGCAGGCCGATCAGGGCATAGGCGGTGGCCAGTTCGTCCAAGGCGCCGAGCCACTGCACCCCGGCCGGTCGGGCTGTCGTGCCGAGTGCCCACCACAGCAGCACCGCCAGCAGCGGCATGAGCAGCGGCGGGGCCGGGAGGCGAAAACGGCGGGTGGCGAGCCTTAACCCCAGCAAGGCCGCCACGAGGGCCAGGCCGATCAGGATCCGCTCGATCGGTCCCATCAGCTCAGCACCCGCCACAGACCCGCCACCGCCATCGGCACGCTGAAGTTATCGAGGCCAAACAGGGCCCATTGCTCCAGCCCCGTGGCCACCAGGGCGATCAGGACGATTCCTGCCGGTGCAGGCACATGGCCGCCGCCCAGCTGCCCCAGGGTCAGCAGAACGGTGAGGCTGGCGAGCCCCATGGTGGCCGTGCCCACCAGGGAGCGGCGCTCGCCGAGCACCGTCCAGGACGGGGAAGGAATCAACGGTCCCAGCAGACCGGCCAGGCCGTCACCGAAGGCCATCACCAGAACGCCGGCGGCCACTGTGGCGGGATAGGCGGGCCACCAGAGCCAGAGCAGCAGGGTGATCGAGGCGCCGTAGGCGATCGTGCCGTAACTGCGGCGTTCCACGTCCTCGATCGCCGGCAACACCCGCACCCGGTGGTTGAGGGCTGCCAGGAGGGTGATGGCGCCGGCGGCGGGCACGGCGATCAGCCGCTCCACCCCGAAGGCCCAGGCGATCAGCACCACCGGCCCGGCACCAATGTGGACCAGCTTGCGGCTCCATTCCCTTTGCTCGGGCCAGCGGCGGCGCAGCAGCAGGGCCGCACCGCTGAGCAGGGTCAGCCAACCAGCCACCGCGAGCACCCCGGTGAGCTGGGCAACCCCGCCTTGTTGGGGCGGAAGGACCAACGCCAGCAGGGAAAGTGGGGTCAGGCGGCCTGGTGGAGATTGCTCATCAACCGCAGCTTCATGATCGCCTTGGCCTCCAGCTGACGCACCCGTTCACGGGAGACGTTGATCTGACGGCCGATTTCAGCGAGGGTGAGGGGCTCGGAGCCCTCCAGCCCGAAGCGAAGCCGGAGGATCTTCTGTTCCCGCTCGTTGAGCTGGGAGAGCCAGGCACCGAGATGCTCCTTCTGAAGATGGCGATCCATCGAATCGAAGTGCTCGTTGCTGGCCGGGTCAGCGATCAGCTCACCCAGGGTGCTCCGGTCTTCCTCACCCCGGGCATGGGCATCAAGGGAGGCGCAGGGGGCGCTCTGGGTCATCAGTTCCTCGAGCTCCTCGGGCCGCATGCCCATGGCGTGGGCCAGCTCAAGTCGGTTGGGCTGGCGTCCCAGCCGGTGGGAGAGTTCGCGGGTGATGCGCCGCATCTTCGAGAGCTTCTCACTGATGTGAATCGGCAGCCGAATCGTGCGGGCGCTGTTGTCGATGGCGCGGGTCATGCCCTGGCGGATCCACCAGTAGGCATAGGTGGAAAACTTGTAGCCCATGGCGGGGTCGAACTTGTCGACGGCCCGCTCGAGACCGATCGCCCCTTCCTGGACCAGATCGAGCAATTCCAGACCCTGATTCTGATACTTCTTGGCCACGCTCACCACCAGCCGCAGGTTGGCGGCCATCATGCGGTCACGGGCCCGTTGGCCCATGCGCAGCTGTCGCTTCTGACGCGCCGTGAGCTCCCCATCGACGAGGGCCAGTAGCTTCTTGCCGGCCTGGACGTGGTGAGCCAGCTCAATTTCTTCGGCCGGTGTGAGAAGAGGCACACGGCCGATTGTGCTGAGATACCAACCAATGGAATCGGCGCTGAGGCGCCCTCCCTGGCGGGCTGCTGTCTTGGAACTGACTGAACCGCCGCTGGGTTTCGCCTTGCTAGGCGAAGCCACGTCTGCACTGCTTTTCAGCAGTGAGAGGGCGGAATGCAGAGGTGTCCCCATCACCCCAGGCTCCCGAATGAATTTGGCCGGAATGTAGCACCGCAGGATGGTTGAAACCAGATTCCGTTGGAAGATTGTATGTAATTTGGCTGAAAAATGTTGCTTATGTCGTGATGGCTACGCTTTGGCTTCGGTCGTGAGGCCGCCGCGCCAGCGCTCCATGAGGAGGTTCTGCGTCAGTTTTGCCTCGCCGGAGTGCTGACGCTGTGCAAAGTGTCCATCACTGTGCATGTGCCAGGCGCCGGTATCGCTCAGGTAAAGGTCAAGCAAAGCCTCGATCTGTTTCTGAAGGCGTGGATCCTCGATCGGTGCCACCGCCTCAACGCGCCGGTCAAGGTTGCGGGGCATCCAGTCGGCGCTGCCGAAGAACATCTCCGGCTGGCCGCCGTTACCGAACCAGAAGAGTCGCGAATGCTCCAGGAAGCGACCGATCACGCTCACCACGCTGATGCCCTCGCTGACCCCTTCGAGCCCGGGGCGCAGGCAGCACATGCCGCGGATGATCAGCTCGATCCGCACGCCGGCCGCGGAGGCTTCATAGAGCAGGGCGATGATCGCCGGGTCGACCAGGGCATTCATCTTGGCCCGGATGTGTCCTCCACGACCCTCCTTGGCATGGTCGATCTCCCGGCGGATCAACCCTTCCATCCCCTTGCGCAGGGTGACGGGCGCCACCAGCAACTTGCGGAAACTCTGCTGCTTGGAGAAACCCGTGAGGTAGTTGAACAGCTCCACCAGGTCCTGGCCAAGATCCTCCCTTGCCGTGAGCAAGCCGACATCGGTGTAAAGCGAGGAGGTCTTGGAGTTGTAGTTGCCGGTGCCGATGTGCACGTAGCTGCGCAGGGATCCCTTTTCGCGCCGCACCACCAGCAGCACCTTGGTGTGGGTCTTGAGCCCCAGCACCCCGTACACCACGTGCACCCCGGAGCGTTCCAGCTGACGAGCCCACTGGATGTTGTTGTCCTCGTCGAAGCGGGCCTTGAGCTCCACCAGGGCCATCACCTGCTTGCCGTTCTCAGCGGCCCGGATCAGGGAGGCCACCACCGGCGAGTCCTTCGACGTGCGGTAGAGGGTCATCTTGATGGCCAGCACCGAGGCATCGGCGGCGGCTTGGTTGAGGAATTCCTCCACTGAGGTGGAGAAGAGATCGAAGGGATGGTGCAGCAGCACATCGCCGCGGCGCAGCACCGAGAAAATGCTCTCAAATTCCTCCTGCTTGATCGACCCGTCTTCCAGCTGGCTGCGCTGGGCACGCACCAGGGAAGGCACGGTGCGGCCCTTGTGGGGGGCATCTTTCAGCTGGCTGAGGGGGATCGCCATCAGGCTCATCAGATCGTCGAGGCCGAGGGGACCGTTGGTGCGATAAATGTCCTTCGGCTCCACGTCGGTGCCCTCCATCAGCAGGTGCACCACCTCCTCGGGCATCTCGTCGGCCACCTCCACCCGCACCACCTCGCCGCCGACGCGCCGCTTGCGCAGGCCCTCCTGCAGGGCCTCCATCAGGTCGTCGGCCTCCAGGTCCCGCAGTTCCAGGTCGGCGTCTCGGGTGATGCGGAAGAAGTAGTGCCCCTCGATGGTCATGCCGGGGAACAGCCAGCGCAGGTTGAAGGCCACCAGCTGCTCCAGGGGAACCGCCGTGAAGCCAGGAGTGGGCACGATGCCGCTCAGCTCGGCGGGGATCGGCACGAAGCGGGGCAGGATCTTCTGGGGCACCTTCACCCGGGCGAACTGCTGGCGGCCGGTGTCGGGGTCGCGGATCAGGGCCGCCACGTTGAGGCTCAGGTTGCTCAGAAACGGGAACGGGTGGGCCGGGTCGACGGCCAGGGGCGTGAGCACCGGAAAGATCGCCTTGCGGAAATAGTCGTCGGCCCAGGTTTTCTGGGCCTCGTTGAGCCGCAGGTAATCGAGCAGCTGGACGCCGTACTCGGAAAGGTGGGTCTTGAGGGAGTGGCGGTAGTGCTGCTGTTGCATCTCCAGCAGGGGACGCAGCTTGGTGTGGATCGCTTCCAGCTGTTCCTGGGGCGTCAGGCCGTCGTCACTGCGGCTGGTGACGCCGGCCTCCACCTGGGACTTCAGCGAAGCCACCCGCACCATGAAGAATTCGTCGAGGTTGTTGCTGAAGATGGCGCTGAATTTGGCCTGCTCCAGCAGGGGCGTGTGCTCGTCGAGAGCCAGGGACAACACCCGATGGTTGAAATCGATCCAACTCTGCTCGCGGTTGATGTAGAGATCGGGAGCGACGACCGGCTGCGACGACATACGGCGGAGCTCCGCGGGCATGGGGGAATCGCAACGTAGCAATGGCGATCCCACCGTCAGGGTGTCGCCTCTGCTTGACGGTGGGATCCTGCCGCCACAAGCCACACCACAACAGCCATCAGCAGGATTCCCAGCCAGAACGGGCTGCGGCGGCCGATGGTCTCGTAGGCCAGCCCCGCCAGGGGCGGTCCGAGGAAGCTGGCCAGGCTCTGCAACCCCTGCAGGCTGCCGAGGGCGGCGCCCTGGCCGCTATCGGCGAGGCGCCGTGACACCAGGCTGCGCAGGCTGGGGGTCACGAGCCCGGTGCCCAGGGCCAGCAGCGCCACCGCGGTGAACACCACGGGCACGGCGTTCTGGCGTTCCGCCAGGGGCACCAACAGGAAGCCCGCCATGACACAGCCCAGGCCGATCTGGGTGAGGCGCCACTCCCCCAGCCGCTGCACCAGGGGACCGATCAGTCCGCCCTGCACCACCGTGGCCACCACGCCCACCACCAGGAAGGCGCCAGCCGAGAGGCCCGGACCCCAGCCGAACACCTGCTTGAAATAGAGCACCAGCAGGGCGGTGAAGCCGCTGAACCCGAGAAAGAAGAGGAAGAAGGCGGCACAGAGCCGCCGTACCCGGGGATTGGCGAAGACGCGCTGCAGCTGGCCGAAGGGCTGCAGCTCCCAGTGCCTGGGCAGGGGCAGCCGGGCCTGGGGCGGGTGGGTTTCCGGTAGCAGGGTCACCACCACCACCAGGTTCAGGACCGCGAAGCCCACGGCGAGCAGCAATGGCAGGCTCACGCTGATGCGGCCCAGCAAGCCCCCGAGTGCCGGGCCGAGGATGAATCCCAGCCCGAAGGCCACGCCGATCAGGCCGAAGGCCCTGGCCCGCCGCTCCGGGGTCGAGATGTCTGCCAGCACGGCCGCGGCTGTGGCGGCGGTGCCGCCGCTCACCCCATCGATCAGGCGGGCGGCGAACAGCAGGGCCAGGGGCAGACCCTTGGCGGCGGCCTGCGGCCAGAGGCGGCCCCAGGGCAGGATCACGGTGAGGGCGAACAGGCCCAGGCCCAGCACCGAACCGGCTACGCAGATCGTGATCACGGGTCTGCGGCCATAGCGATCACTGAGGGCGCCGATCAGGGGGGTGAAGGCGAACTGGGCGAGGGCATAGCTGCCGGCCAACAGGCCGAGGGTGCGGCCGTCTGCGGTGAAATCCGCCAGCAGGAACGGCAGCAGCGGGAACACGATGCTCTCCCCCAGCCGGTCGTTGAGCAGCGTCAGGAAGGCGCAGAAGAGGGGGGAGGGGCGCGACAGGCGCACGGCGACGAGCCGAGGATCCCTGGCACCCTCCCATGCCAGGGGGTGGCGGATCAGGCTGGCCGGCCCAGGGTTGCCTTGATCCGATGCTTGACCCTGGCGATGGTGGTGCGCAGGGTCTGTCGAAGCGTCGCGATCCGCGCCTTCGGTGGCTTGTATTCCTGATGGAAGGAAGGAGCGATCCGGCGCAGGCTGTCGATCCTGAGGCTGTCGATCGGATAGGGGTTGGACGGGGCGTCGCTGAACTGCCGACCCAGGCCTTCCAGCAGCTGGCGCCACTGCCGATAACTTTCGTCCGCGCTGTAATGGCCAGCAACGAGATCCCTGGCCGCGGTTGAGCAGCGCTGCCAGAGGCCGGGATCGTCGGCCAGCCGCAACAGGGCCAGGGCCGCCTCGGCCGGATCCTCCGACACCAGCAGGCCGGTGCGCTCGTGATCCACCAGTTCGGGAATGCCGCTGGGAATGGGGCGCACCACCGGCACCACCCCGGTCGCCATCGCCTCCAGCAGGGCGATGGGCAGCCCCTCAAAGTCGGACATCAGCAGGATGGCCTGGGCCTCGAGCAGCCTGGCCTGCACCTGGCTGGGCGGCAGGGGCCCGGTGAAGGTGATCGCCTCGGTGAGGCCAGCCTCCGCGACTTGCCGTTCACAGGCCTCCCGGGCATAGCCATCGCCGATCAGGGTGGCGCGGATGGTGTCCCTTGCCCCGCAAGCCCTGATCAGTGTCTGAATCACCAGCGAGGCACGTTTCTGGTGTTCCCAGATCCGACCGCTGAACACCACCTGGAAGGGATCGTTCCGGAACTCCGTGGGCGTCAATGGAACGGAGACGCCGTAGGGAATCACACTGGCTGGCCGTTCGATTCGCCTGCGGTTGAGTTCGTCGTGGATGTGGCGGGAGACGCAGACAAGGGAACTTCCATAGCTGGCCCCCCCAAAGGCTTCGACGGTGGCCCAGTAATCCGGATCATCCGAATGCAGGGTGAGGGCCCAGGGCAACCCCCGTAAGCCGGCCTGAGCCGCCGCCGCGTAATGGGCCGGTTTGCATTGGGGCAGGAACACCGTGGGTTGCCACTGATTCAGGAAGGCGAGAGTTTCCTGGACATCCTCTTTCAAGCAGCGTCGTCGCGGAGCTGAGAACACTTCAATGCCCTGCTGTCGTAGCTCCTTGAACAAGGGCGGTTCGCCGCACTGTTCAAGGCTCGGGCTACTGGGCGCGATCACGAAATGAATGGCGACGCTGACACCATCGCTGGCCAGACGTCGGGCGAGTCCCAGCACCCAGATGGTGACACCGCTGATGTCATTCGCCTGGCAGTAATGGGCAAACGCAACTCTCAACACATGTCCATGCTGTCTGGGCTCTAACGATACCCGCGGAATTGGGCCCAACCCCGGCGCCACCAGCCTTGGTTCAGCTGGTGGGCCAGCGCCAGTAGCGACGCCGCAGAATCTGGGACTGCAGCAGCCGCGTGTAGATCCCCGCGCGCAGGGGGCCACGGATGATCGGAATCCAGAGCTTTTCGGGCCAGGATGGCCTGTAACGCCAGAGGTATTCATACAGAATCCAGTCCCAGCCTCCGCTGCTGGCCACGGCATGCCAACGCCAGCGGGGCCATGGCTGGGTGACCCGTAGTACCGAGGCGATGGCGGAGGAGTACTCGGCGAAGCGGAGTTTTTCGCGGTTCCGACTGACGATGCTGCGGGTGGTTTGATCGTGGGATCGGAAGCAGGACAGCGCTTCAGCATCGAAGCTCACCGATCCACCCATCCGCATCAGATAGTGAGTCCAGAAGATCCAGTCACCAGTGCAGCGCCGACCGGCTGTCAGCGGTCCCAGTGCTTGAATCATCGCCGCATCGGGTTTGCGAAACACCACGCCACTGGCATTGGCGATGACGTTGCCACGATCCATGAATTCACGACAGAAGGCCGCGGCATGGATTGTGAACGAACTCTTCCAGCGCTCGGGGTCGAAGGAGTCTGGCCAGAAGCTCTGGTCGGCGATCGGTTGGCTTTCGACGTCGATGGAGGTGGTGCGGCAGTAGGCCAGGACGTTGTCCTGCTCCAGATGACCCACCATTCGCTCGAGAAATTCTGGTGAACAAGTGTCATCTGACTCCGCGATCCAGATGTAGCGCCCTGAAGCCTTCTTGATTCCTTTCAGCCATTGCGAGCAGGGCTCGCCTGAATTGGTTGCGCTACAGATCAGCTGGTGGGGGTGGTCCTGCAGTTGCTCCCGGATCACCGCCAGTGAGTCGTCAGAAGAGGCGTCATCCAGAACGATCAGCTCAAAGTTCTGGAACGTCTGGCTGAGAATCGATCGCAGACGTTCGCCTAGGAAGGCGGCATGGTTGTAGTTGGGTACGATGATGCTGACCAGAGGCGACTGACTGGACGTCTTCATCGCTGCCGTCCGGCCTGTGACCACCACCCGATCCTCCCGATGACTTCTGCCATCGTGCCTCCAGGGGAGTTCACCTTCAGCTGAATGATCGTCGGATTCTGGATCGCCGCCACTGGCCTGGCCCTCGTGCTGTTCCTGACCATCCACCTGGGTGGCGTGGGGATGGCCCTGGTGAATCCGACGGGTTTCGAGCGCTACGCCACCTCCCTGCACCAGCAGGCCTGGCTCCCCTGGCTGGAGGTTGCTCTGCTGGCGGCCGGCCTGGGCCATCCCCTGCTGTCCCTGCACAGAGCCCGCGCCAACCGTCAGGCCCGGGGCCCGGCCGCCGGGCCGCTGCGCAGCCGCCGCCAGGGGCCGTCGGAGACGTTGGCGGCCCTGGCGGCCCAGCTGACCCCCTGGAGCGGATCGCTGCTGCTGCTTTTCCTGGCCCTGCACCTGGCCCAGTTGCGCTGGCAGCGGCCGGCGGACGGGGCTGAACTGGCTGGAGTGCTGGCCGTGTTGCAGGCGCCCTGGTGGCTGGCCCTCTACGCGGTTGCCGGGGCTGCGGCCGGCCTGCACCTGCTGCATGGCGCCGAGAGCGCAGTGCGCCGGCTGGGATGGCTGGAGCCCGCCAATGCGGCGGTCCTGCGCCTGGTTGGCCGGGGGCTGGCCCTGCTGCTGGGAGCGGGCTTCGCGCTGCTTCCCTTCGCCCTGGTGCTGCGGTCTGCAGGCCCGCTGCTGGCTGGCGGATGAGTCCCACCCCTCGCCTGGATCCGCGCCTGCCCGAAGGCCCCGTCGCCACCGCCTGGCAGCGTTGCCGCGAGAGCCTGCCGCTGATCAGCCCCAATCGCAAGCAGCGGCTGCGGATCCTGGTGGTGGGCAGCGGTCTGTCCGGAGCCGCCGCCGCCGCCAGCCTCGCCGAGCAGGGCTATCGGGTGCAGGTGCTCACCTACCACGACAGTCCGCGCCGGGCCCACTCGGTGGCGGCCCAGGGGGGCATCAACGCCGCCCGCAACTACGCCAACGATGGTGACAGCGTCGAGCGACTGTTCCGCGACACGGTGAAGGGCGGCGATTTCCGCGCCCGGGAAGCCGGCTGTCATCGGTTGGCCGAGATCAGCGGCGCGATCATCGACCAGTGCGTGGCCCAGGGGGTGCCGTTCGCGCGGGAGTACGGCGGCACCCTGGCCAACCGCAGCTTCGGCGGTGCCCTGGTGAGCCGCACCTTCTATGCCCGGGGCCAGACGGGGCAACAACTGCTCTATGGCGCTTACCAGGCGATGCTGCGCCAGGTGGCCGCCGGGCGGGTGGAGCTGCTCTGCCGCCGGGACATGCTCGACCTGATCGTCCATGACGGTGTGGCCCGGGGGGTGGTCTGCCGGCACCAGATCAGCGGCGCCCTGGAGGTGCTCAGTGCCGATGCGGTGCTGCTGGCCACCGGTGGCTATTCGAACGTCTTCTATCTCTCCACCAATGCCCTGAAGTCGAACGCCACCGCGATCTGGCAGGCCCATCGGCGTGGGGCCTGGTTCGCCAACCCCTGCTTCACCCAGATCCACCCCACCTGCATCCCCAGCGGTGAGGCCCACCAGAGCAAGCTCACCCTGATGAGCGAGAGCCTGCGTAACGACGGTCGGATCTGGCTGCCGCTGCGGCCGGGCGACGACCGGCCGCCGGCGACGATCCCGCAAGCGGAGCGGGATTACTTCCTCGAGCGCCAGTACCCCAGCTACGGCAATCTGGTGCCGCGGGATCTGGCCTCCCGGCGGGCCCGGGAGCTCTGTCTGGAGGGCCGGGGGGTTGGCCCCGGGGGCCGCTCCGTCTATCTCGACCTGGCCGAGGCCGTCGCCAGGGATGGCACAACGGCGATCGAGACGCGCTACGGAAACCTGCTGGAGATGTACGAGCGAATCACCGGCGAGGACCCCAGAACCACCCCCATGCGGATCTATCCCGCCCCCCACTACACGATGGGCGGGCTGTGGGTCGACTACCACCTGATGAGCACGGTGCCGGGTCTGTTCGTGCTTGGGGAGGCCAACTTCTCCGAGCACGGCGCCAACCGGCTGGGGGCCAGTGCCCTGATGCAGGCGCTGGCCGATGGCTACTTCATCGCCCCGGCGACGGTGACGGGCTGGCTGGCGGGACGTGCCGCGGGCACCCTGCCCGCCGACCACCCGGCCTGTTGCGAGGCGCTGGCGACGGTGGAGGCACGCATCGAAGCCCTGCGCCGCACGGGCGGCTCCCAGCCCGTGGATGTCTTCCACCGGAGGCTCGGCCACTTGATGATCGACGCCTGCGGCATCAGCCGCCAAGCCGATCGCCTGGCGGTGGCGCTTGGCGAGCTGGAGACGCTACGGCTCGGCTTCCTGGCGGAGGTCCGCATCCCAGGCGATGACAGCGTTCTTGACGCTGAACTGGCCAAGGCCCTGCGGCTGGAGGATTTCTTCGGACTGGCGGATCTGATGCTGCGGGATGCCCTGGCGCGGCAGGAATCCTGCGGCGCCCATTTCCGCGAGGACCATCAGACTCCCTCCGGTGAAGCTCTGCGGGATGACGAACGCTTCGCCCACATCGCGGCCTGGGAGCACCGGCCTGGAGCCACGCCCGTGCGCCACAGCGAACCGCTGGTGTTCCAAACCGTTACGCCGGGACCGCGCAGCTACGGGTAAGCGGCTCGGGACGGCCGAAGAGATAGCCCTGACCCTGGGCGCAGCCCATGGCGAGCAGGCCTGCATGCTGCTCGGTGGTCTCGATGCCTTCGGCGATCAGGCCCAGACCCAGGTCGCGGGAGAGGCGAATCATCGCCTCGAGCACCACGGCTTTACGGTGATCGTGGAGAAAATCAGAGATGAAACTTCGATCCACCTTGATCGTGTCAATCGGTAGTCGCGCCAGCCAGGACATGCTCGAGTAGCCCGTGCCGAAGTCATCGAGATGCACCTTCACGCCGGCTTCCCTTAATCGACGCAGCTCAGAAGTGGCCAGGTCGGGATGTTCGATCAGGATGCTTTCAGTCACCTCGATCACCGTCCAGGAGGGATCCACACCGGAGCGTTCCGCCTGGCTGAGGAAGAAGTCGCTGAGGCCGCTTTCCTTCAGCTGCAGGGGACTGACGTTGATCGCCATGGTGACGTCCGAACCCTCGGCGCGAAGTTGGCAAAGCCGCTTCAGGGCCTGGCTGATCACCCAGCGGCCGATCGGCAGGATCAGGGCCGTGCGTTCGGCGAGCGGGATGAATTCAGACGGGGTGGCAATCGGCGCGGCCACGGCACCGAGGCGCAACAGGGCCTCCATCCCCACCACCATGCGGTTGCCCAGCTCCACGATCGGCTGATAGGCCAGGAACATGGCCTCGTGCAGGAGGGCCCCCTCCAGCTGATGACGCAGGTGGATGTTCTTTCTGACCTTTTTGTCGATGGAGGAATGGTAGAAAGAGATGTGCTGATCGCCGTTGGTCTTGGCTTCGTACATGGCAAGATCAGCCCGCCGGATCAATTCATTAACGGAGATCTCCGGATCGTCCGAGATGGTGATGCCGATGCTCATCGATGGGCGGATCGTATGATCTTCCACCGACCAAGTCTGGCCGACAGCGTCATTGAGGCGCATCGCCAGTTGCAGGGCATCGCCCTCATCAAAAATGCCCATCGTGAGAACCACGAATTCGTCGCCACCGAGGCGCGAAAGGATGTCTCCAAAACGCAAGGATCGCTGCAGTCGGCGGCCGATCTCGATCAGCAGGTCGTCGCCGATCTGATGCCCATGCAGATCGTTGATCTCCTTGAAGGAGTTGAGATCGCAGAACAGGATGCTGATCCGGCCGCCGTTCTCCCGCTGGGTCTTCAGGGCCGCACGGATGCTGACGTGCAGGGCGCGGCGATTGGGCAGGCCGGTGACTGGGCACTCCATCACTTTGGTGGCCAGGGCGAGGCGTTCCTGCTCGAGCGCCCGGTTCAGATTCTCGGTCTGCTGGCGGCGCCGCTCGATCCGTTCGGCCTCGACCCGCAGCTGCTCATAGGAGAGCAGGGCGCTGACGTCGCGGAAGCAGAAGATCAGGGGGCGGAGCCGCTCACTGCGGATGGGCTTCCACTCGATTTCGAGGGCGCGCAGCTCCTTGCGATGCAGGACCTTGGTGAACTGCCCTCCCTGGTCGTTGCCGGCCAGCACCTGCTCCGGGTTCAGCAGGGAGGCACCGTCACAGTCGCGGGGAAGCTGGTCGTAGATCGATTCGCCCAGCAGAGACGGAGGGGTCCGCGCCACCAGCTCCCCATAACTGGCGTTGCACCAGAGCACCCGCCCCTCGCAGCAGGTGATCGCCAGGGCGTCGCTGATGGTGCCCAGAGCCGCCTCAAGCCGTCCCATCGACCGGCGCAGTTCCACCACCAGCTTGCGTTGGTCGTTCACGCGGCGGCAGGGACCCGGGCGGGCATGGGGTCGGACACCAATACTGAAAATTAACTGAGTATTGCATCTTTCCCTCGCCGCCTGGCCCGGTACCGCGGCGATGACGTGGAACGACAACATCTCTGCCCCTGGAGCGGCAGAATCGGCCCGTGAGCTTGGCGCCTTCCAGGCCCCGCCAACGGCGACGCCCATGCCAAGGCTGTTCCGATGACCACCGTTTCGCTCACCCTGAGAATCTGGCGCCAGGCCGGTTCCGCCAAGCCCGGTGGTTTTGAAGTTCATCGGTTGGACGCGGTCTCCACCGACCTCTCCCTGTTGGAGGCGCTCGACCTGCTGAACGAACGGCTGATCGCTGCCGGGGAGCGCCCGGTGGGGTTCGAGCACGATTGCCGCGAGGGCATCTGCGGGTCCTGCGGCTTTCTCGTCAATGGCCAGGCCCAGGGCCCCCAGCGGGCCACCAGCGTCTGCCAGCTCTACCTGCGTCAGTTCCTCGATGGCGCGGTGCTGACGCTGGAACCCTTCCGCGCCCGGGCCTTTCCCGTGTTGCAGGATCTGGCCGTGGATCGCTCCGCCTTCGACCGGATCATCACCGCCGGCGGGTACTGCTCGATCAACACCGGCAGTGCGCCGGAAGCGAACACCCTGCTGGTCGGCCGCGAGCAGGCGGCCATGGCCTTCGACGCGGCCACCTGCATCGGCTGCGGCGCCTGTGTGGCCAGTTGCCGCAACGCCTCAGCCAGCCTCTTTGTGGCGGCCAAGCTGGCCCATCTGGGCCAGTTGCCCCAGGGCCAGCCGGAGCGGCAGCAGCGGGCCCGGGCGTTGCAGGCGCAGATGGTCAACGAAGGCTTCGGCAGCTGCAGCAGCCACCTGGAATGTGAGGCCGTCTGCCCCCAGCAGATCTCCGCCGACTGGATCAGCTGGATGCACCGCGAATCCTGGCGGCGACCCTGAGGCTTCAGGCGCTCGCAGCACCGCAGTGACGGGCGATCACCCCCTCCTCATCGGCGGGGACCTGCAGCAGTTCGAACGGCCCCAGCCAGGCGAGCTCCGCCTCCAACTCCTGCTTCAGCGTCCCATCGTGTTCGCCGATGCCCCCGGTGAGGGCCACCACGTCGACCCCCCCCAGGCTGGCGGCCATGGCCCCGATCCCCTGCAGCAGCTGGTGGCGGAACACCGCGATGGCGAGCTGGGCCCCGCCATGGCCGTCGGCGGCGGCCTGGCGGAGGTCCTTCATGCTCGGACTCAGCTCCGAGAGGCCGAGCAGCCCGCTCTCCTGCTGCAGGTCGTGGGCCAGCTCCTCCACCGTGGCCCCCCGGCGCAGCTGGTGCAGCAACAGACCCGGATCCACCGAACCGCTGCGGGTGGCCATCACCAGGCCCTCCAGGGGGGTGTAGCCCATCGTGGTGGCGATGCTGCGCCCCCCGCGGATGGCACAGAGGGAGCAGCCGGCTCCGAGGTGGCAGCTGATCAGCCTCAGGTCTTCGTCGCCTGGGCCATCGGCGCGGCGGCGGGCCACGCTTTCGGCCACGTGCTGATGGTTGAGGCCGTGGAAGCCGAAACGGCGCAGGCCCTCGGCGCGCCAGCGGGCCGGGACCGCGTAGGTGCGGGCCTCCGGTGGCAGGGTGCCGTGGAAGGCCGTGTCGAAGCAGGCCCATTGCTCGATCGCGGGCTTCCAGCGGGTCAGCCAGCGCATCACCCGCAGGGCCGGACCGTTGTGCAACGGGGCAAGGGGCACCAGCCCCTCCAGCACCTCCAGCACCTCCGCATCCAGCCGGACCGGGGCCGTGAAGCGCTCGCCACCATGGACCACCCGATGGCCGGCGCGGATCAGACCATCCCCCCAGGCCGAAAGGGCCTCAGGCAGCCAGGCGTCCAGCACCGCCTCCAGGCGCGCCTCGGGGGCTGTCCCCTCTGCGGTGCCGATGCTCCAGTTGCGCTGGTCCCTCCAGAGGCAGTCCCCTGAGCGGGTGTGCACGGAGACCTTGAGGCTGGAACTGCCGGCATTCAGCACCAGTACTTCCCCGGCCTCCGGGGGCGTCGCTGTGGACGGTGATGTCATCCCTGCCCGGCGATCGGCAGTGTCCAGCGCCAGTCGGTCACTTCCGGGGCATCCTTGCCGTGGGTATGGGCATAGGCCCGGTGGGACAGGATCGCATCCTGCATCCGCTCCTTGACGTGGGCGGCGCGGGAGCGCAGGAAGGGCACCCGATTGACCACGTCAATCACGAGATTGAAGCGGTCGATCTGGTTGTTCATCGCCAGTTCGAGCGGCGTGTTGATGTTGCCCTTCTCTTTGTACCCACGCACGTGGATGTTGGCGTGGTTGGTGCGGCGGTAGGTGAGGCGGTGGATCAGCCAGGGATAGCCGTGGAAGTTGAAGATCACCGGCCGATCGGTGGTGAACAGGGTGTCGAAATCCCGGTCGCTCAGGCCGTGGGGATGTTCGTTCGGCTCGGTGAGGGCGAACAGCTTCACCACATTGATCACCCGGATCCGCAGACTCGGGATCTCCCGGTGCAGGATCTCCACCGCCGCCAGCGTCTCCTTGGTGGGGATGTCACCGGCGCAGGCCATCACCACATCCGGTTCATCCGGCTCGGTGCCGCAGTCGTCGTTGCTGGCCCAGCCGACGATGCTGATGCCCTTGGCCACGTGGCGCCTGGCCTGCTCCAGGGTGAAGTACTGGAGGTGCTTCTGTTTGTCGGAGACGATGATGTTGCAGACGTTGGTTTCCTGCAGGGCCTCCTCCGCCACCGCCAGCAGGCAGTTGGCATCGGCCGGCAGATACACCCGCACCACATCGCCGCTCTTGTTGCCGGCCAGGTCGATGAAGCCGGGATCCTGGTGGGTGAAGCCGTTGTGGTCCTGTCGCCACACCGTGGACGAGATCAGGCAGTTCCAGGCGCCGATCGGGGCCCGCCAGGGGGCGTGCAGGAGGCAGGATTCCAGCCACTTGGCGTGCTGGTTGAACATCGAGGCGATCACATGGGCGAAGGCCTCATAGGTGTGGAAAAAGCCGTAGCGGCCGGTGAGCAGGTAGCCCTCCATCATGCCCACCAGGGTGTGCTCGCTGAGCATCTCCACCACCCGGCCGCTGCGGGCCAGCTCGCTGCCGTTGAGGTCCTCCGGCAGGAACTCCTCCATCCATACCTTCTTGCTCACTTCATAGATCGCCTGCAGGCGGTTGGAGGCGGTTTCATCGGGGCCGAACACCCGCATCGAGTAGGGATTCGCCTGGATGATGTCGCGGAGCAGTTCGCCCAGGGGGTAGGTGTTCTCCTCCTCGGAGGCACCCGGTGCCACCACCTCCACCGCGTAGTCCTCCAGGGGTGGGAACTGCAGCTTGCGGCGCAGCAGGCCGCCGTTGGCGTGGGGGTTGGAGCCCATCCGCCGGTTCCCCTGAGGCGACAGCGCCTGCAGTTCGGGCAGCAGGCTGCCGTTCTCGTCGAACAGCTCTTCGGGCCGGTAGCTCCTGAGCCACTGCTCCAGCAGCTGCAGCTGTTCGGGATCGGTGTTCGGGGCGGCCAGGGGCACCTGGTGGGCCCGCCAGAAGCCCTCCAGCTTCTTGCCGTGCAGGGAGGCCGGTCCGGTCCAGCCCTTGGGCGAGCGCAGCACGATCATCGGCCAGGCGGGGCGGACGGCCTCGCCGCTGGCGCGGGCCTCGGCGCGGATCTCCAGGATCCGCCCGATGGCCTGGTCCATGGCGGCGGCCATGGCCTGGTGCATCGCCATCGGCTCATGGCCTTCGACGAAGATCGGCTCCCAGCCGTTGCCGCGCATCAGGCTGGCCAGCTCGTCGCGGGGGATGCGGGCCAGCAGGGTGGGGTTGGCGATCTTGTAGCCGTTGAGGTGCAGCACGGGCAGCACCGCCCCGTCCCCGATCGGGTTGAGGAACTTGTTGATGTGCCAGGAGGTGGCCAGGGGGCCGGTCTCGGCTTCTCCATCCCCCACGCAGGCCAGGGCGATCAGGTTGGGGTTGTCGAACACCGCTCCGCAGGCGTGCGAGAGCACGTAGCCCAGCTCGCCCCCCTCGTGGATCGACCCGGGGGTTTCCGGGGTGCAGTGACTGCCGATGTGGCCGGGGAAGGAGAACTGCTTGAAGAAGCGCCGCATCCCTTCGGCGTCCTGGCTCTTGTCGGGGTAGACCTCGCTGTAGCTGCCGTCGAGGTAGGTGGGGCCGAGCACTCCGGGGGCGCCGTGACCGGGCCCGGAGAGGTAGATCATGTCGAGGTCATGGCGCCGGATCACCCGGTTGGCATGGGCCCAGATGAAGGCCTGGCCGGGAGAGGAGCCCCAGTGGCCCAGCAGCCGCGCCTTGACGTGATCATGCTGCAGGGGTTCGGCCAGCAGCGGGTTGGCGCGCAGGTAGATCATCCCGACGGCCAGGTAGTTGGCGGCGCGCCACCAGGCATCGATCAGGGACAGTTCCTGGGAGGGATCCGGTGTCGAGGCGTGGGTCTCGAAGGGGGCCATCATCGAAGCGGACATCACCGTCACCTGCAAAGGCTTGTAAGAAAGACTCTCGCCCGGCGGAGTTAAAGGGGCGGTAAGTTTTCAACTCTCCAGTGCCGATGTCAGGGATTCGACATGCGCGGTGGAGGGGGCCTTGGGCGTCGTGCACACCTGCGCCGTCCTCAGGCGGCCAGCGGTGGCCTGGCGGAGCGCGCCTGGGCTGCCAGCAGGGTTGCCTCCTGACGTGCATCCAGCAGCGCGTGAACCTTGCGTTGATGGCGATCCCTGTAGAGGAAGGTGTTGACGCCTTCGGGAAGGACGCTGAAGCGGCGAATCGAACCGTCACGCAGAAGAAACAGTGGCATGGATCATCTGGGGAGCCAGCCCCATGACGCCATGCTGCTCGGGTCATGTCGAGGGCTGTGGGCGGGAGCATCAGCCCTGGTGATGGTTGGTGCCAGATGCCGGGATCCGCCCCCCGCATCGGAGTGGTGCCCTGCCGCTCTTAACCCCCTGATCTCCCGCGGGCAGCAAGCTGGGGCCCTTACGCCGAGAGCGCGGTCCCGTCATGGTTGTCAGCACCCCGGATGGGTACGCTCCCGTCTCCGCCCATCAGTTGTTCGAGCAGGAGGCGGAATTCCGCAAGGAGACGATCTACTTCATCGTCATTGATCGCTTTTTCAATGGCGACAGTGCCAACGACGGCGTCAGCAAGAAGGGGCTTTATGACCCGAGCAGAAGCCAATGGGGGCACTATTGGGGTGGCGATCTCGAAGGGATCATCGAGAAGGCAGACTATCTCAAACAGCTTGGTATCACAGCAGTCTGGCTTTCCCCGCTGTTCGAGCAGGTGGATGCCATCGAGCATGGCCATGGCCCCATGCACGGCTATTGGACAAAGGACTTCAAGCGAGTCAATCCCCATTTCGTGAAGCTGGGTGACGCGACATCGGTGAAATCATGCGACACCCTGCGAAGGATGGTCGATGCCCTGCATGCACGAGGCATCAAGATTGTTCTGGATATTGTTTGCAATCATAGTTCTCCCGAGTTGAATGGCAGTAAGGGAGTTGTAACGGATGACGGCGAGCCTCTGGCGGATTTCCACCAGGATATCAATGGCTTTTATTACCATTATCCGGACATCAATGACTGGGATGATGAGTTTCAGCTGATTCATCATGAAATGCTCGGCCTGGCCACTTTTAATGAGAGTAACATTAACTTCAGAAACTACATCAAAAGTGCCATCAAGGCTTGGCTTGATCTCGGCTTTGACGCCTTGCGCATCGACACCCTGAAGCACATGCCGGTGTGGTTCTGGCAGGAGTTTGTCGCGGATATTCAGGCCCACAAACCTGACACGTTTCTCTTTGGGGAGTATGGCTTTGGTTCGCCCTGGGATGGGCGCTATCTGAACTATGCCAACCATACGGGAGTCTCGGTGCTTGACTTCGCGCTGGCGGGAGCCATCCGCTCCGCCTTCAGCGGCCATGAGCCTGGCGGCTTCCACCTGATCGAGAGGGTGCTGGCGATGGATCCGGTGTACCGGCGTTCCACCGCGTTGGTGACGTTCATCGAAAATCACGATATGCCCCGATTCCTCTCCATCTGCCCCAGCCATGGGGATCTGGAGCTGGCCACGGTGCTGCTGCTGACGCTTCGCGGCATTCCCTGTCTGTTCTATGGGACCGAGCAGTACCTGGTGAACGATTCCGACGGCGGCCATGACCCCTACAACCGGCCCATGATGGAGGCATGGGAGACGGGAACAAGACTCTCTGGGATCATCCGCACCATGGCGTCCCTGCGCAAGCGCAACCGGGCGCTCTCCTACGGCAGGCACGGCCAGAAGTACATCTCCGACGGCCTCTATGCCTTCACCCGGCGTTATCGCGACAATCGTGTCTTCGTCATCGTCAACAAGGGTGATTCCGCATCCCTCGACATCGAGCATTCCGACCTCCCTGACGGGCCCCACACCTGCCTGCTCACCGGTCAGAACGTTGTTGTGGAGCAGGGGGCGATCCGGCAGCTCTCCATCCAGGGCAAGGGCGCCTGCGTCCTGGCGGTCCAGGGAGAGCCACTGACGGCCACCACGGTGGTCAAGTTTCAGATCAACGACTACATCACCCATCCCGGTGAGGTCATGGCCGTCTGCGGCGATGCCCCGGAGCTGGGTGCCTGGGATGTCGATGTCTGCCCCCAGCTGGAGTACATCAATGGGGACGTCTGGTTTGCCGAGGTGGGGTTCCATGAATCGGCGGGTCGGCCGATTCGCTTCAAATTCGTGGTGCTGCGCCCCTCGGGCCAGCAACCCGTCTTCGAGAATCTGGTCTGTCGCACCTTCCTGCTCCCCAGGGATGGCTCGGTGAAGCTGGATCTGGACTGGGACCGCCAGTAGGACGTGGCCCGAGAGCCGACGGCAGGTCCCCTCAGCCCAGCAGATTGCGCACGTGGGCCAGGATGCCCTCGCTGTCGATGCCTTGGTGGGGAGCCTGCTCCCAGAGGCCGCCGCAGCCCTCACGCCAGGTGCCCAGGTGCGCGTACTTCGGGTGGTAGCCCCGCTCCAGCAACCAGGTGCCGAAGCGGCTGCCGAGGCCGGTGCGGCGGTTGAAGGCTTCCACCACCAGCACGAAGGGGGATGTGCCGATCGTCTCCATCATCGTTTCATCGACGACGTTGAGGCTGGCCTTGTTGATCAGCCGCACGGCGGTGCCCTCCTGACGCAGGCGCTCCACCGCATCGAGGGCCCGGTAGAGACAGTCACCGAAGCTGATGATCGTGCCGGCATCACCCTCGCGCACCACCTCATCGCGGCAGGGCTCGAAGATATAGCCGTCCCCATGCAGGTCGTGGCCCTGTTCATCCAGCAGGTTGGGCACCTTGGAGCGGGTCGAGAAGATGAAGCGCAGGCCGGGATCATGGAACACAGCCTCCACACAGGCCTTCATCTGCCCTGCATCGGCGGGGAAGTAGAGCCGGGTGGGGTGGTGGTCATCGTCGAGGCCGTTGTCGGCGAAGCAGTTGTTGAGGCCGAAATGGCAGGTGTTGTCGGCCATGTCATCCACGCCGGCATGGGAGAAATGGCAGAGCACGTTGGCACCGTTGAGCCGGGCCATGGTGATTTCGGAGATGCACATCTCCAGGAAGGCGCTGAAGGTGGCGAAGAGGCCCTGGCGGCCCTTCTGCATCCCGAATCCGGCAGCGGCGGAGAAATTGGCCCGCTCCATGATCCCACCGCTGATGAAGATCTCCGGATAGGCCTTGCGGATCTGGCTGAGTCCGCAGGAGCCTTCCAGGTCGGAGTCGACGCAGAGCACCGTGTCCTTGCGCTCGCTGGGCTCCAGCCGGGAGAGTACCTCCACCACCGTGTCACCGAAGACGTTGCGGTTGGCCGCGGTGGTGCGGCTGGAGCCCAGGTAGATGGTGGGATTGACCGGTTTCTCAATTGCCTTCAGGCAGGCGGCGGCGGCGTCCTGGCCACGCTGCTCCAGGTAGGTGATCGCCAGGGCAACGGGAATCACGTCGTGGCCGTGGGTGGAACCCTCCAGCCCCTCAATGCCCACGGCCATCGGCCGCTTGTTGACGACAGCAACCGGTCCGTCGGTGGCCACGGCGGCACAGAGTCTGCCGTAGAGGTCGTCGAGATCCTCGCCATCGCCGCTGAGGGTGGCCAGGCCCTGGCCGGCCAGGGTGCGGGCCACGTCAAAGCCCTTCTGGTATTGGGAAGGATGGCCGGCGATGGTGACGTCGTTGTCGTCGATCACCAGCTTCACGTCGAGGCCGTGGGCCACCGCGAAGCGGGCCGCTTCGGCGTCATCCCCCTCCTGCTGGGCACCATCGGAACCCAGGCAGAAGAGGATGCGGCCCGGATGGGCCAGGGCCACCCCGTTCACGAAGGGCCACAGATGTCCCAGCCGGCCGGAGCTGAACTCCACTCCGGGGGTCAGGCCCAGCTCGGGGTGGCCGGGAAGTCGCGAATGGGCGGCGCGGTAGTTCATCAGATCGTTGGCCTGCAAATGGCCGCGCAGCACCGCCATCAGGTACTGGGTGGCGACGCGGTGGCCGGCCTCGTCGAAGAACACCGGCACGAACCGATCCGGCGCGCCGCGGAAGAAGCCATCGAGGATCATCACCTCCGGCACGGTGTCGTAGGGGCCGCCGGTGTGGCCGCCCACACCCCGGGCGGCGCCAGTCGCGGTGAAGAAGACGATGGCGTCCCGGCAGAGCTGGATGTTGGAGCGCAGGGCGTCCCTCTGCAACGGGCTCAGCCTGGGCTGGGAGGGATCGAGGCTCAGGGGCTGGTAGGCCGCCAGATCGATCGGGAAGGCGTTGGTCACACCGGGCTGGGAGAGAGTCATGACTGGAGAACGAGCTGCCGGAGGGACGCGGTAAGGGTGTTGGGCTGGGCCGCATCGCCGTCGAGGACAATGCCGCGGGGATTGGCGGCCAGGTGACGCACGATCTGGTAGACGGTTTCCACCGCTTCGCCCGCGTCGGCCTGGCGGGCCAGGTCCTCCAAGGGGAGGGGGTGGTCGGCGGCCTGCAGCACCCGGACCACCCGGCGTTGCAGATCCAGGATGGCAGCGGCGGCCTTTTTGCCGGCTTCCACGCCTGGCTGGTGGTAGGCGTTGATGTTCACCAGCGAGGCATACAGTCCCACGGCCCGTTCGTAGAGCGCGATGAGAGCCCCGACGCTGCGGGGCTCCACGCGGCGGATCGTGATGGTGATCGAATCGCGCTGGTTGTCGTACAGCGCCTGGCGGGTCCCCATGAGGAAGCCGGAGAGGAAGTCGCCTGAGGTGACTCCCTCCTCCACCTCGATCGAAGCGCCGCAGCGATCTTCGAGGACTTCGATGAAGGTGGCGAAGAAATTGGGGATGCCCTCGCGCAGTTGTTGAACGTAGGCATGCTGGTCGGTGGAGCCCTTGTTGCCGTACACCGCGATCCCCTGGTGCACGACGTTGCCGTCGAGGTCCCTCTCCTTGCCGAGGGATTCCATCACCAGCTGCTGCAGGTAGCGGCTGAACAGCAGCAGGCTGTCCTTGTAGGGCAGCACCACCATGTCCTTGCTGCCGCGGCCTTCTCCGGCGTGGAACCAGCTGAGGGCCAGCAGGGCGGCTGGGTTGGTACGCACCCGGGGCACACGGGTGGCCTCGTCCATCACCCGGGCTCCCTCCAGCAGGGCCCGGATGTCGATGCCCTGAAGGGCCGCAGGCAGGAGGCCCACCGCCGACAGCACGGAGGTGCGGCCACCCACCCAGTCGTGCATGGGAAACTCGGCCAGCCAGTGCTGTTCGTGGGCCAGGAGGTCCATCCGGCTGCCCGGCATGGTGATCGCCACGGCATGGCTGGGGAAGTCCAGGCCCTGGGCGGCGAAGGCCTGTTGCACCTCCAGCAGGCCGTTGCGGGGTTCGGGGGTACCTCCGGACTTGCTGGTGTCGATCACCAGGGTGCTGCCCAGCCGGTCCCGCAGCCCCGCCAGCACCCGATCGATCCCGGCGGGGTCGGTGTTGTCGATGAAGTGGATGGCCAGGGGGGCCTGGTCGGGGGCCAGGGCGGCGGCCACGAACTGGGGTCCCAGGGCCGAGCCGCCGATGCCGATCGCCAGTAGATCGGTGAAGCGGGGGGCCGTCGGCGGATGGATCGTGCCCGCGTGTACCGCCCTGGCGAAGCCCTCGATCCGCTCGATCACCGCGATGATTTCGGTTCGGATCTCCTCGCTGGGGGCCAGGTCGGGCTGGCGAAGCCAGTAGTGACCCACCATCCTCTCCTCGTCCGGATTGGCGATGCCGCCCGCCTCAAGGTCCTCCATGGCCGCGAAGGCCGCGGTGAAGGCGGAATCCAGCCGTTCCGGCAGCTCTGCCTCGATGCGCATCCTGCTGACATCCAGGTGGAGCTGCAGGCCTGGGTGGACGTACAGCCATTCCTGGAAGCGATTCCAGAGGGATCCCATGGTTTCGCCTGCCGATGTCCTGAAACGTTCCTACCCGGCGCAGGTAAAGGAACGCGGCGAATCCATCAGATGCCCGGAGCCAGGGGGGCGTTCCAGCACTTCACCGCCGGCAGGCCGCGGTAGTCGGACAGGACCGTGAGCGTGGCGGTGTCGAGCAGGAAATGGGCGCCGTGGCTGGGCGGCAGCCCGATCCAGCGCGCCACGAACACCCGCAGCAGATGCCCGTGGGCAAACAGGGCCACCCGGCCGCCCTCCTGCCGCAGCCGACCGATCACCCGGTCGACCCGTTCCCCCACCTGGGCCGGACTCTCCCCATCGGGACAGCCGTCGCGGAACACCAGCCAGCCCGGGTGCCGCCCCTGGATCTCCGTGCTCGTCAGACTTTCGTAGGCCCCGTAGTTCCACTCGACCAGATCGGGCTCGAGGCAGGCCTGGGCGGCCAGACCCGCCAGTTCGCAGGTGCGCCGCGCCCGCTGCAGCGGGCTGGACAGCACCAGGGAGAACGGGCTCGTCGCCAGGAGTGGGGCCAGCCCGCGGGCGGCCGCCTCCCCCCGCTCGGTGAGGGGGATGTCGGTGCTGCCGGTGTGCTGGCCCGAGAGGCTCCAGGCCGTTTCGCCGTGGCGGATGAGGACCACTTCGAGGGCGGCGGGGGCAGGAGCGTTCTGAATCGTTGTCACGGCAGGGCTCTCACGGAAAATCGTCGTGCTGCTCACTTAAGCTCGGTTCCCAGGCCAGGGTGGTGATGGCGGTGGCCGGCATCCACGGCTGAAGCCTTCCACCTGACGCCCGAACGTCCGCCGGGAGGCCGCCTGCCTCTGTCGTCCGCCCGCGATCTTGAGCCACCCCTCTACGCCTCTTTCCCACGTCGACGGCCCGGCCCGGGCCCAGTGCCCCTACTGCGGTGTGGGCTGCGGGCTGGAGATGAAGCCCCCCACGGAGGCGGCCGGCTGCGAGGCGCCCTGGACGGCCCGCGGCGACCGCCACCACCCCTCCTCCCTGGGACAGGTCTGCGTCAAGGGGGCCACCGTGGGCGAGACCCTGCACCGCAATCGCCTCACCACACCTCTCTACCGGCCGCGCACCGACCAACCCTTCGTCCCGATCAGCTGGGATCGGGCCTTCGATCTGCTGGAGGCCCAGGTGCGCCGCACCCTGGCCGAGAAGGGCCCATCAGGGATCGCCATGTATGGCTCCGGGCAGTTCCAGACCGAGGACTATTACGTCGCCAACAAACTGATCAAGGGGGCGCTGGGCAGCAACAACTTCGACGCTAACTCGCGCCTGTGCATGAGCTCGGCCGTGTCGGGGTACGTCCGCAGTTTCGGTTCCGACGGCCCCCCCTGCTGCTACGACGACCTGGATCAGGCCGACACGGTGCTGCTGATCGGCACCAACACGGCCGAGTGCCATCCGGTGCTCTTCCAGCGGCTGCTGAAGCGCAAGCGCAAGCACAAGCACGCCCTGCAGCTCGTGGTGGTGGATCCCCGGGCCACGGTCACCAGCGACGCGGCCGACCTGCACCTGGCGATCCGGCCCGGCACCGACCTGGCGCTGCTGCACGGCCTCGGCCACCTGCTGCTGGAGCGGGGCGGGGTGGACCGGGCCTATGTGGAGGCCTCCACCGAGGGCTTCGACGCTCTGGCCGAGCTGTGGGCGGCCTGGACGCCTGAAGCGGTGAGCCGGTTCTGCGGCATTGGAGAGCGGCATCTGCACCAGCTCGCGGACCGCTGGGTGGCAAGCCCGGCGGTGCTGAGCCTCTGGTCGATGGGGGTGAACCAGAGCGTCGAGGGCACCGCCACCGTGGCCGGGATCATCAACCTGCATCTGGTCAGTGGCCAGATCGGCCGGCCCGGGGCGGGGCCCTTCTCCCTCACTGGCCAGCCCAATGCGATGGGGGGCCGGGAGGCCGGCGGCCTGGCCAGGCTGCTGCCGGGCTACCGCTCCGTCACCGAGGCCGGGCACCGGGCCGAGCTGGAGCGCCACTGGGGCCTGCCCCCAGGGGCCATCGCACCGGAACCGGGGCTGACGGTGTGGGAGCAGATCGAGGCGATGGAGCGGGGGGAGCTTGGGCTCTGGTGGGTGGCGGCCACCAATCCGTTGGTGAGCCTCCCCTGGCTCGATCGGGTGCGGGCCGCCGTGGCCCGTTGCCCGATGGTGGTGCTCAATGAGGCCTACGCCGGCACCGAAACCGCCGCCGTCGCCCACCTGGTGCTGCCGGCGGCCCAGTGGAGCGAAAAGGCCGGGGTGATGACCAATTCCGAGCGCCGCGTCACCCACTGTCCGGCCTTCCGTGCGCCCCCGGGCGAGGCCCGGGCCGACTGGGCGATCTTCGCCGAACTGGGGCGACGCCTCGGCTTCGAGGAGCAGTTCCGCTATGGCTCCTCTGCCGAGGTGTTCGAGGAGTTCGTGGCGATCACGGCAGGCCGGGTGTGCGACCTCAGCGGCCTCAGCCATGGGTTGCTGCACGAGCACGGCCCCCAGCAATGGCCGTTCCCCACCGGCACGTCGCCGGGCGGCGGCGCCCCGCGTCTGCACACCTCGGGCCGTTTCCCCACAGCCTCGGGCCGCGCCCGATTGATCAGCGAGCCGCCCATGGGGCTGGGCGAACCCCCCGATGGCGACTACCCCATGGTGCTCACCGTTGGCCGCTACCTGGAGCAGTGGCACACCATGACCCGCACGGGCCAGGTCGAGCGGCTGCTGCGGCCCCACGGCGAGCCGCTGCTGGAGGTGCATCCCGCCGATGCCCTGGCACACGGACTGGTCGATGGCGGCCGAGCTGAGGTGATCTCCCGCAGGGGCGCCGTGACGGCCAGCGTGCAGATCACTGAGCGCATTCGCCAGGGCACGGTGTTTCTGCCCATGCACTGGGGGGCGGCCCAGGAGCAGGCCTGCGAGGCCAACCGGCTGATGCATGCCCTGGGCTGCCCGATCTCCCAGCAGCCGGAACTCAAGGCCGCCGCGGTGCGCGTGCAGCCCAGCGCCTAGCTACGTCACTGGTCGTCGTGGGCGAACCGCCGGTAGAGGAAGTCGAGGGCGTGGTTGCGGACGTCGAAGTACTCCGGCATTTCCATCAGCTGGGCCCGCTGGCGGGGCCGCGGGAAGGGCAGATCCAGGATTTCGCCGATCGTTGCGGCAGGTCCGTTGGTCATCATCACGACCCGGTCGGCCAGGAACAGGGCCTCATCGATCGAGTGGGTGATCATCAGCACGGTCACCTTGTGCTCCTGCCAGATCTTGAGCAGCTCCTCCTGCAGCTCTTCCTTGGTGATCGGATCGAGGGCTCCAAACGGCTCATCCAGGATCAGCACCTTCGGCTGCAGGGCCAGGGCCCGGGCGATCGACACCCGTTGCTTCATCCCCCCCGACAGGCTGGCGGGCTTCTTGTCGGCCGCCTCACTCAGCCCCACCATTGCCAGGTGGCTGTCCACGATCCGGCTGGCGTCGCCGTTGCGTCTGAGGTGGGGGAACACGGTGTTCACCGCCAGGGCCACGTTCTCGGCGGCCGACATCCAGGGCAGCAGCGAATAGTTCTGAAACACCACCATCCGGTCCGGGCCGGGTTCGCGGATCGGCACCGACTCCAGCCGCACCTCGCCGCTGGTGGGTTGGCCGAAGCCGGACACCAGATCGAGCAGGGTGGATTTGCCGCAACCGGAATGGCCGATGACGCAGATGAATTCCCCCTCCGCCACCTCCAGGCTGATGTTGTCGAGCACGGTGTAGGGCCCCTTCGCGGTGGGGTACACCTTGCTGACGCCATCAATCACCAGGAACGGCTCACTGGAAACGGCTTGGCTGGACTGGGCCGACGTCAGGGTCTGCATGCAGGCGGAGAGGGAAGGGGATGCAAAGGGTCGTCAGCGGCTGGCCGGGGCGGGCAGCGGTGCCTGGGCCACCGTCACCTGGCCCTTGACGGCCAGAAGGTCGAGGTAGCCCAGGGGATCGAACGGATCGAGTCGATCGCCGTCGAAGGCCACCACCGCTGAGGGGGGGCGTTCGCTGGCCGGCAGCCCCAGGGCGGCGGCGGCGCTGCGGAACAGGGCGCGATCCTGGACCCGATCGGCCACCTCCTGCCAGTTGCTGGGAAAGCTGGTCAGGCCCCAGCGCCCCAGCTGGCTGAGGATCCAGACCGCATCACTTGCCTGGGGTTCATTCACCTCAGGGCCGAAGAAGCGGTTGAACGACGGCATCGATGTGGGCGAGCCAGTGCCGCGGTCATAGGGATCGACGAATCCCGGCCGGATCATCGCCACATCGGTACCCACGTACTGGCTCTGGGACAGCAGATCGGCCAGGTCGTGGCGGTGGCCAGGGTCGTCGCAATAGCGGCACGCTTCCAGCAGGGCCTGCACCAGGGCCTGGTGGGTGCGGGGGTAGGCGGCGGCCCAGGCCTCCCTCACCCCCAGCACCTTTTCGCAGTGGCCATTCCAGAGCTCCACATCGGTGGCGATCACCGTGCCGAGGCCTTCCAGGACGGCACGGGAGTTCCAGGGTTCGCCGACGCAGTAGCCATCGATGGTGCCCGCCTTCAGGGCGGCCACCATCTGGGGCGGCGGGATGACCAGCAACTCCACGTCGCGCTCGGGGTGGATCCCTGCCGAGGCCAGCCAGGCCCGCAGGATCAGGTTGTGCATCGAGGCCGGATGCACCACAGCGAGCACCGGCTTGGTGCCTGGGTGGGCGGCGATCCAGTCTTTGAAATCGGTCAGGGTGTTCACCCCGGCGTCGTGGAAGCGGCGGTGCAGGGTGATGGCATTGCCGTTGCAGCTCAAGGTGAGGGCGCTCACCATCGCCAGGGGGGGCTGGCCGCCACAGCCGAGGGTCATGGCGATGGGCATGCCCGCCACCATCAGGGCGCCATCGAGCACGTTCTGGCGGACGTGGGTTTCCAGGGTTTTCCAGTTGCTTTCGCGCCGCAGCCGCACCTGGCTCAGGCCGTGCTTGGCGAAGAACCCCTTCTCCTGGGCCACCACCAAGGGCAGGCAGTCGGTGAGGGGAATGAAGCCCAACTCCAGGTTCACCTTCTCCAGGCCGTTGCTGGTGACGGGATCGGCGGGCTTGAGCCGTTGCTGCCTGGCCCGGCGCTGCTCCGAAAGGAAGCCCACGATCTCGCCGCGCAGCCCGTAATAGCGGGGGTGCTCCACCGCCCCCAGCTGGGTGCGGGGCCGGGGCAGGGGCACCTCGAGAATCTGATCGATATGGGCCTCCGGCCCGTTGGTCATCAGCACCACCCTGTCGGAGAGCAGCAGGGCCTCGTCCACATCGTGGGTGACCATCAGGGCGGTGACCTTGGCTTCCTGGCAGATCTGCATCAGCTGCTCCTGCAGGTTGCCCCGGGTGAGCGCGTCAAGGGCGCCGAAGGGCTCATCGAGCAACAGGAGCTTCGGCCGCAGGGCCAGGGCCCGGGCGATCGCGACCCGTTGTTTCATTCCCCCGGAGATTTCACTGGGGAATTTATCGGCGGCGGCCTTCAGGCCCACCAACTGGATGTGGTGCTCAATGATCGCGTCCCGTTCCTGGCGATCTTTGGCGGCGATCACATTGTCGACACCCAGGGCGATGTTCTGGCGCACCGTGAGCCAGGGCAGCAGCGAATAGTTCTGGAAGACCACCATCCGATCGGGCCCGGGATCGGTGACCTGCCGCCCGTTCATCAAAATGCCGCCCTGGGTGGCACTGGTGAGGCCGGCCAGCAGATTGAGCAGGGTGGACTTGCCGCAGCCGGAGTGGCCGACGAGGGAAATGAATTCACCTTCGGCGATATCAAGGAAGATATCCCTGAGGGCTATGTACTCCCCCCCTCCAGGCAGGGGGAAGACCTGGGTGACATGGTCAACTGTGAACAGCGCGGCCATGGTCAGGCCGCTCCTTTGCTGAGCTTGCGCCCGGTGAAGGCCACCAAGCGGTCCAGCAGCAGCCCCACGATGCCCACATAGATGATGGCCAGAATGATCTGACTGGAACTACCATCACCGCCCGCGTTGTAGGCATCCCAGATGAAGTAGCCGATGCCTCCGTCGGCTTTCAACATCTCGGCGGCAACGATGGCCAGCCAGGCCAAACCAACGGCGATGCGAAGACCGGCGAAAACGAAGGGAATGGTTGAAGGAACGACAATATCCTTGATGTAGGAACTCTTTGGAAGTTTCAGGACCCTGGCCACGTTGATGTAATCCTCGGGAATCTCGCGAATACCGATCGCAGTATTAATAATGATTGGCCAGATCGCCGTGATAAAAATAACAAAAATGGCCGAAGTCGTGGAATCCTGAAACACCATGAGGGTGATAGGGAACCAGGCCAGGGGAGGGACGGTCCGCAACACCTGAATCACAGGGTCGAAGCCCTTGCCGAGGAAGCGATTCATCCCCAGAAGGCCGCCGATGGTGATTCCCACCACAGCGGCCAGGCCGTATCCCAGGGCCACCCGCTGCAGCGAGATCAGAATCTGCCAGACCAGGCCTTTGCTGGTGCCCCCATCATCGAAAAAGGGATGAATGATGTAGGGGTCCCAGGTGTCGACGACAACATTGATGGGCCCCGGCAGCCGGCTGACACCCAGGATCAGGGACAGCAGCTGCCAGACCACCAGAAAGGCGCCGATGCAGATCAGATAGGGGGACACCCGGGAGACCCAGATCGGCGTGATCCTTCTGGAAGTTTTATGCGGTGCTGCGGCGCTGAGGGCCATGGGGGAAAGGCGAGAAAGGGGCGTTGTGAAGAGCGGGCAGGGCGTCTTCCGCCTCAGGACATGGCTTTGATCTTCAGGGCGTCGAGGTACGCCTTCGGATTTTCCGGGTCGAAGACGACACCATCAAAGAAGGTTTCCTTGCCGCGTGAATCACTGGCGGGAATGGCCTTGTCCTGCCCGATCGCCTTGGCCGCCTCCTTCCAGAGATCGGCCCGGTTGACCTGGTTGACCAGGGCGTCAACGTCAGTGCTGGCGGGGAGATAGCCCCAGCGCATGTCCTCGACGACGAACCACTGGTCGTGGCTTTTGAACGGGAAGGAGGCGTTCTCACTCCAGAACCGCATCCGGTAGGGGCTGTCGGTCACGACGCGGCCATCGCCGTAGTCGAAGTTGCCGGCCAGGCGGGGTTTGATGTCCTCCACGCTGGCCTTGAAGTACTTGTCCTTCGAGGTGATCTCGCAGAGTTCGTCGAGGTTGGCGGGGTCTTCGCACCACATCTGTGCTTCCAGGACCGCCTTGAGCAGGGCCTGGGTGGCTTTGGGGTGCTTTTCCACCCAGTCGGCACGCATCGAGAAGGATTTCTCGGGGTGGAACTTCCAGAGTTCACCCGTGACAGCGGCGGTGTAGCCGAGCTTCTTGTTGACGAGGCGCTGGTTCCAGGGCTCGCCCACACAGAAGGTATCCATGGTGCCGGTCTGCATGTTGGCCACCATCTGGGGAGGGGGAACCACCACCAGGTCAGCGTCCTTGTTGGGGTCGATGCCGTTGGCGGCCAGCCAGTAGCGCATCCAGAGGTCGTGGGTGCCGCCGGGGAAGGTGACAGCCGCCTTGAACTTCCTGCCGGTCTTGGCCGTGGCGGCCACGGCGTCGGCGAGCCCCGCCTTGTTGTCGATAGTGAGCTTGTTGGCCAGAAAGTCCTTCGAGACCGAGATCCCCTGGCCCTGCGTATTCAGCCGGGCCAGGGTGGCCATCGGCAGCGGCTTCTGGCTCTTGGTGATCTTGCCCGCGGCCAGCAGCAGGGGCATCGGCGTGAGGATGTGGGCGCCCTCAATGCCGCCTCCGGCACCACCCAATTCCAGGTTGTCGCGGGTGACGGCCCAGGAGGTCTGCTTCATCACCTTCACCTCCGGCATGCCGTGTTTGGCGAAGAAGCCTTTCTCCTTGGCGATGATCAGCGGGGCGGCGTCGGTGAGGGCGATGAAGCCGAGGGTCACACCGGGGACTTCAGGGGCATCGGCGGCACCGCCTGCCGGTGTGGGGGTGGGGGCGGCCGCTTCCTTGGTGCCACCACAGGCACTCAGCCAGATGGCACCGGCGGTGGTGCCGGCGGCGGTGATCAGGAATTGGCGACGGGAAAGATTCGACATGGAGCCGGAGGGGGAGCCAGGGAGGACCGGAGGAAGGCACCTTCGGGTGCAGGTGTTCTCAGGACGGGCCTCACAACAAAGGGCACCGTGCCGGCGAAGATTGAGGGCTGGCGCACAGGCTGACCAGTCACGAATCAAGAGACCACGCCAACAGCCCCCTCAAGAGTCGCGTTGGTTACCGATTCAGAAGTTGCCGGCGCAGGCGTTCGCCGCTGCGGGCCAGCAGCAGGCCCGTGGCCCGTTCGAGGGCCTCCTCGAGACGCTCGAAGCGCCCGGCGAACCACAGGTAGGCCGCCACGTTCCAGCGCAGCGCCGGCATCAGGGCGCCTTCGCCGCAGAGGGCCGCCAGAGCCTGCGATTGCCACAGCTCCAGACCCTGCCAGGGCACCTCGGCGCTGGTGATGCCGTGGTCGCGGGGGTGGAGCAGGATCCGCTCGGTGACGCCCTGGCGCACCCGGGCGGTGATGCCGGCGCGGGAGGTGGGCAGGTCGGTGGAGCCCTCCAGCCCCTTCACGGTCAGCAGGTCGGTCTCGCCGCAGTCCTGCAGGGCCTGCCAGGCGCGGGTCTCGGTGGGGGGATGGACGAAGCCGCTCACCAGCAGGTGCTTCCCACGGTGCGGCGTCCACAGCAGCTCCAGGCTCGCCACCGGCGGCCGTTTGCCGATGGCATCGCGAACCGGCACCAGCCTCTCGGCCAGGGGGAAATGGTCAGGCTGGTGGGTGAGGGCCAGCCCATGGCAGTCGAGGCGCCGCTGGACATCGCTCAGAGGCAGGCCGCTCGAGGGGATGCCGATCGCCTCGAACAGCTCGGCCAGGGTGACGCCGAACTTCACCGGCATCGGTTCGCCGCCATGCAGCACCACCGGCAGGTCGTCGCTGGCCAGCACCAGGGCCACCAGGGGCAGCAGGGGGGCGGTGCGGCTGCGGCCGTCGTAGGGCACCCCGAAGCAGAGCGGCCGCCGTCCGGGTGTCTCCAGCACCGGACCCCAGCGGCGGTAACTGTCGAGCATGCCGGCGAGCTCGGTGGGGTGGGGGCGACGGATGCGGTGGGCGATCAGGAAGGCCCCCATCTGGGCGTCATCGACCAGCCCCCGCAGCATCAGGTCCATGGCCTCAGCGGCCTCCTGCCGATCCAGGCCGGTGCTGGTGTGCTCACCACTGCCGACCTTGCCGATCAGCTCACGGAAGCGGGCCCGCTCCGGGCCGAGCGCCCGCAGGCGGAGCTGGCGCCGATCCACCGCGGCGTCGGCCCCCAGGCGGGTCGGTTCTGGTAACAGTGACGACATGGGAGGACGGTTCCATGCCGGAAACTAATCCTTGTTGATCGGTGGGTCTGCGCAGCTTTCTCTGGCGCTCCCCGACAAACGATCCTTCCCGACGACGCAGCTCTCATCGGCGTCCCGGCCTCCGACAACCCCCCGGGGTTGTTTGCGTCCTCCTGCCAGGCAGGGATCCTCCGCGTGGCCGGCCATGCGGACCGCCGTTTTCCCATGACCAGCACCGACACCAGCACCGAGACCAGCTCCGGGCTCACCACGCCGCCAGCGCCCAGCCTCAGCAAGGTCGAACAGGCCAAGGCGGAGCTCTGCGGCCTGGATCTGGCCCCGCGGCTGGCGGAATTGGCCGCCGGGGGCTGGGAGTCCCTGGATGAGGCCACCCTGACGATTCGCCTCAAGTGGCTGGGGATCTTCTTCCGTCCCGTCACCCCCGGTCGCTTCATGGTTCGGCTGCGGCTGCCCAACGGCGTGATCCGGGCCGAACAGCTGGAAGCGCTGGGTGACGCGGTCGACCGCTGCGGCGAGCACGGCAGCGCCGACATCACCACCCGCCAGAACCTGCAGCTGCGGGGGCTGCTGCTGGAGGACATGGCGCCCCTGCTGGCGGAGCTGGAGCGGGTGGGCCTCACCAGCCGCCAGTCGGGCCACGACAACCCGCGCAACATCACCGGCAATCCCCTGGCCGGACTCGATCCTGAGGAACTGGTCGACACCCGCCCGCTGGTGGACGCCATCCAGGCCCGGCTGCTGGCCGATGGCGGTCCCCGCAACCTGCCGCGCAAGTTCAACGTGGCGGTGGGCGGCGCCCCCGACAGCTTCCTGCTCCACAACGACCTCGCCTTCCTGCCGGCGCCCCATCCGCAGGATCCGGCCGCGCCGCTCGGTTTCACGGTGATGGTGGGCGGCTTCTTCTCGGCCCAGCGCAACGAACTGGCCATTCCCCTCGGCCTCTGGCTGCGGCCCGACCAGCTGCCGGACTTCACCCTGGCCCTGCTGCGGCACTACGACACCCACGGCAACCGGGTGCAGCGCAACAAAAGCCGGCTGATGTATCTGATCGATGGCCTGGGGCTGGAGGCCTACCGCGCCGCCGTGCTGGAGGCCCACCGGGAGCTGGCCGGGGCTTCGGCGGCGCTGCCCCTGCCCCATGACGGTCGCCATCTGGTGGTGCGCTCCCCCCGCGACGGGCTGGGAGTCCAGGCCCAGAAGCAGGCGGGCCTGCACTGGGCGGGGTTGCACGTGCCGATGGGGCGCCTCGACGCCGCCTCCATGCTCGAGCTGGCCCGCCTGGCCCGCACCTACGGCAGCGGTGAGCTGCGCTTCACCGAGGCCCAGAACGTGCTGATCGTGAATGTGCCGGCCGATCGCCTCGGGGCCCTGGAGGCCGAACCGCTGCTGGAACGGTTCCGCCTGGAGCCTGGCGCCCTGCAGGCCGAAGCGGTGAGCTGCACGGGCAGCCGCTACTGCAGCTTTGCCCTGATCCCCACCAAGCGCACCGCCCAGGCGGTGATCGACGAACTGGAGCGGCGCCTGGAGCTGCCCGAGGCCGTGCGCAGCCACTGGACCGGCTGCCCCAACGCCTGCGGCCAGCCCTACATGGGCCAGATCGGCCTGATGGGGGCCAAGGCCCGCCAGGACGGCCAGATGGTGGAGGCAGCCAAGATCTTCCTGGGGGGCCGCCTGGATCAGGACCCGCAGCTGGCCGAATTGCACGGCAAGGCGGTGCCCCTGACCGAGCTCGCTGACGCGCTGGAAGGGTTGCTGGTGGAACGGTTCGGCGCCCGGCGGCGGGCCGCGCCGTGACCGTCCCCGTGACCGCCGCCCTCGCCGCCTGGGATCCCCTGCAGCTGCCCGCCAGCGGCAGTCCCGACCGCTGGCCCTGGCTGCAGGGGCTGCGGCGGTCGCGCGACCTCGATCTGGAGCCCTGGTTGCGGGCCGTCGAGTCAGGCCAGCTGCTGCCGGCCCCGGATCTCCTGGGCGCCCTGGCGGATCGGCTCGACGGCCCGGCGGCGGCCCGACTGCTGGCCTGGTGGCTGGCCGAGCCCGCGGCGGACCCTGCCCTGCTGGCCGTGATCGGCCGCCATCGCCATCCCCGCTGCCGGGTTCTGCTGCGGCAGGCCCTGGAGGCAGCCAGCACCGGCGCCGGGCGAAACGCGCTGCTGCTGCCCCTGCTGGGCCACCAGCGCGATCCCGCGGACTTCACGCTGCTGCGGCAGCGGGCCCTGGCCCCCCTGCCACTGCAGCAGCGCCGTGCGGCCCTCGAGGGCCTGGCGGTGGGGTTGGCGGCGTGGCCGCTGGCGCCCCTCCGGCAGACCCTGCGCCACCTCATCGGGGATCTGGATCCCGCCCTGGCCGCCACCGCCGTGGACCTGGTGGCCCGTCTGCCGGGGGGATCGGCGGACCTGGCCGACCTCGATCGGGGCCGGCTGGCTCCGGAGCTGGCCCGACGGGTGGAACGGCGCCTCGCCGGGGCGGGTCCGGTCACGGCGGCCGGGTGATCATGGAGTTCACCCCAGCGCCCATGCGGCGAGGCCGATGTTCCGTCACCTGCTGGTGCCCACCGACGGCTCCGATCTCTCGGACGGCGCCATCCGCCGGGCGGTGAGCTTCGCCCGCGAAACCGGGGCCACCATCACCTTCCTGCACGTGCTCGCCAACCTGTCGATGCCGCCCCAGGGCTCCCTCTACGGCGATCCGGTGCTGCTCGATCCGGCCGTGGTGGCGCAGTTCAGCCGGGCGGAGCGGGCCTACGCCGCCGGGCTGCTGGAGCGGGCCAGGGCCCTGGCCGAGGAGGCGGGTGTCCGCTGCGACACGGCCGTGGGCGAACACCCCGTCGTCCACGAGGCGATCATCGAGGCCGCCAGCCGCCATGGCTGCGACCTGATCTTCATGGCCTCCCATGGCCGCCGCGGTCTTGCCGGGCTGCTGCTGGGCAGCGAGACCCAGCGGGTGCTGACCCACACCGACCTGCCCGTGCTGGTGTTTCGGCGCCCGGAGCCCCCCGCCGGCAACGATCAGGAGGCCCCCTCGGCGCCGGCCTGCTGAAGCCGCCAGCGGCGCACCACCTCCTCCACACCCAGGCCGTCGAGATCGACCTGGGCATTGAGGCGCTGCATCGTGGCGGCGGGGATCTGGCCGGCCAGGGCTTCGATCACGGGCACCAGCTCCGGGCGCCGCCGCAGGCTGGCGGCGTTGAACACGGGTACGGCTTCGTAGGGGGGGAAGTAGTGGCGGTCGTCCCTCAGCTGTTGCAGGTCGAGGGCGGGGATCAGGCCATTGGTGGTGTCGCCGGCGATCAGGTCAACCCGCCCCTCGGCCAGGGCCCGGTAGGTGAGACCCAGGTCCATGGCCTCGGGGGGCTGGGCGAAGCGCAGCCCGTAGCGCTGGGCCAGGCCGACGAAGCCATCGGGCCGATTGAGGAATTCGTAGCCGAAGCCCGCCCGCCAGGTGGGGGTGTGGGGGGCCGCCTCACTGATCGTGGCGATCCCCAGCCGCCGGGCTGCATCGCGCCGCACCAGGATCGCAAAGCTGTTTTCGAACCCCAGCGAGGGGAACACGCTGAGTCCGAAGCGCTCGCCATACAGCCGGCGCGTTTCCTCGAACACCTGCCGCGCCGGATCGGGCGTGTCCGGCGGCGGTGGGGGCTGGTCAAGCAGCGTGGTCCAGGCGGTGCCGGTGTATTCCACATAGCCGTCGATGCGGCCGCTGCGCACGGCGGCGTGGATCAGGCCGGTGCCCCCCAGGCCGAAGTCCCGCCGCACCTTCAACGGGGTGGCGGCCTCGATCTGCTGGGCCAGCAGTTCCCCCAGGATCAGTTGTTCGGTGAAGCTCTTGCTGCCGATCCGCACCGTGCCGGTGTTGGCGGTAGGCAGCAGTTGCAGGGCCAGCACGGTGCCCAGGGCAAGGCCCGCCAGGAGCCACGCGAGCCGCAGAGGCCGTCGTCGGCCGGCGGCGGTTCCCTTGGCACGGGGCTGGGCCAGCCGTCGCTCCAGCAGCCCCAGGCCGCCATCGGCGACCAGGGCGATGGCGGCGGCCGGCAGGGCCCCGGCCAGGATCAGGCCGTTGTTCACCGTGGCGATGCCCCGGAAGATGAACACCCCCAGGCCGCCGGCGCCGATGGCGGCGGCGATCGTGGCCACCCCAACGCTGATCACCGTGGCCACCCGGAGGCCGGCCATCAGGGTGGGCAGGGCCAGAGGCAGCTCCACCCGCAGCAGCACCTGGCGGCCGCTGAGTCCGAGGGCTTGGCCGGCCTGCTTCAACCCTGGGGGCACCTGGGCCAGGCCGGTGACCAGACCCCGCAGCAGGGGCAGCAGGGCGTAGAGGGTGAGGGCCACGATCGCCGGTGTGGTGCCGATGCCCCCCAGCAGCGGCACGGTGAGCAGCAGCCCGAAGATCGCCAGGCTGGGGACCGTCTGCACCGTGCTGGCCACCGCCAGCACCGGCCCGGCCCAGCGGGGCCGGCGGCTGATCCACAGGCCCAGCGGCAGGCTGATCGCCAGGGCCAGGCCGATGGCGGTGCCCACCAGCAGCAGGTGCTCGCCGCTGCGCTGCAGGATCTCCCCCGCCAGGGCGCCATCCCACCAGGCCGGCGGCCACGGGCCGGTCAAGGCGCTTCGGCCGGCATCAGGGCCCGGGTGGCCCAGAACAGGGGCACACTCACGCCGATCAGCAGCAGGGCCCAGCCGCTGTTGGCGGTGTCGTTGAGCAGGGCGCCCACCAGGAAGGCGATCGATCCCACCAGCACGATGGCGGTGCTCCATGGGTGGCCCCAGGCCTGGAACGGCCGTGGCCGCTCCGGCTCCCGCAGGCGCAGCACAAACAGGCAGACGATCCCCACCAGGTAAAGGCTGACGTAGAGGAACGCCGCCAGCCCGAGCAGGATCGTGAAATCGCCGGCAAGCACCAGCAGGGCCGAGGCCAGGCTGGTGAGCACCAGGGCCACGGTGGGGGTGCCGCCCTTGTTCACCCGGTCGACCAGGGGGCTGAAAAGTTTGTCCCGGCTGAGGCCATAAAGGATGCGGGGGGCGCCCATGATCGAGGCGTTGATCAGGCCCGCCAGGGACACCAGCGCCAGCACGGTGATCGCCTGGCCGCCGAAGGCGCCGAACAGCAGGGCGGCCGCATCCGCCACCGGCAGGCTGGAGACGGCGATCACCTTCAGGGGCAGCACCCGCAGCAGGGCCAGGTTGAACAGGGTGTAAATGGCGATCACGGCCAGAACCCCGCCGATCAGGGAGCGGGGCAGGTCCTCCTGGGGTTCGCTGAACTCCTCGGAGAAGTAGATGGGGCTGTGCCAGCCGTCGTACGTGGTGACGATCGCCTGCAGGGAGAACACCAGCGCCACCGCCAGGCCGGTCCAGCCCGCCGGGGTGGCGAGGGCCGCGGCCGGGGTGGGGATCGCCGCACTGGCGGCGGCGCGGCTGTCGGGGCCACCCAGCAGGAAGCAGGCCGCCACCACCGCCAGGAAGGCGATCGCCTTGGCCAGGCTGAGCAGCTTCTGGCTGCCGCTGCCGGCCTCCACCCCCAGCAGCTGGATGCAGGTGAACAGGGCCACCACCGCCAGCCCCACCAGCTTTCCGGGCAGCTCCAGGCCCGGCAGCAGGAACAGCGTGTACTCGCCGATGGTGATCGCCACCCAGGCGATGCCGGTGCAGTGGCCGATCCAGTCCATCCAGCCCACGCTGAAGCCGGCGGCATCGCCGAAGCAGCGTCGGGCGTAGACGTACCAGCCGCCGGCCAGGGGCAGGCTGGCCCCCAGCTCCGCCACGGCGATGGCGCCGAGCAGGGCATAGAGGCCGCCGGCCAGCCAGGCCGCCACCACCCAGGGGCCGCTGCCCATCTGGGCCGCCACCAGACCGGGGGTGCGCAGGATGCCGGCGCCGATGGTGCCACCCACCGCTCCGGCGACGCCGAAGGTCACCCCCAGCACGTTGAGCAGGCGGCCCGGCGACTCCAAGTCCGGGGGCGCCGGATCGGGGGGAGCGGAGGGCGTCAGGAGGCGATCACCCGTTCCAGCAGGGCGTGGAGCTCGTCCAGTTCGTGGCGACTCAGCAGCCAGTCGCCCTGCTGATCCTTGGTGACGCGGGCCTCGATGATCCAGCCGTCTTCCGTGCGCGCGATGGCGAAATGGGGGGACTGGAAAGGGGCGACCATGGGCTGGCGGGAAAGAGGCGGTACCTCCTGCTTAGCCAGATCCGCCAGCAGCGGTGGTGGGCCCAGCTGCTCGAGCCGGAACGTGTCGCCGTAGCTGGGGGTGGGCTGCTGGGAATAGAAACGGGCGGCGGCGGGCCGGCCCAGGCGGCGGCGGGTGCTGGCCACCAGGGCGGCGGCCCGGCTGCGCCCTCGCAGGGCCTGCAGCACCAGCGTCTGCAGCCAGTCGGGCGGGGTGCTCCAACCCAGGGCGGCGCAGGTCTGGCGATCCAGCAGGCCCAGCAGTCCCTGCCTCAGGGCGGGGCGCAGGGGCGCGGGCCAGTCGGCCAGGAGCATGGCCAGGGTGGCCTCGGCGATGCGGCGGTTGGTGGCGGCCGGGGCGAAGACGTCCCGCTCCACCCGCTCGTTCAGGGCCAGCAGCGCCTCGAGGCTGTCCGGCAGGTCTGTGATCCCCATCCGTTCGCCCACCCCGCCCCAGAAGCGGAACAGGTGCTCCTGCTCCAGGGGCGTCAGCGGCCGCCAGCCATAACGGGCCAGCCAGCGGATCGGCTCCGCCACGAAGGTGGAGAGCACATACAGGAAATCGTCGTTGCCGATCGCGTAGTGGCCGTGGATGCGGTTCATGCGCGCGATCACGGCGGCTCCGGCCGGGCTGCCTGGCCCATGGCGCAGCAGTTCGGCCACCATCAGACCCGTGTCGTCGTAGCGCTTACGGGGCCGGTGCTCGAACTCCCCGGTGCGGGCCAGCAGGCCGGAGATGGAGGGGACGCAGAAGGTCTTGAGCAGGGCCAGCTCCAGGGCCCGGGTGAGGTCCCAGGAAAACAGTTCCCCCGCCAGCTGATGGGCGGTGGCTTCGGCGGCCCGCAGGGTCGTGGCGGCGTCTGGCGGTTCGGTGGGGGGATGCATCGGGCGCGGGTCAGAAGCGGGAGCCGGGCTGCAGGAGGAAGGCCACTTCCTCGTTGGTGCTGGGCCGGCCCAGGGCCGCGTTGCGATGGGGAAAGCGACCGAAGCGGACGATCACCTCCAGGTGGCGGCGGGCGAACTCGGCGGTGCGCGCGTCGGTGTGGCGCTCGAACAGGGGCAGGCCCAGCTCCTGGAGGGCCAGATCCTCACTGTGCATCAGGGGCATCAGCCAGAACGGCCGCCGTTCTGGTGCCGGCTCCGCGTCGACCCAGCCGGCCTCCAGGGCCCGAAGCGTCAGGGCCTGGGCCTGGCCATCCCCGGCGAAGGCGCGGGCCTGGTCGCGCCAGATCTGACGGGGGAACTGGTCGAGCAGCAGCAGCAGGGCGAGGGCGTACGGGGCGGTCTCGCCCCAGGGGGCCAGGCCGCCGGCCAGGGCCTGTTCGGTGAGCTCCGCGAACCGTTTCCGCACGGCCTGGTCGCCCTCGGCACCAGGCCTGAACCAGGCGGAGGGGGGAAGCTCATCGAACCAGAAATGCAGTACCTCCTCTGGGGTCGGCATGGCTCAGATGAGGAATCGGGACAGAAGAAAGGGAAGCACCATCAGCACCAGAGCCACGGCCACCAGGGCGGCCAGGTTGCTGAAGCCGAAGGGGATCACCACCAGCAGCACCCCACAGCCCAGGGCCACTGCGTGGCCCTGCTTCTTGCCGTACAGCATGTAGCCCAGTCCGACCGACCCGAACAACAGCGCCAGCAGCAGGCGGAGGCTGGGATCGCTGCGCATGGATCCTGGCCCGGAGCGGCGGACGCCCCCATGCTGGGGCTCCCATGTGCTCCTGCCCACCCATGACCCACCTGGTGGTGCTCCAGCACCTGGAGCGGGAAGGCCCGGGCCGCTTTGCCGAGGAGGCCAGACGTCGGGGGTGGATGGTGACGGTGTGTCGGCCCGACCGGGGGGAGGCTCTCCCCCGCCTCGGCCCCGATCAGGCTCTGCTGGTGCTGGGGGGACCGATGGGGGTGGCGGACATCGGTTCGCCGTCGTTTCCCTGGTTGGCGGGGGAGGTGGCGTTGCTGCGGGAGTGCCTGACCTGCGAGCGCCCGGTGATCGGCCTGTGTCTGGGGGCCCAGCTGCTGGCCGTCGCCGCCGGCGGCCAGGTGGTGCCGTTGATGGCGGGGGAGCCCCCCGTGCGGGCCTATGAGGTGGGCTGGGGGCCGGTGGCGTGGACCCTGCCGCAGAAGGAGGAGCCGGTGCTCGCCGGGCTCGGGGACACCATGCCGGTGCTGCACTGGCATGGGGACCGGATCCAGCTGCCGGCCGCGGCCACCCTGCTGGGGTCCACGCCCCTGTGTGCCGAGCAGATGTTCCGGATCGACCACCACGCCCACGGACTCCAGTTCCACGTGGAGGTGACGCAGGCCGCGCTGCAGGCCTGGCTCGACGAGGACGGCGACTATGTGCGGCAGGCGCTCGGGCCGGACGGGGTCGAGCAGGTGCGGGCCGGCCAGGCGCGCTGGGGGGAGGAGGGGGAGCGCCAGGGGCGCCTGCTGATCAACAACCTGCTGGATCGGGCCTGGGCCCTGCTGGGGGGGTATCCCCTGCTGTGAGCGCCAGCCCGTCGGCCAGCTGACGGCGCCGCTGCTCCACGGCCCCATCCTCCAGCAGCCGTTCCGCCAGGGTCAGCCCGGCCTGGAGGCTCTCGCTGATGCCGGCGCGCCAGAGCAGGAATCCAGCGTTCCAGATCAGCCCCGCCGCCAGGGGCCCTGATCCGGCCAGGGCCTCCCGGGCCTGGCCCCGCCACTGCGCCACGCTCTCCAGCGGCACTTCGGGCGCCCCCAGGCCGTGGTCCCGGGCTCGCAGGATCAGCCGTTCCGAGTCCCCACCCCGCCGCTGGGAGGCGATCGCCACCCGGTTGGTGGGCAGCTCCACGCCCCCCTCCATCCCCTTGATCAGCAGCAGCTCGTCCTGGCCGGTGGCGGCGAGCGCTTTGCGGGCCAGTCGCTCGGTGGGGGCATGGACGAAGCCGCTGACCTGAAGGTGGGGCCCGTCGTGGCAGCTCCACAGCAGTTCGAGGGTGGCGATCGGCGGACGCTTGCCGATCTGCTCCCGCACCGGCACCAGCTGCTCGGCGGCCGGGAAGTGCGCCGGCTGGTGCACCAGGGCCAGCCCTTCCTGGGCGAAGCGGCGGTTCACGGCGCCCCAGGGGAGATCGCGCCGATCGAGGTCGAGGGCGGCCAGGGCCTCAGCCGTGGTGAAGCCGTACTTCACGGGCATCGGGCCGCCGCCATGCAGCACCACCCCGGCGCCGGCCGTCACCAGCAGCAGGGCCACCAGGGGCAGCAGCGGGGCGGAACGGCTGCGGCCATCGAAGGGCACACCGAAACTGAGCACCCGGCGCGGCGTCGTCGCCAGCCGGGGCCCCCGCCGCCGGTAGCTGTCCAGCAGGCCGGCCAGCTCCTGGGGCTCCGGGCGCCGCAGGCGATGGGCGATCAGGAAGGCGCCGGCCTGGGCGTCGGTGCAGCGACCGTCGAGCAGCAGATCGAGGGCTTCGCCGGCCTCGGCCCGGCTCAGGGCACGTCCGCTGCGTTCGCCGCTGCCCAGGGCGGCGATCAGCTCGCGGCAGCGGCCGTGGTCGGCCCCCAGGGCCTCCCCCTGCTGCTGACGCCGCTGCGCTGTCCATTCCCCCCACGGGCTCGGCGTCGACATGCGCGGCGGCCTCCATAGGGTGATCCCTAGGCTGAGGGGTATGCGCCGGATCATCGCAAGCCCCCTTCTGCTGGTGGTGCATGGCCGTGCCGGTGGGGTGATCCCCGTCGAGCTGCTGGAGCTGGCCCGTCAGCTGGAAGAGGGCCGTGGGGCGCCCGTGGGGCTGGAGGCGCTCACCGCGGGCGAACCCCCGGCCCTGCCGTCCGGCAGCGCCGCACCCCCCCTGCTGCTGGTCCCCCTGTTCCTCCTGCCCGGCAGCCATGTGCGCCGGGACGTGCCACGGATCGCCGAGCGTTGCCGACGGCGTGGGCCGCTGCGGCGCCTGCCGTTCCTGGGCTCCTGGCCCGCCTGGCAGGGGGCCCTGGCCGCCGAACTGGCGGCCCTCAAGGCGCAGACCGTGGCGCCGGCGGGGGCTGGGCCCTGGCTGCTGCACCACCCCCTGGACGGGCCCCTGGGGGCGGCGTTCCTGGCCCACCTGGAGGTGGTCACCGGTGGCCGCTGCCGGCCCACTCCATACACTGCCCCCAATCTCGAGGACGCTCCGCTGCCCCTGCCTGGCCCCGCCCTGCCCCTGGCCCTGGCGGCCAACCGGCTCACCGACGCCCTGCCGTCGCCGCTGGGCGTGCCGTTGCTGCAGCGGCCCCGGTTCCGGGCCGTGCTGCTGGAGGCGCTGATGGCGCTGCCATGACGGACGCGACCCTGGCCCCGGCGGCGAACGACAGTCCCGGCACGGTGTACCTGGTGGGGGCCGGCCCCGGCGATCCGGACCTGCTCACCCTGCGGGCCCACCGGCTGCTGCAGCAGTGCGACGCCCTCGTCTACGACTCCCTGGTGCCCACGGCCCTGCTGGATCTGGTGCCGGCGGACTGTGAGCGGCACTTCGTCGGCAAGCGCCGCGGCCACCATTCGGTGCCCCAGCCCAGCACCAACGCCGTGCTGCGCGAACTGGCCGGCCGCCGGCGGCTGATCGTGCGCCTCAAGGGGGGCGATCCGTTCCTGTTCGGCCGCGGTGGCGAGGAGGCGGCCCACCTGGCCGCCCACGGCATCCCGGTGCAGGTGGTGCCCGGGGTCACCGCCGGCATCGCCGCCCCCGCCTACGCCGGCATTCCGGTCACCCACCGGCGGGCGGGATCGAGCGTCACCTTCGTGACCGGCCACGAGGAGATCGACAAGCGCCGCCCCGGCGTCGACTGGCGCGGCCTGGCCCGCAGCAGCGACGGCCTGGTGATCTACATGGGCCTGCACAACCTGCGCCACATCGTCGCGGAGCTGATCGCGGGGGGCCTGGACCCCACCACCCCCGCCGCCGTGATCCAGCAGGGCACCGTGCGGGGCCAGCGGCAGCTGGTGGCCACCCTGGCCGTGCTGGCCGACCGGGTGGAGGCCGAGGCCTTCGCCTCCCCCTCGATCGTGGTGGTGGGCGCGGTGGTGGAGGAGCGGGTGGCCTCCTGTGCGCCTCCGCCCGCCGATGTGGCGATGCCGATCCCCTTCTGAGCCCCGCCCGCCGGCAGGGGCGCCATGCTGGGCCCCAGCCCGATCCCGTCAGCTCCGGCATGAGCCAGCCCGGCCTCTCCCACCTCAACGCCGCCGGCCAGGTGCACATGGTGGAGGTGGGCGACCGGCCCGCCAGCGACCGCCGCGCCGTGGCCGAGGGCCACATCACCATGGCGCCCGAGGTGCTGGCCCTGGTGCTGGAGGGCCGGGCGGCCAAGGGCGACGTGCTGGCGGTGGCACGGGTGGCGGCGATCCAGGGCGCCAAGCGCACCTGGGAGCTCATTCCCCTGTGTCACCCGATCGCCCTCACCGGCCTGGAGGTGCGGATCGAGCCGATGGCCGACGGCAGCGGGCTGCGGCTGGAGGCCAGCGCCCGCACCAACGGCGCCACCGGCGTGGAGATGGAGGCCCTGACAGCGGTGCAGGTGGGCCTGCTCACCCTCTACGACATGGTCAAGTCGGCCGATCCGGCCATGACCATCGGCCCGGTGCGGCTGCTGCGCAAGGAAGGGGGACGCCGGGGCCCCTGGGAGCACCCCGACGTCCGGGGCCTGGCCGGGGCGAGCGATGGCTGAGCCGTTCCCCCGCGAGGGCCTGCCCCTGGAGGAGGCACGCCGCCGGGTGCTGGCGGCGATCACCCCGCTTACGGCCCGTGACCGGCTGCCGCTGGCCCAGTGCCTGGGCCGGGTGAGCGCTGAGCCGGTGCGGGCCGCCGAGGCCGTGCCCGGGTTCCGGGCCTCGATCATGGATGGCTACGCCATCGCCGAAGCCGATGCGCCCAGCCCGGGCCGCCGCTGGTGCCTGGTGGGCCGCTCCGCCCCCGGGGCCCCCTACGGATCGGTGCTGGCGGAAGGGGAAGCGGTCCGGATCCTCACCGGCGCGCCCCTGCCCGAGGGGGCCCAGCGGGTGCTGCCCCAGGAGCTGGTGGCGGTGGCGTCCGGCGGCAGCGCCGGCGCCGAGAGCCTCCTGCTCACCGGGGAGGCGGGCCCCAACCCCTGGATCCGCGCCCCCGAGGAGGAGGCCGCCGCCGGCGACGAACTGCTGCCGGCCGGGGTGCGCCTGGGGGCCGCCGCCCTGGGGCGGCTGGCCAGCTGCGGTGTGGCGGCGCTGGCGGTGAGCGTCCAGCCGCGGGTGGGGCTGCTGATCAGCGGCGATGAGCTGGTGGCGGCCGGCGCTGCAAGGGGGCCGGGGCAGATCTGGGAGAGCAACGGCACCCTGCTGCGGGCCCTGCTGGAGCGGCTGGGCTACCCCGTCAGCGAGCAGCGGGTGGTGGCCGACGATCCGGCCGCCCTGCGCCAGGCGCTGCGGGAGCTGGCCAGCGGCTGCGATGTGGTGGTGAGCACCGGCGGGGTGTCGGCCGGCGACAGCGACTGGATCCGGCCCCTGCTCAGCGAGCTGGGGGAGGTGGGCTTCTGGAAGCTGTTCCTCAAGCCCGGCCGTCCCTTCGCCTTCGGCCGGCTGGGGCCTTGCCCCTTCTTCGGTCTGCCCGGCAACCCGGTGGCCGCGGCGATCACGGCCCTGCAGCTGCTGTGGCCGGCCCTGCAGCGGCTAGAGGGGGGCGAGGTGGTGCTGCTGCCGCGGCTGAAGGTGCGCCTGGCCTCGGCCCTGAAGCGGGGCGCCGGCCGGCCCGAGCTGGCCCGGGCCCGGTTGACAGTGGATGGGGACGGTGCCCTGCTGGCGCTGGTGGAGGGCAGCCAGGCCTCCTCCCGCATCGGCTCGCTGCAGGGGGCCGACCTGCTGCTGGAGATCCCCGCCGAGACGGGCGCCCTGGCGGCCGGCGAGGAGCTGTGGGCCCAGCTGCTGCGGCTGCCGCTGCTCTGAGGCCGCCAGCGAGCAGCGTCAGTCGCTGGTCGTGTCCACGGGCCCGGGGGCCGGGATCGGGGCGGGGAGACCGTCGATGCTGCGGCGGTTCTTGCGCTGCCAGTAGCGTTCTAGACCGTCGTGCCCTTTGCGGCGGGCCCAGCTGTCGAGCTCGGTGCGGTCCCCCCCGTAGCTGTAGCGGGGCACCGCCATGCCGCAGGAGGTCTGGACCCGTTCGATGGCCAGATCGAAGATCTGTCGGGCGCCGGCCAGGGGCTCGAAGTGGCCGACCAGGGCGTCCCAGCCGGCCTCACCCCGTTGGATGGTGTGGGCGGTGCCGTAGAGCCGCAGGATCTTGGGTTTGCCCTCGAAGGCGCAGAACATCAGCGTCATGCGTGGGCAGGCCTGCACGTGGGCGGCGGTCTCGTTGCCGCTGCCGGTGAGGTTGAGCCAGATCACGCGGCGCTCGTCGAGCACCCGCAGGGCATCGCGCCCCTTGGGGGACACGTTCACCGTGCTGTCCGCGGTGGCGGTGCCGACGAAGAAGATCTTCTGGGCGGCGATGAAGGTGATCTGGTCGGCCGTGAGGGTGCCGCTGGACTGGCCCATGGGAGGGGGGCGATGGATTCAGAGGGGGGTGTTGCCGGCCACCCAGGTGCCGCGGCCGCCGCTCCACTCCCGTTTCCAGAAGGGGGCGTGGTGCTTGAGATCCTCCAACAGCTCCTGGACGCAGCGCAGGGCGGGACCGCGGCGGTCGGCCTGGACGGCCACCAGCACAATCGCCTCCCCCGGCCGCACCCGGCCCACCCGGTGCGCCACCAGCACCGCGCCCACCCCGTGGCGCGCCGCGCAGGCCTCGGCGAGGGCCCTTAGCTGGGCCTCGGTCATGCCGGGGTAGTGCTCCAGTTCCAGGGCCTCGAGGGGCTCGCCGGCGGCGGTGGTGGGGCGGACGCGGCCGATGAAGTGGCTTTCGGCGGCCGGGGAGGCGGCGGTCGGCCCATGGCTTCGCTGCCAGGCGGCCAGCCCCTCCAGGGGCTCGAAGGGTGCCTCCAGGAGTTGCACCGCGATCAGCCGTTCTGGGTTGGGGGTCGGCATCGCTCATCCTCCGGTGATCGGGGGCAGGAAGGCCACCTCGTCGCCTGGGGACAGGGGGGTGTCGGCGGTGGCGAAGGCCTGGTTGATGGCCACGCGGATGCTGGGCGGGAGGCCAGCAGCGCCGGCGGCGGAGCCATCATCGAGGGCCAACCGCTGCCAGAGATCGGCGGGGCTGGTGGGGCTGGCCGTCAGGGGCACCAGCCGCTCACCCCAGCCGGCCTGCTCGCGCAGGGCGGCGAACAGCCGCACCCGTACCGCGTTGGTAGCGGTGGACGCGTTCATGGCGAATCGGAAGGTAGGACGTGTGAAACGGATGGAAGGCCAGAAGGGGAGGGTGCTGGCAGCGCGCAGCCGGCTCCGACGACGAAGTCGGGGGTGTCACTGATACGGCTAAAGAGATCAAGGCTTTCCTTGTTGAGATGGATCAGCTCAACGCTGGATCCAGCCTGCTGGCGCTTGCGGATCACCTGGTCCAGGGCCCGCATGCCCGTCTGGTCCCAGACATGGGCGGCCTGCATATCGATCGTGACCCGCGCCGGATGGGCGTGCTGCTTGAAACCGGCCAGGAAGTACACCGTGCTGACAAAGAACAGCTGGCCGCGCACCGTGTAATACAAATGATCCTCGGAGAGCCAGGTGCCGGTCACCACAATCACCTTGGCCACCTTGCGGCTGAACAGGATGCCGGCCAGGGCCACACCCACCAGCACAGCGATGGCGAGGTTGCTGGTGACAAGGGCCAGGACCAGGGTGAGCAGCATCACGGCGGTGTCACTCTTGGGCACCATCCTGATGTTGAGGAAGGAGTCCCAGTTCACGGTGCTGATCGACACCATGATCATCACGGCCACCAGCGCCGCCATTGGAATCCGTGCCAGCCAGGTGTTGAGCGAGATCACCAGGATCAACAGGCCCACGCCGGCGGTGAGGGTGGAGAGGCGATAACGGCCCCCCGATTCGAGATTGATCACCGATTGGCCGATCATGCCGGCTCCGGCCATACCGCCGAACAGCCCAGCCGTGATGTTGGCGAGTCCCTGTGCCCTGGCCTCGGCCTCGTAGTCGGCCTCCTCATCCAGGCTGTCTTCCACCACGTTGGCGGTGAGAAACGACTGCAACAGACCGACGAAGGAAATCGCCAGGGCGGTGGGCAGGATGAGGCCCCAGGTGCCCCATGCTCCGAACACGGCGGGAATCTGGAAGACCGGCAGGCTGCTGGGCAACTGGCCGAGGTCACCCACCCGCGGCACAGGCAACTGCCACCACTCCGCCAGGCCGCTGATCACCAGGATCGCCACCAGGGTGGAGGGCACGAGGCGGGTGAGGCGCGGCAGCAGATAGATGATCAGCAGGCCGAGGGCCACCAGGCCCCACACCCAGGGCCAATGGATGCTCTGAGCGCTGCCCGCCAGGCTTGGGATCGTTTCAGCCCCATCGCGGCCAAAGCCGAGTTGGGGTAACTGGGCCAGAAAGATCAGCACGCCAATCGCATTGACGAAACCCAGCGTCACGCCCCGGGGTACAAAGCGCATCTGTTGGGCCAGGCGCAGGTAGCCCCAGAGGATCTGGAACACCCCCGCCAGGATGGACGCGGCCAACAGGTAGGAGAGGCCGTGCGATTGCATCAGTCCGCCCATCAGCAGCGCCACCCCGGCCGTGCAGGCCGACACCATGCCGGGCCGGCCACCGAGCAGGGCCACCACGATCAGGATGCAGATGGAACCGAACAGGCCGACCTGGGGGTCGACGCCGGCCACGATCGAGAAGGCGATCGCTTCGGGAATGATGCCGAGGGCCACCACCAGGCCGGCCAGCAGCTCCTTGGGTATGGCGTGGGGGGAAGGGACGAGGGTCCAGCGTTGCGGCACTTGGGTGAAGTTCAGCAATGGGTCGAGAGGTGGCCGCCGCATCCCCCCTGGGGCCGGCAGGCGGCGGCATGGCTCGGCCAGCCGCCAAAGCCTTGTTGCCGCTGTTTGCGGAACGATCTGGGGCTTCCCTCACCGGGCCATGTCTTGCGCGTTCGCGCCCGGCCTGTTCGCGCTAGGGAAGACTGACCATCATTTTGTCAAGTTAGCAGCGGCGGCTCAGGCCATCAGCCGCACCGGATCCCCCACGGCCACCGGGCCGGGGGTCACCACGCTCAGGCGGATGCCGGCCACCACGCCGTTGTGGCGGGCGGTGGCGCGCAGGATCTCCAGGTCTTCGCCCAAGGCGCCCTGGGCCAGGGTGGTGACCACGCAGCGGGGGCAGCCGCCGTCGACTCTCAGCACCAGCTGCTCGCCGATCTGCAGACAGGAGCCGCTCCAGGCCTCTTCCACGAAACCTTCCGCCCCTTCCGGCGTGCGGATCAGCAGGTTGGGGCGGAACCGTTCGACGGCGAAATCGAGCTGGGGTTCGAGCTGCCGCAGCCGCTCCAGGGTGGCGGTGCTGATGGCGTGGATGGGACAGGCGTCGAAGAAGGTGCCCGCAGGCAACTCCAGGGCGTTGGTGGCGTCCTGGAAGACGCGACCTTCCACCGGGGGCCAGTACTGGTCGAGACTGGCGCCGTCCGGGGGGGTGTCGAGCAGGCTCACCTGGCGCCCGAACAGGTCACTGAAGAAGGCGCTGACAGCGCCGTCGCTGCTGCAGAGCTCGGCGGTGCCGTCGTCCTCCCGCGGGCCGATCAGCACCGGTGGCAGGGGCGCGGACGGCGCCGGCTCCTCGCGAAAGCGGGCGCGGTAGTCGAGCAGTTCCCTCCAGAGGCGCGGGTTCTTGGCGCTGGCCACCCGGCCGCTGGCGTGGTCCCACAAGGCGTAGGCCCGATCGCCCCGGATGCCGCGGGCCTCCACCACCAGCCGCTGGGGGGAGTCCCCGAGCATCGATTTGACCGGATAGCGCCAGAGCGTCTGCACCGTCCCCACCAGCTCCTGCACGCCCTTGATCCGTTGTGGCCACCACACTCTGCGGGCTGAGGCGGGACAGCTCCGGTAGCAGGACTTACCGTCCGCCCAGGGGCAACCCGGATGTCCTTGTTGGGGCCATGAAGGAATTCATCCACCTGAGGTCAGCCAAATTCCCGCTGCTGCCCGGTGAGGCCGAGGAGATGGTGAACGAGGGCCTTGTGGGCAAAGCCCTGGCTCTCTACCTGCAGGAGAAGCTGCAGCGCCTGGGCCGGGATGTGCCCTTCGTCTGCTGCGAAGACTGGGGCTGGTGGGTGGAGCTGGCCGGAACCCCCTTCCGCTTCGGGGTCTGCGTCTACAGCCTCCCCAGCGACGGGGAAGGGGGCGAGTTCTGCTGCAGCGACGGGGCCAGCGCCGCGCGGATCTGGAACTGGCGGCGGTTCGGCTTCATCGACACGGCCCCCTGGGCCGAGGCCCTGCACGGCGAGCTGCTGACCATCTTCCGGGAGGATCCGGAGGTGGAGCTGCTGGGCAGCGGCCCCACGTTTCCCTAGTTCCTCACCAGGGCCTGTTCGAGCGAAAGCCGATCCCGGAGCTCACCCGGGAGGTGGGTCCAGTGGCGGGCGATCAGGTCGGCCAGCTGGTGGCCGTTGATGAGGCTGATCCTGGCGAAGCCCTCCTCCCCAGCCGCCGCCGCTGCTGCCGGCTGGAAATCGGCGGTGGTGATGTAGAGGCCATGGCCGCCGAAGGGAATGAACTGACGCAGCTCCCGCACCGCGTCGGCGCCGACGCGCGCCCCGAGGTTGCCGCGGTGAAAACGGGCATGGAGGCGGATGCGGGCTGGGAACGACAGGGTGATGTCGCCGTAGGCATCGAAGACGTCACGCAGCATTCCGTGGTGTTCGGTCCGCTCCCAGTCCTCGAAACCCAGGGCATCGAGCAACTGAACCACAAGCCGCTCGAACTCGGGTGGCGTCAGCTGCATCAACTGTTCGAGCACGATGCGGTGCGACTCCATCCGGGCGGTCGGCTGGGCAGAGGCCGCCATCTCGGGCCGGCCGATGGCCCGGATGAATTCCGCCTTGTGCTCCACCATGAACACTGTCAGCAGCGACCGCATCCGGGTGTGGGCCGGAACGTCGAGGAGGGTGCGGATGGAATCCCGGAACGGTGTGGTGAAATCGTCCAGGCGGATCGGCTCTGCCGCCCAGGTGACGGGACGGCGGTGCCGCAAGGGACAGCCGTCTTCACCGCTGGGGTCGTAGTAGGGCGTGCCGGCATCGACGACGCCGTAGCTGAGCAGGTCGGCCTCCGTCGAAGGGATGATCACATGGTCATTGGGCTGGATTTCAAACAGAAAGCGATGGATCTCGTTGACGTAATTGGAGAGCAGGATCGCGCTTTGAATGTCCGGGAAGTAACGCCGCACCACCGAATAGAGCTGCTCCCGGGTCTTGATGGGGCCGAGATCCTCGCTGATCTCCCGCCAGCCGATGCCCACGAAGCCGCCCTTGAGGAAGTTGTCTGCGTACATTCCTCCGCCAGCGCGTACGCACCAGACGTTGCTCATCGCTTCACCCCAGGGTGCCCCTTCAAGGCGCGGCTCATGTCAGGGAATCGGATGGGGACGGCAGACCTTTGGACGCCATGGTTGGAGTGACTCTCGTCACAACCTGTCTGCGGAAACCCGGCGTCATTGTCGCCAATCTTGCCGAGAAGCGCATCCTCATCAACCATGAGACGCAGGAGAATGGTCTATTACCTCAGATCTTAAGGCATCACTCACCCTTTTTTAGTTCTTTGGCCCGAGTCGCTGCACGACCCGCTCCAGGGAGGGGGCCAGGCCGCGCCGCTCCCGCCGCCTTGGGCTCCAGATCTGGCCGCTGCGCAACTCATCGAGGCTGGCCATCACCATGTCCTGCCCCTCGTTCAGCTGCAGCGCCGAAAGGGGCACCGTGAGGGGGCCGCGGAAGTAGTAGGCACTGAGCTGGGCATCGTGGTGCTCGAACCAGAGCGGTAGCGCCGGCGCTACCCAGCCGATCTCCTCCTCCAGCTCGCGCAGGATCGCCTGCTCCGGCCGTTCCCCCGGATCGAGGTGGCCGCCGAACAGGCCCCAGCAGCCCGGATGGACGATGCCCTCGATGTCGTCACGGAGCTGAAGCAGCCAGCGGCCCTCCCGCTCCAGCATCCCCAGGGCCACCGCGAAGGTCATGGGCGGAGGGGTGCCATGGAGCGAAGGACCTGGGTGGGGGGAGTCTGGCTGGGGATGGGCGCCTTGGGAGGGCCGGAGGGCCCCCGCCCATGGCTCCATCTCGCTGCCTCCCTAGTGTTGTGTGAAGCACCCACCGAGCACCGGCTGAGGGGTGACCGAGATCCTGACCCTGTGACCACCGCCGATCTCGCTTTCCTGTTGCTGCGTGGCGCGACGGCGATCCTCTGCGCCCTGGCCGCGCGGGGCGCGCTGCGTCGGGCCCGATTGCCTGGTCAGGCGCGGCAGCGGCGCTGGAGGTCGCGGCTGGCGGCGGTGGTGATGCTGGCCCTCGGGGTGTTTGCCCTTGAAGACGGGCTGCACGTGGCGCTCGGTCAGCCGGGAGACCCGATCGGCTGGCGCAGCTGGGTATGGGTGCTGCTCGACATCTCCATCCCCGCCCAGGTGCTCGCCGCGCTGGCCACCTTGCGCCAGCGCGACGTGCTGGAGGTCGAGCTGGCCGCCGCGGCGCGGCGCGACCCGCTGACCGGCCTGCCCAACCGCGAGGGCTTCGCCGAGGCGGCCACCGCCGCCCTTGCCACCGCCGCCCGCGACGGCCGGCCGGTGGCCGGGGCCATGCTCGACATCGACCATTTCAAGGCCATCAACGACGGCTGGGGCCACGCGGCCGGCGATGCGGTGCTGCGCGAGGCGGCCACGGCCATGCGGGGTGTGCTGCGCCCGGGCGACGTGCTGGCGCGAGTGGGCGGCGAAGAGTTCGCGCTGGTGCTGCCCGGGGTGGACGCCGAGGGCGCCCGGCCCCTGGTTGAGCGGCTGCGGGCGGCGGCGGCGATGGTGCCCCATCCAGGGGCGCCCGAACGACGGGTCACCCTTTCTGCCGGTCTGGCGCCGCTGCAGGGGCTGGGCCTGGCCGCGCTGGAGAGCGGGCTGCGCGCTGCCGACGGCGCGCTCTACGCCGCCAAGGCCGCGGGGCGTGATCGGGTGACGGTGGCGGGCTGAGGGGTGGCGCTCAGCCAATCCCCCCCACCACCGGCCACCAGGCGTCCGCCGCCACCAGCTCCGCCTCGCTGAGGTCCGCCGCCCGCCGCGCCTCTGCCGCCTGGCTGTCGAGCAGGGAGCCGTGCAGCGCTTCCCCCAGGGCCTGGCGCAGCAGGCCACTGGCGGCGAAGGAGGCCGAGGCCTCCGCCAGGCTGGTGGGCAGGCGCGGCACCGCACCGGCGGGCAACTTGGCCGGATCACCAACCACCGGTGGCGGCAGGGTCCGGGGGCGCGCCAGGCCGTCGGCCACCACGGCCGCCGCGGCCCCCAGCAGCAGGTAGGGATTGGCGGCCAGGTCCGCCACCTTCAGCTCCAGGTGGGCCGGGACGCCATCGGCCGCGGCGGGGACCAGCCGCAGGGCCGCCTCGCGGTTCTCCACGCCCCACACCTGGAAGGGGGCCGACCAGGAGCTCGGGCCCAGCCGCCGGTAGGACACCGCCAGGGGGCAGGCCAGGGCCATCAGGGCCGGCAGTTCCGCCAGCAGGGCCGCCAGCACCCCGGAGCCCGGCGCTTGGAGGCCGGCCTCCCCGTCACCGCCCTCCAGCAGCGGCACCCCATGGCGTTGCAGGCTCAGGTGCAGGTGGCCGCCGTTGCCCGCCCGCTCCAGGCTGGGTTTGGGGCTGAAGCTGCAGCGCCAGCCGAAGCGGCGCGTCACCCGCTGGATCAGCAACCTGGCGTGCACCAGCCGGTCGGCGGCCTGCAGGGGTGTGCCCGGCGCCAGCGACAGCTCGAACTGGCTGGCGCCGTATTCCGGGTGGAACTGCAGCCAGGGCAGGCCGGCCGTCTCCAGGGCCTCGAGCAGGGTCGTGGCGTAGTCGAGGCCCTCCATCAGCCGATCGGCCCCATAGGGCCCACCGGGGACCGCCGGCACCGGCGAGCCGTCGGCAGCGGGGCTGGCCACCAGCCACTCCAGCTCGAAGCCGGCCCACAGTTCCACCCCGGCCTGCTGCAGCAGCTCCTGGTGGCGGCGGCACAGGTGGCGCTGGTCGCCCGCGTAGGCCACGCCGCTGCGCTCGAAGCGCTCCCCCGGCGCCCAGGCCCAGCCGCTGCCCGGCTCCAGCGGCGCCAGGGCACCGGCATCGGCCCGCAGGCGCAGGTCGCCATCCGGCCGGGCCAGGCGATGGGCGGCAGCGATGGTGCCGTCGGCGCCGAAGGCATCGGCCACCGGTGAGAAGCCCACCCCCACCGCCACCGCCGCCTCAAACGCGGCCAGCGGCACCACCTTCACCAGCGGCGCCCCCGCGTGGTTCACCCAGGTGATCGCCACCCAGCGGATCCCCTGCTCTGCCAGCACTGCGGCCATCGGCAAGGAGGGAGTGGACACAGGTCCAGCAAGCGTCTGCCCCCATGATTGGACGGATCGCCGCCGCCTGCATGCCGTCGAGCTCACCCGCGGAGTGGCTCCACCCGGGCGGCACCGCCCTGCTGCTGGTGGACCTGCAGCAGGGCACCTGCGGCGACGCCCAGCCCCGGCCGGATCCGGACTTCGATCGCCGTTTCCGCGCCACCACCCTGCCGAACGCCCAGCTAGCGCTGGCGGCAGCGCGGCAGGGTGGCCTGGAGGTGATCCACACCCTGATCGCCAACCTCACCGCCGACGGGCGCGACCGCAGTTTTGACTACAAGCGCTGCGGCATGGGCTTCCCGCCCGGCAGCCGCGCCGCCGAGGTGATCGCCGAGCTGGTACCCCTGGCCGATGAGCTGGTGCTCCCCAAGAGCTCCTCCTCGCCCTTCAGCTCCACCAGCCTCGACTACCTGCTGCGCAACCTGGGCATTCGCACCCTTGTGGTGATTGGCCTGCTCACCGACCAGTGCATCGACCACACCGTGAAGGATGCCGCCGACCGCGGCTACTGCGTCGTGTGCGTCCACGACGCCTGCCAGGCTGCGACGCCGGAGCGCCATGCCGCGGCCCTGGAGTGCTTTGCCGGCTATGGCGAGCAGATCAGCAGTGGGGACTTCGTGGCGGCACTGAAAGCACAGCCTTGCCCTCAGGCGATCGGCTCCGGGTCGTAGTACACGCCGGAGACGTTGAACGGGGGCACGCTGGTGACGTACTCCGTCGTCAGGCTGGCGGGGTCGAAGGCGATGATCGTCCGGGTCCGGTCGAGCCACTGCACCCGGTCGGCGCCGGTGACCGTCAGGGTGGCCACCCAGGGACCAACGACGCTGTCGTTGAGATCGAAGTCGCCGCCCTCGGGGTGGCGCTCGTAGAGCTTGACGACGCCATGGGCCAGGACCCGGTCCGGGTCGCAGAGCCAGAAGCCGGTGCGGCCGGCCAGGATGATTTCTGAGACGCGGGAGTGCCCGGCCGCGGCGAAACTGAGGTGGACGGCCATCGTGCGCTGAATTGCTGCTGAGGTCTTGGGGGAGCCGGGGGGGAACGGCTGGCGATGTCCCGGCTTGGCATCGGGAGGCCGCTCGGTTCATCCCCGTCCTGACCACCATCCCCTGGAGCAGCCTCCGCCCGCATCCCCAGAACGGGGGATTGGCCCAGAGCAGGGGGTTCAGCCGGTGACCGGGGTGCGGCCCTCCAGGGCCGATTCCAGGTTGATCAGCCCGGCGGCGATCGACTTGACGACGGCCTTGGTGCGGTTGTCGACCTGGAGCTTCTGGAAGATGTGCTTCACATGGGTCCTGACGGTCTCGGTGCTGACCACCAGTTCCTGGCTGATCCGCTGGTCGGTCAGGCCCAACATCAGATGGTTCAGGACCACCCGCTCGCGCTCGGTCAGCGGTTCGATCGGGGCCGCGGGCGGCTGCTGCCGCAGCACCGCCGCCACCGGCTGGGGGTAGTAGATGCCGCCGCCGGCCACCACCCGCAGCGCCGGCATGAACAGGCCCGACTCGAAGCAGATGCCGTTGCAGCCCCGGGCCAGGGCCTCCCGCACCAGGGCCTCGTTGGCATCGTCGGCGATCAGCAGGGTCCGGATGGCGGGATCCAGCGCCTCCGTGCGCTCCACCAGCGAGAGCCCGGTGCCCTCCTGCAGTCTCTGGCTGACCACCAGCAGGGACGGCCGCTGCCGCTTCACCAGCCGAAAGCCTTCCTCCTCCGTCGTGGCGGCCCCCACCAGGCTCTTCTGAACCGGGGTGATGCACATGAAGGCCCCCAGCCATTTCATGTGCTCCAGGCAGGCGACCGTGGTGAGCCCGGCCAGGATGTCCTCGAGGTCCTCCAGGAGGGCGGGGATCCCCGGGATGAGCTCCGTCAGGTCCACGGCTGGCGGAACATGCGGGTCCCATGTTGGCGCGGGTTGGATCGATCTGGGTCACAGGGGCTCGGCTGAATCCCGCACCACTGAGCTTGCCGCCAGAGACGCTTCAATCAGCCCCGATCAGCCGGGCCTCGAGCCCCAGCTGCCGGGCGGCCCTCACGAACGGCGCATCCAGGCTGCAGAGGGTGGCGCCCCGTCCGGCGGCGATCGCCAGGTGCAGCGCATCGGCCGCCCGCAGGGCCGTGGTCCAGCCGCGCAGACAGGCGTTGGCATTGCGGAAGTCCTGGGGTTCCACCTCCAGCATCAGAAAAGCCGGCGCCAGGCTGCGATCAAAGCCCTGCAGCACTGCCTCAGCCTGCGAGGGGCTCAGGGCCCCGGTGCGCAGCTTGAGCCCGAGAGCGGAATGGAGCTCGGTGGCACTCCAGGGGCTGATCGCCAGTGGCGCTGGGGCCTGCTCGAGGAAGGCCGCGGCGGCGCCGGAGTGGGCCTCCGGTGTGAGGGCCGCCAGCAGCACGCAGGTGTCCACGTACAGCATCAGGAGCCGCCGTCGTCCCGCAGGGCTCGCATCGTCTCGACGCCGCCGGTGGCCTGATGGGGCAGGGAGTCCCGCAGAGCCTGGAGCTGGGGCAGGAGATCGCGCACGGCCTGCCGGGGAACCAGCTCAGCGATGGCTTTGCCGCGTCTGGTGATCACCACCGGTTGGCCTTGCTCTACCGCATCGAGCAGGCTCGACAGCTGGGCTTTGGCCTCCGCCACCGTGACCTGTCGCATGGAGTTGGTCATCGAGATGACCAACTTTAGACGGGATCCTTTGGTGGGACCCAGGCAGGAGTGGCCAGCGCGCGCCGTCTGTTCATCCCCCCTGCAGCCACCAGCCCCGCTGGTTGCGTGCGATCGCTGCGATGACGAGGCCAAGGAAGTGGCAGGGCCCACCTCAGTGGCGGGCCAGGTGCCGCCCGGCTCTGGCGAGGGCGATCACTGTTGTGATGGCGGCTGCCATCCAGACGGGCCTGCACGGAAGCGTTGGCGCTGCGGCAACGCCCCATTCCTGCGGCACGGCATCAAAAAAGGTTCTTTTCCCATGTGAAGAGTTCATTGGTGATGGGCGACAAGAGAATGACATCGGACAAAGTCAGCAAGCAGCCACCAGCCGAGAGCTCTTCGCTCGATGACCTTCTGAGTCGGAACAAGGACATCAAAAGAAATGTCGATGAGTCTGGTGCTGAGCTCGGCGATGTCAATGCTGTATTCGACCAAGAGCGGGGCGTATCTCAGGAGATTGTTGACGCCTATGCTCAGAATAAAGCAACGGAACGATCTATCGTCGTCTCAGGCTTGGCCCTTGGCGATGTGAATAGAAGTCTTGCCAATGAAATAGAGGCCTAGCAGATGTCAGGGGTGAACTTGCTGACGCGAAGTTCCAGCTGGATGAAGCCCGCGTTGATTTGCTGGATTCTCGTTACCAAGCGGACGAAGCAAGGAGGCAGTTCACCCTTGAGGACCCACTGACTCATCTGCCCAATCGATTGGGCTTTGAAAAGCGTCTGGAGCTTGCCCTGGCCCAGGCCAAGCGTCATGGTTGGGGGCTCGCGGTTTTCTCCATTGATGTGGATGAATTCAAAACCAGCAACGATGCCCATGGTCATGATGCGGGTGATGAGGTCTTGCAGATGGTGGCTGCGCGCTTGGCGTTAGTGGTGCGAGAGGAAGACATGGTCAGTCGCTGGGGGGAGGGGATGAATTCGTCTGCCTTTTGGTGGAAGTTGGAAGTCCTGAAGATGTTACGCATGTAGCCAAGAAGATGGTGGCGAGTGTTGCCGAGCCCTTTGTTCTCCGTAAGGAGGTTCTCAGGGTGCAGGTCAGCCTTGGAATCGCCATCTTCCCCGCCCATGGACATGCTGCCGAGATCCTTCTCAGAAATGCCGATCTGGCGATGTATTCGGCGAAAGGAGAGAAGGACCGGATCGTCCTCTTCCAAGGCCCTGAGCCGGCGAAGGCGGCCTTGCCCATCGGCCCTGCAACGTTCTGAAACTGCCCGTCCTGGCTCAGGATGATCCGCCCAAGGGCTTGGCCAATGAGGCGTCTTGCGTCACCAGCTCGATCCCCTCCTCGCCGGTGTGTGAATTCGGGGGCTGGTTCACGAGGGAGCGGGCCATCGCGACGCGTTGCTGCGCCCCACCTGCGCGGTCTGGGCGGGAAGAGCCGCCTGGCCTGGCACGGCGATGCCCTGATGCCCGATGCCGGTTTCGAACCAGCGACATCCTGCTTGTAAGGCAGGCGCTCTACCGCTGAGCTAATCGGGCGATGGCGCCATTCTGGCGGAAGGGGCGCCGCGGACCGTTGGCCGGTACGTTGCCGGCAGCGTCCGAACTCCGGCGATGGCCAGCGGCCGCAGCCACGATCGCGCCACCCGACGGCTGGCCCTGCCGTTCGGGCTGCTCTGGTGGCCGGCCCTGGGGCCCGTGGGCGCGGCCGTCGCCGCCGGCGCCTTCCTGGTCGGCGGCCTCTGGCTCTCCCCCGATCTCGACACCCACTCCAACGCCAGCCGCCGCTGGGGGCCGCTGCGGCTGCTGTGGTGGCCCTACCGCCGGTTGCTCAGCCACCGCTCCCTGTTCTCCCACAGCCCCCTGCTCGGCACGAGCCTGCGGCTTGGGTGGCTGGCGTTAATGGTGCTGGCGGCCTGTGCCGCCCTTGGGCCCCTGGGGGCCCCGCCGCCTGGCGACGTTCTGCAGCGGGGCCAGGAGCTCTGGCGCGCCCAGCGGCCCCTGCTGCTGACGGCCTTCGTGGGCCTGGAGGCCAGCAGCTGGCTGCACCTGCTCCAGGACGGCGATCCAATCCCCCGGTTGCCGCGCTTGTTGCGTCGCTTCAGCGGCAAGAGCCGTCGGCGCCGGAGGCCCGCTGGTCCTCGCCCTTGAGCCGCTCAAGGCTTGCTGGACGACTGGCGCGAATAGCGCCTCCGATGAACAGTGGGTCCGATTTAGCGGAGATAAGCTCCCACGACCAGAGATGGGGGTTGTTTGCCGATGACACAGCCGCACCTATCCAGTTCTTCTGCTGCCTGAGCCCACCCCCATGAACCAGGCCCTCACCACAGCCCGAAAACCACGGTTCACCTCGGCCTTTCAGTGATTGATGTCGGTGCATTGGTGGATGGCAGGCTTCTATCTGCTGTTGTTCATCGGCGGCGCCTTCATGGCCCAGCTGAGTCGGGAGGTGTCCTTTCGCGGCTCCCTTTACGACGTTCACAAGTCGATCGGCCTGCTCACCATCGCCCTGCTGCTTTGGCGGATCGTGGTACTGCTTCAGGTGTGGTGGAAGAAGTACACCCGGCACCTTCCTCGGCTCAGTCCGAAGTGGTGGCGCAACATGCTGCTGCATGCCTTGCTTTATGGCTTCATGGTGGTGGTTCCACTGGCCGGATTGCTGCTGTCCAATTCCTTCAAGGCAGGAAATGTTGCTTTCTTCGGCCTTGTGATTACCGATCTGTTTCCAGAGAACAAGGCGATGGTGGATGTGGGCCGCAGCCTGCACTTCTGGCTTTCTTATACCTTTCTCGCCTTCATCGTTCTGCACACCATCGCCCAGTGGCGAGTGGCGCAGGCCAACCTGCGCCGGCTGGGCGACACCATCAAGCGCCTGCGCCCCTCCGATGTCGCTCCCAGCTGAGGCGCCCTGGGCGGGGCCCCGCTTCAGCAGCAGGAGCCGCTCGTTGCAGACGTCTTTGCGGGAGTGGCTGCCGCGGCTGGGTCAGCCGTCGTCGCCTCGGGCCCGCCGAACGGCAGGGCCGTGCCGCAGCCCTCAAACAATCCGTAGTGGCGGCTGAAATCGCCGATGAAGTCGAAGTGGGGCGCCAACCGGCTTTCGGCCAGCATGCGGAAGGTGTTGCCGCAGACCGGAAACACCCGGCCCGTCTCGATGCGGTGGTGCTTGTCGAAGGGCAGGGCGTCGGGGTGGCCGGCGATGCTGCCGCGGTAGATCACCGCCTGGCCGTGGTCCTCGCAGGCGTCCTCCAGCGCCTCGATATGGAACAGGCGGTAGGTGGCGGAGAAGAAGCGGATCGCCCCGGTGCGCCCGGCCAGCTCCGGGTCGGTGATCTCCAGGGGGCGGTCGTCCACCAGGCGGGCATCGGCGAAGCCGGAGCACCGCGCCAGCCGCAGGAAGTCATTCCAGTAGAGGGCGCCGCTGAGGCACTCGCCGTGCAGCACCGGGTCGTGACGCAGGGCTTCGGGCACGCGCCGATCGGCGTAGACGTCGGCGAAGAAGAACTCGCCACCGGGCTTCAGCAGCCGCCGCACCCCGTTCAGCACCGCCAGCTTGTCGGGCGAAAGGTTGACCACGCAGTTGGAGATCACCAGATCGAAGCTGCCGGGCTCCAGGGGCAGGGCCTCCAGCTGCTCGATGCGGCCCTCCAGGAAGCGCACATTGGCGTAGCCGAACGCCTCGGCGTGGTGCTGGCTGTGGCGCCGGGCCACCTCCAGCTGCTCCGGCGTCATGTCGACGCCCACCACCTCACCGCCGGCCCCCACCAGCTGGGCCAGCAGATACACATCGCGGCCGCTGCCGCAACCCAGGTCGAGCACCCGCAGGCCCTCCAGCAACGGCGGCACCACCAGGCCGCAGCCGTAGTAGCGGCTGAGCACCTCGGGGTGCAGGCGGGCCAGCAGGGGGCGCAGGGGTGCGGGCACGCTGCTGGCATCACAGCAGGCGTTGGTGCGCAGGTCGGCGCTGCTGCTCAGGGTGGAGCCGTAGTACTCCTGAACGCTGCGGTGGAGGTCGGTGGCGCTGGTCATGGTGGGGGTTAAGGGGCGGGTGTGTCCTTGGTGCGGTGGGGTGGAGCTCAGCCCTGACGCCGCCAGGCGTGGTAGCGGCGCAGCCAGGGCAGCAGGTGCTGGGGCACCCGCTGCTTCTTCCAGACGCCGGCGGCGTACTTGTTGGCCTCGGCCAGGGTGGGGTAAGCGTGGATCGTCCCGAAGATCTTGCCCAATCCCAGGCCCCACTTCATGGCCAGCACGATCTCAGCCAGCAGTTCGCCGGCGTGCTCTCCCACGATCGTGGCGCCGAGGATTTGGTCGCTGCCGGGTGAGGTGAGCACTTTCACGAACCCCTGCTCGACACTGTCCACGATGGCGCGATCGAGTTCGTGCAGGGGGAAGCGCGTCACCTCCACCGCCACCCCCTGGGCGGCCGCCTCGGCTTCGGTGAGCCCCACCGTGGCCACCTCCGGTTCGGTGAAGGTGGTGCGCGGGATGACGCGGTCGTCCACCTTGAAGGAGCGAAACTGGCCGAACAGGGCATTCACCGCGGCGTACCAGGCCTGGTGGGCCGCGGTGTGGGTGAACTGGAACGGCCCGGCCACATCACCGGCGGCGTAGATGTTCGGGTAGATCGTCTGCAGCAAGGCGTTGGTGGTGATCGTGGCGCCGGTTGGAATGCCCAGTTCCTCAAGGCCGTAGCCCTGCAGCCGGGCGCGGCGGCCCAGGGCGCAGAGCACGGCATCACAGGCGATCCGCTCCTGCCGCTCCCCCTGCCGCACCAGCACCGTCACCCCCCCGCCGGGGGAGAGATCCGGCTCGAAGCCAAGCACCTGGGTGCCGAGGAGCAGTCGGACGCCGTCGGCCTCCAGGCCCTGCTGCACCTCGGCGGCCACATCGGCGTCCTCCTTGCGCAGCAGGCGGTCGGTGCGCTGGATCTGGGTGATCGGCAGGCCCAGCTGGGCCAGGGCCTGGGCCAGTTCGCAGGCGATCGGCCCGCCCCCCAGCACCGCCAGCCGCGGCCGCTCCAGCGGGCAGTGGGCCAGCCAGCCCCAGACGGTTTCACTGGTCAGCAGGGGCACCGCCTCGCTCCCGGGCCAGTCGGGCCGCACCGGCTCGGCGCCAGTGGCCAGCACGATCGCCCTGGCCGTGAGCCGCTGTTCGGTGCCCGCGCCGGTGCGGATCGCCACGGTCCAGGGATCCAGCAGGCGGGCCTGGCCGCGCAGCACCTCCACCCCCAGGCCCTCGTAACGCGCGACGCTGTCATGGGGGGCCACGGCCTCCACCTTGGCGGCCACCCGCGCCAGCACCTGACGCACGCTCAGCCGCGGTTCCATCGGCTCGAGTCCGTAGCGGTCGGCCCGTCGCAGGCGTGCCGCCAGCCGGGCCGAGCTGATCAGCGCCTTGCTGGGCACACAGCCGGTGTTGAGGCAGTCGCCGCCCATGGCGCTGCGTTCCACCAGCGTCACCCGCGCCTTCACCGTGGCGGCGATGTAGGAGGTCACCAATCCCGCCGCGCCGGCGCCGATCACGATCAGGTTGCGATCGAAGCGGCGTGGCCGTTGCCAGGGGCGGTAGAGCCGCCAGGTCTGCCAGCGGCCGATGGCCGCCTTGGCCAGCCAGGGGAACAGGGCCAGCAGCAGCAGGGACCCCAGCAGCGGCGGGCTGAGGATGCCGCCGAGCCCACGCAGCTGGCCCAGCTGGGTGCCGGCGTTCACGTACACGAACGTGCCGGGCAGCATGCCGATCTGGCTGGTGAGGTAGTAGCTGGCCGCCCGGATCGGCGTCAGCGCCATCAGCAGGTTCACCAGGAAGAAGGGGAACACCGGCGCCAGCCGAAGGCTGAGCAGGTAGAACACCCCATCGCGCGCCACGCCCGCCTCGATCGGCGCCAGCTGGCGGCCGAAGCGCCGCCGCACCAGATCGCGCAGCAGGGTGCGGGCCACCAGGAAGGCCAGCAGGGCGCCGATGCTGGAGGCGAACGACACCAGCAGGGTGCCCACCCCCGCCCCGAAGATCGCCCCGCCGGCCAGGGTGAGCACCGCGGCCCCCGGCAGCGACAGGGCCGCCACCAGCACGTACAGCGCCACATAGGCGCCCCCCACCAGCAGGGGCGACTGCTGGCGCCGCTCCAGCAGGGCGCCATGGGCCCGCTGCAGGGCCTCCAGGGTGAGCTGGCGGTGCAGGCCGAGCCCGAAGAACAGGGCCACCACCAGGGCGATGGCGGTGAGCAGCAGCAGCTGGCGCCAGCGGGAAGGCGAGGGGGGTGGGGGCATGCAACAGGGGCGTCTGAACAGCTACCGGCGAAGCTCCGCGGCGGATTGCCCGGCAGGCTGAGGGGGCTGTTGCGCTCTGCGTTCGCCCATGACTCTGGAGGCCATTCAGGTGGTGATCCCGGTGCGCAATGAGGAGAGCACCCTGGCCCATGTGATCGGCCAGCTGCAGGCCCAGGGGCTGCGCCGCATCCGGGTCGTCGACAACGGCAGCAGCGATCGCAGTGTGGCCATCGCCCGGCAGCTGGAGGCGGAGGTGATCAGCGAACCCCGTCCCGGCTACGGCCGGGCCTGCTGGGCCGGCTGCCTCAACCTCGACCCCGCGGTGCAGTGGCTGATGTTCTGCGACGGCGACGGTGGCGATCCCATCGAGGAGCTGCCCCGCTTCCTGGCGCTCCTGCCCGACCACGACCTGCTCCTGGGTGATCGCACCGCCACGGCCGTGGGGCGCGCCTCGCTCACGCCCCTGCAGCAGGGGGGCAACCGGCTGGCCACCACGCTGATCGGCCTGGGCTGGGGCTTCCGCTACCGCGACATGGGTCCGCTGCGCCTGGTGCGGCGCGAGGCCTTCGACGCCATGGCCATGGCCGACCGCGGCTACGGCTGGACCCTGGAGATGCAGGTGCGGGCGGTCGAGCTGGGCCTGCGCATCCGGGAGGTTCCCATCGCCCACCGCCCGCGCCTGGCGGGCGACTCGAAGATTTCAGGACGCCCGGGGGCGAGCCTCCGGGCCGGCAGCGTGATCCTGTTCACGCTGGGCCTGTTGTGGCTGCGGCGGCTGCAGCTGCCGGCCAGTGCCCTGCTGCTGATCGTCGGGGCGCTGCTGATGCAGCCCCACGGCCATGTGTTCGAGCCCGCCCATCTGCTGCCGTTCTGGCTGGCGGCCGCGGTGATGGGGCTGGGTTTCGCCCTGTCCTGGTCGCTGCCCACCATCCCCCGCGCCCTGTTCTGGGCCGTGGCGGTGCTGACGCGGCTGGCCCTGCTGGCCATGGAGCCCGGTGATGACATCTGGCGGTACCTCTGGGAGGGGGGGATCCAGCTGCAGGGGTTCAATCCCTATCGCCTGGCACCGGACGCCGCGGTGCTGGAGGGGTTGCGCACGCCCTGGTGGTCGTTGATCAACCACCCCGACACCACCGCCATCTATCCGCCGCTGGCGCAGCTGCTGTTCCAGCTGCATGCCGCCGTGGCCCAGCAGGTGCTGCTGTTCAAGCTCTCGTTCACGGCCGCCGACCTGGCGATCTGCGCGCTGTTGGCGGCCCGTTTCGGCGCGGCACGTACGGCGCTCTACGCCTGGAATCCGCTGGTGATCTACAGCATCAGCGGCGGCGGCCATTACGACAGCTGGTTCCTGTTGCCGCTGGTGGCCGCCTGGCTGCTGGCTGAGCGGGACCCCCCGCCCCAGGGTCGCCGCCCCCAGGCCTGGGTCGACCTGTTGCTGGGGCTGAGCGTGGCCCTGAAGTGGATCACCCTGCCGCTGCTGCTGCAGCGAGCCTGGAGCCGCTGGTGGCAGTTTCGGCGGCCCGGGCCCATGCTCAGCACCCTGCTGCTGGGGCTGGCGCCGCTGCTGCTGGGGGCCTCCCTGTTCTGCGGCCTGCGCAGCTGCCCGCTGCTGCCCACCGGCTCCACCTTCATCCGCCACGGCCGCAGCGCCGAGTGGTTGCCGCATTGGATCGGCCAGCTCTGGCCCTGGACCCTGCAGACCAATGCCGTGCATGGGCTGCTGCTGCTCCTGGCGCTGGCGGTGCTGCTCCCCACCAGCGCCCGGCTGGGCGTTTTCGCCTGGCGCTACCTGGTGGTGGTGCTGCTGCTCTCCCCGGTGGTGCACGCCTGGTACTTCATCTGGCTGATGCCCTTCGCCGTGCCCAGCCAGAACTGGGGGGCGCGGCTGGTGAGCCTCTCCGCGTTTGTGTATTTCGTGCTGCCCTCGCGGGTGCCCAACTGGCAGCTCACGACCCCGGAACGGCTGCTGCTCTGGTTGCCCCTGCTGCTGGGGCTGCTGCTCAGCGCCCGCGGTCGAACCGAATCGCCCGCTCGCCGGTAAACAGCGTGTCTGCTTTCGCCCTGCCATGGTTCCCGTCCGTTCACGCACCCCGTTGCTCCTGGTCTGCGGCCTGGTGCTGATCACCGCCACGGGCTGCGGCCGCGGGCCGGCCACGCCATTGATGGCTGGCGACGCCAGCCGCCCCTCGCTGGCGGCCGTGGCCCCCCAGCCCCCCCTCGATCCAGCCCCCTTCAACGCGGTGCTGCGGTCGGTGGTGGATGGGCGGGGCCTGGTGGATTACGCCGCCCTGCAACGGGATCCGGCCCAGCTCGATCGCTATCTCGAGGCGCTGGGCGCTCTGGCGCCCGAGCGCTTCGCCTCCTGGTCGGAAGCCGAGCAGATCGCCGTCCTGATCAACGCCTACAACGGCTTCACCCTGCGCGCGATCATTGAAAACGATCCGATCCGGCCCAGCATCAAGGCCATCCCCGGTGTGTGGAAGTTCCGCCGCCACCAGCTGATGGGCCGTGGCCTCACCCTCGATGCGATCGAGCACGAGATCCTGCGGCGCGAGTACAACGAGCCCCGCATCCACGCGGCCCTGGTGTGCGCCGCCATCAGCTGCCCGCCGTTGCGGCAGGAGGCCTTCACGGGGGCGGCGCTGGAGCGGCAACTGGAGGATCAGACCACCCGCTGGCTGGCCAGCCCCGTGGGCCTGAAGATCGACCGGGCCGCCGGAACGGTGCAGCTCTCCCAGATCTTTCAGTGGTTCGCCGAGGACTGGCCGCGCGCCGATCCGCAGGCGGCGGCCGTGCCGGGCCACCAGAAGCAGAGTGCCGTGCTGCGCTTCGTCGCCCGCTACGTCCCCGCCCAGGAGCGGGCGCTGATCCTGGGCGGCGATTTTCGCCTCTCCTACCTCCCCTACAACTGGGACCTGAATCGCCAGAGCCGCTGAGCGGCCCAGGGGGCTTCAGCTCAGGGCGCCCCCACAGCTGGAGCCGGCGCCGGCGCTGCAGCCGAAACAGTGATCCGCCACGGCGATCGGCTCACCATCGGGGTCCTGCTCCAGCAACTGGCGCAGGTGGGCCCGGGGTCTGCCCTGGCCGATGGGCAAGCCGAGCATCTGGTTGAAGTCGCAGTCGAACAGGAAGCCCTGCCAGTCGACGCTGAGGGTGGAGCGGCACATCACCTGGGCCAGGTTGGCCGGGTTGTGGTGCTGGCGCAGCAGGGCCATGTAGCCCTCCAGCTGCCCCTGCTGGCGCAGCACCGCCGCGAAGCGCTGGATGGGCATGTTGGTGATTGTGAACAGCCGGTTGAAGCGGAGGCCGAAGCGATCGGCCAGCTCGCGCCGGTAGTCGGCCTCCAGGGCGGCCTGGGGGGGCGGCAGTTGCGGTCCCTGGGGGTTGTAGACCAGATCCAGCTCCAGGCCTGAGTTGACGTCGCCGTAGCCGAGGGCGTTGAGCTGGCGCAGGCCAGAAAGGCTGCGCTCGAACACCCCATCGCCGCGCTGCCGGTCAACGTTGTCGGCGCTGTAGCAGGGCAGGGAGGCCACCACCTTCACCCCCTGCTGGGCCAGGAACGCGGCCAGGTCCTCCTGGCCGGGCTCACTGAGGATGGTGAGGTTGCAGCGGTCGATCACCGCCACCCCCAGCCCTCGGGCCTGGCGCACCAGGTCGCGGAAGCCGGGATGCAGCTCCGGCGCGCCACCGGTGAGATCGAGGCTGGTGAGGCCCCGGGCCTGCAGCACCGCCGGCACCAGGGCGATGGTCTGGGGATCCATCATCTCGGTGCGGCTGGGGCCGGCGTTGACGTGGCAGTGGCTGCAGCTCTGGTTGCAGCGATAGCCCAGGTTCACCTGCAGGGTCTCGAGCCGGCCGCGGCGCAGGGCCGGGAACGGCGGGGCCAGGGTGATGGTGGTGGAGCCGTTCGGATCGGCGACGCCCATGGATGGAGGGGATGGATATCGGGGGTACCGGCCGGGCGGCGAATCGGATGGGCCGCCAGGCCGGGCGGCTCAGGTGGTCTGGGCCGCGGTCTCCGACTGACCACCGATCACGACCCGCAGCAGAACCGGGGCCAGGAAGGTGGTGCCGATCACCATCAACAGGATGGCGGCTTCGAGGGCCGGGGTGAGGATGCCGGCCTGGTTGCCCAGGCCCAGGAAGATCAGACCGACTTCCCCGCGGGGCATCATCCCCAGACCCACCACCAGCCGGTTGGTGGGGTCTTTGCTGGTGTAGGTCCAGCCGGCGGCCACCTTGCCGACCACGGCCACCACCAGCAGGAACAGGGCCACCACCAGACCCTCGCGGTTGGCGGGATCGAAGGGGTTCAGCACCGACAGGTCCATGCCGGTGCCGATCAGCACGAAGAACACCGTGGCGAACAGGGCCACCAGGGGTTTGACGGCCGTTTCGATGTCGTGGGTGTGCTTGGAGGCGCTCAGGATCAGGCCGGCGGCGAAGGCCCCCAGGGCGGCCTCAAGGCCGATCGCCTGGGCGGCGAAGCAGCAGAGGGTGAGGACCACGAAGCTGGCCACCGCCACATCACCGGGGGCTTTGAGCTGATCCACCACCCAGTCGAAGGCCGGAGCGGCGTAGCGGCTGAGCACCAGGGCGATCGCCACGAAGATCACCGCCGCGGTGCACAGCTTGACGATCGGCCCCAGGGTGAAGGAACCGCCACCAGCCAGGGAGACCACCACCGCCAGGATCACGATGCCGAGGATGTCGTCGAGCACGGCGGCACCGATGACGATCTGGCCTTCCTTGCGCTTCAGCCATTGCAGCTCACCGAACACGCTCGCGGTGATGCCGATCGAGGTGGCCGTCATGGCGGCGCCGGCGAAGAGGGAAGGGATGAACGGCACGTGGAAGAGGTAGTAGAGGCCGGCGGTGCCGGCGGCGAAGGGCAACACCACCCCGGTGAAGGCCACGGTGCCGGCCTGGACCCCCACGGCCACGAGTTCATCGAGCTCGCTCTCCAGGCCCGTCAGGAAGAGCAGCGAGAACAGGCCGATCTCGGCCACCACCTTGAGGCTGGAGAACGTCTCGCCATAGAGGGAGGTGATGGCGTCAGGCGTCATTCCGCCCAGGGAGCTGAGCAGCCCGAGGACGGCGCCGCTCAGCTGGGCCTGGGCCTCAGGGGGCACGACCAGATGCAGGCCGGAGGCGCCGATGATCACCCCGGCGACCAGTTCGCCCAGGATGGTGGGCAGTTGCAGGCGGACCATCAGCTCTGCCATCAAGCGGGCTGCCACGAAAATCACAAGAAAACGTCCAACCCCGATCAGGGTTTCCGTCACTTCAACTTGGTGGTTGCCGACTTCCATCAGCAGCGTGGGCAAAAAATCCATCAGGTGGGTTTGGGGGTGGGTGCAGTTTTAGGTGGAATCCAGGGCAATCGGTTGCCTTTAACAAGTCGGAATCCACTCGAGAAGGTGATGGCTCCGATCAGCGGTGGTGATCGATGCTGGTGATTGATCGGGACGGAGAGCTGGAGTTGAGGGCCGAGCTGGCCATGGAATCAGGAGATTTCAGCGGCAGCCAGTGATCCTGGTGGATCAGAACTTGTGATCGCGCAGGGCCTCCACCTGGTAGATGTAAGTGATGATCGAGAAGTCCGCGTAATACTTGGCTTCGATCGCACGGGTGATCTCGTCAGCCAGCTCGCGGGTACCTGTGAGCACTTCGATTTTCACATTCGAAAGGGTGTGGGACACGCTGGGCTCTCCCGTGGAGCGCACATTGCGGCTACCTTCTCCACCCGCTGCATTGACGGTGTAACCGGTGGCACCTGCCGCCTTGATGATCTTGATCAGTTTCTTGGAGAGGATTTCCTCCGCAACGATCACCAGCTTCCAGACCTGTTGACTCATGACCTTAGCCTCCGTATGGTTGTGGATTGGAAAGTTTAACGAGCGATGATCACCCCATCATCTCGGCAAGCCCAATGAACAGGGGGATGCAGATGGCGATGGCCACGGGCGTGCCGATGGCTGTGGAAGCACCGATGTAGGCCGAAGGGTTGGCCGACGGGATGCCAGCGCGAAGGGTCGGCGGGCCCGAGATATCCGAGCTTGACGCTGCGATCACTGCTAGAACGACAGCGCCACCGATGCTGAAGCCGGTGATTTTGTGAATGATCAGGCCAAGACCGAAGGCCAGAAAACCATGCACGATCGGCGCAAAGAAGGCATAGATGGCAAACCACTGGGCCACCTTGCGCAGCTCGTTCATGCGTTGGGCGGCCTCCATCCCCATGATGATCATCAGAATCGCGAGGAAACCGCGGAACAGAGGGTTGAAGAAGCTCTCATAGACGGGCTCGGGCTTGGTGAGAATGCCGAGGGCCACGCCCAGGAGCAGCGACGTGACCGCCGAGCTCTGCATGCTCTCTTGGATGATCGGCCAGATCTCGACTTTTTCGGAGGCGTTGTCGTTTCGCTTGCTGAGATAAACGCTGGCCACCACGATCGCCGTCACCAGGGCCGGAATGTCCATGAAGGGATAGAGGGCCGCCGTCCAGGCCTCATAGGGGATCTTGGCGGAATCCAGCTGTGGCAGGACCGCCGCCAGCGTGGAGCCACTCACCGCGCCGAACAGGCCACCCGTGGCGACGGCGTCAGGCACCGTGATGCCGGGCAGTTTCCCCAGGGTGTAACGACCGATGAAAACGATCACGATGCCAATCAGCACGGCCGCGAGAGCCGGGAGCAGGATCTCGGAAGGGTTGGAATTGCGAATGGCGATCCCGCCGGTCAAGCCGATCTTCATCAGCAGGAAGAAACTGATGAACTTGTAGATTGAATCTGGAATGGCCAGCTGGCTGCCAAGCGAGGCGACGATGATGCCTCCGATCAGGAATCCGAGGGTCGGGGACTGAAGCTGCTCCAGGAAGAGCGGGATGAAGTCGGAAAGAAAATTCACGTTGTGAGTTCGCGGCTCCTGAATGAAGTCTGTGGAAGGTAGCAGGTTTGCGAAGACTTTATTTGAGCAATAGGAGCCATAAGGCATTGTTATCTCCACGCGTTCTGCTATAAACAAGCGAGCAGTCGATGCATGTCGCGAGTCGTGTTCTTGTTCGGCAGATGTGACTGGCATAGTTATTGCACATCACTACGCTGCGTCGCGTATAGGCAAGTCATGAACTACACGTCCACTTCGTATTCAGGAGCTTACGGATCGCCGGCTGGGACGAGGGAAAGGGAGGCCTGGGCTGGTCAAGTCAGTTCTGCCTGTTCTCTCAGGAACCGTGATATACCAAGATGTCTGGGCGTCTAAGCGGAATGCCGCAGCCTCCGAAAGTCCCCGGCTGCATGCCCCTTGTCTGGGCATGAATCGCTCATCTGATTCCATCCCCAGTCCGCACCCCTTCAAGGGTGACGCTGTGCGATCCAGGCCTGACGGGTTCTGAAGCAAGCAGGCGGAAACTTGCCGGCAGGGAGGCTCGGCCAGCACGGGGCAAGATTGCGATTCTCTTCGGCCATGGTCCTGACAAGCCTGAAGACACCCAGCCGTCCTGAGTAACCCCTATGGTTGCGCCCACCACGCCTGTCTGTAGTGATGGCAACTGTTTCATCCCCTCCAGGGCCTCCGCCTTTCCGCCTGCTGAATCACATCAGCACCCAGAACATCAAAGGCGACATCTTCGGCGGGGTCACGGCTGCGGTGATCGCCCTGCCGATGGCCCTTGCTTTCGGCGTGGCCTCCGGTGCCGGTGCCGCTGCCGGCCTCTGGGGCGCCGTGCTGGTGGGCCTGTTCGCCGCCCTGTTCGGCGGTACGCCCACTCTGATCTCCGAGCCCACCGGTCCGATGACGGTGGTGATGACGGCCGTCATCGCCAGCCTCACCGCCCGGGATCCTGAGAACGGCCTGGCCATGGCCTTCACCGTGGTGATGCTGGCCGGTGTGTTCCAGATCGTCTTCGGGATGCTGAAGCTGGGCCGCTACATCACCCAGATGCCCTACACGGTGATCTCGGGCTTCATGAGCGGCATCGGGATCATCCTGATGGTGCTGCAATTCGGTCCTTTCCTGGGTCAGGCCATCCCCAAAGGTGGTGTGCTCGGCACCCTCACGAACGTGCCCTCGCTGCTGGCCAACGCCCGGCCCGCTGAAGTCACCCTGGCCGTGGTCACCCTGGCGATCCTCTGGTTCACGCCGGGCCAGATCAAGAAGGTGGCCCCGCCCCAGCTGATCGCGCTGGTCTTGGGCACGGTCCTCTCCCTCACCCTGCTCACCGGCGGTGGCGGCGAGGACATCCGCCGCATTGGTGAGATCGCCTCCGGTTTCCCCAGCCTGCGGTTGCCCCACTTCGCGCTGCCCCAGCTCCAGGTGATGCTGATCGATGCCGCGGTGCTCGGCATGCTCGGCTGCATCGACGCCCTGCTCACCGCCGTGATCGCCGACAGCATCACCCGTACCGAGCACGATCCCAACAAGGAACTGATCGGCCAGGGCCTGGGCAACCTCGTTTCCGGTCTGTTCGGTGGCATTGCCGGCGCTGGCGCCACCATGGGCACCGTCGTCAACATCCAGGCAGGCGGGCGCAGTGCCCTGTCCGGCATCAGCCGCGCCCTGATCCTGATGCTGGTGATCCTGGCCGGCACCCGGTTGGCGGCCCAGATTCCCCAGGCCGTTCTGGCCGGCATTGCCCTGAAGGTGGGTTTCGACATCGTCGACTGGGGCTTCCTCAAGCGCGCCCACCGCATCTCGATCACCGGGGCGCTGATCATGTATCTGGTGATCGGGCTCACCGTGCTGGTGGACCTGATTGCCGCCGTGGGGATCGGCGTGTTCATCGCCAACATCCTCACGATCGACAAGATGAGCGCTCTGCAGAGCAAGTCGGTCAAGTCGGTCTCCACCGGCGACGGCGACCTGTTGCTCAACCCCGAGGAGAAGACCCTCCTCGACCAGGGCAAGGGGGAGGTGCTGCTATTCCAGCTCACCGGCGCGATGATCTTCGGTGTGGCCAAGGCGATCGGCCGCGAGCACAACGCCATCGGCGTCTGCAAGGCCGTGGTGTTCGATCTCACCGAGGTCTCCCACCTTGGCGTCACCGCGGCCCTGGCGGTGGAGCTCGCCGTCGAGGAAGCGATCGAGAAGGGTCGTCAGGTGTTCGTGGTCGGTGCCAGCGGCACCACCCGCCAGCGCCTCGAGAAGCTCGGGCTGTACGCCAAGCTGCCGCTGGAGCGCACCACCCTCAGCCGCCACGACGCCCTGCAGCAGGCCGTCGCCGGGCTGGGCTGATCACCGGGCGGTTCCATCACCAAGGATGGTGGTGGTTCTGCCCTCCCGCGAATGTCCGGTTCCCGGCCGCCTTCCCCTTCTGAGGCCGATGGGGCCACCCTGGCGGCCCTCGGCGAACTGGTGGCGGTCGTGGCCCGGCTGCGGGATCCCCAGGGGGGCTGCCCCTGGGACCTGGCCCAGACCCACAGCACCCTGATCCCCTACGTGCTGGAGGAGGCCCATGAGGTGGCCGATGCGATCCGCCAGGGCGATGACGGCCATCTGGCCGAAGAACTGGGTGATCTGCTGCTGCAGGTGGTCCTGCACGCCCGCATCGCCAGCGAAACGGAACGCTTTGATCTGGCCGCCGTCGCCGCCGCCATCACGGAGAAGCTGGTGCGGCGCCACCCGCATGTGTTTGACCCGGCGGCCCAGCGGGCCGCCGACCCCGAGGCCGTGCGCCGCAGCTGGGAGGCGATCAAGGCCGCGGAACGCCAGGAGTGGCAGCGGACCACTGCCGGCGATGGTTCCCCGATCCAGCCCGCCAGCCCCCTCAGCGACCGGCTGGCGGAAAAGGTGCGCGGCCAGCCGGCCCTGGCCGGCGCCATGACCATCTCCCGCAAGGCCGCCGCGGCCGGATTCGAGTGGGACACCATGGAGGCCGTGTGGGCGAAGGTGCAGGAGGAAATGGACGAGCTGCGGGAGGCCGTGGCCAGCGGCGATCGGGTTCACGCCCAGGAAGAACTGGGCGACGTCCTTTTCACCCTGGTGAACGTGGCCCGCTGGTGCGATCTCGACCCCGAGGAGGGCCTGGCCGGCACCAACCACCGCTTCCTCGACCGCTTCTCCCGGGTGGAGGCCGCCCTGGGCGGCGACCTCGGCGGGCGGGGCCTGGCGGAGCTGGAGGGCCACTGGCAGGCGGCCAAGGCCCAGATCCGCTCCGAGAGTGGCCCAGGTCCTACCCCTCCTCAGGCGGACCCTGCCGCCGGCGGCTCTTGAGTGATCCCCGCTGTCGTTTGGCCTGCAGGCGGCGCTCCACCGAGCCGCGGCTGGGTTTCGTCGGGCGGCGCGGTGGCGGTGGCGGCGCGATCGCCGCCTGGATCAGCTCCACCAGGCGCTTCTGCGCCGCCTGACGGTTCTGCCACTGGGAGCGGTGTTCCATCGCCACGATCACCAGGCCGGCCGGGGTGAGCCGGGCGGCCAGTCGCCGCAGGGCGCGCTCCAGCAGCGTCGGCGGCAGGGCGCTGCTGGCGGCCAGGTCGTACACCAGCTCCACCCGGGAGTCGGTGGTGTTCACCCCCTGGCCCCCGGGGCCGGAGGCGCGCGAGAAGCGCCAGCTCAGCTCGGCCGCCGGGATCGCCAGGCCATTCCCCAGGGGCAGATCGCCGCTCACACCAGGCTCACTTCGCCACTGCCGATGTCGAAGTAGGCGGCCTGGATGCGCAAACGCCCGTCCGCCAGGGCCTCGCGCAGCAGAGCACTGCGTTGCGGCAGGTCGGCGGCGGCGGCGGCCGCGTTGGTGCGCACCGCCTGGGCCAGGTCCGCCCCTGGCTTGAGGCTGGCCCGGATCGGTGCCACCAGCTCCTCCAGCAGGGGCGTGAGTGGGGCGCTGGCCATGGCGGCGGTCACCGCGCCGCAGCCGCTGTGGCCCATCACCAGGATCAGGGGCATCGCCAGCTCCGCCACGGCGTACTCCAGGGAGGCGATGCCCTCGTCGAAGGCCGTGTTGCCGGCGCTGCGCACTTCAAACAGCTCCCCGGCCCCGCAGGCGAAGATCCACTCCGGTGCCACCCGCGAATCGGCGCAGCAGAGCACCGCAGCCCAGGGCCGCTGGCCGGCGGCCAGGGCATCGGGCCGCACCTGGCAGTGCAGCGGCCAGGTTTCGTGCAGCAGAGTGGCCCGGCCCTGGGGATCCTCGCTGCGCTCGGCCGCCTGCCAGGCCTTGCAGAAGTCGCGGTTGCGGCGCAACAGCTCCTGCAGCGGGTCGCCGCTGGGCCGGCACACCGACAGCCGCTCAGCCAGGCTGCCGCCCGCCGCCGCCGCCGCCGCCGCCGCTTCCGCCGGCCGCAGGGTGTTCAGGGCCAGCCCGGCGCCCGCCAGACCCAGGTACTGCAACAGGTGGCGTCTGGAATGTGCCATGGCGCCGTGACAAGAGGTCCTGCCGAAGGTTTAGCTGGAAAGCCACGAGCCAACCGCATGGGACCGCAACAGCCACCGGCCGACGCCTTCCCCAGCGGCGCCTGGGTGGACGAGGAGCTGGGAGGGGTGCGCTACGGCCTGGCCGCCACCGTGGTGGAGGAGCACACCAGCCCCTACCAGCGCATCACGATCATTGACAGCCAGACCTACGGCAAGGGCCTGCTGCTCGACGGCTGCTGGATGACGGCGGAGAAGCAGGAGCGGCACTACCACGAACCGCTGGTGCATCCGGCCCTCTGCGCCGCCGCCTCGATCGAGCGGGTGCTGGTGATCGGTGGCGGGGATGGCGGCACCGCCCGCGAGTGCCTGCGCCATCCCGGCGTTGCCCACCTCGACATGGTGGAGATCGACGGGCTGGTGGTGGAGCTGTCCCAGAAGCACCTGCCCAGCCTCGGCGGCGACGCCTGGACCGACCCCCGCTTCCACCTCACCGTCGGCGACGGCATCGCCTGGGCGGCCACCGCCCCCGACGCCAGCTACGACGTGGTGCTGGTGGATGGTTCCGACCCGGCTGGACCGGCCGAGGGCCTGTTCAACCGCACGTTCTTCCAGAACTGCCGCCGCCTGCTGCGCCCCGGCGGTGTGTTCGCCACCCAGAGCGAATCCCCCGAGGCTTTCCGTCAGGTTCACATCGACACCGTGCGGCTGCTGCGCGAGGTGTTCGGCCATGCCGATCCGCTCTACGGCTGGGTGCCCATGTATCCGAGCGGCTGGTGGAGCTGGACCTTCGCCTGCCCCGACGGCCCCCGCTACCGGGAACCGCTGGCAGAGCGCGCCGCGGCGGTGGCGCCGGGCTGCAGCATCTGGTCGCCCCGCTGGCAGCGGGGTGCCTTCGAGGCGGTGCCGGCCTTTGTGGAGCGCCAGCTGGCCGACACCACGGCCCAGCCATGAGCCTGGAGCTGTTCGACACCGAAGGGGCGATCTACATGGGCGCCCGCCGTGAGCCCCGGGGCTGCGCCGTGGGGCTGTTCGGCGTTCCCTACGACGGCACCACCTCCTTCCGCCCCGGCGCCCGCTTCGGCCCGGCGGCGATCCGGGAGGTGAGCAGTGGCCTGGAGAGCTATGACCCCCAGCTCGACCTGGATCTCGAGGACCTGGCCTTCGCCGACCTGGGGGCCGTGGCGATCCCCTTCGGCGCCCCCGAACCGGTGGTGGCGGCGGTACGCCAGGCCACGGAGGCGGTGCTGGACCTGGGCCTGGCGCCCCTGATGCTGGGCGGTGAGCACTCGATCAGCAGTGGGGCCGTGGCGGCGGTGGCGCAACGCCACCCGGATCTGGTGATGGTGCAGCTGGATGCCCACGCCGACCTGCGCCAGAGCTGGCTCGGGGCCCGCCACAGCCACGCCTGCGCCATGCGCCGCTGCCTGGAGGTGCTGCCCAGCGGCGAGCTGCGCCAGATCGCCATCCGCAGCGGCACCCGCGAGGAGTTCCTGGAACTGCACGCCAGTGGCCGGCTGGTGCCGATCGCCGCGATGGCCGCGGCGCTGGCGCCCTTGCGGGGCCGGCCCCTCTATCTCACCGTCGACCTCGACTGGTTCGATCCCGCCGTGATGCCCGGCACGGGCACGCCGGAGCCCGGTGGTTTCCACTGGCCCCAGTTCGCCGAACTGGTGGAGGAACTGCGCCAGCACCAGCTGGTGGCCGCCGACGTGGTGGAACTCGCCCCCCAGCTCGACCCCAGCGGCGTCAGCGCCGTGCTGGCCGCCAAGGTGACCCGCAGCCTGCTGCTGTTGCTTGGCGCTCAGTAGCAGCAGGTGCCACTGGCGCGCTGCTCCCGCAGGCGGGTGTGCTGCTGGCCGATCAGTTGCACCGCCAGGGTGGGATGGTTGTGCAGCAGGTTGAGGAAGCGGAGCCGATCCAGCCGCAGCACTTCAACGGGCGTTCGGGCGAAGGCGTCGCCGCGGTGGCTCAGTTCGCGCCAGGTGATGTCCTGGTAACTGAACAGCTCGCCGGGGCGGAAGCAGGTTTTTTCGCCCTGCTCGCCCACCAGTTCAACGATGCCGCGCCGGACGGCGTAGATGGCGTCGGCGTTGGCGCCGCGGCAGAAGACATGGGCCCCTGTGGGAAGGGTGAAGGTTTCACAATCCACATGCACAGCCATCAGTTCGATGGGTGATGGGGATGTGGTGGTTCTGATCAATTCAGGGGACCTCCGTGGTGGGGGTTGAACGGGGTTCTGCCGTCCTAGGGCCAAACGGGGCGCTCCGCTAGGAGAAGCGGGGAAGAAACAGCGGAAAAAAGTCAAAAACGAATCAACCGTCACACTTTTGACCGTTCCCGCGCCGTCAGCTGAGTCCGGTGGCCAGGCTGAGCTGCTGACTGCCCAGCGGAACGCGGGCCGGCCTGAGATGGCCGTCGGGTGACACCACCGGCAGCCGGGGCGGGCGCGCCGTCCAGTGGTGGCACCAGAGGTCGGCCACCAGCTCGGCGTGGATGGGAAGCTGGCGCAGCTGGCACCATCCCATCTCCACCCCGGCGGGAGGGGTGCAATGGCGGCAGCTGCGACAGTTGGGACGGTTGCCCATCCGCTTGACCTTGTGGGGGATTCAACGTACGCAGTTCCACGCTTCTGTGATAGGGGTGGAAGCCGAATCACAGGCTTTCTTCGGTATTGGCGGCGACAGCGCCGCCCCGGCCGGTGCCTGCTTCCTCCATAGGATCGCGCCACCGGGCACCGGCGTCCCCTTGGCCGGCCGGCTGCGATCCATGGATTCCACCCCCCTGCGCCGAACCCCCCTGGACGCCGCGGCCGTTGCTGCGGGCGCCCGCATGGTCCCGTTTGCCGGCTGGCAGATGGCGATCCAGTTCTCCGGCCTGGTGCAGGAGCACAACGCCGTGCGGCAGCACTGCGGCGTTTTTGATATCTCCCACATGGGGGTGCTCACCCTGCGCGGGCAAGGCACCAAGGAGGCCCTGCAGCGGCTGGTGCCCACCGACCTGTTCCGCATCGGCCCCGGCGAGGCCTGCTACACCGTGCTGCTCAACGCAGCTGGTGGCATCCGCGACGACCTGATCGTCTACGACCGGGGCCGGCTGGACGGTCCCGAGGGCGAGCGGGACGAACTGGTGCTGGTGATCAACGCCGCCTGCGCCGAGGCCGACACCGCCTGGATCGCCAGCCAGCTGGAGCCCGAGGGGATCGTCATCAGCGACCGCAAGGGCGATGGCGTGCTGCTGGCCCTGCAGGGCCCGGAAGCGCCCGCCCGGCTCGAGGCCCTCACGGGCACCAGCCTGGCGGGGCTGCCCCGCTTCGGCCACCGGGAGCTGGCCATCGACGGGGCGCCGGTGTTCGTGGGCCGCACGGGTTATACCGGTGAAGACGGCTTCGAGCTGCTGCTGGGGCGCGAGGCCGGCCGGGCCCTCTGGCAGCGCCTGCTGGACGACGGCGTCACCCCCTGCGGCCTCGGCGCCCGCGACACCCTGCGGCTGGAGGCGGCGATGCACCTCTACGGCAACGAGATGGACGCGGCCACCACGCCGCTGGAGGCGGGCCTCGGGTGGCTGGTGCACCTGGAGATGCCCACCGACTTCATCGGCCGCGCCGCCCTGGAGCGCCAGACCGCCGAGGGGGTGGGCCGCAAGCTGGTGGGGCTGAAGCTGCAGGGCCGCGCCATCGCCCGCCACGGCTACCCTGTGCTGCAGGACGGCGTGGCCGTGGGCGTGGTCACCAGCGGCACCTGGTCCCCCACCCTGGGGGAAGCGGTGGCCCTGGCCTACGTGCCGGCGGCGGCGGCGAAACCCGGCACGGAACTGGCGGTGGAGATCCGCAGCCGGGCGGAGCCGGCGCTGGTGGTGCGGCGGCCCTTCTACCGGCGCGGCTGAGCACGGAGTCCTGAGAGCGCCCGGGCCGCGGGCGCCCTGTGGGAAACTCGCGGATTGATGTGTTCCTCCCCATGCGCAGCCACGGGTGCGGCGATCTGCGCAACGACGCCATCGGCCAGCAGGTCCAGCTGTGCGGCTGGGTCGACCGGCGCCGTGACCACGGCGGGGTGATCTTCATCGACCTGCGCGACCGCAGCGGCACCGTGCAGATCACGGTGGATCCCGACCTGGCCCCCGCCGCCTTCGCCGTGGCCGAACGGCTGCGCCACGAGACGGTGCTGCGGGTGGACGGCAAGGTGCGGGCCCGGCCGGCCGCGTCCCTCAACGAACGCCTGGCCACCGGGGCGATCGAGGTGCTGGCGAGCGGCATCACGGTGCTCAACGAGGTGCGCGGCAACCTGCCCTTCCCGGTGTCGGTGCACGACGAGGAGAACACCCGCGAGGAACTGCGCCTGCGCCACCGCTACCTGGATCTGCGCCGCGAGCGCATGGGTCGCAACCTGCGGCTGCGCCACGCCACCGTGCGGGCCGCCCGCGGCTTTCTGGAGGGGGAAGGCTTCATCGAGGTGGAAACCCCGGTGCTCACCCGCTCCACCCCGGAAGGCGCCCGCGACTACCTGGTGCCTTCCCGGGTCTGCGGCGGCGAGTGGTTCGCCCTGCCCCAGTCGCCCCAGCTGTTCAAGCAACTGCTGATGGTGGGCGGCCTGGAGCGCTACTACCAGCTGGCCCGCTGCTTCCGCGACGAGGACCTGCGGGCCGACCGCCAGCCGGAGTTCACCCAGCTGGACATGGAGATGAGCTTCATGGACCAGGAGCAGATCCTGGCCCTCAACGAGGGCCTGATCGCCGCCATCTGGAAACAGGTGAAAGGCCTCGAGCTGCCGCGGCCGTTCCCCCGCCTCACCTGGCATGAGGCGATGGCCCGTTACGGCACCGATCGGCCAGACACCCGCTACGGCATGGAGCTCACCGACGTGAGCGACCTGGTGGCCAGCATGGGCTTCAAGGTGTTCTCCGGTGCCGTGGCCGCCGGCGGATCGGTGAAATGCATCGCCGTGGCCGGCGGCAACGAGGCCGTCAGCAACGTGCGCATCAAGCCGGGCGGGGATGTGTTCAGCGAGGCCCAGAAGGCGGGGGCCGGCGGCCTGGCCTTCATCCGGGTGCGGGCCGGCGGCGAGATCGACACGATCGGCGCCATCAAGGACAACCTCACGGCCGAGACGAAGGCCGAACTGCTGGAGCGCACCGGCGCCAGTGAAGGCACCCTGCTGCTGTTCGGTGCCGGCGACACGGCCACGGTCAACAAGGCCCTCGACCGGGTGCGCCAGTACCTGGCCCGCGAACTGGGCCTGGTGCCGGCCGAGCGGGATAACGACCAGTGGAACTTCCTCTGGGTGGTGGATTTCCCGATGTTCGAGTTCAACGCCGGCGAGAACCGTCTCGAAGCCCTGCACCACCCCTTCTGTGCCCCCAACGCCGGGGATCTGGGCGGCGACCCCACCGCCTGGGCCGGGACGCTGCCCACGGCCCGCGCCCAGGCCTACGACCTGGTGCTCAACGGCCTGGAGCTGGGCGGCGGTTCGCTGCGCATCCACGATTCGGCCCTGCAGCGCCAGGTGCTGCAGACCATCGGCCTGCCGCTGGAGGAGGCCGAGCGCCAGTTCGGCTTCCTGATGGAGGCCCTCGACATGGGCGCCCCGCCCCACGGCGGCATCGCCTTCGGCATGGACCGGCTGGTGATGCTGCTGGCGGGCGAGGAATCGATCCGCGACACGATCGCCTTCCCGAAAACCCAGCAGGCCCGCTGCCTGATGACCCAGGCCCCGGCGGATGTGGCACCGAAGCAGCTGGAGGAGCTGCACGTGGCCAGCACCTGGGAGGACGAGGAGGCTTGAGCTAAACCGATGGCATTCAAATGCCGCAGAATCGCTTATTGTCTGCCTACGGGTCAGTCAACTCGAAACCAACTACATTCCTTATCTCGCGCGCCTCTGAGCGGCCTTACCGCGAGGCAGCACACCAGCCAGATAAGCAAAACCCAACGCATAGGCCACGGCAGAAACGGAGATGCGGATGCTTTCTTTGACCAGTTGATCCGGCCTTCCGCCGGCTTGAGCTTCGATCTGACGCATCAGTTGATTGGACGCCTGTTCGGCGCGAGCTAGCAACAAGCCGCGGAGTTCGCCCATGGGGGTGCGCAATTCCAACGGAGAGAGGCCGGCGTTGTTGCCGAACAGCTGCTGAACCCTGGACTGCAGCTCTTGATGGCTGGTGGCCGTACTGATGGCCTGGCGCAGTTGGGCGAGTTTCTGGGCGGAATTGCTGGTTTCCCGCTGTTGGGCGAGGGTGACAACCGTATGGAACCTCCAGGCGACGAAGCCCTGCAGGGGGATCAGGAGTACAAAGCCCAGGCAGGCGGCCAGTATCCAGGGACGGAGGGCTTTCCAGCGTGCTCGCAGCAAATGGTGCGTGGGGTCAAACCCTAGGGCCAGCGTCAGCAGCAAGACTCCCATCAGCGCCAGAGAGGCGTTATTGATCAGGGCAGCGATTAGACCCAGTTGCCAGGCTGGATCCAGGAGCTTTGGCGGAAGGGCGGCGGTGAGTACCGCAGCCAGGAAAACCGCCAGCAGCACCGGGGACACCGTCGCCAGGAGTCGTGCCACGGCTGCGCTGTTCAAGTTCTGCTGCGGCAGGGAAAAACGCACGGACGGGAGCTCGGCGGTAGAAGCAGAGGTTATGTGAAAACCTGGGGCCTCGCAGCGATCATCCCAGGGCATAACTTGTCGACTTCCAGATTGAAAGCACTTCGGAGGAACCAGCTTTGGACGGGTTATGCGAGGAAGCTTCTAGATGCGATGAACCGGGCCAACCGACCATAAGAAAGGGGCCCTACTGCATGGCAGAGGGGCCCCTTGATGGAAACATGGAGTCCGGTGGGGACGCGCAGGGGGTTGGCTGTGGAGGGGACTCAGGGGGTTGGCTGTGAAGAAATGGTCAATTCGCTGGCCTGGATCCGCTTCCTCAGCCTGCGGCTGAAACCGAAGGCAGCCGCAGCTCCAACGATGGGCAAAGGACCGGGAACCGAAGAAGTTGCTGGCGCGGGTGCCGGCGTTTGAAGGTAAGTCGGAAGTCCTGCAACAGTGGCACGGCTGACATTTCTGAATCCCCCTTGGATGATATTTAGCGATGAGGACGTGGGGGAATTGGCAAAGGCAAGCCAGGCGATCGTGGCTGTTGAGCCCGCCGGATCATGGGTTAACCCGGTAGAGCTGCCAAGGCCCAGCCAATTCGCCGATGTGATCGCCCCTGAGGCGACAGTGAAACCGCCTGTCCCAATGCGCAAGAACGAACCAGTGCTTCCGATCGAAGAGTTCAGCACTTCAACGGAACCAGGAGAATTGAAACCTTCTTCAAGGCCCTTGATGATTCCTGAAACACTCCCGCCCGTGGAGTCGGAGAAGAAAAAATTGAAATCCAGTGCCAGGGCTCGTTGGGGAGCCAGAAGCAGTGCAGTGGTGAGGGTCACCGAGGAAGCTGCGAGCGATAGATGGCGCATTGATCAGGAAAACTCAGCGGAACTTAGCCATTCATTAAACCATGTCCCGACTGCCTCCAGACGAAAATGGGGAACTACCAAGGGGCAATTTCGATTCTCTTGCCCAATTTTAAGGAAATTTACCCCATGGGCTCCCCGCATTCCCCCCGGCCTTGCACGGGGCCCTGACGCTTCGCTGGCTGGATCTCTGGCGCTGCGCCCACTGCTGCAGCGAGTTTGCGCCAGAACAGAACAGCCACCAAGGGCAGTGGCAACCAGCGGTGGGCCCAATTCAGAGACCATTTCCCCCCATCTCCTTCGCCCGCTGCTTGAAAGCCCTCCTCCACCGATGACCGTCCTCACCACAACACGGCGCCGATGTACTCCTCAACAGAATTCCGGAGGTTATTGACCTCTGGCGGTCGCTGGCCTCTCCTGCGATGCCGTCCCCCAACGGCCTGGCTTTGCTTCCAGCAGCAGGCCCTTCTGCGTGAGCCAGGCTCGCAGGGATCGGGGCGAGGCGGGCCCCCCTCCAACAGGGCCACCTCACCAAGGAGGAGCGTGCCTGGCTCAGCCGGCTACGCAAGGAGATGCGAGCGATCAGCAGGAACATGGAGGTTGTCAGTCTGGTGGCAGCGCACATGAGCCAGGGGCAGTTGCCGCCACCGTGCCGCATTGCCCTTCCTTACAGGCGCAGCAACGGCTATTGGAATTCGTCTGGGAAGGCGGCTGGTATGGACGGGTGCCGGGATGCTGGACGTCTACCGGACTCAGTCTCTCGAGATTGCCGCTTCCCGATCAACTCAGGCCGCCAGAAGCGACTGAGCCAATGCTGCGTATTCGACATCAACATCGTCTCCGAAGCGGCCGATGCCAAAGCGTGCGGCGGTCTCAACTGGCAGCTGGCGACGTGAGGAGACACGGGGGCGTGGCATCTCGGGGATGATTCGCTCGGAGCCATACAGATCGAGATACTCCTGATGATTATCGAAGGAGCGACGACCGATGTAATCAATAAAGGTTTCTACCGCGGCCCCGTTGGCCAGGATCTCCTCGTGCTCTTCGGTCTCGATGTGCCAATAGGTGATCCTGTCGGGCAATTCCTCCATCGGCTCAAAGGTGATTGTGGTGCCGTTCACCAGTGCCGAGGCGTTGATCGCCAGTTCGTCAACGATCAAGGCGTGGTCACCGGTGAGGATCAGATCGGTATGTGGCATTCCCGTCGCCAACGCACCCGCCCGCATCCGCACCGGCGCATAACTGCTCTCAGAGGTCAACAACTTCTGCCGAGTCTGCCGGCCCATCCAACGCACCGGTACCGAACGACCATCAGCGTTGAGCACAAGATCACCGATCACCAAGGTTTCGACCGGACGCTCCCCATCTGGGGTGGCAATCAAGGTGCCGGCCGCAAAACATATGATGATATCGGAGGCTGAGAAGCTTGGAAATGCCTGCTCATTCGTGATGGGAGAATTTGAGAAGAAGAACCATTCTGTTCCTACTAAGTCGTCCTGGCCGATGACCCCCCCCCCGTTAGCATCTTGTCCTCTATAAACCAATATCTTGCCCGATGGCAATCCATTGAAAAAAAGGTGAAAGAGTCGCCCACCGCCAAGTCGTCACCTCCACCGACTCTGGTAATGATCAACTCACCAGAGCGCGGAGGAAGATCAATGGTGGCAGCGGGAACACCAGGGGTAACGCTAAATCCAATCCCTTCAAAGCCAAAAACTCCAGCCGCCATTTTCTGATTTAAGAGAGAATTTATTAATGATACTGCCTTGCCTTGCACTGGTCAACCCAATCCAAGACATTCATCTCCGGCTCATCTGAGGCTTCCTGCCCATGGCCGCCAAATAGAAAGTGTTTGCAATCCATGAAGATGTTGAAGGATTCGCTCCCAGGCCCTAAATGAGCATGTCTCCATTAAGACTTACTTGCTGCGCTTAATCAGGTTCTCACTGGCAGTGGGATTGGACACGTAGGCCCGCGTCCGAGCGCTCCACAATCGCCTGCTAACTTTCCCAGAAGCGAGTAACTTTAACCATTCTGGTCGGGCGCACGGGGCATGGTCAAGGCCAAATCCTTTCGCCCCTGGAACCCGGCTCTGACGCTGCTGTTATTGGCCTCGCCGGTGGGGAGGCTGCCGGAGAACCACTTGGTCTTCTTGCTGTTGGATCTGGACGAGATCCACGCCTCTCTACCGCCAAAACGTTCCGCGAGGCGAGAAGGCCTGCGACCCGCGGAGGATAATGGTCGTGTTGCTCCTATACGCCTACGGCGTCGGCCTGAGCTGTTCCCGCTGCCCTGGCCAATATCCAGTGTTCGGGAGGCACTAGATCAAAATGGGCTTGCTGGGTGGAGGCTACTTTCCGGTTGCTCACCGACAACCAGCGGCCGGATCACAGCCGAATCAGCGATTTCCGCCGCCTCCTCCTCGATTCCCTGGCTGGGTTGTGGGGTTCCCCGATTCCACGAACCTGTGATCGGTGTCTACGAAATCTGGGGACCCCCACTGCCGGCACCGGCCACCAAGGGAGCTGGAAACGGTCAGAGATCGCAGTGATGGATGTGGTCTTCCATGCCTCCACATTGCCACTCTATTGTGGACTCTTGCCAAGTCTAACTGACACAGACCTGCTGGTCTGATTGAGGCTGAAATCGCCACGATCTGGTCCAGGCATGAGCATCTCTTTCGAGTGCGCAAGTAGCAGTGGGGAGGCGAGACGTCCACAGACCACTTGAGATGATTCAGAACGAGGTGTGGTCAATGTGTAGGCTGGAATGAATGCTCTTTTCATCCCCGTCATCAGTGATTGCTGATAGACTTGGCAGTGAGCATGTTTGACCATTCATTCTGAGTAGTCTTGATCATCAGCGTACGAGGAGATCAGGCCTCCGAAGTATGATGGAAGTTGACCCGATGGCGGTTGATCGATGTTCAATCATGCCCATCTTTCTGCCTCTGGGCACAGCCAGCGCTTCGTTGCCCTGAGCTTGTCCACTAGAGTGAATGGAAGCCTCCATGACAGTTCTTGTCAACAGGTTGAATGACAGATCCAACAAATCCAGCTCCGGCTATCGCGCCAAAACGTTTGGTCAGCGCTGCGGTGGCCTTACGGACCAAAGGCAACTGCCGCAACAGTGTTCAGGAGCTTGAACGACTGGTCTCCGCATTCCCGTCCGACATCACCGTGCGTCACGAACTGGCGCTCAGCCTGCGTGCGGCCGGTGATGTCGTGGCCAGCCTGGCGATGCTGGAAGCGATCGTGGCTGAGTCACCGGAGCACAGGCCGTCCGTGGTGGCGCGGATTGACACCCTTCTCCAGGACAAGCGTCCGCTGGAGGCACTGCAGGCGGCAGAGGTGGCGCTGGCCCGGCGCAGCGGTGATCGGGCGCTCCGGATCAAACATGCGGTGACCCTGCGTCAGGCGCAGCGACCGTCAGAGAGCATCGCGGCCCTTGAGGTCCTACGAGCGGCGGATCCGTCCGACATCACCGTGCGTCACGAACTGGCGCTCAGCCTGCGTGCGGCCGGTGATGTCGTGGCCAGCCTGGCGATGCTGGAAGCGATCGTGGCTGAGTCACCGGAGCACAGGCCGTCCGTGGTGGCGCGGATTGACACCCT
>NZ_JAGQCY010000008.1 GCF_024346455.1 Cyanobium sp. Aljojuca 7A6
GACCTCTCCGAGCAGATCTCCACCGCCGGCCTGGAAGCCTCCGGCACCGGCAACATGAAATTCATGATGAACGGTGCCCTCACCATCGGCACCCTCGATGGCGCCAACGTCGAGATCCGCGAGCAGGTGGGCGAAGACAACTTCTTCCTCTTCGGCCGCACCACCGAAGGCATTGCCGCCCTCAAGGAGCAGGGCTACCGGCCCTGGGAACGGATCGCCAGCACGCCGGAGCTGCCGGAGGTGCTGCATCTGGTGGGGCAGGGACACTTCAGCAACGGTGACAAGGAGCTGTTTAAGCCACTGCTGGAGAATCTCACTGGCCTCGACCCGTTCTTCGTACTGGCCGACTTCGAGGCCTACATGCGCGCCCAGCAGGCGGTCAGCGACGCCTGGAGCGACCGCCCCCGCTGGAACCGGATGTCACTGCTGAACACCGCCCGCAGTGGGCTGTTCTCTTCGGACCGCTCGATCCGGGAGTACAGCGAACGGATCTGGAAAACGGAGGAATTCCCTGTGACGATCACCTGCGAGATCGATGAGGCCCCGGCCAAGGGCCGCAAGCTGCCAACGGCCCACTGAAGCGGGGCGGGGCGGCTCAGCCGCCCCGGTGATCAGGCAGATCTGGTGTCTGGTGCAGAAGGCGATTGAGACGCAGGCGGTCGGCGTTGAGGGGGTCGGGGGCCAGCTCACCGGCCACTTCGCGGAAGGTCTGTTCCACGGGCTCGGGCACCCTCACATCAAAGATGCGCTCCATCAAAGCCTCAATGGAGAAGAGGTGGGCGTTGATGTTCTCCAGGTCGGCCATGGCCTGCTGAATCGCATCGGTTTCAGGTGGCCCGTCGGCGCCGGCCTCCTGCAGGTCGGCCTCGGGAGCCGCCGGGGTGGGCGCCGCATCACTATCGCCGTGCTGCTTCTGAAGCTCCTCCAGCACCCGGCCGGCCAGGGTGCGGAACGACTGCAGGGCGGCCCAGTTGAGCTCCTGTTGCTGACGGAGGCTGGGATTTTCTCGGATCAGCCGGTCGTGTTCCCGATAGAACCGCTGGCAATCAGGACATTGGCAGGGCTCTTCTGGCACCGCGTCCCTTCTTTCATTCAACGACCATCATGGCACCGTCAGGCCGCTAAGGGGCCTTGATCGGGCCGATCACCCGCCTCACTGAGCAGCGGCAGGGGAATTTCGATCGAACTCACCACCTGAATCACATCGCGCAGGCGCATGGAATCGGCGAACCAGCCCATGGCCTGCTCCACGTCGCCGCGGCGTTCGGCGTCGCTGGCCTGCTCCTCATGGGCGTCGGCGAGCAGGGCCAGCCAGCAGAGGCAGCGGGCCTGCACCACCGAGAGATCCAGTTCATCGGGATGGGCGTGGGCGATGGCCTCGCTCTCCTGTTGCACCAGCAACCGCAGGCGCAGGTCGTGAAGCTGGGTCATCCACTACTGACGACTGGCACCACGCTAGCGGGAGCGTCCGCTTTGGGAAGCCCACCAGCGGTAGCGCACGTTACGGCTGGAGCCAGGCCTCAGCTGGCCCCCACTTTCCGGGTGTTCACCACCATCTGGGCAGTGGGAGGACATCCAGCCCCCACTGAGGGTGGGGATCGCAGCGGCAGAAAGGGAACGCTTAACGATCGTTCGCAGCCTGGCGTCAGGCAAAATTCCATGTGGGAGCAGGGATCTCTCACCGGCAACGACCCGGATCCGGCCGCAGGATGACGAAGCCCTGACAAAGCTGAAGATCCGATGACAGCGCTCCTTAAGGATTCCTCAGATTTGTGGTAAGGTTGCCACGTTGGCCAAGTTCGCCTCATAGGTGCTTGGGCCACATTGACCCCCCACGCACCCAACCACCCACTCCAATCCATGACGACCACTCGATTCCGCTTCAGACCGGCGACCATCGCCAAAGCTGGCGTCTTGGCCGCCACCATCGCTCTGACCGTTCAAGCCGGCGAATCCAAGGCACAGCTCAGCGAGGCCTTGGCCGATCCAGTCAGTTGCGCCGCCACTGCTCTCAACACCGCAGCTTGCAACCCCCTCGTAGGCGACAAACAGTTTTCGGACTTCACCTTCACCGGTTTCACTCCGGCGGCTGGCGATACGGTTTCGTTCCGCCAGACCGCTCCGACGGCTTTTTCGATGCAGTATAACTTCGATCCCGGCCGGAGCGCACCTAATGCAACAGGAACCTTCGGTTACAAAATCACTATCATCGAACCATTCAAATCACTTGGTTTTAGATTCCTTAACGCCCAAGCCAACATTACAGGTGGCACCATTGGTGGGGGCGCCCTCAACACCGTAGCCTCTTCAACGGCACTAACCGGTGGGTCTGTAAGTTCCACCTCAGGCCCTGGACCCATCGATACCTTCATTGACGACACCTTTGAAGCGGTATTTTCCCAGACCTTCTCGGCATTAGGTGGCAACGACCCCACCGCCGACATTGAAAGCTTCGGCCTGCGGTTCAGACAGAACAAGGAGTTCACTACCTCCTCCGTTCCGGGTCCTCTGCCGATCCTCGGTGCTGGTGCCGCCTTCGGTCTCTCCCGTAAGATGCGCCGTCGCATCAAGCAGGCTGCCTGACAATCTTAAGCAGGGTTCCTCAGTAACCATCTGCTCACCTACAGCCTCCCCTTCGGGGAGGCTTTTTTTTTGATCTGAACCGTAGCGGTCAGGCCATGGGGAGCCCACACCGCCTCGGAGGGGTAATCTGGCCGTTGAACGTTGAACCCAGAGACGGATCCCCATGGCCCACAGTCCACGGAAGGGTTTGTACTGATGGACGAATTGAGACTGAACGATGAGGCCCCCACGAGGCTTCCGAGCATCGCCTCCCGCGCCTGCGACCTTGTTGGTTGGATTCTGATTGGCAGTTCGCTGAGCAGTCTTCTGTTCATTGCCCTGCCGGTCAAACTGATTGATCCGGCGTGGCAACTGCAGTTGATCAGCGCCATCCTCGCCAGCACCACATTTCTGCTGCTCGGCACGCTTCTGGTGTGTGGGGCCACCTGGCTGAACGCGAAAAGCCGGACGCTGCAACAACGATCGGACTTCGTGCGCAGGGCGGCCGGCTGGTTTGCCGTACTGCTCTTGGTGTTGATTCCTTACCAACTCTATGCCGGAAACCGGGCCAGTGGAGTGGTTCAGGCAACCGAGAATAAGAGCATCCAGCTGATCAAAAATGTAATCCGAGGTGTGACAGCAACCAGCAGCGAACCGGAGTTGAGAAGCTTTCTTGCCAGCCTCCCGACGCCGCCGCCCGTCCCAGCCAAATTCGACGCACCCTTTGGCGAGATCAAGCAGCGACTCCTGATCAACTTCAACAGTCAGCTCAATGCGGCCAACTACCAGGCCGGTGAACTGCGTCGCCAGCGTCTGGAGCGGTTCATCGCCGATGTTACGCGCAACTCCGTGCAGGCCGTGCTCATGGCCATCGCCTTCACCGGCATCGCCGAACAATTCGGTCCACTCCTGGGGTTGTTCAGGCGCATCGGTCTGTTCCGCTACAGGGACTGACAACGGCCTTCGCCCAGAAAGAGCCAGGCGATGAACGGGGCTGGCGGGACTCGAACCCACGACCTACGGTTTAGGAAACCGTCGCTCTATCCGGCTGAGCTACAGCCCCTGCATTGGGGTGAGTCAGGCTAACCCTCCCCCGCGCTTGGTCACTTTAGGGCTGGGCTTGGTCTCGCCTCAGGCTCCTAGTCTGAACAGCGGAAAGCAGGCGAGGTGATCGCGATCGGTGCGGTGCGGCCTTCGGGCCAGAGCTGCGGCCGGTTGAGGAAAGTCCGGGCTCCCCAATGGCCAGGCTTGCTGGGTAACGCCCAGTGCGGGTGACCGTGAGGACAGTGCCACAGAAACACACCGCCGATGGCCGGCCGGGCTCGCCCGGTGGCACAGGCAAGGGTGCAAAGGTGCGGTAAGAGCGCACCAGCGGCATCGAGAGGTGCCGGCTTGGTAAACCCCGGCTGGGAGCAAGGCCCAGGGACAGCGGTTGGCCATCTTCCCCGTCCCGATTCCCATGCGCCGCTCGAGGCCGCCGGTGACGGCGGTCCCAGACAGATGATCACCCCCCCTGCCGTTGGCAGGGGAGAACAGAACCCGGCTTACGTCCTGCTTTCCCCCCTTGCCCCGCGATGACTCCCCAGCGCCGCCAGCAACTCCTGGCTTTTCTGGAGAGTCTCGGCTCCGGCGCCGCCTCCAGCCTGCTGCCCCTGGATCCGGAGGCCGCCAGCGCCGCCCTGGCCACCCTGGATGAGGCCCTCACCCACAGCTCCACCGGCCAGCCCCGCCACCATGACCGCCTGGAGTTCCTCGGCGATGCGGTGCTGCGCCTGGCGGCCGCCGAGTTCCTGCGCGCCGCGCACCCGTCCCTGAGCGTCGGCGACACCTCCGCCCTGCGGGGCCAGCTGGTGTCCGACCGCTGGCTGAGCGAGCTGGCCCGCGCCATTGCCCTGGAGCCGGTGTTGTTGCTGGGGCCGATGGCCGCCGGTGACCAGGCCGGCCGCGCCACCGTGCTGGCCGAATGCTGCGAAGCCCTGGTGGGGGCCATCTACACCGTGGGCGGCGGGCCCCACGGCGGGCTGGCGGCCGTGCAGCACTGGCTGGCCCCCCATTGGCAGGCCAGCGCCGCCGAGCTGCTGGCCGACCCCGTGCGCCACAACTGGAAGTCGGTGCTGCAGGAATGGAGCCAGGGCAAGGGGAAGGGTCTGCCCGCCTACAGCTGCCAGGAGCGCAGCCGGGTGCACGGGGATCCGGAGCGCTTCGAATGCCGCGTGGAGGTGGCCGGGCTCAGCGGTGAGGGCCGGGGCGGTTCGCGGCGGGAGGCGGAACAGCAAGCCGCCCGGGCTGCCCTGGCGACGCTCGAGCTCAGGCCTGCTCCAGGGTGCTGAGGGGCACGGTCACCAGCTTGTCCCAGTTGCCGCCTTCGAACAGCACCGCCGCCATCGCCCCGCTGATGCGCTGCACGAAGCCCTGGTAGCCGTTGTAGATGGAGCGGGGATCGCGCACCACCACGGTGGAACCGGGCAGGATCGGGCTGCTGGCCATGGCGGAGGCCCCCGGGAGCCATCAAGTGGGGCCATTATCGGTGCCCAGGTGCCATGGCGCGATGATGCGCCGCGAAGCGAGTGCTCAGGCCGTGGCCGATACCAGCAACGAGGCGCCCGGAGCCGACGACCCGGGGGAGCTGATGGCGGTCGGACGGTTCGTGGCGGCCCAGGGCATGGGCGGTGAGGTGCGCCTGCTGCCCCTCAGCGACTTCCCCGAACGTTTCACCAGACCCGGGATGCGCTGGCTGCAGGCCCCCAACGGCGAACCGCGGCCGGTGAGGCTGCTGTCCGGCCGGCCCCTGCCAGGCAAGAACCTCTTCGTGCTGCGCCTCGAAGGCGTCAGCGACCGCAACGCCGCCGAAGCCCTGGTGGACCAGCACCTGCTGGTGCCCGCCAACGACCGTCCCAGCCTCGAGCCGGGGGAATTCCACCTGCTTGATCTGGTGGGGCTCCAGGTACGGCTACTGGACGAGCCCCAAAGCACCCTCGGCACCGTGACCGACCTGATCCATGCCGGCAACGATCTGCTGGAGGTGGAGCTCACGGCGGGGGGCCGGCGATTGCTGATCCCCTTCGTGGAGGCGATCGTGCCGGAGGTGAACCTGGCGGAAGGCTGGATCGGCCTGACGCCGCCCCCCGGCCTGCTCGACCTCTGAATCCGTCCCAGGTGCGGCGGAACGCTGACGAGCGCGGCCGCCTCAGGTTGAATGGGCCCGACTGATGGTCCTGCGGGACAGCTGCAGCTTCCATGGCTTCCCCCTCCCTGGTTCCGGTGATCCTCTGCGGTGGCACCGGAACCCGCCTCTGGCCCCTGTCGCGGGCCAGCTACCCCAAGCAGTATTGGCCCCTGGCCGGTACCACCGAGGAAACCCTCCTCCAGCAGACCCACCAGCGCCTGCAGGGCCTGCCTGACCTGGCACCACCCTTGCTGATCTGCAACGAGGACCATCGCTTCATCGTCGCCGAACAGATGCGCCAGATCGGCGTGGAGCCGGCGGCGATCCTGCTGGAGCCGATGGGGCGCAACACCGCCCCGGCGGTGGCGGTGGCGGCCCTGCAGGCCACCGCCCGCGGTGACGACCCGCTGCTGCTGATCCTGGCCGCCGATCACGTCATCCGCCGGGCCGTCGACTTCCGCGCCACGGTGGTCGCCGGCATGGCCGCTGCCACCGCCGGCCAGTTGGTCAGCTTCGGCATCGTGCCCACCAGCGCCGAGACCGGCTACGGCTACATCGAGGCCGCCGGACCCATGGCCGCCACCACCCCCGTACCGATCGCCCGCTTCGTGGAGAAGCCGGACAAGGCCACCGCCGAGGCATTCCTGGCCACGGGCCGCTTCACCTGGAACAGCGGCATGTTCCTGTTCCGGGCCAGCACGATCCTGGCGGAGCTGGAGCGCTTTGCCCCCGAGGTGGTGAGCGCCTGCCGCACGGCCCTGGAGCAGGACAGCGCCGACCTGGAGTTCCTGCGGCTGGAGCGGGTGGCCTTCGCCAACGGCCCCAGCATCGCCATCGACGTGGCGGTGATGGAGAAGACCGAGCGGGGCGTGGTACTGCCCCTCGATGCCGACTGGAGCGACGTAGGCAGCTGGGGGGCCCTGTGGGAAACCTCCGAGCAGGACACCGAAGGCAACGTGCTGCGTGGCCGGGTGATCAGCGAGGGCAGCCGCAACTGCTATCTGCGCAGCGAACACCGCCTGGTGGTGGGGCTGGGCGTGGAGGACCTGGTGGTGGTCGAAACCGACGACGTGGTGCTCGTGGCCCACCGCGACCGGGCCCAGGAGGTGAAGGGCATCGTCGGCCGGCTGGAGCGGGATGGCGCCCCCGAGAGCCGCGCCCACCGCCGCATCTACCGGCCCTGGGGCCACTACGACGGCGTGGTGGAAGGGGAGCGCTGGCAGGTCAAGAAGATCTCGGTGAAGCCCGGCGCCAGCCTCTCCCTGCAGATGCACCACCACCGGGCCGAGCACTGGGTGGTGGTGCGGGGCACCGCCGTGGTGGAAAAAGACGGCGTGGAGGAACTGGTGGGTGAGAACCAGAGCACCTACATCCCCCTCGGCGCCCGCCACCGCCTCACCAACCCCGGCAAGATCGCCATGGAGCTGATCGAGGTGCAGAGCGGTCCGTACCTCGGCGAAGACGACATCGTCCGCTTCGACGACCGCTACGGGCGCAGCGACGCCCCGGCCCTGACCGAGCCCCTGAGCCAGCCTTGAGGGCGCCGGCCTGCGGCGGGCAACGCCGCCTTCGGCCGGCACCATCAAGGCGGCAAGGGGCAGGGCAGGAGCCGGGCTGGGGAGGGAGGACACCGACGGCTCTCAGTGCCACTCCCCCCAGGAGGGTGTCGGTCCGCGGTGGGCTCGGAGGCGGCGTTGCCCGCGCCAGCGGGCTCGCCCGCCGCAGGCCCGCCGCGGACCGACACCCTCATTCGACGGTGACGCTCTTGGCCAGGTTCCTCGGCTGATCGACGTCCAGGCCGCGGTGGGCGGCGATGTGGTAACTGAGCAGCTGCATCGGTATGACGGTGAGCAGGGGGCTGAGCAGCTCGTCCACCTCCGGCAGGGGCAGCAGCACATCGAACAGTTCGGTGTCCGGGCAGAAGGGCGCCACCCCGATCAGCTGGGCATCGCGGGCCTTGGCCTCCTGGGCATTGGAGAGCACCTTCTCGAACACAGTGCCCGGCACGGCAATCGACACCACCGGCACCCGGGCATCGAGCAGGGCGATCGGGCCGTGCTTCATCTCCCCGGCCGGGTAGCCCTCGGCGTGGATGTAGCTGATCTCCTTGAGCTTGAGGGCCCCCTCCATGGCGATCGGGTAGTTGATGCCTCGCCCCAGGAAGATCACGTCCTGGGTGTCGGCGAACAGATGGGCCAGCTCGGCACAGCAGCGGTCATGGTCATCGACCAGCCGCTGCAGCACCGGCGGGAGTGCGCGCAGCTGCTCGGCCAGGGCCCGCAGCTCGGCGGGGGTGCGGCCGCCGCCGAGGGGATGGGCCGTGCCGCCGCGGCGTTCGGCGAAGGCCAGCGCCAGGCCGTAGAAGGCGAGCAGCTGGCCGAGGAAGGTCTTGGTGGCCGCCACCCCCACCTCGATGCCGGCACCGATGTCGAGCAGATGGGGCACCAGGCGGCCGAGGGAACTCTCGGGGCGATTGGTGATGCCCAGCAAGCGCGGCGCATAGGCCGGATCGGCCACCAGGAAGCGCCGCTCCTGCTCCATCGCCAGGGCGGCGAGGGTGTCGGCCGTCTCGCCTGACTGGGTGACGCCGATGGTGAGCGTATGGGGCTCCAGCGGTGGTGGGGCATAGCGGAATTCGCTCGCGTAAAACACCGACGTGGGCAGCCCCGCCAGCTGCTCCAGCAGGTGGGCCCCCACCTGGGCCGCATGGCGGCTGGTGCCGCAGGCGAGGATCTGGATCCGCTCCACCCCCTCGTAGACGGATTCATCGAGGGGGAGCGCCACCAGTGCCCCCTCCGGCAGGTGGCGGGCCACCCACAGGGCCATCGTCTCCGGCTGCTCGTGGATCTCCTTGTGCATGAAGTGGCGGAAGCTGCGCTTGTCCGCCACGTGCTCGGTGCCCACCAGCAGGGTGGGGTTGCGCTGCACCCGCGTGCCGGCCCCGTCGTACAGCTCGATGCCCAGGGGCGTCAGCAGGGCCACCTCGCCATCCTCCAGGGGCAGGATCGTGCGGGTGAAGCCGGCCAGGGCCGGCGTGTCGCTGGCGCAGAGGAACTCTCCCTCCCCCAGGCCGATCAGCAGCGGCGCCTGCCGCCGGGCCACCACCACGGCCCCCGGCACCGCCGCCCACACCACCGCCAGGGCATAGGCCCCCTGCAGCAACGGCAGCACCTGCTGCAGGGCCTCCAGCAACAGCGCCGGCGAGGCCCCTGCCCCCTCGGCCTGCCGCTGCCGCAGCCGGCGGGCGAGCAGGTGGGGGATCACCTCGGTGTCGGTGTCGGAGCGGAACGCGACGCCTTCGGCCTGCAGCTCCTCCCTGAGGCTGCGGTGGTTCTCGATGATGCCGTTCTGCACCACGGCCAGCTGGCCGCTGCCATCGAGGTGGGGGTGGGCGTTGCGCTCCTCCGGTTTGCCGTGGGTGGCCCAGCGGGTGTGGCCGATGCCGCACTGGCCCGGTGCCCCCCGTTCCTCATACCGGGCCGTGAGGTTGACCAGCTTGCCCTCGGCCTTGAGGCAGTGCAAGCCGGCCGCGTCGACGGTGGCGATGCCGGCGGAGTCGTAACCGCGATACTCCAGCTGGCGTAGACCTTCCAGCAGCTGGGGGGCCGCCTCCCGCGAGCCGATCAGGGCAACGATGCCGCACATAGGAGAAGCAATCCGGCGGGAAACGGGAATGGTGGGCCCAACGGGAGTGCTGGGCCAAAAAAAAGCCCGGCGCTGGCGCCGGGCAAGAGCTTATGGGAGGGCAGCGATGCTGCCGAGCTCAGTAGGCCAGGCCCATGGAGCGGCTGGTCTCGTCGCCCAGGTAGACGCGGATGCTCAGGAAGTCGGTGGGGCAAGCGGTTTCGCAGCGCTTGCAGCCGACGCAGTCTTCGGTGCGGGGAGAGGACGCGATCTGGGCGGCCTTGCAGCCATCCCAGGGCACCATCTCGAGAACGTCGAGGGGGCAGGCACGGACGCACTGGGTGCAGCCGATGCAGGTGTCGTAGATCTTGACGGCGTGGGACATGCCAGGGCCGGGAACGAACGGCGAGGTGCCCAAAGTACCCACACCGTTCCGGCGCAGGGCCGGACCCGGCGTCGGCCGTCACCCTTGTTCATACGGCGAAAGGGCCCGACCAGGGCGACCCGTAGGATGCTGCCTCCCTCACAGCAGCCATGTCCCAGGAAGCGATCTTCGAGAAAGTCCGGTCGATCGTTGCCGAACAACTCAGCGTGGAGGCTGACGAGGTCAAGCCGGAATCCAACTTCCAGAACGACCTGGGAGCTGATTCCCTCGACACCGTCGAGCTGGTGATGGCCCTGGAGGAAGCCTTCGACATCGAGATCCCCGACGAGTCGGCCGAAGGGATCATCACGGTGGGCGACGCCGTCAAATACATCCAAGAGAAGCAGGCCTGAGGCGTCCATGGTGGAGGGTCTCCGCCGCGTCGTCGTTACCGGCCTGGGCGCGGTCACACCGATCGGCAACAACGTCGCGACTTACTGGGAGGGGCTGATCAGCGGCCGCAATGGGGTGGCGCCGATCACCCTTTTCGATGCCTCCCGCCATGCCTGCCGCTTCGCCGCCGAAGTCAAGGACTTCGACACGGCCGGCTGGCTCGAACCGAAGGAAGCGAAGCGCTGGGACCGCTTCTGTCAGTTCGGTGTGGTCGCGGCCAAACAGGCCGTGGCCGATGCCGGCCTGAGCATCGACGACAGCAATGCCCAGCGCGTTGGGGTGGCCATCGGCTCCGGCGTGGGCGGGCTGCTGATGATGGAAACCCAGGCCCACGTCCTGGCCGACCGCGGTCCCGACCGGGTCAGCCCGTTCTGTGTGCCGATGATGATCCCCAACATGGCCACGGGACTGGCGGCCATCGCCATCGGCGCCAAGGGGCCTAGCAGTGCTGTGGCCACCGCCTGCGCCGCCGGCTCCAACGCCATCGGGGACGCCTTCCGGTTGATCCAGATGGGGCTGGCGGACGCCATGGTCTGCGGCGGTGCCGAATCGGCGATCACCCCCCTCGGGGTGGCCGGCTTCGCCAGCGCCCGGGCCCTCTCGTTCCGCAACGATGACCCGGCCACGGCCAGCCGTCCCTTCGACGCCGAGCGCAACGGCTTCGTCATCGGCGAAGGGGCGGGGGTGCTGGTGCTGGAGAGCCTCGAGCACGCCACGGCCAGGGGCGCCCGGGTGCTCGGCGAGATCATCGGCTACGGCATGACCTGTGACGCCTACCACTACACGCTTCCCTCCCCGGGCGGCGTGGGGGCGGCGGAGGCCATCCGGCTGGCCCTGGCCGATGCCCGGCTGGAGCCGGAGGCGGTGGATTACGTCAATGCCCATGGCACCAGCACCCAGGCCAACGACAGCAACGAGACCGCCGCCATCAAGTCGGCCCTCGGGGCCCACGCCATGACCATCCCGGTCAGTTCCACCAAGTCGATGACCGGCCACCTGCTGGGCGGTAGCGGCGGCATCGAGGCGATCGCCGCGGTGCTGGCGGTAACCCATAACCAGGTACCGCCTACGATCAACTACAGCACGCCCGATCCCGCCTGCGATCTGGATGTGGTACCCAACCAGGCCCGGGAACACAACGTCAACGTCGTGCTTTCCAACTCCTTCGGATTCGGCGGCCACAACGTCTGCCTCGCCTTCCGCCGGATGACCTGATCACCCGGCGCCCCATCCCAGGAACACCTCCCTTTTCCCTGCACTCCCCTGTCAAGCCATGGTCGCCGCCCCCACCACCCAGGTCGATAGCCACGTAGAGACGCTCTGCATCAACAGCATCCGCTTCCTGGCGGTCGATGCGATCAACAAGTCCAACTCGGGCCACCCCGGCCTGCCGATGGGCTGCGCTCCGATGGCCTTCTCCCTGTGGGACAAGGTGCTGCGCCACAACCCCAAGAATCCTCAGTGGTTCAACCGCGACCGCTTCGTGCTTTCGGCCGGCCACGGCTGCATGCTGCTCTACGCGCTGCTGCACCTCACCGGCTACGACAGCGTGACCCTGGAGGACCTCAAGCAGTTCCGCCAGTGGGGCTCCCGCACCCCCGGCCACCCGGAAACCTTCGAGACCCCTGGCGTGGAGGTCACCACCGGCCCCCTGGGCCAGGGCATCTCCAACGCCGTGGGCCTGGCGATCGCCGAAGCCCACCTCGCGGCGAAGTTCAACAGGCCCGACGCCACCATCGTCGACCACTACACCTATGTGCTGATGGGTGACGGCTGCAACCAGGAGGGTGTCTCCAGCGAGGCCGCCTCCCTGGCCGGTCACCTGGGTCTGGGCAAGCTGATCGCCCTTTACGACGACAACCACATCACCATCGACGGCAATACCGGCGTGTCCTTCACCGAGGACGTGATGAAGCGCTATGAGGCCTACGGCTGGCATGTGCAGCACGTTGAAGACGGCAACACCGACGTGGCCGCCATCACCCGGGCGATCGAAGCGGCCAAGGCGGTCACCGATCGTCCCAGCCTGATCAAGGTCACCACCACCATCGGCTACGGCTCCCCCAACAAGGCCAACACCGCCGGCGTGCACGGCGCCGCCCTCGGAGCCGAGGAGGCCGAGCTCACCCGCCAGCAACTGGAGTGGAGCTACGGGGCCTTCGAGGTGCCCGAGCCCGCCTACGAGCACTGGCGCGCCGCCATCCAGCGCGGGGCCGCCGCTGAAGCCTCCTGGAACGAAAGCCTGGCCGCTTACCGAAGCCGGTACCCCGCCGAAGCGGCCGAGTTCGAGCGCCTGCTGCGCGGTGAGCTGCCCGAGGGCTGGGATGCTTCGCTGCCCGTCTTCACCCCCGCCGACAAGGGCCTGGCCACCCGTCAGCACTCCTACAACGCCCTCAACGCCTTCGGCCCCAGCCTGCCCGAGCTGATCGGCGGCTCCGCCGACCTCACCCACTCCAACCTCACCGACATCAAGGGCGAGGCCAGCTTCCAGAAGGGCCATGAGGCCAACCGCTACCTGCACTTCGGCGTGCGGGAGCACGCCATGGCGGCGATCCTCAACGGCATCGCCTACCACAACAGCGGCCTGATCCCCTACGGCGGCACCTTCCTGGTGTTCGCCGGCTACATGATCGGCGCCATGCGCCTCTCGGCCCTCTCCCAACTGGGCGTGATCTACGTGCTCACCCACGACTCGATCGGCCTGGGCGAAGACGGTCCCACCCACCAGCCGGTGGAAACCCTGGCCAACCTGCGCGCCATCCCCAACCTGCTGGTGATGCGCCCCGGCGACGGCAATGAGACGGTGGGGGCCTACAAGGTCGCCGTCACCAACCGCAAGCGGCCCACGGTGCTGGCCCTCAGCCGCCAGGCCATGGTCAACCAGGCCAACTCCGCCGCCGACAAGGTGGCCCAGGGCGGCTATGTGCTCGAAGACTGCACCGGCACCCCGGATCTGATCCTGATCGGCAGCGGCACCGAGCTCGACCTCTGCGTCAAGGCTGCCGCCCAGCTGAGCGCTGCAGGCAAGGCCGTGCGCGTGGTGTCGATGCCTTGCGTCGAGCTGTTCGAGGAGCAGGACGCCGCCTATCGCGAGTCGGTGCTGCCCGCGGCCGTGCGCAAGCGGGTGGTGGTGGAAGCCTCCAGCTCCTTCGGCTGGCACAAGTACGCCGGCTTCGATGGCGCCACTGTGTCGATCGACAGCTTCGGTGCGTCCGCCCCCGGAGGCGTCTGCCTCGAGAAGTTCGGCTTCACCGTCGACAACGTGGTGGCCACGGCGAAGGCCCTGGGCTGATCGAGCCTTACCCCCTCAAGGGTTGGCTTGATCCTTTCCGAAGCCGGGCCTTGGGGTCCGGCTTTATCATCTCAGCTTTATCCGTTCGCAAGGACAGTTCAGCCCTCTCGGGAGGGCACGTTGTGGCGGCTGCGCTCCACCACCAGCGGCAGGCGCAAGGTGCGCTGGTTGATGAAGCCGATGTATTCGCCCAGGATCCCGAGGGCGAACATCATGGCGCCGGCGAAGAACAGCGCCGAGATCGAGAGCATGGCCAGGCCGAACTGAAAGCTTTCCCAGAAGATCAGCTTGCTGAGCATCACCACGAACGACAGCAGGATCGAGAGGGCCCCGAGCGTCAGGCCGGCGGTGGTGATCAGCCGCATCGGCTTGCGGGAGGAGGTGACAATGCCAAGCACACCGAAATCCACCAGAAAAGAGAGCGAGGCCGAACTGCTGCCTCCTTTGCGATCGGCACTCACGTACGGAATGGTGGACCACTTGAAGCCGATGGCACAGACCAGACCCTTGATGAAGGGATAGGAATCGATCGATTGCCGCAGGGCCAGAATCACGGATCGATCGTAGATGCCGAAACCTGTGGTGTCGCGCACCATCGGGTAGTCGGAGAGCCAGGACAGCGTGGCGTAGTAGATCTTCTTGCAAAGAAACAGGATCGGGCTTTCGTGGCTGGAACGCCGTACAGCAAAAATCACCTGGTGATCACCCTGCTTCCAGGCCGTGATCAGATCCGCCACCAACTCGGGGGGATCCTGCAGATCTGACATCAGAAAGACATTGGCGTCCGCATCAGGGACCAGCAGGGCGTTGGCAGAGGAGCGCACAAAGCCGAAGTTCGAGACATTGCGAATCAGGCCAACCCGTGAATCCCTGGCCGCCAATCCTTCGATCAGAGCGACCGTTTGGTCGGTGGAGCAATTGTCGGCAAACACGACGGAGAAGACATCGTCGGGGAATTGATCAAGAACCTTCGACAACCTCACATAGAGGGCTTCAACGTTCGAGGACTCGTTGTAACAGGGAATGCATATGGCGATATGATGAGTCGCTGCCGTCATAAGACAATGTTGACCAAAAGCATGCTGCAGGCAGTGTATCTATTCGCTGCCGTTCTAGCGGCATGCCTGGGCCAATTCATCTTGCGGATCCGCCCTCCGGCCGAAGGCATCCGCACCACATTGCTCTATCTGGTGGCCTCGCTGCTTTGCTATGGCGCATCGTTCGGAATCACGGCCCTTGTGCTGCCCGCCGCCGATCGCAAACTGGCAGTGTTGATACTCAGCCTGCAATATCCGCTGCTGTATGTGCTCTTCGCTGTCAAGGATTCGGCCGCTCTGCCACCGGCCAGTCTGGTGGCGATCAGCCTCGGTTATGCAATTGTCGCTGTGGGCATGTTCGGGCGTTAGCTGAGACTGACGCAGAGCCGATCGATCTGTTTCGGGCCCAGCGTGAAACTCCACACCGGACCGCCATAGATCGTTACAGGCAGAGGATCCGACTTCCTACATTGATCTCTCAATTGATCCTCGTAGACGAATGTCGTGACCTCACCACTGGGACTCTCCTCGGTGACGGCCCTGCCAACGACATTGTTGTGATAAAAGACCAACGTCAGAACCAGCCAGGTCGCCAAGGCACGGCTAGAGGCCGTGTTTCGCGTTTGTTTGTCACGGGCCAGCAGGACAAACGCCATCAACATCACAGACAGAAACAGGACGGTGTTCCAATAGAAGAATCGTCCCCCCGCGTCCTCCACCACCATCAGGGCGAGGTCCACGCCGCGTCGGGTGGCCACCAGCAGGCTGGAGAAGGAGAGCACCAGGGTGGAGAAGATGGCCAGGTAAAGAAGGGCCGGCTGGCCCATCTGCCTCGTCACCACCCGCATCGCCAGCAGCACTAGGGCCAACACCCCCAGCACGGCCAGCAACTGCAGGGGATCAGGCAGATTCCGGAGGTACCACCAGGGCTTGTAGCCCCCCAGCAGTGGGCTGATCAGGTGAACCGTGAACCAATCGAGCAGGATGTCAGGCCGCTTCAGCAGCTTGGCGATCGCCCTGACCGTTGAGAGGGGGTAGTTGGTCTGCAGCTGGGAAAAGTAGATCTGCAGGGACGACAGCAGCACCGGCAGGCTCAGCCACAGTGGGTGGATCGGCAGTCGGCGGCGACGCAGGCCATGGAAGACCAGCAACGGAATCGTGTAGATGGCCATGAAGGGGCCGGTGAAGGCCGCCACCAGCCCATAGAGCAGCAGAAATGCCTTGAGAAACGGAGACTTGAAGACCTCCGGGCGCCCACTCCCCTGCTGTGCCACCACGCCATAGGCGATCAGGATGAAGCCAAGCGGGAAAAAGATGTAGGCATTGGGCAGATTCAGATAGGTCTCGCCGGCATAGGGGTAATAGACGTAGGGGATGTAGGCCACCCGCATCAGCCGGCTGAACACCCCGGCACCGATCAGGGCCTCGACACTGACCAGCGGCAGCAGGTAGGACACCCAGGCCACCAGCAGAAAGAAGCCTGGATAGGTCAGTGGGGAGAGCAGATTCACAGCCGTGAGCGCCGTGAGGCGTTGCAGCAGATGGCTGTATCCCGCATACAGCTGCAGCAGCGAACCGGTGCCCTGATCGATGGCCTGCTGCAGAAAGATCGAGCCGTCCTCCGCATAGAGGGTGGGCGCCAGGGAGACGGAGGGGCGCCGCAGGTGGTAGCCGAGGGCACAGAGGCCGATCAGGGCGGCGGACACGAGAAAGCCATGCAGCCTGGGAGGCAGTCGCTGCTCCGCTGACTGCCGGATCTGCTGGATCTTGTGGAGGACGTTCGCCATGGGTGCGCGCAGCGTCTCCGCTCAGGCCTTCATCAGGTTGGTTTCGGTCCAGGCGAGCATGCGGCTGACGCCGTCGCGGCAGGAGATGGCCGGCACCCAGCCGAGCAGGCGCTGGGCCTTGCCGATGGCGGCGATGAAGCAGTCCTGGTCGCTGGCCCGCCGGGGGGTGGGCGTGTACACCAGCGGCGGAATGGCGAGCAGTTCGGAGAGCAGGGCGAACAGCTCCAGCAGGCTGAGGGAGTTGGCGGCGCCGCCACCGATGTTGAAGATCTCCCCGTTCATCTGCTGGCGGTGGTCGTAGGCGGCCCGGTACAGGCGGATCAGGTCGTCGGCGTGGAGCACATCGCGCACCTGCTTGCCGGTGCCGGCGATGGTGAAGGGCTCGGGGGCCACGCCGGCGAGGTGGGCACGCTTCTGCTCGATCGCCTTCTGGCAGAACCAGCCCACCCAGCCCTGGTCGAAGGAGGCGAACTGGCGGCCGCCGAAGATCGAGGAGTGGCGGAAAACCACTGTTTTCAGGCCGTAGACGCGAGCCCAGTCGCGCACGTATTGGTCGGCGGCGCCCTTGGAGCAGCCGTAGGGGGTGGAAAAATCCAGCCCCAGCGCTTCATCGAGGCCTTCGGGGTGGTCGCTCAGGTGGTAACGGGTGGGGGTCTCCTCGTAGCGCAGTTCCTCCAGATCGCCATAGACCTTGTTGGTGCTGCTGTAGGCGATCAGCGCCTCAGGGGACAGGGCCCGGGCCGCCTCCAGCACAGCGAACGTGCCCAGCACGTTGGTCTGCAGGTCGCGGGCGGGATCGGTCAGGGAGGTGGTCATGGCCACCTGGCCGCCCACGTGGCAGATGTAGTCGAAGGGGGCGTGGCGGCGGAACACGGCCAGCACGGCCTCCGCCTCGGCCAGGTCGGCCTGGAGGAAGTGGAAGCGCCCCGGCGCGGCCTGCTGCTCCAGCCAGGCCAGGTTGGCCGCCGACCCCTTGCGGAACAGGGCATCCACCACGATCACCTCGGCCCCTTCCTGCAGGTAGGAGGCAGCGAGGTTCGATCCCAGAAAGCCGCAACCGCCGGTGATCAGGACCTTCATCGACATCAGGGCAGAGGGGACGCGGGGAGCCGCAGACCAGCCAGGTCCGGAACGTATCGCTCGATCTGATCGGGGCGGTCGGGAAGCACACCGGGGCGCAATCTACCGGTCGCCCCCAGGCGCTCCCATTCCGCTTCGGCGAAGGCCAGCAGGCTGGTGGCGGCCCCCGAACCGATGTTCACCACCAGGGGCGCGCCGGCGGCCACATCGGGCCGCGCACAGGCCGCCAGCAGGTGGTCGGCCACCTCGGCGACGGGGATGAAATCGCTGATCTGGCGGCCGGAGGTCATCGGGAAGTCGTGGCCGGCTTGGGCGGCACGCCGCAGGGAAGGCCAGAAGTTGCCTGAATACTGGCCCTCGCCGTAGGCGGAGAAGATGCGGCCGTAGAACAGCTCCAGCCCCTCGGCGATGGCGAAGGCGCACAGCAGCTGGAAGGCCGCCGCCTTGCTGGCGCCGTAGGCGCTCAGGGGCTCCAGGGGGGCGTCGGGGGGGATGGCCTGGTAGCGGCGGGCGGCGTTGCCGTACTCGTGACTGCTGCCGGCCACGACGCAGCGGCGCACCCCCGCCTCCGCCGCCCGCTCCAGCAGCCGCAGGCTGCCGGCCACATTGGCCTGCACCAGCTCGTCCCAGCTGGCGGGCTTGGGGCTCACCCCGGCCGAGGCCAGGTGCAGCACCGCCTCCACGCCCTCCAGCGCCGAGGTCTCCAGGCTGGCGAGGTCGCCCTGGCACCACTCGGGCTCACCTGGCAGGGGGATCACCGGGGCGGAGGCGGGGCTGCGGCGCAGGGCCCGCACCTGGTGGCCCGCCGCCAGGGCCGCCGCCAGCACATGGGAGCCGATGAAGCCGGTGCCGCCGGTGAGGAACAGCCTCATCGGCTGCGGCAGAAGTCGAGGATCACCTCGATCTCCTTGGCCAGCATCGGGGCCGTCAGGCCCGGGTAGGTGCCGAGGAACAGGGTGTCAACCATGATCGCGTCGGCGCCGGCCAGCTCGCCCACCACCCGCAGGGCGTCGGGGCGGTCGGCGCGCAGCTGCACGAAGGCCGGCTGACGCACCAGGTTGCCGCCGAACAGCATGCGGTTGCCGATGCGGTGGGCATCGAGCTCCCGGGCCAGGTCGGTGCGGCGGAAGGGGGCGTCGGGCTTCACCGAGATCTTGAAGCCGAACCAGGAGCAGTCGGTGCGGCAGCCCGTGGCATCCCAGGAGAAGCCGGCCTGCGGATCCCAGCCGGTGGCGTGGGTGGGCAGGGAGAACTCCAGCACGGACTCGGTGGGCACCAGCCCCTCGCGCAGGGTCTGCCAGTTGCGCTTGCGGGCCTCGATGAACTCGGGGAGGCGGCGCAGCTGCACCCGGCCGATGGCGGCCTGGGGATCGAGGGGTTTGAGGTTGAAGCCGAGGTGGCTGTAGATGTACTTGTGGTCGTAGCCGGCGGGCAGTTCGCCCAGCTGCCAGTCGAAGCGCTTGCCGCAGGTGTCGTCCTTGCCGGAGGGGCACCAGCAGTCGCGGCCCCAGTCGCGGAAGCTCTCGGCCACCACCTTGAGCTTCTGGTCGCGGACGATGTTGACGGCGCCGCCCTCGCCCATGGTGAGGTGGTGGGGCGGGTAGAAGCTCTGGGTGCTGATGTCGCCCCAGGTGCCGGTCCAGCGGATGACGCGGTCGGGGCCCTCCTCGAGGCCAGGGCTGTTGGCGCTGAAGCCGAGGGATTCGGCCAGCTCCCGGGGCATGGAATAGGAGCACCCCAGGGCGTCGCAGTTGTCCTCGACGAGATAAAGATCATGGGCGCGGCAGAAGCGCAGCACCGCCGCCAGATCGAAGGGGTTGCCCAGGGCGTGGGCCATCATCACGGCCTTGGTGACGCCGGGCCGGTAGGCGGCCTCCAGCTGGTCGCAGCGGGCGTTGCCGGTGACCGGATCGGCGTCGATGAACACCGGCACGGCGCCCACCTGCAGGATCGGCGCCACGGTGGTGGGGAAGCCGGCCGCCACCGTGATCACCTCATCGCCGGGGCGCAGGCGCCGCTCGGCGGGGAGGCGGTGGGAGGTGAGGGCCGAGATGGCCACCAGGTTGGCGGAGGAGCCGGAATTGACCAGCAGGCTGTGGCGCACCCCGAGGAAGGCCGCCAGCTCGCTCTCCATGGCGGCGCCTTCGGTGCCGAGGGTGAGCCAGAAGTCGAGGGTGGTGCCCACGGCCGCTTCGACTTCGTCTTCGGTGAAGACCCGGCCGGCGTAGGGGATCGTCTGGCCGTCGGCGTGGGGGGTGCGATCCGGGTCATCGCCGGGGCGATAGGCGGCGTGGGCGCGGCGGGCGTAGTCGCGGGTGAGCCGCAGGATCTCCTGCTTGAGCTGGTCGAGGTCGGCGGTCATGGGGTGGAACGGCCCGGCGGGAGAGCGGCTAGGTAGGCGGTGAGGTCGTCGAGGCAACAGGCCAGCGGGTCGTCGCCCGCCTCGATCACGCGGCGATACCACTGAAGCGTGCGGGCGGTGGTGGTCGCGAAGTCCCAGCGGGGCGACCACCCGAGGCGGTGGTGGGCCTTGTCGACCACCAGATTCAACAGACCGGCCTCGTGGGGGGCGCTGGGGTCGGAGGCATCGATCCAGGTGCCGGGCCAGTGGGCCAGGGCCTGCTCCACCAGCTCTTGCACGGGCCGGTTGGCCTCCAGCTGGGGCCCGAAGTTGAAGGCCTCGGCCATCGCCAGGCCATCGGAGGGCTCGGCGAGGGCCTCGGCCAGGGCCAGGTAGCCGCCGAGGGGTTCGAGCACGTGCTGCCAGGGGCGGGTGGCGGCGGGGTTGCGCAGGGTGATGGGCTCGCCGGCGCGCAGGGAGCGGACGGTGTCGGGAATGATGCGATCGGCCGCCCAGTCGCCGCCGCCGATGACGTTGCCGGCCCGGGCGCTGGCGATGCGCAGGTGGGGCGACTGGTGGGGCAGGGTGCCGCAGTAGCTGGCGCGCCAGGAGCTGATCGCCAGCTCGGCGGCGGCCTTGCTGCTGCTGTAGGGGTCGTGGCCGCCGAGGGGGTCGTTCTCCCTGTAGCCGTAGAGCCATTCGTTGTTGCGGTACACCTTGTCGGTGGTGATCAGCACCGCGGCGCAGGGATGGGCCAGGGGGCGCAGGGCCTCCATCAGATGGATGGTGCCCATCACGTTGGTGTCCCAGGTGAGCACCGGCTCGGCGTAGCTGCGCCGCACCAGGGGCTGGGCGGCCAGGTGCAGCACCACCTCCGGCTGGACGGCGGCCACCAGCTCGCGCAGGGCGGCCGGATCACGCAGATCGCCGATGTGGTGATCGAGGCGGGAGGCCAGGCCCAGCTGGTCGAACAGGGAAGGGTCGGTGTCCGGCGCCAGGGCGAAGCCGGTGACGCGGGCGCCGAGTTCGCAGAGCCAGAGGGCCAGCCAGCTGCCCTTGAAGCCGGTGTGGCCGGTGAGCAGGACGCGCCTGCCCTGCCAGAAGGCGGGGCTGATCATGGTCAGCTCCAGACCTTCCAGGGGGCGCGGCCCTGCTGCCAGAGGTCCTCCAGGCGCTGGCGGTCGCGCAGGGTGTCCATGGGCTGCCAGAAGCCGCGGTGCTTGAAGGAGCTGAGCTGGCCCTGGGTGGCCAGGGCCTTGAGGGGGGCCTGCTCCCAGACGCACTGGTCGCCGTCGACCAGGTCGATCACGGCGGGCTCGAGCACGAAGAAGCCGCCGTTGATCCAGGCGTTGTCACCGTCGGGCTTCTCCTCGAAATCGGCCACCGCATCGCCTTCCAGGTGCAGGGCGCCGTAGCGGCCGGGGGGCTGGACGGCGGTGAGGGTGGCCTGCAGGCCCTCGCGGCGGTGGTGGGCGATCAGGGCGGTGATGTCCACATCGGCGACGCCGTCGCCGTAGGTGAAGCAGAAGGATTCCCCCGGCGGCAGGTAGCTGCGCACCCGGGCCAGACGGCCGCCGGTGAGGGTGGCATCGCCGGTGTCGACCAGGGTGACCTTCCAGGGTTCGGCCTTCTGGCGGTGCACTTCCATGTGGTTGAGATCCATATGGAAAGTGACATCACTGGTGTGCAGGAAATAGTTGGCGAAGTATTCCTTGATCACATAACCCTTGTAGCCGCAGCAGATGATGAAGTCGTTGATCCCGTGGTGGCTGTAGATCTTGAGGATGTGCCACAGGATCGGCTTGCCGCCGATCTCCACCATCGGCTTGGGCCGCAGGTGGGTTTCTTCCGCTAATCGGGTACCCAGTCCACCGGCCAGGATGACGGCTTTCATCAGGCAGCAACGGGCCAGGCAGGCGGCGGCAACCTAGCAAAGGCACTCCACACCGCCTGGCTCAAGCAGGCCTACGAAACTAGACAGCCTCTTAAACCGTTGGCCCGCAACGACACTCCAATCGGGAACGCCAACTCCAACCGCGGATAACGGGTCCATGAACCACTTGCGTTCGCGGCTACAGCAGACCGCAATGGTGTGATGTACGCGGGGTGCTCCAGCGGCAGCGCCTGCGCCTTGCAGGCCCGCAGGCCGCCGCGCAGGTCGGCCACCCAGTCGTCCGCCTCTTCCAGCCCACCGTCGGCGGGCTTGCCGGAGCGCAGGTTCTCCATCGTGCCCACGAAGTCGCGCTCGTCGGCCTCCTCGGTCAAACGGAGTCAAACGCCTTGATCACGGTCAGCGCACCAGGGAACATCCCGCCCAGAGCCCCCAACTCCATCCGCTCCACCCGCTCCGGATCCACCCGCCCCCACACACTGGTGCCCAGCAGCGCGTAACCGAAGGCGCCACCCGGAGCCACCCGCCCCGCATGAAACGTGCCACCGGGAATCACCAACTGGGGCCGCTCTCCCGCCGCCAAATCGCTCCCCACCCGATGCCGCGAAGCCTCGCCGTCGGCTGACACCAGCAGCACCTCCAGTGGATCCCCCAGGTAGTGGTGATACACCTGATCCTGGCCGATCCGATGCAGCTGGATGCCCCGCTCCGGGCTGGCCAGGAAGTAGAGGGCTCCGCCCGGGATTGCTCCGGCCGTGTAGCTCTGGGCCACCAGGCCGCAGGTGCGGTGTGGCTCCAGCCCCAGGACGGTGATCACCTCCTGGACCGTGATCACACCCCCAGGGGCTCGCCCTGGGCCTTCTTCTGCGCGGCCAGCACCTGCTCCAGACCTTCGATGTCTTCGTCGGTGATCTTGGTCTGCATCGGGCAGTGCTTGGGGCCGCACATCGAGCAGAACTCGGCCTGCTTGTAGATGTCGGCGGGCAGGGTTTCGTCGTGGTACTCGCGGGCCCGCTCCGGATCCAGGCTCAGGTCGAACTGCTTGTTCCAGTCGAAGGCGTAACGGGCCCGGCTCAGCTCGTCATCGCGGTCGCGGGCGCCGGGGCGGTGGCGGGCGATGTCGGCGGCGTGGGCGGCGATCTTGTAGGCGATCAGGCCCTCGCGCACGTCCTCGGCGTTGGGCAGGCCCAGGTGTTCCTTCGGCGTCACGTAGCAGAGCATCGCCGTGCCGTGCCAGCCGGCCAGGGCGGCGCCGATGGCGCTGGTGATGTGGTCGTAGCCGGGGGCGATGTCGGTGACGAGGGGGCCGAGCACGTAGAAGGGCGCCTCGCTGCACTCCTCCATCTGCTTCTTGACGTTGAACTCGATCTGATCCATCGGCACATGGCCCGGACCCTCCACCATCACCTGCACGTCGTGCTTCCAGGCGCGACGGGTGAGTTCACCCAGCGTCTTCAGTTCCGCCAGCTGGGCCGCATCGGACGCATCGTGCTGGCAGCCCGGCCGCAGCGAATCCCCCAGGGAGAAGCTGCAGTCGTAGCGCTTGAAGATCTCGCAGATGTCGTCGAAGCGGGTGAACAGCGGGTTTTGTTTGTGGTGGTAAAGCATCCACTGGGCCAGGATGCCGCCGCCGCGGCTGACGATGCCGGTGAGGCGGCCCTTCACCAGCGGCAGGTGCTCGATCAGCAGGCCCGCATGGATCGTCTGGTAATCGACCCCCTGCTGGCAGTGCTTCTCGATGATGTGCAGGAAATCGTCGGCGTCGAGCTTCTCGATCGAGCCGTGCACACTCTCCAGCGCCTGATACACGGGCACCGTGCCGATCGGCACCGTGGAGGCATTGATGATCGCCGTGCGCACCTCATCGAGGTTCACGCCGCCGGTGGAGAGGTCCATCACCGTGTCGGCGCCGTACTTCACGGCCAGCTTCAGCTTCTCCACCTCCTCGTTGAGGTCGGAGGCATTGGGCGAGGCGCCGATGTTGGCGTTCACCTTGCACTTGCTGGCGATGCCGATCGCCATCGGCTCCAGGCCAGGGTGCTCGATGTTGGCCGGGATGATCATGCGGCCGCGGGCCACCTCCTCCATCACCAGCGACTCCGGCAGGTTTTCCCTGCTGGCCACGAAAGCCATCTCCTCGGTGATCACCCCCTGGCGGGCGTAATGCAGCTGGGTGACGTTGGCTTGACCACGACGCTTCTGGATCCAGGCGCTGCGCATGACGGGCTACGGCAAAGGACGAGGGCGCGGCCTGAGATTGGTTTCACGATCCTGTTCCACTTCCCTGCGCCGGCATGACCCGGATCAGGTTCGGAGGGTGTGATCTCAGCCCTGGGCGCAGCGATCGGTGGATCCTGTGCCGGGCACCCCTAGTGACTTTCGAAACCTAGCAAGGCTGAAAGGGGATGGGGCTAAGCCTGAACGGACGTAGGGCTCCGCAGCAACGTTTCCCCAGGGCTGATGACCCGGGTCGGCGAAGGCCTCAGGCCTGCAGACCGTCGAGGGCCACGGCCGCCACCCGATGGTCGCCATCGCCTTGCAGGCCCGCCAGGGCCTCGCGGGATTCGGCCGCCTCCGGCTCCTCTCCCTGGCGCACCAGCCGGCCCAGGATCTCGGCCCCACCGGCCCGCACCGTGCCGTCGCCATCGGCGATGGCCAGCCGCGCCAGCTGGAGCAGCCAGGCCGCCGGCATCGCCTCCTGCTCAGCCAGGGCCGAAAGGATGCTGCAGCGCACCAACCACTGGTCGTCGGCCACAAAGGCGTCCCGCAGCAGGGGCCAGGCCCGCACCACGCCGTAGTTGGCCAAGGCATTGGCGGCCTCGGCGCGCACATTGGCGTCCTCGTCCTGCCGCACCGCCGTCTCCAGGGCCTGCCAGCCCACCTCATTGCGCTTCACCCCCAGACCAGCACAGGCCAGCGAACGAATCACGAAGGTGGTCTGCTCCAGTCCCAGCAGCAACAAGGGGATGGCCGCCTCGGCCTCCACCGCCCGCAGTCCCGCCAGGGCGGGCATCGCCCGGCTGGGGTCACCGGAGGCGATCGCTTGCCGCGCGGCTTCGAGATCGGGGGTGGCTTCACTCACGGGGATCACGGCGGGGATCCTTCACCTTGGCGCAGCATGCTTCAGGCCTGCGGCCCCTCGCGCAGCGCCCGCAGCAGTTCGGCCCGACGGCGGCGGCGGCGAAGCATGCTCGTGCCCAGCAGCCCGCAGCCGATCACCAGGGCGGGCAGGGCCGCCAGCCGATCGGCCCCCTGGCGGGTGATGAGCGCCAGCAGGGCCAGCAGGATCAGCAGCGGGGCGGAGAGCGCCAGCAGGGCGGCCAGGAAGCGGGGGGCCCGACGGACGCTCAAACCGGTCGCTCCATCCAGCGCAGCAGGCTGAGGGCCAGCACCTTGATGCCCACCTCCAGGCAGCCCTCATCCGGGTCGAAGCTGTTGCTGTGCAGGGGCGAGCAGCCGCCGGGTCCGGCCACCCCCAGGCGAAACATCGTGCCGCGGGTGTTGGCCAGCAGTTCGGCGAAATCCTCAGCCCCCAGTGACGGCTGCTCCAGCCACTGCACCCGGGAGCGGCCCAGCAGGGCCACGGCCGCGTCGGCCACCAGCTGGGTGAGCTCCGGATCGTTGTGCACCGGCGGCGAGATGCAGCGGTAGTGCACCCGGGCTTCGCCCCCGTGGCCGCGGCAGAGGGCATGGACCGTGTCCTCGATCCAGCCGGGCAGCTGGGCATGCACCTCCAGATCCAGGCAGCGCACCGTGCCCAGCAGCCGCACGTGGTCGGCAATCACGTTGAAGGCCTTGCCGCCTTCGATCAGCCCGAAGCTGACCACCACCGGATGCAGCGGATCGAGCCGCCGGCTGATCGCCTCCTGCAGCCCGCTCACCACCCGGGCCGCGATCCAGATCGCATCGGTGCTCTGGTGCGGGCGGGCGCCATGGCCGCCTTCCCCCAGCACCTCCACCTCCAGTTCCCCCGCCGCGGCCGTGAGACTGCCGCTGCGCACCCCCACCGTGCCCACCTCCAGGCTGGGAAACACGTGCACCCCGAACAGGGCCTGGACATCGTCCATCGCCCCATCAGCGCGCATCCAGGCCGCCCCCTCCGCCGTCTCCTCCGCCGGCTGGAACAGCAGCCGCACTCGGGCCGTGAGCCTGTCGGCCACGCTGGCCAGCAGCTGGGCCACCCCCAGGCCCACGGTGGTGTGGATGTCGTGACCGCAGGCATGCATCAGGCCCTGGCGGCTGGAGGCGTAGGCGAGCTGGGTGCGCTCCTCGATCGGCAGGGCGTCCATGTCGGCCCGCAGGGCCACCAGGGGGGCCCCCAGCGGACCCAACTCGGCCACCACCCCGGTGCGGCCCACCCCTTCGCGCACCTCCCAGCCCAGACGCCGCAGTTCACCGGCCACCAGGGCGGCGGTCTGCTGCTCATGGCCGCTCAGCTCGGGGTGGCGGTGGATGTGGCGCCGCAGCTGGATCAGCTCCGGCAACGCCGCCTGCAGGGTCGCGTCCATCCCGAGCTCCTCCCAGGTGGCATCAGCCGGGGCCATGGGGGAAAAGGACAACGGGGTCATGGGCGGAAGGTGGGAAGCCGGTTCAGGGGGCCAGGGCCAGGAACTGGGCCAGAGCCTGGACGGGAACAGGCGGCCAGCGCCGTATCTGCAGCAGCCATTCTTCCTGCCGGTAGCGGGGATCGAGGCCGGAGGCCGCGGCCCAGTGGCTCTCCGCCTCCCCCCGGGCACCCTGTTGCCAGAGCAACGCCGTGAGGCCAGCCCGGGCATCGGCGAACAGGGGGTAGCGGCGGATCAGGTCGCGCAGCTGCTTCTCCGCCGCTTTGGTGTCCCCCAGCTGGAAGGCGGCCAGGGCGGCACTGGAGCGGGCCATGGCGAAGCCCGGCCTGGCGGCGGCCGCCGCCTCGAAGCACCGGCGCGCCGCCGGCCAGTCGTCCTGGGAGCCCTCCACATTGCCCAGGTTGTAGAGGGCGGAGGCCTCCAGGGGATCCCGCTCCAGGATCCAGCGGTAATCAGCGGCGGCCGCCGGCCACAGGCCCAGGGCCTCCTCGGCGGTGCCGCGGTTGAGGTGGGGGTCGGCGCTGCCGGGCTCCAGGCTGATGGCCCGGTCCTGGTCGGCGATCGCCGCCACCGGATCCCCCAGGGCCAGCTGCACGTTGCCCCGGTTGCTCCAGGCCGACGCCTCCTGCGGCGCCAGCTCCACCACCTGATCCCACAGGGGCAGAGCGTCGCCGAAACGCCCCTCACGGCTGGCGGCCAGGGCCCGATCAAACAGCACCGGCAACGACGGCGCCCCAGGGCCGGCCGCGGCCCACACCGCTGGCGGCCAGGCCAGAAGCCCCCCCAGCAGCAGAGCCAGGACAGAAAGAACCACCGCCATCCGGGGCCTCACGCCGCCACCGCGGCCGGACCGTCGATGTGGGCGCGGCCGGCGGCTGTGACGATGCGTCCCCGTGGGGTGCGCTGCAGGAACCCCAGCTGCAGCAGATAGGGCTCCACCACCGCTTCGAGGGTGGCAGGATCTTCCCCCAGGCCCGCCGCCAGGGTGTCGAGCCCCACCGGGCCGCCCCCGTAGGCCTTGAGCATCAGCTGCAGCAGGCGGCGGTCGCTGGCATCCAGGCCGCGGCCATCCACCCGGTGCAGGGCAAGGGCCTCCTCCACCAACGCCGCATCGATCTGGCCGTGCCCCCCCACCGCCGCCACGTCGCGCACCCGTCGCAGCAGGCGGTTGGCGATGCGGGGTGTGCCCCGGCAGCGCCGGGCCACCTCCTGGGCGGCACAGGGCCGCAGGGGCAACTGCAGCAGACCGGCGGCCCGCACCACGATCGCCTCGAGGTCATCGAGGCCATAGAACTCCAGCCGCTGGATCAGGCCGAAGCGGTCCCGCAGCGGCGAGCTCAGCGACCCGGCGCGGGTGGTGGCCCCCACCAGGGTGAAGGGGGCCACGTCCAGGCTGCGGGTGCGGGCGGTGGTGCCCTTACCCACGGTGAGATCGAGGCGGAAGTCCTCCATCGCCGGGTAGAGGATCTCCTCGGCCACGCGGTTGAGCCGGTGGATCTCATCGATGAACAGCACCTCGCGGGGCTGCAGGTTCACCAGCAGTCCGACGATGTCGCGCGGGCGCTCCAGGGCCGGGGCGCTGGTGATCCGGCAGCGCACCCCGAGCTCTTCGGCCAGCACCAGAGCCATGGTGGTCTTGCCGAGGCCGGGGGGCCCGTAGAGCAGCACGTGGTCGAGGGCCTCCTGGCGTCGGCGGGTGGCCTCCACGGCGATGCGCAGCACCTGCTTGAGCTCGCTCTGGCCGATGTAGTCCGCCAGGCGCCGGGGCCTCAGCCCGTCCTCCCGAACCACCGGCTCCTCCTCAGGCCGGGCGGTGGGATCGACGAGGCGCGCCGCGGGGGGGCTATCGGCCTTGGCCCGGCCCGCTCCCGGGACGCGCCCGCCCTCTCCCGGGACGCGCCCGATCGGTCCTCCCGAAGAGATGATCGCCATGGTTGGAGGGTACCGGCTGCTGCCTAGGGTCGGGGAGCATCCAGGTGATCAAGGACGTAGCGATGGCGAAGGGGCCCGGCAGGAAGGGCGGTGGCGCCAAGAGCGCCGACCCGGCCAACCGGCTGCTGGCCGACAACCGTCTGGCCAGACACCAGTACGAGATTCTCGAAACGCTCGAGACCGGGGTTGAACTGCTCGGCACCGAGGTGAAATCAATCCGGGCCGGCCAGGTGAACCTGCGCGACGGCTTCTGCCTGATCCGCAACGGCGAGATGCAGCTCCACAACGTCCACATCTCCCCCCACAGCCACGCTGGCCGCTTTTTCAACCACGAGCCGCTGCGGGTGCGCAAGCTGCTGGCCCACAGGCGCGAGATCGACAAGCTGCGCGTCTCCCTGGATCAGAAGGGCCTCACCCTGATCCCGCTCAACCTGCACCTGAAGGGGTCCTGGATCAAGATCACCATCGGCCTGGGCAAGGGCCGCAAGCTGCACGACAAGCGCCAGGACGAAAAGAGCAAGCAGATCGCCAAGGAAACCCGGGCCGCCGTCGCCCGGCTCTGAGCAGCGTTCTCAGGGGTTGGTGGGTTCCACCGGCGGCGGCGGTGCTGGGGCCGCTGGCCCGGCCGGCGTCTGGCCGGCGCCGGGATTGGCCGGTGCCGGCACGTCCGGCGTTTCCGGTGTCTCCTCGGGGGCCGGTGGTGAGTCCAGGGCGGGTGGGGGGGTGGGAGCCGGAGGGTCGGCCCGCAACGACAAGCGGATCAGGGCCGGGGCAACGCCGTCGTTGGTGAGCAGCAGCTGCACCGGCGAGCCCTTCTGGGAGCCGAGGGTGACCACCCGCAGCGGCCCCCTGGCCTCCAGCGGGGTGCCCTCCGCAGAAAAGACGCTCATCTGCAGCAGGGGGGAGCCGTTGACCCCGAGGGCCAGGCCATGGCCAGCAGGGAGCCGGATCGGGAACAGCCGGGCGCCGCTGGCGGGAACTTCGGCGGTCAGGACCTGGGTGGCGCCGGAGGGGGCCTCGATCGGCTCGATCCTGAGGTTTTCCAGGGTCAGCTCGCCGGCGGCATACCAGATCTGGCGGAAGGGCTCCGGCGGCATCGCCTGGGAGGCACGACTCGGCAGCAGGTTCTGCACACTCGCCGACACCAGCTCCCGCAGCACCGCCGGACTCAGGCCCTGGCGCACGAAGCCCGCCTGGCGCGCCTCCCAGTCGGTGGCGCTGAAGTTACCCAGCCGCCGGCGCAGGGGCAGGGGCAGCTGCTCCACCCGGGCCAGCCATTCCTCGGCCAGCTCGTTCCAGACGCGCCGCAGGGGGGCGTCTTCAAGGGTGTCGGAGGGGAGCCGGCCGTTGCGTTCCGGGTACTGGGCCAGCAGGGCCGCATCCACCAGGCTGAGGAACCAGGCCCGGTCCACCTGCATCGCCCGCAGACGGTTGAGCAGCTGCTGGCGCTGATCCACCTCCGAGGGGGGCAGGCTGCTGGGCAGCTCGGGCACCCCGCCGGGGGGCGGTGTGGCCACCTTGCCGCGGCTCAGCCACCACCAGCCCACCGCCGTGCCCACCACGGCCGACAGCACCAGGGCGATCAGCACCGGCCAGAAGCCCCCCTCAGCGGCCTCCTCCCGTTCCTCGTAGCGGCGTCGCAGGCTGTCGGGAGCGGCCACGACGGCTGGAGGTGGCGGCGGCACCGCCAGGCGCAGGGGCAGCTGGGGCTCCACCCGGGGCGTTTCGGGCGGGCGGGGGGCCTCGGCGGCAGCCACCTCGCTGGCGACGACCGGCGCCGGGGGCGGTGGCGGGGCCGGCGCCGCCGCGGGCACCAGGATCACGGTGCGATCGGCACGGGGCACCGGGCCCGTGCTGTCGGGCATGGCCAGGGACTGGACGGCCACCAGGGCCTGGCCGGCCGAAGCGAAACGCTCGTCGGGATGGCGGCTGAGCAGTCTTTGCAGCTGAAGCCGCAGGTCCGGCTCGGCCTCCAGGGCTGCCGGCCAGCGCCACTGCATCGTGGTCGGATCGAGCAAGCCCCCAGGGGCATCACCGCTCAGCAACACCAGGGCCACCACCCCGAGGGCGTGCAGATCCATCCAGGGTTGGGCGGGCTCACCCTTGGCCAGCTCCGGGGGGGCGTAGCCCGGCGTGGCGCCCAGCAGCCGTTCCCCGGCGGTGCCACTGGCGGTGCCCCGCACCAGGCCGAAATCGAGGGGCACAGGCAACCCGTCGCTGTCGCGGCGCAGCAGATTGGCGGGGCTCAGGTCGCCGTGCAGCAGATCCTGGCTGTGCAGGGCGGCGAGCACCGGCAGCAGCTGGCGCAGCAGCAGCAGCACCTCGCCTGCCCCGAACACCAGCTGGCGTTCCGCCCGCAGCTCCAGCAGCTGCTGGTAGGTGCGGCCCGCCTGCCACTCCCGCACCAGCCAGAGCTGGTCGTCGGCCTCGATCACGGCGCCGATGCGGGGCACCTGGGGATGGAGCACCCCCTGGAGCCGCGACCAGAGCTCCCGGGCCCGGGCCTGGTCCTGGTCGGGTCCGATGCAACGCAAGGCCACGGGCGCGTCGGCGGCCAGCTGGTCGCTGGCCAGCCACAACGCCCCCTGGGGCCCGGCACTCTCCGAGCCGAGGCAGCGCTCCAGCCGGTAACGGCCGCCGATCATCTGACCCTGGGCTGCCGTCATGGGATCAGGGCCGCGCCGCTGCGCTGGGGTTGCTCCAGGCCGCGGCCCGCCAGCCAATCACGGTCGTAGAGGCGGGAGCGGTAGCGATCGCCGCTGTCGCACAGCACGGTGACGATGCGATGCCCCGGCCCAAGCCGCCGGGCCGTTTCCACCGCCGCCGCCACGTTGATGCCCACCGAGCCCCCCATGAACAGGCCCTCCTGCCACAGCAGGCCGTAGATCGTGCGCAGCGCCATGGGGTCATCGATGCGGACGGCATCGTCGATCGGGGCTCCCTCGAGGTTGGCAGTGACGCGACTGTTGCCGATGCCTTCGGTGATCGAGCCGCCCTCACTTTTCAGGGTGCCGTCGGTGGCCCAGCTGTAGAGGGCGCTGCCGCAGGGATCGGCCAGGACACAGCGGATCGCAGGATCCTGCTCCTTGAGATACAGGGCCACCCCCGCATAGGTGCCGCCGGTGCCGGTGGCGGCCACCCAGGCATCCAGCCGGCCGCCGGTCTGCTGCCAGATCTCCGGCCCGGTGCTGCCGTAGTGGGCGCGCCGATTGGCGAGGTTGTCGAACTGGTTGGCCCAGAGGGCGCCGGGCGTCTCCGCGGCGATGCGGCCGGAGAGACGCACGTAGTTGGCCGGGTCGCTGTAGGGCACCGCCGGCACCGTGCGCACCTCGGCGCCGAGGCTGCGCAGCAGGCCGATCTTCTCCGCCGACTGGGTTTCGGGGATGACGATCAAGCAGCGGTAGCCACGGGCATTGCAGAGGTGGGTCAGGCCGATGCCGGTGTTACCGGCGGTGCCTTCCACCACCGTGCCCCCCGGCTGCAGCTGGCCGCTCGCCTCCGCCTCCTGCAGGATGCCGAGGGCGGCCCGGTCCTTGACCGACCCACCGGGGTTCATGAACTCCGCCTTGCCGAGGATCTCGCAGCCGGTGAGGGCGCTGAGGGCATGGAGCCGGATCAGTGGCGTCCGGCCCACCGCGCCGCTGAAGCCCTCGGTGATCCCTGTGGTCATGCCATCGCTGTGGGCTCCCATCCGGCTGGCCTTCTCCTTGGCTGCGTGGCCGGATCGTAGGGAACATCCCTATGGTCGGCCCCAGAGAAGGGCAGGTCCATGGGCTCCAGGGCACACACCCCGGCGGACATCACCAGGCTCCTGCAACGGCTCCAGGCGGTACGGCAGCACAGCGAGCGTCTGATCGACGGCCTCGAGCCGGAGGACCTCTGCCTGCAGGGCATGGCCGATGCCAGCCCGGCCAAGTGGCACCTGGGGCATACCACCTGGTTCTTCGAGACCTTCCTGCTGGAGCCCCACCTGAGCGGCCATGAAACACCCGACCGCCGCTGGGGCCATCTTTTCAACTCCTATTACGAGGCGATCGGCAGCCGCCACCCCCGCCCCCAGCGGGGTCTGCTCACCCGCCCGGCCATCGGTGAGGTGCTGGCCTGGCGCCGCCGCGTTGACGCCGGGCTGGAAACGCTGCTGCTGGAACTCGATCGCCGTCCCGCCGAGGCGGCCACCCCCCTGCTCGAGCTGGTGGAACTGGGGCTGCAGCACGAGCAGCAGCACCAGGAGCTGCTGTTGATGGATCTGCTCGACGGCTTCAGCCGCAACCCGCTGGAGCCCGCCTATGGCGTCGAACCTCCCGGGGCCGGGGCGCCGGAAACCGCCGCTGGCTGGCGCTCCCACCCCGGTGGGCTGGTGGCAATCGGCCACGACGGCGGTGGCTTCCACTTCGACAACGAGGCCCCCCGGCACCGCCAGTGGCTGGAGCCCTTCAGCCTCGCCGAAACCCTCGTGACCAACGAGGCGTACGCCGCCTTCATCACCGATGGGGGCTACCGGCGCCCGGAGCTGTGGATGAGCGAGGGCTGGGCAGTGGTGCAGGAGCGTGGCTGGTGCGCTCCGCGCTACTGGCGCGGCGACTGGGAGTTCAGCCTGGCGGGCCGCCGGCCGCGCCACCCCCAGGCGCCGGTGCGGCACCTGAGCTGGTTCGAGGCCGATGCCTTTGCCCGTTGGAGCGGCGCCCGGCTGCCCAGCGAAGCCGAATGGGAACTGGTGGCGACAGAGGCCGCCCAACCCGGCGGCCGCCCCCTGCCCCAGGCCTTCGGTGCCCTCTGGCAGTGGACCGCCACCCCCTACCGTCCCTACCCGGGCTTCCGGCCCGCCGCCGGTGCGGTGGGGGAATACAACGGCAAGTTCATGACCTCCCAGTTCGTGCTCCGGGGCAGCAGCTTCCTCACCCCGGCGGGCCACGCCAGAACCACCTACCGCAACTTCTTCGCGCCCCATTGCCGCTGGATGGCCGCCGGCCTGCGTCTGGCCCGAGACGGCGCTGACGAGGGCGCCGGGGGCGGTGCCATCGACCGATGCTGATCGACCTGCATCCCGAGCCGGCCGATATGGTCCGGCTGGTGATTGAGGGCATGGGCCGCCAGCCGAAACAGCTGCCGGCCTGGTTGCTGTACGACGCCGAGGGCTCCCGGCTGTTCGAGGCCATCTGCGAACAGCCGGAGTACGGCCTCACCCGCACCGAGACGGCCCTGCTGGAAGCGCGGGCGGCCGAGCTGGCCGCCGCCCTCGGACCCGGGGTGGTGGTGGAATTCGGCGCCGGCAGCGCCCGCAAGGTCAGCCCCCTGCTCAGTGCCCTCAAACCAGCCGCCTATGTGGCCCTCGACATCAGCGCCGACCACCTGGCGCCCGCCTGCCAGGCCCTGCAGGGCCGCCACCCCGACCTGCCGGTGCTGGGCATCTGCTGCGACTACAGCCTCCTGGAGCAACTGCCGGACCACCCCGCCCTGGCGGGCCACGGGCGGCTGGGTTTCTACCCAGGCAGTTCGATCGGCAACTTCGACCCCGCCGGCGCCCAGGCCCTGCTGCGCCAGTTCCGCCGGCTGCTGGGGGCCGGCAGCCGCCTGCTGATCGGCATCGACCAGCCCAAGGCGGTGCAGCGGCTGGAGGCGGCCTACAACGACGCCGCCGGCTGGTCGGAGGCCTTCGCCCGCAACCTGCTCAGCCGGCTCAACCGTGATCTGGACGGCGACTTCCAGGCGGCGGACTTCGCCTACCGGGCCTGGTGGGACGCCGAGCAGGGCCGCATCGCCATGGCCCTGGTGAGCCAGCGGGACCTGGAGGTGCGGCTGGCGGGCCGGTGCTGGCCGTTCGCCGCCGCTGAACCACTGATCACGGAGTACAGCTACAAGTACGCCCCCGAGGCCTTCCTCGCCCTGGCGGCCAGCGCCGGCTGGCAGGGGTCGGGCCGCTGGAGCGATCCTGACGGCGATTTCGCTTTGTATCTGCTGGTGCAGGCAGACTCGGAACAGCAGCGGAGTGATCGATGAGCAGGGAGGAGCAGCGTCAGTCCATGCGCGGGGTCCGCGAAGGGCTGATCGAGGAACTCGAGGATCTGTACCGCCAGGCCTTCGACCGCATCGGCGAGCAGGACCTGGGGGAAGGGGCCATCGCCCGGCTCACCCAGCTGCTGCTGCGCTCCCGCGAGGCGGCCATCACCCCCCTGCAGGAGGAGATCGAAGCGCCCCTGATCACCCGCGCCCCCGGCGAACCCGTGCCATGAGCAGCTGGCTGGAGGAACTGGAGGCGCGGCTGGATCAGCAGCTGGAGGGCTTCCTGCGCACCAATCCCCAGCAGGAGGAGCTGCTGCGGGGACAGGCCGCCCGCGACCGGCAGAAACAGTTGCTGGCCGAACGGGTGCGCCTGCGGCAGCAGGCCGAGGAGCAGCGAAAGCAACTGCTGAAGCTGGCCGAGGAGATCCGCCAGTGGCAGGAGCGGATCGGTCGGGCCCGAAGCGCTGGGGCCGGGGAGCTGGCGGGCCGCGCTGAGAGCCATGTGGCGGGCCTGATGGACCAGGGGCGCCAACGCTGGCAGGCCCTCGCCGATCTGGGCCAGCGCTTCGCCAGCGTCGAGCAGGAGCTGGCCGAACTGACCCGCCAGCGCAACTCCGGCCCTGCCGCCACGCCCGATCTGGAGGCCGACTGGGCCCGTTTCGAGGCCCAGCAGGAGCTGCAGGAGCTGAAGCGACGCAGCCAGCGCTGAGCCGCTCCACGCCAACTCCCCGCCATGGGTTTTCTGCTCTCCAAACTGCTGCCGCTCGGCCTCTACCCCCTCGGCCTGGCCCTGCTGCTGCAGATCGCGGGCCTGCTGACCCGCCAGCGCCGCATCGGCCTGGTCCTCTCCAGCGTGGGGATCGTGCTCCTCTGGCTGGCGGCCACGCCCCTGCTGAGTCGCCAGCTGGTCTGGGGGCTGGAGGAACAGGCCGCCCGGCTGACGCCCTCGCCGATCCCCAAGGCCGATGCGGTGCTGGTGCTGGGGGGTGGGTTGCGGCCGGCCCTGCCACCGCGCCAGGGGGTGGAAGTCAACGAGGCCGGCGACCGGCTGCTGCGCGCCGTGGCGCTGATGCGGGAGGACAAGGCCCCCTGGCTGCTGGTGACCGGTGGCAAGGTCAGCTTCATGGCCAACGATCCGGCCTCCGGCGAGGCCAAGCTGGCCAAGGCCCTGGCCACCAGCCTGGGGGTGGCGGCCGATCGGATCGTGACCAGCGAAGAGGGGCGCAACACGGCGGAGGAAACCAGCGCCCTGGTGCGGGTGGCCCGGCAGCGGGGCTGGACCTCCCTGCTCCTGGTCACCAGCGCCACCCACCTGCCCCGCTCGCTGGCCACCCTGCGCCGGGCGGCGCCCGAGTTCCGGATCATCCCGGTGGCCTGTGATTTCCAGCTGCCCGATCGGCGGTCGTTCGGCACGCCCACCCTGGCCAGCAGCGTGTTGGGGCTGTTGCCCAGTGCCGAAGCCCTGGTGCTGACCACCACCGCCATGCGGGAGCATCTCGGCCTGCTGGCCTACCGCTGGAAGGGCTGGATCTGATGCCCCGCAGCCGCGCCTGCTGGAAACCTACTTCTTGGGGACCGGGGGCACCAGACTCACGCCCTCGGGCGGGGGGGTGGGGTCGGGATCGGCGATCAGCATGTGCTGCAGCACAATCTCCGGACGTTCACTGTCCCGCCAGCGGATGCGGTAGGCGGGCATCTTGGTTCCCCGGCTGGTGGTCTGTTCCACCGGTTCCATGACCCAGCCACGGCGAGATCGCCCCTGGGGATTGCGCTTCACCACCGCATCGGCGTGTTGAAAGCGAAAACCGACGCGCTCACCACTCATACCAGAGCCCCGAGGGGGAAAAGGCCTACTGGGGACCATTATCCCACTGCGTCGGTTCCCGACCGTTCCCGAGCCTCCGGGCGCAGCAGGGGGAAGGCGATCACATCCCTGATCGAAGGGCTGTCGGTGAGCAGCATGGCCAGCCGGTCGATGCCGATGCCGAGGCCGCCCGTGGGAGGCATGCCCACCTCCAGGGCATGCAGGAAGTCCTCATCCACCGTCTGGGCTTCGGGGTCCCCGGCCTGGCGGCGCAGCTGCTGCAGCTCGAGCCTGGCCCGCTGATCCAGCGGATCGATCAGCTCGCTGAAGGCATTCGCCGTCTCCCGCCCGACGATGAACAGCTCGAAGCGCTCCACCAGCCCCGGCTTGCTGCGATGGGCCCGGGCCAGGGGCGAATTCTCCACCGGGTAATCCATCACGAAGGTGGGCTGCTCGAGGCTGGTTTCCACCGCTTGCTCGAAGGCTTCCACCAGCAGCCGTCCCACGCTGTCGGCCGCCTCGGGGGCCACCAGGCCCGCGGCCTCCATGGCCGCGGCCGCCTGGGCACGATCGGCGAAGGTGTTGAAATCCAGGCCGGTGGCCTGCTCCACCAGTTCATGCATGGTGACCCGCCGCCAGGGCGGGGTGAGGTCGATCGCCGTGCCCTGGTAAGTGAGGCGGGTGTCACCGCAGACCTCCAGGCAGGCCGCGGCCAGCAGCTGCTCGGTGAGGTCCATCATCGTGTGGTAATCAGCGAAGGCCTGGTAGATCTCCACCGACGTGAACTCGGGGTTGTGCCGGGTGCTGATCCCCTCGTTGCGGAAGATGCGGCCGAGCTCGTACACCCGCTCGAAGCCCCCCACCACCAGCCGCTTGAGGTGCAGTTCGGTGGCGATGCGCAGGGTGAGGGGCAGGTCGAGGGCGTTGTGATGGGTGGCGAAGGGACGCGCGTCGGCACCGCCGGCTTCGGTCTGCAGGACAGGCGTTTCGATCTCGAGAAAGTCGCGCTCATCGAGCCAGCGGCGCATGGCGCTCACCAGGCGCGCCCGGCGCCGAAAGGTTTCCCGGGTGTCGGGCGAGACGATCAGATCGAGGTAGCGCTGGCGGTAGCGCTTCTCCACATCCGCCAGGCCATGCCATTTGTCGGGCAGGGGCTGGAGTGCCTTGGTGAGCATCACCCAGTCGGTCACCTTGACCGAGAGTTCGCCCCGATCGGTGCGGCGCAGGCTGCCGTGCACCCCGATCCAGTCGCCGCCATCCACCAGGGAGGTGATCTGGGCGAAGCCTTCGGGCTCCTCCGGGTGGGCCGCCAGCAGGGTGGCCTTCTCGATGAACAGCTGGATCGGACCGGATTCGTCGGCAATGGTGAAGAAGGCCAGCTTGCCCATCACCCGACGGGTCATCACCCGGCCGGCGACGGCCACCTCAACGGCCCGCTCCTCGCCGTTGGGCAGGTCGGCGTGGGCCTGCTGCAGCTCGGCGGTGCGGTGGCTGGGGGCGAAGCCGAGGGCATAGGGAGCCCGACCAAGGGACTCCAGGGTGCGGGCTTTCTCCAGACGGGTCTCACGCAGATCCGACAAGGCAGGCTGGGGGTGGAGAAGGGTGGCTGCCCATCCTGCAGGATCAGCCGGCGGCGGCCAGGGAGGCCTCACCCATCCGCTGGGAGGCGTAGCCAGTACCGCGCACGGTGAGGATCAGCTCGGGGTTGCGGGGATCGGGCTCGAGCTTGCCGCGCAGGCGGGCCACATACACGTCCACCACGCGCAGGTCGGCGGCACGGCGGGGGGGGTAGCCCCAGAGCTGCTCGAGGATCTCGGCCCGGGGCACCACCCGGCCCGGCTCCCGGAACAGCAACTCCAGCAGGCTGAATTCGGTGTAGGTGAGGGCGATGCGCTGGCCCTCGCGGGTCACCTGGCGGCGGTTGGTGTCGACCACCAGATCGCCCACCCGCAGCACCCCGGAGCCGACGGGGAGTTCGCGGGGCTCGCTGGTGGCCGCCCCCCGCCCCATGCGCCGCAGGATCGTGGAGATGCGGGCTTCGAGTTCCTTGGGGCTGAAGGGCTTGGGCAGGTAGTCGTCGGCTCCCAGATCCAGACCCGCCACCCGTTCGGCGATGGCATCGAGGGCGGAGAGAAAGATGATCGGCACGCAGGATTCGGCCCGAAGGCGCCGGCAGACGGCAAAGCCGTCGAGCTTGGGCAGCATCACGTCGAGAACCACCAGATCGGGCTGCTCCTGGTGAAAGAGGGCCAGGGCCTCCTCGCCGTCTTCGGCACAGAGCACCCGGTAGCCGGCCAGCTGCAGACGCATCAGCAGCACCCGGCGCACCGCCGCCTCGTCGTCGACGACCAGCAGGGTGGCGATCGGCTGGGACGGGGAAGCGCCGCCCGCGGAAGCCTCCAGATCAGCACCATCGGTGAAGGAGGAGGCAGCCGTGGGCATGGGCATCGCTCCTGTCCGCTGGATGAAGAATCGCAACCATAACGCGACACTGATTGGAGCTGCGAGCACGGAATCGGCTCCAGCAGCGGGCGTCTGAGCGAAAGGCAACATTTCTTCGGAATCCCTTGCCTGCCCCGTCGGCCGCTCCCTTCAGGGCCAGCGGGCCTCGGCGTAGCGGTTCCACTGCAGCTCGGCTTCGGCCAGGGCTGCGTCGCTGTCGAGCTGTCCCAGCATCGCCCGCTGCAACTGGGTGTAGAGGATCGCCTGCAGCCGCTTCACCCCCGGGGTGGCCGGCACCAGCACCCGGGCCTGGGCCAGGGTCTCGATCGAGAGCAGCCGGGCGTTGTGCACCAGCCGCTCCTGGCCATCGCTGGGGACCGCCCCCCGCAGCTTGCGCTCCAGGCTCGCCAGGGCTCCCCTGGAGGACGGCAACACCCGGGCCTCCTCGGCGAAGGCCAGCTGGTTGGCCGCATCGCTCAGGAACAGGGCAAAGCTCACCGCCTCCGGGGCCATGGCGCTCTGGCGGGGCACCACCAGGTTCATCACCGCCACATTGGCTTCACCGTTCGCCCCCGTCAGGGGCGGGAAGGGGGCGGAGGTGGCGGCGATGCCGGGGGCGTTGGTCTGCAGGTTGCGCAGGAAATCAGGGCCACTGGCCACCTGGGCCAGATCCCCGGCCTGGAACAGCTCGATGGCGCGCCGGTAGCCCTGGCTCACCACCTCCCGCGGCAGCAGCCCGCGGCGGTAGAGATCGCTCCAGAAGGCGAAGGCGCGGCGACCGACCGGACTGTTGAACGCCGCCCGCTGGCGCTCGTCGAGCAACAGCACCCCCATCTGCACCAGCGCCTCCATCAGTTCGCCGGAGTCGTCGGGGACGACGGTCACGAACAGGGCGTAGCGGCCGGTGCGGCGCCTGACCGTCTCCGCATAGGCCGGCACCTCCTCCCAGCGGCGGGGTGGGGCGCTGAGGCCGGCCCGCTGCAGCAGCCGCCGGTTGGCGATCGTCACCCGGGCCGTCAGGTACCAGGGAATGCCGAACTGCTCGCCCTGCTGCTGGCCCGAGGTCCAGATCCCGGCCAGGTAGCGATCCGCGGCGTCGGGGGGGAGCAGGGGGGTGAGATCCCGCAGCCCCCCCTTGCTGGCCAGGTTGGCGGCGAAGTTGGGGTTGAGATTGACCAGATCAGGGGCGGTGCGGGCGAACACGGCCGCCAGCAGCTTGCGTTCCACCGATCCCCAGGGCACGTCCGTCCAACGCACCGTTACGCCGGGATGGTCTTGCTCCCAGGCCGCGATCACCCGCCGCATGTAGGTGTTGAAGCGGGGCGCCAGGTCCAGGGTCCAGACGTTGAGCACCTTGCCCTGGCTGGGCCCGGGCCGCCGCGCGCAGGCCCCGGCGCCCAGGGCGAGGGCGACGGGGGCGGCCAGCAGCCGCAGGGCCTGGCGTCGTGGCAGGGATCTGGGCATCACTCAGCGCCGCCAGCCGGAGCCCACCTGGCGCCAGAGCAACAACTGCAGGGAACAGAGCATCGGGGCGAGCAAGGCCGTGATCAGCGTCTGGGAGAGCAGGACCCGCAGGCCGGGACCCGCCAGATCATCCCAGCGCCACCCCGGCAGGGCCAGCAGGGCGGGGTTCACCCCCTGATCGGCCAGGTTGCGACCCAGTTCCGGTCCCGCCAGCTGGACCGCCTCCCGGGTACCCACCCAGTCCTGGACGCCCCACTGCAGCATCAGGGTGAGGCCGAGCAGGGCCGTGCCGAGCAGGGCGAGCAGACCGAGGCTGAAACTGCGCTGGATCGGCGGTGCCCGCCGTCCCATCCGCCCCCACCACCAGCCCAGCAGCAGCAGGGCGGGCACCTGGGTGACACCGCCGGGGTAAACGGCATCCAGCAGCAGTCCCAGGGCGAGGCCGGCGCAGGCCCCCGAAAACGGTCCGTCACTCAAGGCCCAGGGCAGCAGCCACAGCACCGCCCAGCAGGGGCCAACGCCATCAAGGCTGAGCCAACCCGGCGAGGCCAGGACGAGCAGGGGCACCAGCAGGGCCGAGGCGACGAGCAGGGGCTGGCGGGTGAGCAGATCCATCAGCGCACCTGCACCTGCACCCAGTCGAGGGCCGAAACCGGCGCGATCAGCTGCACCACCGCCACCGGGGCCGGGTCGGCGTTGGCGTCCATGGACTGGATCACACCCACCGGCAGGTTCGGCGGCACCAGGGTGCTGGCGGGGGATGTCACCACCACGTCACCGGGACGGGCCTGGGGATCCTTCTCCAGGAAGCGCAGCAGGGGCCGGCCGGTGCCGATGCCGGTGAGCAGACCGTGGTGCTGGGTGCGCCCCACCCACACCCCGACACGGCTGCGGGGATCGGTGAGCAGGGTGACGCTGGCTGTGCTGGGGGTGACACTGCCCACCAGACCGACCAGACCGCCCGGACCGACCACCGCCTGGCCGGCCCGGATACCGCTGAGGGCCCCCTGCCCAAGCAACAGCTGCCGCCACCAGCCAGCGCCATCCCTGGAAATCACCGGGGCCGTCACCCGGTTGGGATTCTGCTTCTGCAGCTCCAGCAGGGTCCGCAGCCGCTGGTTGTCCTGCTCCAGCTGGGCCAGGCGGGCCCCATCCTCCACCCGTCGGGCCGACCGCAGCCACTCGGCCTGGGCCGTCCCGGGCCAGAAGGGTCGGCTCAGGAGGGCATAGGCATCGGAGACAACTGCCCCTTTGCTGAGCCGCACGGCCACCAAGGCCAGCAGCACCAGCAGCCAGGGGGTGATCCGTCGCAGGGACGAGCCTTGGACGAAACGAAGCCAGCGCCATGCCGGCATGGGGATCAGGCCGTCTGACGGAGGAATTCAGGGGTGTCGAGCACCCGCTCCAGCCGGCTGTAGTCCTCCAGGACCATGCCACAGCCGTTGACCACGCAGAGCAGGGGGTCTTCAGCCACGTGGGTCAGGATCCCGGTCTCGTGGCTGATCAGGTCGCAGATGCCCCGCACCAGCGCACCACCGCCAGCGAGCATGATCCCCCGGTCGACGATGTCGGCCGCCAGCTCGGGAGGGGTGCGCTCCAGGGTGCGCTTGACCGCCTCCACGATCACGTTGAGCGGCTCGGCCATGGCTTCACGGATATCTCCGGCCCGGATGTTGATCGTGCGCGGCAGGCCGGACAGCAGGTGCAGACCCCGCACATCCATGGAGGTCTCGTCGTGGGCGTCGTCGGGGAACGCCGAGCCGATGCGGATCTTGATGTCCTCGGCGGTGCGCTCACCCACCACGAGGTTGTGCACCTTCTTGAGGTAGACGCTGATGGCGTCGCTGAGCTCATCGCCCGCCACCCGGACAGACTCGCTCAGCACGGTGCCGCCCAGGCTGAGCACCGCCACCTCGGTGGTGCCACCGCCGATGTCGACGATCATCGTGCCCACCGGATCGGTCACCGGCAGGCCGGCACCGATGGCGGCCGCCACCGGCTCATCGATCAGGTGCACCTGCCGCGCCCCGGCCAGGCCGGCCTGATGCACGGCGCGGCGCTCCACGCCGGTGACGCCGCTGGGGATGCCGATCACGAGGCGGGGGGCGATCACCCCCCGGCCCTCGTTGCCCTTCTGGATGAAGCTCTTGATCATCTGCTCGGCGGCATCAAAGTCGGCGATGACCCCATCGCGCAGGGGCCGGATCGCCCGGATGTTGCCGGGGGTGCGGCCGAGCATCAGCTTGGCCTCCTCACCCACCGCCAGGGGGGTGCCGCGCTCCAGATCGATCGCCACGACAGACGGCTCCTGCAGCACGATGCCCTTGCCCGAGACATACATCAGTGTGTTGGCCGTCCCCAGATCGATGCCGATATCGCGGGAGAACTGGAAACGGCGGAAAAACACGGGCAAGACCTCTGGCAGCGGTCGATCATAGTTGGGGCGATTCCGGTGGACCGGCCAACACCTGGTGGGTGTGACAACCGGGACGAAGGGTGGAACGGAAAGAGAGAGGCCCCCGATCGGGGTGCCCCATCATTGATCCACTCGTTTCAGGAGCACGCCATGGGCGTCAATTCCATCACCCTCGTCGGCAGAGCCGGCCGCGACCCGGAGGTCCGCTACTTCGAATCCGGCAGCATGGTCGCCAACCTCACCCTGGCGGTCAATCGCCGCAGCCGCGACGGCGAACCGGACTGGTTCAATCTGGAGATCTGGGGCAAGCAGGCCCAGGTGGCCGCCGACTACGTCCGCAAGGGTGCCCTGATCGGCATCATCGGTTCCTTCAAGCTCGACCGCTGGACGGACAGGGCCAGTGGTGAGGAGCGCAGCAAGCCCGTGATCCGGGTCGACCGCCTGGAGCTGCTCGGCAGCAAGCGGGATGCCGAAGGCGGCGGTGGCGGCAGCTTCGGCGGGGGATTCGGTGGCGGCGAGCCCAGCGAGGAAGAAGTGCCCTTCTGAGCCTTTCTACCCAGCTGTAGCGATGGGGGCTTGTGCCAGTGACCCAGCCGGGTTATCAAGCGTCCGAAGCCAAAGGAGGCGCCCCCCGGGGCGCCTTTTTTACTGCTCGGAGGCTGGTGGCTCTGGATCAGGGACTGTGGCGGCTCTGCTTCCAGATGCGCAGCCCCAGCCAGACGGCCCCCGCCAGCACACCCAGCACCAGCAGCAGCTTCACCACCCGGGCGGCAGGCTCGATCCAGAGTTCAACATTGGTGTAACTCTCGCCCAGGGCCAGGCCTGCCAGCGTCAGCAGCAGGGTCCAGATCAGGCTGCCGGCCGTGGTCCAGAGCAGAAAGGGCGTCAGCGGCATCATCTCAATGCCGGCAGGGACGGAGATGAGCGTGCGGATGCCGGGCACCAGCCGGCCCCAGAACACCAGAGCCGTGCCGTGACGGCTGAACCAGCGGCGGCTGCGCTGAAGTTCCTGAGAGCTGATGCCGATCCAGCGTCCGTGGCGATCAAGCCATTGCTCGATGCGCTCCTCATTCACCAGCCGGCCGATGCCATACCAGGGAAGGGCACCGAGAACGGTGCCCAGCAGGCCGGCCAGCACCACCGGAATCAGGGAGAGCTTGCCCTGCTGCACGTAGAAGCCCCCGAGGGGCATGATCAGCTCCGACGGGATGGGAGGGAACAGATTCTCCAGAAACATGGCCGCGAAGATCGCCCCGTACCCCGCTGCCGGGTTGGCCTCCACGGCCAACCCGATCATCTCGGGAAGCTTCTGAACCAGTTCCCAGCCCACGGGCCCTGACCGCTCAGTAGCGGTAGTGGTCGAGCTTGTAGGGACCTTCGACGGGGACGGCGATGTAGGCCGCCTGCTCGGTGGTGAGCTCGGTGAGCCGGGCGCCGATCCGATCGAGGTGCAGACGGGCCACCATCTCATCGAGGTGCTTGGGCAGCACGTAGACCTCCTTGCCGTAGGCGTCGCCCTTGCAGAACAGCTCGATCTGGGCCAACACCTGGTTGGTGAACGAGTTGCTCATCACGAAACTGGGGTGGCCGGTGCCACAGCCCAGGTTCACCAGCCGGCCTTCGGCCAGCAGGATGATCCGGTTGCCGCTGGGCAGGATCACATGATCCACCTGAGGCTTGATGTTGTCCCAGGCGTACTGCTTGAGCGACGCCACATCGATCTCGTTGTCGAAGTGGCCGATGTTGCACACGATCGCCTGGTTCTTCATGGCGAGCAGGTGCTCATGGCGGATCACGTGGTAGTTCCCCGTGGCCGTCACGAAGATGTCCACATCACCAACGGCGTCCTCGAGGCGGACGACGCGATAGCCCTCCATGGCGGCCTGCAGGGCGCAGATCGGATCGATCTCGGCGATCATCACGGTGGCGCCGAGCCCGCGCAGGGACTGGGCCGAACCCTTGCCCACGTCGCCGTAGCCCAGCACCAGGGCCACCTTGCCGGCCACCATCACATCGGTGGCGCGCTTGATGCTGTCGACCAGCGATTCGCGGCAGCCGTAGAGGTTGTCGAACTTGCTCTTGGTGACCGAATCGTTGACGTTGATGGCCGGGAACGGCAGTTCGCCGCTCTTCTGCATCTGGTACAGACGGGCCACACCAGTGGTGGTCTCCTCGGTGACGCCCTGGATGTTGGCGTAGATGCGGGAGTAGAAGCCGGGCTGCACCGCCAGCCGCTGGCGGATGGAGTTGAACAGGGCCACCTCCTCCTCGCTGGAGGGGTTCTCGAGCACCGAAAGATCCTTCTCAGCCTTGGTGCCGAGCACGACGAGGCCGGTGGCGTCACCACCGTCGTCGAGGATCATGTTGGGGGTGCCGCCGTCGCTCCACTCGAGGATGCGGTGGGTGAAGGCCCAGTACTCATCCAATGTTTCGCCCTTGTAGGCAAACACCGGGATGCCGGCGGCGGCGATGGCGGCGGCGGCGTGATCCTGGGTGGAGAAGATGTTGCAGGACGCCCAGCGCACCTCGGCGCCGAGGGCCACCAGGGTTTCGATCAGAACGGCGGTCTGGATCGTCATGTGCAGGCTGCCGGCGATCCGGGCCCCCTTGAGGGGCTGTTCCGCGCCAAACGTCTCGCGCAGGGCCATCAGACCGGGCATCTCGGTTTCGGCGATCGCCAGTTCCTTGCGGCCCCAGTCGGCCAGGCCGAGATCGGCGATCACATAGGAATTGGTGGCCTGAACGCCAGCAAACGCAGCCTCAGGGCTGGAGGGTGTTGCCACCATGAAGGAAAAGCTCCCGAATGGGAGGACGAAAAAGTGGAAATATCTGCAGAGACGCCGAGGCTTCGGGCTCGCTGGGGGCCAATCTACAAGGGTGGAACCGAATGACGCGATCGAGGTGTGCCAACTGGCGGACCCCTCCGCCACCGACGCCCTGGGGCGGCGGCTGGCGTCGCAGCTGATCGCCTCTGGTGCCGGTGACGGCGCCCTGCTGTTGCTGCGGGGGGAGCTCGGGGCCGGCAAGACGGCACTGGTGCAGGGACTGGCCGCCGGGTTGGGCATCGTCGAACCGATCACCAGCCCGACCTTCGCCCTGGCTCAGCACTACGACACCGACGCCGGACCCGATGCGGGCGCCGCGGCCCTGGTGCATGTGGATCTCTACCGGCTTGAGCAGGGCGCCGCGGCCGATGAACTGTTCGCCCAGGAAGAGGAGGAGGCCCGCCGTATCGGCGCCGTGATGGCCGTGGAGTGGCCCGAGCGACTCAGCTTCCGGCCGGAGGGGGCCTGGGAGGTGGACTTGAGCCACCCGGAGTCCGGCGAGGGCCGGCTGGCCCGGATCACGCCACCAGGCTTCACCCCGCCGCGATCCTTGCCTGCAGCGCCGCGATGATGCGGGCATTGGCGGCCGGAAACGGGTAATCGGAGAGCTCCTGCGGCGCCACCCAGCGCACCTGCTGGGAGGCCAGCGGCTGCGGCTCCCCCGCCAGCCAGCGGCAGAGATGCACCACGAAGCGCAGCCGCTTGTGGCTGTAGGCGTGCTCGAGGCTGATCAGCTCCTCCCCCACCGCCACCTCGATGGCCAGCTCCTCGCGCAGCTCCCGCTCGATCGTCGCTTCGATCGCTTCGCCCGGCTCCTGTTTGCCGCCCGGAAACTCCCACAGGCCGCCCAGCAGGCCCTCCTGGAGCCGCTGATCGATCAGCACCCTCCCCTCGCCGTCCTGCACCACCCCTACCCCGATCACCTGGAACGGGATGGGCGCGGGGGTGTCCTTCACAGGGAAACGGCCGGGATCGCCGGCAGCGTAGGCAGCGCAAAGTTCACGCCAGGGGCAGGCGCCACAGGTGGGCTGGCGGGGGGTGCAGACGCCGGCGCCCAGGTCCATCAGAGCCTGGTTGAAGGCCCGGGGACGCTTGGGGTCGAGGACGGTGGCGCTCAGCCGCCAGAAGTCGGCCAGCTGCCGCTTCGGCGGAACCGGATGGGCCACCAACCGGGCCAACACCCGCTGGACGTTGCCATCGAGGATCGGATGGGCCAGATCGAAGGCCGACGAGAGGATGCTGGCGGCGGTGCTGCGGCCAATGCCCGGCAGGGCCAACCAGCCCTCAAGCGTGCGCGGCCAGGGATCGCCACCCGCCGCAATCAGTCGCTGCGCCCCGCCGTGCAGGCGTCGGGCCCGGGCGTAGTAGCCGAGGCCCTGCCACACCATCAAGACGTCGTGCTCGCTGGCGGCGGCAAGGGTTCTGAGGTCGGGGAACGCCGCCATCCAGCGCTGCCAGTAGGGCAGCACCACCGCCAGCTGGGTCTGCTGCAGCATCACCTCAGCCACCCACACGCCGAAGGGGTCGAGGGACTCACCGGGCCCGGGGCGAGATCCGTCGGGGCGGAGCTTCCAGGGGATGGCATGGCGTCCGTGGGTCTCCCACCAATCCAGCAGGGAGTCCCGAAGCGGCTCCAGCGGGCCCGGATCCAGCACGTCGCCCCTTAAACGAATCCCCCCGGCCGGGGCCGGGTGCTGGAGAGGGACACATTCCCCTGAGCCAAGCCCTGGACGGCCACAGGCGACGGGGCCGGCCGTGGCGGCGGCTGGGGCACCGCCACCACGTTGAAGGCGATTGACCAGCGCTCGCCATCGCCGCGGAAGGGGGGCACCGAATGGGGCTGCCAGGCAGGAAACACGTAAAAATCCCCGGGTACCGGCAGCACGTAATGGGCCATGCCGGTGCGGAAGCTCTGGATGTGCCACTCCTCCGGCCCATGGAAGCAGAGCTGGCCGTCGAAACGCTCGGCGTTGATCTGGGGCGGCACCTGCAGGAACAGCACCCCGGAGAAGCTGCCGCCATGGGTGTGGGTGGGGTTGTAGTCGCCGGCGCGCTGGGCATTGAGCCACAGGTCGATCATCTGCAGGCCATAGCGGCCCGGCGTCCACGGACCCCGGCCCTGGGGGGGCTGCTGGTCGATCACATGGCGGATCCAGCGCTCACAGGCCGGCAGGATCACCGACCGGCAGAGCTCCGCTGCCGCGGGATGGTCGGGACCGAGCTCCCGCTGCTGTGACAGCTGTCCTGCCAGCTTCACCGAAGCATCGGGGCTGCGTTCGGGCTCGGCCAGCACGGCCCTGGCCATGGCCTGAAGATCGGCCAGCTGAGCCACAGGCAACTGGCCCTGCAGCAGGTAGCGGGGGAACAGGCTGACCACCTCCATCGTGGGCTCTTCCGAGGCTGCAGAAGGATTGCCGGCCATGGAAGTGGGGGTGGAGGCTGGGCTCAAGCCTCGCAAACGGCGGGATCAGATGACCACATAGGCCTGGACGGCATCGCTGAGGCGGCGCAGACCGGCCAGCCCGTCGCGCTCCAGGTTGCGCACCCGGTCGCGGCTGATGCCCAGGATGCGGCCAATGCCGGTCAGGCTCATCGGCTCTTCGCCGTCGATGCCGTAGCGCATCTTCAGCACCCGGCCCTGCAGCTCCGGCAGCTGCTCCAGCAGGGCCCGCAGGTCGCCCTTGAGGCACTCGCCATCCACCAGGTCGGCCGGCAGCAGGTCGTCCCCGGCCAGCAGGTCCAGCAGCTCGGTGTCTTCGCCATCGCCCACTTTTGTTTCCAGGCTCACCGGCTGGCGGGCGCGGCAGAGCAGGTCTTTCACCTCCTCTTCGGGGAGTTCCACCGCCACCGCCAGTTCGCTCAGGGTGGGGGTGCGGCCCAATTCCTGGCTCAGCTCCCGCTGGCCCTTCTTGAGCTTGTTGAGTGTTTCGGTGATGTGGATCGGCAGCCGGATCGTGCGGCTCTTCTCGGCGATGGCCCGGGTGATGCCCTGGCGGATCCACCAGTAGGCATAGGTGGAGAACTTGTAGCCGCGGGTGGGGTCGAACTTCTCGACACCCCGCACCAGGCCGATCGTGCCCTCCTGGATCAGATCCAGCAGCTCCATGTTCCGCTTGGTGTATTTCTTGGCGACGCTCACCACCAGGCGCAGGTTGGCCGCCACCATCCGCTCCTTGGCGCGGCGGCCGGCGTGCAGGCGCTTGCGCAGCACTTCGGGGCGCAGACCCACCGCCACCGCCAGTTCCTGCTGGCTCGGATCGGTGCCACCGGAGCGCATTTTCAGCTCCTCGCGCATGTCCTCCAGGGCCATGAGCTCCTGCACCTGCCGGCCCAGGGTGATCTCCTGCTCATGGCTCAGCAGGGGCACCCGGCCGATGTCCCGCAGGTAGGAGCGGACCAGATCGCCATCCACCGGCGGCATGGAACGGCCCGGGGAGGGGCGAACCACGGACTGAACAGCGGCGGGAGTCGACGGTTGGGCAACGGCGAGAGCGACGACCATGGAACTGATCCATAACTGTCTGTAAAGCGTAACATAAAGAAGTGTGAACTCCTCTCAGAAACCGTCAATCCCCGGGGTCAACCGGTGCCCAGCCGCGGCAGCAGCAGCTGGGCCGTCTTGAGGTAGATGAAAACGCCCGCCACGTCGGTGGCCGTGGTGATGAACGGGGCCGACATCAAGGCCGGATCGAGGCCGAGGCGGGCGAACAGCAGGGGCAGGGCGGCGCCGGCGGTGGCGGCCAGGGTGGTGATCGCCACCAGGCTGATGCCGGCTGAGGTCGCCACCAGCACGCTGCCCCCCATCGTCCAGGCCCAGGGCACGACCACCACCGCCAGCAAGCCGCCCAGCAGCGCACCAGCGACCAGCTCCCGGCCGATGGTGCGCCAGGGACCCAGGGACTGCAGCCGCTGGGTGCTCAGGCCCCGGATGACCACGGTGGAACTCTGGGCCCCCACGTTGCCGCCGGTGCCGATCAGCAACGGAATGAAGGCCGCCAGCAGCACCACCTGCTTCAGCACCAGCTGTTCGGAGGCGATCACGGCCGAGGTGCCGGTGTTCGCCACCAGCAGCACCAGCAACCACACCACCCGGCGACGCGCCACGGTGAACAGATTGCTGCGGAAGTAGTCGTCCTCGTCGCCGGCCTGCACGGCGCCGGCGGCGTAGAGGTCGCGGGTGGCCTCCTGCTGGATGACGTCGATGACGTCATCGACGGTGACGATGCCCACCAGCCGCTGCTCCCGGTCCACCACCGGCACCGCCAGGAAGTCGTAGCGCTGGATCACCCGGGCCACCTCCTCCTGGTCGGTGTCGGTGGCAACGCTCATCACCTCCCGCGTCATCACATCCCCCAGCCGGTCCTCCGGATCCGCCGTCACCAGATCCCGCAGCGAGAGCATGCCGCTGAGGTGGCGTGAGGCGTCGGTCACATAAAGGCTGTAAATCGTCTCCGTGTCCCGGGCGCGGCGGCGGACGATCTCGAGGGCCTGCTGGGCACTGTGGAATTCCTTGAGGTCGATGAACTCCGTCGTCATCAGACGCCCGGCTGTTTCCGCCTCGTAGCCCAGCATCTGGGCCGTGACCCGCCGCTCCGCCGGACTGAGCTCCGCCAGCAGCCGCCGCACCACCTTGGCGGGCAGTTCATCAAAGAGGCGCACCCGGTCGTCCGGGGACATCTCCTCCACCAGTTCCAGCACCTCACCGGAGCGCAGCCGCTCCAGCAGGCTCTGCTGCACCGAGCCATCGAGGTACTCGTAGACCTCAATCGCCTCGTTCTTGGGCAGCAGCCGGAAGGCAAGCGCCTGCAGCGTGCGCGGCAGGGTGCCGATCGCCTCGGCCGAATCCACCGGCTGCACGGGTTGCAGCAGCAGTTTGGCGCCGTCGTAATTGCCCGCCTGCAGCAAACCCTCCAGCTGGCGGGCCACCACCTCGGCGACGGCGGAGGCCTCAGCCATCGCTTCACGCATGCCGGTGAGTACGAGTGTATGGGCAGAGCCGCTAGGGTCCACTGCGAACACTGCTTGCTGGTACCCATGGCCCTGAACGTGAGCGACGTGGTGGTGCGCACCGCCAGCGGCGAGGAGCGCCGGCTCGGCGAGTGGGCCGGGACGGTGCTGCTGGTGGTCAATGTGGCCAGCCGCTGCGGCTTCACCCGCCAGTACGCCGGCCTGCAGAAACTGCAGCAGACCTACGGGCCCCAGGGCTTCACGGTGCTCGGCTTCCCCTGCAACGACTTCGGCGCCCAGGAGCCGGGAACGCTGGAAGAGATCCAGCAGTTCTGCACCAGCACCTACGGGGCCGACTTTCCCCTGTTCGACAAGGTGCACGCCACCGGCTCCAAGACGGCGCCCTACGACACCCTCACCCAGGCGGAACCCGCCGGGGACGTGGCCTGGAACTTCGAGAAGTTCCTGATCGGCAAGGACGGCAGCGTGGTGGCCCGCTACAAGAGCGCCGTCGAGCCCGACGGGGCGGAACTGGTGGCCGCGATCGAAACGGCCCTGACGGCCTGAGCAGCGCCAGACTGCCGCCAGCGCAACGGCGACCCTGATGGGCTGGCTGGGATTCGCCGAGTTGGTGATCCTCGGATTGCTGGCCGATGGCCTGTTCCGCAGGCTCGGGGTGCCCGGCCTGATCGGCATGCTGCTGGTGGGCGTGGCCCTGGGGAGCTCGGGATTAGGGGCGATCGACCCGCGGCTGCTGGCCCTCAGCGGCGATCTGCGTCAGATGGCCCTGATCGTGATCCTGCTGCGGGTGGGCTTTGCGCTCAACCTGACCACCCTGCGGCAGGTGGGCGGCCGGGTGCTGCTGCTGGCCTGGATCCCCGCCAGCTGCGAGGGCTTGATGATCACGGCCGTGGCCCAGCCGTTGCTGGCTCTGAGCTGGCTGGAGGCGGCGCTGCTGGGCTCGGTGGTGGCGGCCGTCTCGCCGGCGGTGGTGGTGCCGCTGATGCTGCGCTTGATTGAGGAGCGGCGCGGCACCGCCAAGGCGATCCCCTCGATGGTGATGGCCGCCGCCTCCCTCGATGACATCGCCGTGATCGTGGTCAATGGCCTGCTGCTGGGGCTGCTGGTGCAGCAGCAGAGCGACCTGCCGGGCCGGCTGCTGGGGCTACCGCTGGGATTGGCCCTGGGAGCGGCGGCCGGGGCGCTGCTAGGCTGGGGGCTGATCCGCTGGATCGAACGCTTCCGTCCCAACGCCAACCGCCAGGTGCTGATCGTGCTGGCCCTGGCGCTGCTGCTGCTGCGCCTGCAGGAACGCCTCAACGGCCTCGTGCCCTTCACCGGCCTGGTGGCGGCCATCGCCCTGGGGGTGGTGATCCTGGAATGGCGCCAGGATCTGGCCCATCCGATCGCCGCCAAGCTGGCTTCGATCTGGGTGTTCGCCGAACTGGTGCTGTTCGTGCTTGTGGGGGCCCAGCTCAACCTGGCGGTGGCCTGGCGCAGCGGCCTGGCCGGGCTGGCGGTGCTGGCCCTGGGGCTGCTGGCCCGCTCGATCGGCACCCTGGCCTGCCTGCACGACAGCCCCCTCAGCGCCGGGGAGCGCCTGTTCGTGGTGGTGGCCTACACCCCCAAAGCCACGGTGCAGGCGGCGATCGGCGCCATGCCCCTGATGGCGATGCAGGCGGCGGGACTGCCCAGCGGAGCTGGCGAGGTGATCCTGGCGGTGGCGGTGCTGAGCATCGTGACCACCGCCCCCGCCGGCGCCTGGCTGAGCGCCTGGGTGGCGGATCGGGTGCTGAAGCCTGAGCCGGCTGACGCGTGAGCTGACTGTTGGTCGGATCGGCACCCACAGGGGCCTGGCTCAGCCCGCCAACCAGCCGCGGCTGGCCCGCCCGGCAGCGGTGGACGCTTCCACCTGGAGCCAACGGCGCCCGCCCGGCTCCATCCATTGCCGCAACACCCGCAGCGGGGCCCCCGTTTCCAGCCGCGCCAGCACCGGCGCCTGGCAGCGGGGAGCGCAGTGGAGCCCGAGGCTGCCGTTGCTGAGCAGGGGCTCGGCCTGGCGCTCGCGGCGCCGGACTTCCGGCAAGCGCCGCTCGCCGCCGCCGGCGGGCAGGGCTGCCGGGGCCAGCAGGGCAAATCCCAGCAAGGCAGCCCAGCGCCAGGCCGGCACCGGCATGGGATGGCGTGGGTTCATCAGATGTCGAGCTGGGCGAAATCCAGCTCAGCGCTGTGGGCTTCGATGAATTCCCGCCGTGGGGCCACCTTGTCGCCCATCAGGATCGTGAAGATGCGATCGGCCTCCAGGGCATCCTCGATTTCCACCCGCTTCATCATGCGGGTCTCCGGGTCCATGGTGGTTTCCCAGAGCTGCTTGGGCATCATTTCGCCCAGGCCCTTGAAGCGCTGAATGTTGTAGTTGGCCTTCTCACCGAAGCCTTGGAGAACCTTCTTGAGCTCGTTTTCGTTGTAGCAGTAGTTGTGGTTCTTGCCGCGCTCCACCTTGTACAGCGGCGGGCAGGCGATGTAGATGTAGCCGCCCTCCACCAGGGCCTTCTGATAGCGGTAGAAGAAGGTGAGCAGCAGGGTGCGGATGTGGGCGCCGTCCACGTCGGCGTCGGTCATGATGACGATGCGGTGGTAGCGGAGATTTTTTTCCTCAAAGTCCTCGCCCTTGATACCCAATCCCAGGGCCGTGATCAGGGCCTGGATCTCGGTGTTCTTGTAGATCTTGGCGTCGTCGGTCTTCTCGATGTTGAGGATCTTGCCGCGCAGGGGCAGGATGGCCTGGAAGCGACGGTCGCGGCCCTGCTTGGCGGAGCCACCGGCCGAATCCCCCTCGACGATGTAGATCTCCGATTCGCTCGGGTCACGGGAGCTGCAGTCGGCCAGCTTGCCGGGCAGGGTGGAACTCTCCAGCACCGATTTACGGCGCACCAGCTCCCGGGCCCGGCGGGCAGCCTCGGCGGCGTTGAAGGCCTGGATGGCCTTCTCCAGGATCAGGTCGATCACCTGGGGGTTGAATTCCAGGTATTCGCCCAGGGCCTCACCCACCGTCGTGTCGACGATGCCACGCACCTCGGTGTTGCCCAGCTTGGTCTTGGTCTGGCCTTCGAATTCCGGTTCCGGCACTTTCACCGACAGCACAGCCGTCAGGCCTTCGCGGATGTTTTCACCGGCCAGGTTGCTGTCGGCGTCCTTGCGCTTGCCGCGCTTCTTGGCGAAAGTGTTGAGGGTGCGGGTGAGCACCGTCTTGAGGCCCTCGATGTGGGTGCCGCCATCGACGGTGCGGATGTTGTTGGCAAAACCCAGAATGCTGTCGGAATAGGCATCGACGCACCACTGGAGAGCCGCCTCCACCTGGACGCCGTCCTTGCTGGCATTCACATAGATGATCTCGGCATGCAGAGGATCCTTCTCCGCATTCATGTAGGCGACGTACTCCTTGATGCCGCCTTCGTAGTGATAGACCTCCTCGTGGGCCTCGCCGGCGGCGTTGGTGGCAGCAGGCCGTTCATCGCGGAAGACGATGCGGACGCCGCCGTTGAGGTAGGCGAGCTCGCGCAGACGGGCCGAGAGCGTGTGGTAATCGAACGCAATGCCGCCGCTGAAGATCTCCAGGTCGGGCAGGAAGCGCACCGCGGTGCCGGTACCGGCGTCGGGGGCGTCCTCGGAGACGAGGGTGCCGATGGGCAGGCCGCGCTCGAAGCGCTGGCGGTGGACCTGGCCCTGGCGGTGGACGGTGACCTGCACCCACTCGCTGAGGGCGTTGACCACCGAGATGCCGACGCCATGCAGACCGCCGGAAACCTTGTAACCGCCGCTGCCGAACTTGCCACCGGCGTGGAGCACGGTGAGCACCGTCTCCAGGGCGCTGCGGCCGGTGCGGGGGTGGATGTCAGTGGGGATGCCGCGGCCGTTATCGGTGACGCTGGCGGAGCCATCCGCATGCAGGGTCACCACGATGGCGTCGCAGTGGCCGGCCAGGGCCTCGTCGACCGAGTTGTCGACCACCTCGTAGACGAGATGGTGCAGACCCCGGGGGCCGGTGGTGCCGATGTACATGCCCGGCCGTTTGCGCACCGGCTCCAGGCCTTCCAGCACCTGAATCTGCTCGGCGCCGTAGGCCGCTTCGACTTTGATGGCGTCGCTCATTCAGAAAAGGTCTCCCCAGGGGGCTGACAAGGGCGGCGAATCCCAGGGGCGGTGGGGCGGCAATGGGGCGAAGCGGCTCCGAAAGGACGCTGCGCAAAGGGCAATCTACCACCGCCGTCCCGGAGGGGCGCAGAGGCGCCTCTGGGAACCGATTTGCAACGGGGGTGCAATCGCCCCTCGATTCCACCTCCGGCAGGATGGCCCGATCCCCCCTGCCCAGGCCGCCCTGTGGCGCCCCCCCCCGGAGCCGAACCCAGCGCCGAGCTGCCCCTGGTGATCGCCCTGCTGGGCCCGACGGCCAGCGGCAAGACCTCCCTGGCGATCGAGCTGGCTGAGGCCCTCGATCTGGCCGTGCTGTCGGTGGACTCCCGCCAGATGTACCGCCACATGGACGTGGGCACGGCCAAGCCCAGCCCCGAACAGCGGGCCCGGGTGCGCCACGAACTGCTGGATCTGAGCGACCCCGACCAGCCGCTCACCCTGCAGGAGTTCACGGCCCTGGCGGGCACCGCGATCGCGGCGGAACACCGGCGCCGGGGCGTGGCCCTGCTGGTGGGGGGCAGCGGGCTTTATCTCAAGGCCCTGCTGGCGGGCCTGCAGCCACCGGCGGTGCCGCCCCAGCCGGCCCTGCGGGCCCAGTTCGCCGCCCTGGGTCAGGCCGTCTGCCACCAGCTGCTGCAGCAGAACGACCCACGGGCGGCAGGGCGGATCGCCCCGGCCGACGCGGTGCGCACCATCCGGGCCCTGGAAGTGCTCTATGCCACCGGGCGGCCCCTGTCGGCCCAGCAGACGCTTTGCCCTCCCCCCTGGCGGGTGCTGGAGCTGGGACTGGATCCGGCCGACCTGCCCCAGCGCATCGGGCGCCGCACGGCCGCCCTCTATGGCGGCGGCCTGGTGGAGGAAACGGCCCAGCTGATCGATCGCTTCGGCGCCGACTGCCCCCTGCTGGAAACGATCGGCTATGGCGAAGCCGCCGGGCTGCTGCGGGGCGAGCTGAACCGGGATGGGGCCATGGCCCTGACGGAACGGCGGACCCGGCAATACGCCAAACGCCAGCGCACCTGGTTCCGGCGCCAGCACCAGCCGCTCTGGTTGACGGATCCGGCCACCGAAGGGGCTTCGGAGGCGGATGTGCTTCAGCGGGCGGTGGCGGCGGCCATGGGCGGTTTAGGGTGAACAGCTAACCGCCCCTGTGAATGCCTCCCCGTCCCCGTTTTGATCGCCGTGCTCCCGTGCGGGAGCTGCCCAACATCAACGACCGCATCAGCTACCCCAACCTGCGTGTGGTGGATGCGGACGGCAGTCAACTGGGAGTCATCACCCGAGAGGCGGCCCTGGAGGTCGCCCGCGACCGCGAGCTGGATCTGGTCCTGGTGAGCGAGAAGGCCGATCCGCCGGTCTGCCGGATCATGGATTACGGCAAATACAAGTTCGAGCAGGAGAAGAAGGCCAAGGAGGCCAAGAAGAAGTCGCACCAGACCGAGGTCAAGGAGGTGAAGATGCGCTACAAGATCGATCTGCACGACTACCAGGTGCGCATCGGTCAGGCGGTCCGCTTCCTCAAATCCGGCGACAAGGTGAAGTGCACGGTGATCTTCCGGGGCCGGGAGATCCAGCACACGGCCCTGGCCGAACAGCTGCTCTATCGCATGGCCAAGGATCTCGAAGAGAACGCCGAGATCCAGCAGCCCCCCAAGCGGGAAGGTCGCAACATGATCATGTTCCTGAGCCCGCGCAAACAGGCCGCCGGCAAGACGGCCGCTGCCGCTGCGGGCTGAGCCTGCCCTCAGGCTTGCCCCTGGCCCCCTGGTGCCCCCAGCCCCTGCTCGAAGGCCTCCAGCAGCAGTGACCAGCCCTGCTCCGCCGCCTCTGGGCGATGGTCGGGCCGGGCCGAGCACATGAAGCCGTGGCCCCCCTCCAGGAGCACCAGGCGGTGCGCACTGGACACGGCGAGGGCCGTTTCGATCGCCGCCACGTCCGCCGGGGGGATGAGGGGATCGGCATCGCCACAGACACACAGCAGCGTGCCGCCGATCGACGGCACCAGCGTCAGGCTGGCGGGACCGCCACCGGGGCGGCCCGTGGCCACACCGGCTCCATAGAAATCGACCGTGACAGCCACCTGGGGCAGGGTGGCCGCCAGCAGGGCGACGTGGCCACCGAAGCAGAACCCCACACACCCCAGGCCGGTGGCAGACGCGGGCAACTGCTGCTGCAGCCAGTCGGCGGCCAGGCCCACATCGGCCAGCAGCTGGTCGGTGCAGGTGAGCTCCTTGTGGCGGCGGCCCAGCGCCAGGTCATCCGGGCCATAACCCAGCTCCAGCTCAGGGGCGGTGCGGGCGTACAGGGGCACCGCCAAAGCCGCGTAGCCCGCTTCGGCCAGCCGCTGGGTGACGCTGCGGATCCAGCCGTTGAGGCCAAACACCTCCGGCAGCACCAGCACGCCGCCCCGGGGCGGTGTGCCGGCGGGCCTGGCCCACCAGCAGCGCAGCGGAACCTGGTCCGGCCGCCGGGGCTCGAGCTGCAACCAGGAGGCGACGGAATCGGAGTGGGACAAACCGGCACAGGGCAACCGGCACATGGTCGTATGACAACGAGGGAATTGTCACGGGGGCGAAAGCTCCTTAGGGTGGCGGCCAGACCCCCTGGCCACACTGGCGTGCGTTTTCACATTCAGCAGGAGAGCGACATCCCGGCGTCGACCCAGCTGTACAACCAGATCTGCTTCGCCATCGCCGCCCGGCATTACCCGCCGGGCCACAGGCTGCCGAGCACACGTCAGCTGGCCATGCAGACCGGCCTGCACCGCAACACGATCAGCAAGGTCTACCGCCAGCTCGAAACGGACGGCGTGGTGGAGGCCATGGCCGGCTCAGGGATCTATGTACGCGACCAGCAGAACCCGCGCGAGATCAAGCCGCCGCCGGGGCTGCGCAGCAAGGCGCTGCCGGATATCGACCGGGAGGTGCGCCAGAGCGTCGATGGTCTGCTGAATGCCGGCTGCACCCTGCAGCAGGCCCGCGAACTGCTCACCCGCGAGATCGACTGGCGGCTGCGCTGCGGCGCCCGGGTGCTGGTGAGCACCTCCCGCGAGGACATCGGCGCCTCGATCCTGATTGCCGAGGAACTCAGGCCCAGCCTGGAGGTGCCGGTGGAGGTGGTGCCGATCGAGGAGCTCGAATCGGTGCTGGAAACCTCCAGCAAGGGAACGGTGGTCACCAGCCGCTACTTCCTGCAGGAAGTGGAGCAGATCGCCAAGGTGCACGGGGTGCGGGCCGTACCGGTGGACCTCAACGACTTCGGCCACGAACTGGGCATGCTCAAGGAGCTGCGCCCCGGCAGCTGCGTGGGCCTGGTCAGCATCAGCCCAGGCATCCTGCGGGCCGCCGAAGTGATCCTGCACAGCATGCGGGGCAACGAACTGCTGGTGATGACGGCCAATCCCGACACCAGCAGCCGCCTGCTGGCGTTGCTGCGGGCCTCCAGCCACGTGATCTGCGACAAGCCCAGCCTGCCCCTGGTGGAGCAGACCCTGCGCCAGAACCGCGCCCAGCTGATGCGCCTGCCGATGGTGCACTGTGCCCAGAGCTACCTTGGCACCGCCACCATCGACCAGCTGCGCAAGGAGATCGGCCTCCTGGCGGTCTGAGGGCCAACCCGTGAGGGGCGGAGGGGGCCGAGGCTGGCGGGTAGAATAGTTGAGATTTCTACCATGCAGGGCCATGGGCATGAACATCAAGGACCCCAGGGTCCATGCCATGGCCAAGGACCTGGCCGCGCGCCGGGGCACCAGCGTGACGGAGGCCGTTCGCCAGGCCCTGGAGGCGGAGCTCACCAGAACAACGGCACCCGGGCCTGAGAACGTTCGCTCCACCAGACTGGAAGCCATCCGTCAGATCCAGGAACGCTTCTCGGAGCTGCCGATCAGGGATCCGCGTTCCTGCCGCGACCTGCAGGACAGTCTCTACGACGACCGTGGCCTGCCGATCTGAATGACCCCATCCCCCATGGTCATCGACACCTCAGCCTTTCTGGCGGTTCTGTTCAAGGAAGACGAGGCCGAGGCTCTGTCCGTGCGGATGGCGGAGGCCCCGATGCTGCTGATGTCAGCGGCAACGAAGCTGGAAGCCTCCCTGGTGGCCGAAGGAAGCCGCTTCGGCGCCTCCAGCGAGGCCGTCGAATCCCTCTGCCAGGCCCTGGACATTCAGGTGCTGCCCTTTGGTCAGAGCCATCTGCTGTGGGCGCTCAGGGGCTGGCGCGAGTTCGGCAAGGGGCGCCACCGGGCAGGGCTGAATCTGGGCGACTGCTTCAGCTACGGACTGGCCAGGGCCATGAACATGCCGCTGCTCTACAAGGGGGATGACTTCCAACGCACCGACGTGCGCTCACCCGAACCGGGCACCTGAAGGATCCCACCATGCTCGATGCACTCAGGGCCGACCTGGCCATCATCCGGCAGCGGGATCCGGCGGCCAGGGGCACCCTGGAGATCCTGCTCTGCTACCCGGGCTTCCACGCCCTGGAGCTGCACCGCTTCAGCCACCGCCTCTGGCGGCTGGGGCTGCCCCTGCTGCCGCGGATGCTGAGCCAGCTGGGGCGCCTGCTCACCGGGGTGGAGATCCACCCCGGAGCCCGCATCGGCCGGGGCGTGTTCATCGACCACGGCATGGGCGTGGTGATCGGTGAAACCAGCGTCATCGGTGACAACTGCCTCCTCTATCAGGGGGTGACCCTGGGGGGCACCGGCAAGGAACACGGCAAGCGTCACCCCACCTTGATGGACAACGTCGTGGTGGGGGCGGGAGCGAAGGTGCTGGGGGCGATCACCGTGGGCTCCAACACCCGCATCGGCGCCGGCTCGGTGCTGCTGCGCAACGTGGGGGCCGACAGCACCGTGGTGGGCATTCCCGGCCGGGTGATCCACCAGGCGGGAGCCCGCATCGATCCCCTGGCCCACTCCGCCCTGCCGGATGCGGAGGCGTCGGTGATCCGCAACCTGATGGAGCGGATCGACAGCCTCGAGAGCGACGTCAACCGGCTGCAGGCCTGCCTGAAGGAAGTGGCCGCCGGCAGGCCACTGCAGGAACCCTGCAGCGGCAATGCCCAGAACCTGCGCGATCGGGAGATCCTGGAGTTTCTGGGAGACAACCCGGACGTCCCCAACTGAAGCGGCGAAACGCCCTCAGGCCGTAACCGCCTGTGGCACCTGGGGCTGGAACATGAACATCGAGTAGATCACGTTGCGGCGCATCTGGGTCATCATCTCGAGGAACATGTCGTAGCCCTCGTTCTTGTATTCGATCAGGGGATCCTTCTGGCCGTAGCCCCGCAGGCCCACCGACTCCCGCAGGGCTTCCATGGCCTGCAGATGTTCACGCCAGAGGGTGTCGATCTGCTGAAGGATGAAGAAGCGCTCGGCTTCCCGCATCAGGCCCGGCCGCATCTGCTCGATCTGGCCCTCCTTGATGTCGTAGGCATTGCGCATCTGCTCCTGCAGGAAAGCCTTGAGTTCCTCCATCGACAGGCCGCCCACCTGGTCAGGAGACAGATCCTCCAGCAGATAGATGAACTCCTTGACCTTCTCCACCAGGCGGGTGAGATCCCACTCCTCGGGCGGCAGGTCGGGGTTCACGTAGGCCTCAACGATGTCGTCGATGGTGCGCTCGCCATAGCCGATCACCTGCTGCTTGAGCTCCCGGCCCTCCAGCACCCGACGCCGCTCGGTGTACACCGCCTTGCGCTGGTTGTTCATCACCTCGTCGTACTCGAACACCTGCTTGCGCATGTCGTAGTAGTACGTCTCCACCTTCTTCTGGGCCCCTTCCAGGGAGCGGGTGAGCATGCCCGATTCGATCGGCATGTCTTCTTCCACCCGGAAGGCGTTCATCAGGCCCGCCACCCGGTCGCCGCCGAAGATGCGCAGCAGGTTGTCTTCCAGGGAGAGGAAGAAGCGGGTGCTGCCCGGGTCGCCCTGGCGGCCGGCCCGGCCCCGCAGCTGGTTGTCGACGCGGCGCGATTCGTGGCGCTCGGTGCCGATCACATGCAGGCCTCCGGCAGTGCGGACCTGGCCCTCCTCCTGCTTGACCACCCCGTCGTACTCGGCGCGCACCTGGGCGATCAGCTCCCGCAGGCGCTGGATCTGGGGATCGTCGGTGGGGGCCTTCTCCGCCGCCTGGGCGATGCGGTCCTCGAGTTCGAGCACGGTCAGGGTGCGGTCGCCCCAGGCCGCCACCAACTCGCGGGAGAGGCTGGCGAGCGCCTTGTCGGTGTCGTCGGAGAGGCTGCAGGGGTAGAGGTTGCCGATGGCCCGGGCCTCGCTGGCGGGCTTGGAGCTCGGCGCCACGGCACCGCCGAAGCCGGCTGGCGCTTCGGTGGAGCGCTGCAGGGGAACGGGCGGGCGGTGGCCTTCCTCGGGGCGCACCAGCCGGGGCAGCAGCACCTCCCGCAGCTTGAGGCGGGCCATGTAGTCGCTGTTGCCGCCCAGGATGATGTCGGTGCCACGGCCGGCCATGTTGGTGGCGATGGTGACGGCGCCGGCCCGGCCCGCCTGGGCGACGATCTCGGCCTCCCGCTCGACGTTCTCCGGCTTGGCGTTGAGCAGGTTGTGGGGGATGGCCTGCTCCTGCAGCAGGGTGGAGAGCAGCTCAGACTTCTCGACGCTGGTGGTGCCCACCAGCACCGGACGGCCGGACTGGTGCACCTGGGCGGTCTCGGCGGCCACGGCCTGCCATTTGGCCGTTTCGGTCTTGTAGACCTGATCGGGCCAGTCGGAGCGGGAACGTTTCCGGTTGGTGGGCACCACGGCCACTTCAAGCTTGTAGGTCTTCTCGAACTCCACTTCCTCGGTCTTGGCGGTGCCGGTCATGCCGGCCAGCCGGGGGTAGAGCAGGAAGAAGTTCTGATAGGTGATGCTGGCCAGCGTCTGGGTTTCGGGCTGGATCGGCAGGGCCTCCTTCGCCTCGATCGCCTGGTGCAGGCCATCGCTCCAGCGGCGACCGGGCATCACCCGGCCGGTGAACTCGTCGACGATCACCGCGTCGGCGTCACGCACGATGTAGTTGACGTCCTTGACGAACAGCTCCTTGGCCTTGAGGGCGTTGTTGATGAAGTGGGCCCAGGGGTCCTGGGGGTTGAACAGGTCCTGGACGCCGAGCAGCTGTTCGGCCTTCTGATAGCCCTCGTCGGTGAGGGTGACGTTGCGCTGCTTCTCGTCGACCTCGTAGTCGCCCTCAGGATCGATGCCGTCCTTGCCCATCTCGGCCGCACGCAGGAGTTCGCCGGCGATCCGGGCCGCCTGCATGTACTTCTCCTGGGGCCGCTCGATCTGACCGGAAATGATCAGGGGGGTGCGGGCCTCGTCAACGAGGATCGAGTCCACCTCGTCGATGATGCAGTACTGGAACTCGCGCTGCACCACCTCGGCGATGTCGCTCGCCATGTTGTCGCGCAGGTAGTCGAAGCCCAACTCGGAGTTGGTGGCGTAGGTGATGTCGCAGGCGTAGTTGCGGCGCCGCTCCGGCGGGCTCATGTCCTGCTGGATCAGGCCGACGCTCAGCCCCAGGAAGCGGTGGATCTGGCCCATCCACTCGGCGTCGCGGCGGGCCAGGTAGTCGTTGACCGTGACCACGTGGACCCCGCGGCCGGTGAGGGCGTTGAGGTAAGCCGGCAGGGTGGCCACCAGGGTCTTGCCCTCGCCGGTCTTCATCTCGGCGATCTGGGCGTTGTGCAGCACCATGCCGCCGATCAGCTGCACATCGAAGTGGCGCATGCCCAGCACCCGCTTGCCCGCCTCGCGCACCACCGCGAAGGCCTGGGGCAGCAGCTCGTCCAGCAGGGCCTTGCGGCGGGCGGCCGTCTCGGGCTTCTCCAGCTTCTGTCGGAACTCGGCCGTCAGGCCGCGCAGCTCCTCGTCGCTGAGGGGCTCGATCTCCTCTTCCAGCAGGTTGATGTCGGACACCAACGGCTGGTAGCGCTTCAGCTTGCGGGCATTGGGATCACCCAGCAGCAGCTTGAGCATGGAGAAAGCCTGTCCGTAGTTGCTTACCCTACCATCGCGAAACCGCGGCCGAGAGCGAAGAAACGTGCTGCTGCAAGGGTTCTCGGCGTCTCTTGCGTCGGGGATCCGCACCTGCAGAGGCCCGCGGCACCGGCCGCCAAGCAGGATTCGCAGCTGATGCCCTTCACACCGGCCCGTTGAGCAGCGCCACCCCCAGGCACGAGGCCCCCTCCCTCGCCCCGATCCGGCTGGTCCGCCACGGCGGCCTGTGCCTGCGCCTGCGCTGGCGGCTGGCGGCCCTCGGCGCCCTGCTGGATGGCCACAGCTTCTGGGCCACCGGCCGGCAGCGATCCCAGCTGAGGCGCATGCTCAGCGGCAGCCAGGTGGTGGTGAGCGCCTGGCAGGGCAAGAACCTGGTGGGATTCGGACGCGCCACCAGCGACTGCGTGTTCCGCGCCGTGCTCTGGGACGTGGTGGTGGCCGAGGACCAGCAGGGGCAGGGACTGGGCCGGCGGATCGTCGAGGAACTGCTGGCCAGCCCGCCCGTGGCCGCCGCCGAGCGGGTCTACCTGATGACCACCACAGGCGAGGGCTTCTACGAGAAGCTGGGCTTCAGCCGGGTGGACAGCCAGCGCCTGATGCTGAAACAGACAAGCGGATGAAGAGATTCGAACTCTCGACCCTCTCCTTGGCAAGGAGATGCTCTACCACTGAGCTACATCCGCGCTTGACGGGGCCAGGCGTGAGTGCCGTTAACGGCGCTGGGCTTGGCTCGGCCGGTTCGCACCGACGAGTTGAGCATGCCCCATGGGGGCGCCCTTGGTCAAATGGGGGCAGCGACACCGAGTCCAGGGCCAGGGGAGCCAGGCGGAACCACCCATAAAGTCCACAGGTGGCGGCGGCGGCAAGGCATGTGGTGGCGGACTCCCTGGCTGAGACAGCGGCGGCTGCTGCTGGGGCTGGCCCTGTTCGACACCCTGCTGCTGCTCGGGACCTACAACAGCCTGTTCCTGCAGCGGTTCGACCGTTGGGCCGGGGTCACCGGTTCCATCGTGGGCCTGGTCGTCCTCTGGGTGGGGGTCTCGTACCTGCTGGGGCGCTACTCCAAGCCCGACCAGGGGCAGCGGGATTCCCAGCGACGCCGGTTGGCCGCCACTGCCGTGGTTGCGCTGCTGGTGCTCGCCGTCGTCGTCGTGTTACTCAACTGGGGACTGAAGGTTGAAGACCCGCGAACGTTCCGGAACTTCATCCTTCCCCTGCTGGCGGCAGTCACTCTGGCCTCCGGAACAGCCCAACTGGTCGTCACCCGCCTGCTGAGTCAGCGCCAGGCCTGGCTGCTGGTGGGAGAAGCCGCCGAACTGAACGTGGTGCAACGGGAGCTGGCGCGTGACGGTGAGCAGCCTCTGCTCGATCTCCACTACTGCGACTGCCGGGCGCTTGCACCGGACTTCGAGGCGACTCTGCTGATGGTGGATGGCATCGCGGTGAGCGAAGCCGCTGAACTGAACGATGCCCTGCTGCAGAAATTGCTGGCGCGGCGCGAACGCGGCGCCAGCGTCTGCAGCCTCGTGATCTGGGCCGAGCATCACCTGCAACGGGTTCCCCCGGAGCTGTTCTCGAGCCGCTGGCTGCTTCAGGCGGATGGCTTCGAACTGCAACCGAACCGCTGGGGATGGCGTCTCAAACGCCTGGGAGACGTGGTCGTCGCCAGCCTGTTGCTGGTCGTCACGGCGCCCATCCTGCTGATCGCCGCCATCGCCATCCGACTCGAAGACGGGGGGGGCATCCTCTACCGCCAGCGGCGCACAGGCCTCTACGGAGAGGCCATCGAGGTATGGAAGTTGAGAACCATGTGCCAGGAAGCGGAGGCGCGTGGGGCCCGCTGGGCCAGCCGCGATGACCCACGGGTCACCCTGGTGGGAAACACACTGAGACGGCTTCGTATCGATGAACTGCCCCAGCTGATTGCCGTGCTCAAAGGTGAGATGAGCCTGATCGGTCCGAGACCTGAACGACCCGAGATTGAGGACACGCTGGAACAACAAATCCAGCATTATCGCGTGCGCCACTGGGTGCGACCCGGCCTCAGCGGCTGGGCTCAAGTCTGCTATCCCTATGGTGCCAGCGTTGAAGACAGCAGGATGAAGCTCAGCTACGACCTTTATTATCTGCGCAATGCCGGTCTGATGCTGGATATTCTTATCCTGATCAAGACAATCCGGCTGCTGGCAAGAGCCCGAGGGGCCCAGCCTGTCAGTTGTCCACTGCCTTCCAGAGCCGACTTCAAGACGATGCATAGAGCCCCATGACCTCGTAAGATCAGACATCAATGACAACGGTCTTTGGCGACTCTCCTGATCACTGGAGGAGCCGGCTTCATCGGCAGCCATACCTGTCTCGTCCTGATCGGTGCGGGCTATCGCGTGGTGGTTGTCGACAACCTGCAGAACAGCAGCGCTGAAGCACTGCACCGCGTCGCCGAGCTCTGCAACCTCAGCCCAGGCCAGCCCAGCGATCACAAGGTATGGACGTCGGCCACGGGCGAAAGCCAACTGATCTTCATCAACGGTGATATCAGAAGCTCCGCGGACCTGGATCGGGCCTTCCGATCCGGAGACCCCGGAGACAGCCCCGGCATCACGGCCGTTCTTCACTTCGCTGGCCTCAAAGCGGTAGGCGACTCGATCCACCAACCGCTCAGTTACTGGCACGTCAATGTCGAGGGCACGCGTTGCCTGCTCGAGGCCATGCGCCGGCATGCCTGCCGCACCATCGTGTTCAGCAGCACCGCCGCTCTCTACGGCTGCCCCGAGACGTTGCCGATCCCGGAAAGTGCCTGCATTCAGCCGGCCAATCCCTACGGTCAGACCAAAGCGGCTGTCGAGCGGCTGCTGGCCGATGTCGCCCAGAGTGAGCCGGGCTGGCGCATGGCGCAATTGCGCTATTTCAACCCCGTCGGCGCCCACCCCAGCGGCTGCATCGGCGAAGACCCCCATGGGGTGCCTTCGAATCTCTTTCCGCTGATCACACAGGTGGCCATGGGGATCCGGCCCCACGTGCAGATCTTCGGCTCCGACTGGCCCACACCCGATGGCACCGGCATCCGTGACTTCATCCATGTGATGGATCTCGCCGAAGGCCATCGGCAGGCCCTGGAGGTGCTCCTGGCCTCAGACGAACAGATCCTGACCCTCAATCTGGGCAGTGGCCATGGCCATTCCGTGCTTGAAATGATCCAGGCCTTCGAGCGGATCAACGGCTGTCCTGTCGCCTATGAGTTTGCACCGCGCCGGCCGGGCGATGTGGCGGAGAGTGTGGCCGATTCCTCCGCTGCCAAGCAGGCCCTTGGCTGGTCCACCACGCGAAGCCTGGAGGACATCTGTCGGGATGGCTGGGCCTGGAGACAGCAAAATCGGAACGGCTACCGCAACCGGCAATAGAGCCATTTCTGCAGAGTTGCTGGCATGATTCGCAGACTAAAGGCCGCAACAGCCCAAAGCAGATTCATCAGAGAATACAACCGAAGCTCCCGCATCGCCCTGAGCCGAACGTGGAGGTCGGCCCACGCTTGAAACCAACCACCGCGACGCCGGAAAAAGGCGGAATCACGCTGAAAGTTCAGCCATGGCTCCTCCAGATTGGCAAATATGAAGCCCGACGACGCCGCCGCAATCCAGAAATGATAGTCCTCTGTACGTTTAACATCTTCCCGGTAACGGAGACCGCACTCAAAAACCCGGCGACGCAGCATTACCGTGGGGTGGTTGAGGGGGTTGCTGCGCGGCAACGTGGCCACAATGGCCGCGTGGCTGATGGGCATCCGCTTGAGTTGAAGATAGGCGCCGTACTCATCAACCTCATGGCAGGCCGTGCCAAGAATGTCAACGTCTGGGTGCTCGGCCATGTACTGGCGCTGACACTGCATGCGCCCGGGTAGGGATTCATCATCGGCATCCATTCGCGCCAGGAAAGCAACACCTGGATCGCGCAGCGCTTCCTCCACCATCTGGTTGAGGCCATGGGCCAAGCCCCGGCCTTCCGCCACTTCCCGAAGCACCAGAGTGGCGGGAGCGGCAGCGGATCGGAACATCTCGGGGGCCGAGAGTTGGCCACCATCGACGCGCAGATAAAGCAGGTCACCTGGGGCCAGACTGGAAGCCGTGCTGCGGATGGCCCGCAGGGCCAGGGCAGACGGTGTGTTCTCCTTCATGCAGAGCAGAATCGCGATGCGAGCGGTCACAGCGTCTGGGCGGATTGCAACGGCAGAGCGATTTCCACATGGGCCGCCTGGGGCACGAAATCCCGCAGGGCCTCGACATCCACCCGCTGGCCTTCGAGGAAGCGGCCCAGGAGGGCCTCAGTGGAGTAGTAGTCGCTGGCTCCAGCCCGGTTTTCGAGGATGGTCTGCACCTTGTTGATCGGCGCGCAGAAGGCCACCGACTGGTCAAAACAAAGCAAGTCTGGCTTGCTCAAGCAGAAGAGGGAACTGGATGAGGACAGCACCTGTTCGAGACGGTTGGGGTTGACGTAAGGGAGCGTCCGCAGCAGGCCGATCAGATCGGCGAGGCGATAGACGGAACTGGACACCTCGATCGGATAGCCGAAGTCGCCGGTCTGTCCCACCCAACGAAACCGCAGCCCACCATCCACGGGCTGGAAATCCGGCAGCGGCTGGGCGCAGCTCATTGAATAGCACGTTGTGGTGTTGCGGCCCACGCGCAAGGAGAAGCCAACGGCCGAGGGCTGCTGTTCGAGGGCGCCATGAATCGCCTGCAACGAAAAGGGCCGCACGAAGATGTTGTCGTCGACCAGAAACAGCAGCTGCTCACAGCTGGCGCGCCAGGAGCGCAGCCGCAGGCGATCCAGGATCCGGCGCCAGCGGGAGGCGGCGGGGGGTTGCCGCAGGCAGGCCAACAGATCGTGGCGAAAGGAGCGCTCCTCCACCCAGTCGATCAGGAGTCGACCCTGGAACTCCTGCTGCAGATGGTCGTATCCCTGGGCAAAGGCCTCTGAGCTGGTCCGGTAAAGCACCGTGATCGGCGTCTGTGCCGCCTCCTGGCAATGCAGGGCGAACGACGCCAGAGTCGCCTGCAACTGCAAGGGCCGATCCTTGGAAAAGATCAGGGTGAGGGTGCGCATCAGAGCTGGGGCGGGGCCGGGAACTGGTCGGTGATCGCCTCCCCCTCCAGCAGGCAGCGGTAAAGCCGTTCGTACTGGTCGGCGATGCGCTCCCAGGTGAAGTGGGCCTGCCAGGCCAGGTGGGCGGAAGCGGCCATCCTGGCGCGGCCGGGAGCGTCGACCACCAGCGCCTCCAGGCGCCGGGTACCAGCGGCCACATCCGCGCGCACACTGCCCTCGCGGTCGTCGCTTTGCTGGCCGGGCAACAGCTGCCCTCCTCCCGTCCAGGCGATGATCTCGGCCGCATTGCCCACTGGTGTGACCAGGAATGGGGTGCGAGAAGCGGCGGCTTCGAACAACACCAGGGGGGAGCACTCGATCCAGGAGGGGAACAGCAGCAGGTCGGCCTCGAGGAAGGCACTCACCGTGTCGTGACGGGAGAGGGAATGGCCGAGGACCTGTCGGTACGCCGCCCTGTTGCGGCGCCGGTTGAGCCGCTTCATGACCTGCAGCTGGGTGGGGAAGGCCAGGGCCCGCAGCCCCTTGCCCCGCAGCAGGTGGTACAGGCCCCGGGCCAGCTGCCGCGGGGTCAGGGAGCGGGCCAGGGACTGGGAGAAGTCCGGACTGACCAGCAGCAGGGTGGCCTGCCGCAGCTGGGAATGGGAGAAGATCTCCAGGGCTTCGGCCTGGCCCTTGGCCACCGACAGGTAGCCGGAGACATGCAGGATCAGCAGGTCGTCCTCGGGAATCCCGAGCCGGGCCCGCAGTCCCGGGTCGCGGGGGCGTTCGAACTCCTCGGCCGCCGCCCCGTTGGGAATGATGGCGATGCGTTCGACGCCCTCCCGGCGGGCGAAGTCGATGTCGCGATAGGAGTCGGAGAGGAAGACGCAGGTGTCATAGCTGCGCATCCATTCGCCCATGGCGGCGAAGTAGGCGGCGAAGGTGGGATCCCCCAGGGCGGAGAAGCCCGTGGGAACGAACACCTTGCGGGCCTTCAGCTGGGGCAGCAGCGGCAGCATCAGATCGGTGGCCCACTGCTGCGCCGCGAAGTTGACGATCACGTCGGCATCGGAGGCGAGCAGGTAACGCTGGTAGCCGGAGACATCCCCCCAGACCCCCACCGCACTCTTGCCCTGGACGTCGAATCCCCTGACCTTCACCCCCTCGATGCTGTCGCCGCTGCGGGCCGGGTCGGAGCGGGTGGCCACGGTGACGTCATGGCCCCGGGCCACCAGCCGCTCGGAGATCTGCCGCACCACCTCCGACATGCCATGGCGGGCCGGCAGGTAGGACTCGACCGTATGCAGGATCTTCATGGGCCGGCGGGGCTGGGGCGAACCTACGCCGCAGCCGGGGTGGTGGAATAGAGCAGGGTCATGCCCGGCAGGCTGAGCCCGGAATGCACCGCCTGGAAGCGTCCGGGATGGGCGGCCAGGGACTCCTCGACGGCCTGACGGGGTCCGATGTTGTAGCCGGAATCGGGGGACTGGAGGAAGGTGTCGTGGAGCAGCAGCACCGGGTCAGGGACGGCCGCCAGGATGCCGTCGATCTCCCGCCTGACGCTGGCGTGGCTGTGGTCGCCATCGAGGAAGAAGAGGGGGGAAGGGGGACGCCCCGCCCGCTCCCAGAGTCCGAGGGACGTGGTCAGACCGTCGCCCTGGTGCAGCTGCACCCCTTCGAGGCCCCGCACCATGGCACCCCGCTGGGCATGGGGATGCTCCACATGGTCGACGTCATCGGGAAGATCGCAGGAATGGATCGTGGTGGGGATGTGGAAGTACTGGGCGATTTCATAAAAGATCCTCGCCGACTTACCGATGTTCGTACCCCACTCGAAGATCAACGATGGCTCAAAGCGACAGACCGTCGCCGTCATCAGCATCAGTTCCTGGAGGGGGAAGGGATGGACACCCACCACGGGGACCAGGGTGCGGGCCACGAACGCGGAGGTGACCCAGCCGTCCACCTCGAATTGCCCGCAGGAGGGATTGCGGGAGGGGTTGGCCGTGCTGAGGAAGGGATCCAGGGATGGGGACTGGGCAGCGACAGATCCACGAAGTACCTGCAGCCGCGAAAGAATACCCATTGGGTCAGGACCGGGTGAACGGAGGCAGTCCTCAGAGGGAGGAGGCCTTCAGGGCATGATCCCACATCTGGGCGAGGCCGTTCTGCAGAGACACCTGGGCTCTCCAACCGGACACGGAAAAGAGCTTCTGGGCGTCGAGCACGTTGGCGTCGACATCAAAGCGACGCGCAGGCAGGTGGTTCACCTCGAGGGTGTGGCCGGCAGCCTCGACCAGGGGGCGTAGCAGAGTGATCACATCCAGATTGCTGGCGCCGATGCCGGTGCCGAGGTTATAGATTTCGCCATCGCCGCCGAAATCCAGGGCCGCAAGGATGCCACTGGCCACATCCGTGACGTGAATGTAATCACGGATGGTCCCCACATCTCCATAGATCTCGATCTCACGTCGCGAAAGAATGGCATCGATGGCGGCGGCGAGGAAACCCTGGCCGGTCCGGGATCGCTGCTGGATGCCGTAGGCGTTGGCCGGCCGCACCACCACCACCGGCAGGTCGCGGGTGTGATGAAACATCAGGGCGTAGTGATCGATGGTCAGCTTGGTGATGCCGTAGGGGCTGATGGGGGCCGTCGGGTGGGATTCCGCGATGGGCAGGGCGCAGGGCGGGCCATAGACCGTGCCCCCGGAGGAAACGAGCAGCAGGCGGCGGACCCCCACGGCCATCGCCTCCTCAAGCAAACCGACGCTGCCGGGCAGATTGGCGAGCAAATCGAAGACGGGATCGCCGTAACTGGTCTTCGGGACGGTGGCGTAGGCCAGGTCGATCACCTCGCAGCCAGTTTCGAGGATCTCCCGCATCTGGGCGCGATTGCCGAGATCGGCGCAGCGATAGGCGCACGGCAAGGAGGACGTGTGGGCACCGGGGGGACGCCGTCCCACGACAGTCACCTCACGGCCGGAAGCGATCAGGGCCTGGCTGACCAAAGAGCCGATGAACCCGGCACCGCCGATGACGATGGTCTTCATCGCGGCCCCCTGAACCGTTGAGCCAGGCGCCAGATCCGCTTGGCGAGGTTGCGGAAGGGTCCAGCGGTCTGGAGAAGCTCGTAGGCGGGCGACGAACGGACCATCCATGCCCCCTTCATGGCCTGGACGCGGGCCAGGGCGTCCTGGCGCAGGGACTCGGCGAGTGGCTCGGTCGCCGACGGCTGAATGGCGGCGAGAAGGATGGACTGGATCCGGGAGAAGTCGGGCCGGGCGGAGACCTCTTCCGCTCCCCCGTGGGTGAGAGCCGCGATAGTCCGAATGTCGGGATCGTCAGCGGAGAGGCCTGAGGACACTGCAAGATTCTCCGAACAGATCGTGATCAACCGATGACGGAACGGAGACGGACCGACGCGCGACATGCTGCCAGGAATCTCCCTGTAAGCGAGCAAAACCTCGCCGAGATTGGCGATCCCCCCCACACGGGCCAGCCGTGACCACAGCTCGAAGTCTTCTGGCGGTTGTCGGTCCGGGTCCGTTGAGTAACCACCCACCTGGGCGAGTGCGGACCGGCGCAGCATAACGGAGCTGTGGACAAAGGGATTGTTGAACAGCATCAGATAACGAAGCTCCGCGTCCTCAGGCGGATGGTGATGGAAACGATTGACGACACGATCGATCTCCATGATCTGCGCCCAGGTGCCGAGCAACACGCAGTCGTGATGCGCTTCCATGAACTCCACCTGATGCGCGAGCCGTTCCGGATAGGAGAGGTCATCCTGATCCTGGCGGGCGATATACTTCCCGGTGGCAAGCTCGATGCCTCGATTGAGTGTGGCAGCGAGGCCACGATTCTCATGCTGGAAGACCTTGATTCGCTGATCTCCAAAGCCGGCGATGACCTCGGAAGACCGGTCTGTGGATCCATCATCAATGATGATGAACTCAAAATCGGAATAGCTCTGCGAGAGGATGCTTTCGATGGCATCGGCAAGATATCGCTCACAGTTATAGACAGGGAGCAGGACGGTAACGATGGGATCAGCCATTTGCCTACCTTAAAGAACGATGCGGATGACATCGTCCTGCACCACGAAATCAGCCTTAGGGTAGGCACCGCAAACATAGTCTCTCAGCGAAGAAAGCGTTGGGTAGTCGTGGGTGCCATCAAAGTTACGGGCATCATCGATCAACACGACATGGCCGCGAACGGGATGGTTCAGGATGGCTTCCATCTCAGCAGACACGGGAGTTTCACGCTCGCCGAGCGCCGTAGTCCCAGCCGAGTAGTGGCCGTCAAGCCAGAAGAGCGTAGGAACCTTCAAGCCATCAAGAATTTCGGGTAGAACCTGGGAGCTATCACCTTGGATGATGGAGACATGGGGGAAATCACTGAAACGCAGCTGGGCACGCTCACAGAGCTCTGAACTGAGTTCGATGGAAATGATCGTATTGAAGCGCTTGCGTAGGGAAAAGACCATGTCACCCAGGTACGTGCCGGTCTCAACAAGCGTTGAGAGTCGATAGCGGGAGGCATATCGCGCCAGTAGCCTCTGCTTATACAGATGGGGTGGTGGCACCGGGCTGCCCGAACGCCGCCAAGCCCTGATCAGTTCGCGCTCCATCGCCCGTCGCTGCAGGGCATGAACCAAGCGTTCAACCAGCCGATACGGTGGGAGGGCCGTGCAGAAAGACACGACATGGCCCCAGGAGATGCTTAGCGTCCTGCTCCATGCCGCCAGCAGCCGCTCCTTGATGCTGCGGCGCCGCAGCATCGACTCCAGCACCAGACTGACCGGCTGAAGATCCTCGGCTGGAAGGAGATCCTCGCCAGGCTGAGCCCGGAGATTCTGCAGCAGTCGCTCCCACCAATAGGCAAAAGAGGCCAGCGGCAAGGGTCGCGAATAAACAGGATTCGTGGTCAGAAACGTACGGCCGTCATAGGCATTAATCACATAACACAACTGGCTCCTGTCGAAACTCACCACCAGATCGAGCTCAGGGGTACCGAGGGCTTGGAAATCATCCCAATGCACATAGATGCAATTGGTGGCGGTGCAGGCGGCGAGTCCATAACCCTTGTCCCTCGCCAGGCGCGTCAATGCTGCCGCCGAGGCCCCGAAGTAATCGCCCCGTCGCTGCACAAGGTCAAGCTCAGGGGGAATGGTGGGATTGTATTCAATGACAACGACTCGCGGCCGATACATGGATAGAGATGACCAGACATGATAGTCGTCGCCATCAATATCAATCGACAGTAAATCCACCCCATCAGGGGGAATGCCCTGCTGGGCCAGCAGGCTGTCCAGAGTATTCGGCCCAGTGGCCGCTACAAACGCGTGAACCGCCTGCACCCCAGGGAATGGAATGATGGACTGCTCAAGCTGAAGGAATCGCTCGCGATCACCTTCGATGAGCACGGCAGACCAACCCGACTCATGCCAAAGCGCCCAGGTGTTGCTCAGATGCCTACCGTCCCAGGCACCGAATTCCACACAACGCTTGGATCGTGGCCCAATGCGCCGGAAGATTTCTGCAAGAATCCCATCCTCGCCGTTCTGAGAAACAATATTGCTTGCGTGCTGATCCAGAAGCGCCATGTATTCCGCTGGGGGCATCCTATAGATGATGGTACTACCTCCAGGGCTCCTGCCATCCATAAAGGCCTCTCTCCGTTGGTCGAGAAATACCCCAGCGGAACTGCGGCTGCCTTCGTCAAGCAACGCAAGACACTAAAGAGAGCGCTAAGCCAGATCCAGCCTCAGCCACCGAATGATCAGGGGTAGTAAGCGGAAAAAGAAAAGGAGGGACGACAACGGGCTTGAGTCTGGGGCCTTAGACATAATCCGCAGATAGACAAGAAAGTAATGCAGATGACTTGCCATGAGCTGCAAGCGATGAGACTTGCTACCATAAGGCAACGTCCCGGCATCATCAGCCGCGAGTGCAGGAGCTTGAGGATGAATACCAACTGTATACAGCTTTTCCTCTACAAGACTGAATGACCAGCGGGACAAGACATCACAAACAAACAGCATATCTGCGCCCCAAGCCTTGGAATGAAAGAACTTGATGACAGAAGCATCAATCAAAGCCTCCCTACGAAACAATCCATAAATCAGGTTGGCCTTCCCCCGCTCAGGCTGCTGAAGCGCATAGTGGGTCACCCGGTTGACGCCATCGTCGTGAAGAAACTCACGATACGCATGGTAGAAAGATCCATAATCGCGACAGAGTGAGCCATCCGGATATCGGACATCAAAATCACAGAAGGACAACCCGCTCTTGGAATGACATAAGAGGGGCTCAAGAAGCTTCTCAACGAAAGTTGGATGCCATTCATCATCATCCGCAGCCCACATAAAGAAGGCACCCCTCGCCTGACTCAGGACGAATGCAAAGTTATCAGCTGGACCAATATTTCTCTGTTGGCAGAAGTAACGAATACGTTGATCCTCTGAGTACGCCGTAGATATCAACCTGCCTACCCTGGGATCAGGCGATGCGTTGTCCGAAACGACAATCTCAAGGTGCCGATAAGTCTGCGCCCTGATGGAGTCGAGTGAGCGCTGAAGCGACGCTGGCCTGTTGTATGTCGGCATCCCAACAGTAACGAGTGGGGGCTGATCCATCGGTAGGCCCAAACGCAGTTAAGCGTAACATTGAAGATACCATCGTCTCAGGAAACTGAGTCAAGGCGGATCAAGCAAGCCACTTTTGGGAGGGCAAGGGTTAGGGTCGGCCTGACCAGAGGAGAAATACAGGAGTTCATCAAGTCGCATAAAGTCCAAATAGATAGTTCATACAGGAAGGAACAAGATGTCAGACGACCCGTTTGAGATACCCATCGGGAGCCACGCTAATCAACAGCTTGTTGTCTATGTCATTGTCAATATGAAACTCGGGATGGCTCCTCAACCACTCGTGAACAGCCGTTTTTGGATTGTTGCCCACATCCCACGGGCGATCTGGGAAAGAGCCTGGAGGTAAGTCTTCGATCGCAGTATCGAAAACGATGCAGTAGCTGCCAACCGAGACAAGATCTGCATAGGCATTGAGCTCGGCGAGGACATGCTGGTGGGTGTGATTGGAATCCAGGGATACAAGAACATGTTCAGCACTGTCAGCATATCCACGAGCTTGCTTGATGATATCGGGATCAATAGATGATCCCTCAATCAACTGCATTTTGAACCGCAACGGATGCTCATCGAGAGCTTTGCGGTTATGGGGACGGATATCGATATCAATACCAACGACTTGGCGAGACGAGTGCCGAGGATCAAGGCCATCCATTACATCCAAGAGACAAAGCAAAGAGGCCGAGAGTGCCAGAGAGCCACCATGGGCAATTCCTGTCTCAAGAATTAGGTCCGGGCGCGAGTCAAAAACAATCTCTTGAAAAGCGAGGATATCCTGGGGATACTGAATAATGGGACGTCCCATCCATTCAAATTTATAGGTATAGCCGATAAGATTGGTCATCATCGACCATGAGCGGGCCTGCAACTTAAGCCCTTCAACGAAAAGAGATTCACTAATCTGATTTGACACGTTAGCTGGGTGCGTGAGGGACGAAGAAGATTGATGCCTATTTAAGCGCAATAAGGGCTATGGAATCATGCAGGTTACATGCAAGACATTGCACATCTCCGGATACTCTATTCCGAGCCTGTAACTTGCCTCACAGAATCGCTCTTTCCAGTCAACGGAGGTATCGCCGGACCTCCCCCACCCATGCTCCGCAGTCTCCCACTGGGGCGCAGAAAGCAAGTGATCCATCTGAGGAGTGGACAGGGTCTTGAAGAAGACTCCACCCTGATCAACTGGGACCAAGCCAGCGCACTCAACGTCTTCCAGGAGTGAAGTCATGCAGTATGAGCGACGGTGACCTGCAATCTCAGTATCAAATGGAGACAGCTCTTCACAGTGAGTGAGACTCCCCATCAAGACATTTAATTGTCTGTTAATGGCTTTTGCGTTGGGAACATGAACAACAAGGACGCCGCCAGGCTTCAAGAATCCCTTTAGATGCTTCAAGAGGTCAACCGGTGATTGCACGTGCTCGAGCAAGTCAAGAAGCGTGACAACACTGAATAGATCACTGGAGGCATAGTCCTCGGCCAAAGCATTATGGAACTCAGCTTCAGGAATGCGTCGTCTGGCCATCTCCACAACGTCAGCATTAGCATCAACACCAACAACCTTGTCAAATGAACTGGCCAACTGCTCAGTGATGAATCCATCTCCACAAGCGATATCCAGGAGAGATCTGCCGTCCGCGTCATCGCGGCAGTGGCGAGCGACCTGCTCGAGGCAAGAAACCACTTTATACTTGGCGAGCTGCTTATTGTATTCCGGATGATATCCTGTTCGCGTCCATTTGAATTGCTGTTGGCGTAGAAGCTCTTGGCTCATCTGACTCTCTCTCGTATGGACTTGAAGTTTATCACGGCATCTGTGCTCCAGGATAGCCTCTAGACGTGCTCTCCTATGCCATATTCCAGATGACAATGGAGGGATTCACTCGCTCAGCGAAGAATGCCGAGATGTCCTGATGTAGCTCTGAACATAGTCCATGGGATCAAACTCTTCCGCAGGAACGCCAGAAGGAGACGGACTGTCAAGAGAATGATATTGGCTATGAAAAGTACCTGTAAAGGCGTTACGTTCAACAGGGGTCTCGAGGACATCCACCCCGTAGTTCCTGGCGATTTGCCTACCCAGCTCAGCCACTGAGATCCTGCATGAATGACGACAGACATGGATGATGTCATTGCCCACACCAGGGGACAGCATCTGTTGCGTCAATTGGCAGACAGCAACCTCCAGACTCATCAATGGAACGACCGGATAACCGTTGCTATACCGATGAATGAAGATAGTCTTTCCCGATGAAGCCGTATGGGCGAAATAGGTCAGGAATCGCGGAAGAATCGAGTCCCTTGAAAGCAGACAAGGCAGTCGGTAGATCTTAAAGCGCAAACCGCTTGACTGAGCCGCATAGATCAGTTGCTGCTCATGCAGGCATCGGGCTTGGGAGTAGAGAGAGAAGGGGACCGGGCGGGAAGATTCGACGACCTCTTGGTCAGTAGAAGCTTCGAAAACACTCCATGATGAGACGTAATGAAACACGCAGTTTGCAGCTATGCAGGCCTGAAGAATGTCGACGAACTGAACGTAAGATTGCTTTGAACTAAGGTATGAGTTCGGAGGATCCGGATATGCGGAGTGAATGAGGTCTGTAATCCGGTTTAGGAGCAAGACCTCTTCATACCTCGTGGATCCCTTGTCTGCATCCGAAGAGTCGTCAAGACTGACGGGAAGAAGCCCACCATTCATCTTTATGACACTTTGAAGCAACAAACGGCCTAAAGGCTGATCAGCACCCGTGATGGCGAAGGCACTTTTGCGTACAGCTTCACTGGAATTGCTTATCAGGGATCGGAGCAGACTGGGCTTGACGCATGACTCGACATGCTTCTCTTTGATGAGGGTGATCGCATCCCCTAAGGGAATGGAAGCATGGCGGCTGATCGCCAATGCAGCCAAGTAATTACTGCGTGAATGACCATAATCACAAGCAAAGCAGACCTTCCTTCCAAGATTGAGTTGGCCTAGACCGACAGCAAGAATACCCTCGACCAATTGCTTTGCATTCCCATCGCCATCAATCAGTGGCCTGCAGTCTACAACTAGCCAGTTCGGAGGGATATCGTCAAAGACACTCGCAACAGCAATGGTGTCATTATAGACAACAGAGAACATTAGCCGGCATCCTGATGATATGGAACAAAGCATTCAGCGAAAGACCGAAGAGCCAGACCCTCAGAAGGAACAGGGTATCTGATAGGAGACCCAGACAGAAGATGGTTCAGAAAGAGTGAGACCTCGTTAACTCCTGCCAGTGCCCTGAGATATGTAGATGCCGAGAATCGGGGGTTGATCTCAAATGGCATAATCACCCCATTCTTCAGTCGACACTGGATGTTCAATGGGCCGCAACTCCCCACGGCATCTGCAATTTTCATCGCTGCAGCTTCTATGGCCCCATCTCGAAAGAACTCACCCTGGGATGATCCAGAAGAGATCAGATGCTCCTGACTGCGGTCGTGCACTGAGAGCATATTTTGAAATGTCCTTCGAAGCAATATTGATCCAGCTGCAGTTCCATCTCTTTGGGAGAGCACGCCAATCGTCAATTCGTTTGATGAATCCTTGAGATACTCCTGGCAAATCCATGAATTAGCATCGCCAGCATGCAACGAGGCAAAACCGTGGAGGTCGCCGGCATTATAAAGAATGCTGATTCCACGGGAGCCTCCACTCTCAATTCGGGGCTTCACAATGATGGGATAGCTAGCGTCATGTGAAAAAGCACCTGTCTCTGAAAGTAAATGGGTCGGCGGGCATGGAATCCCTTGACGAGACAGCAGGTCAAAGCACAGGTACTTATCCGCACATGCCATCACAGTAGACTCATTGTTGCCGACATAAAGAGCACCTGCTGCTTTCACATCATCCTCGATTCCGGCACAGACTCTTGCCACGACGTCACCTCCTGCGATCAGGAAATCGATCTGCTCTCCAGAAAGAATCTTGAATACGTCCGAGAGGAAGGACACCCCGTTCAGAACAAATGTTTGCTTGAATAGGTCAGAGTAGTGACCGTAGGCCTGTGGACTGATATCAGCACCAAGTACATCAAAGCCGCCATCCTTGGCCAGGGACTTCGCTATCTCCAATCCAAGGGAGGCACCCGCAATTCCCCAAATCAAAACTTTCGGCCGGGATAAACTCATAAGTTGTCAGCGCTTGCGAGAGAAATAAGAGTGAACCTTGGCGCAGACAAAAGAACCATCATCATCCGAGAGATTGTGATGGGAGGGAAGATTGAGCGCTCGCAGATGGATGCTATCAGCGAGATAGGGAATCTCAAAGGCCTTGCGGCCACCCGTGGGCGTTGAGCTGAGAGGCCAGAAAAAGACCCTTGCATCAACTCCATTCGTTTGCAGCTCTCCGATCAAGTCTTCACGATGGAAAGGAGTTTCATCGTCAACCACAAAGGTGGGCATCCAGAATCCGTTGGTGCAGCCATCCGGCTCCGGATTCATCCTGAGCGGAAGATCCTTCAGTGCCTCTTGATAGAGCATAAAGATCTTTCGTTTGGCGGCAACAAGTTCATCAATCCGCTGGATCTGTGCGCAGCCAATTGCGGCTTGGACATTACTCATCTTGTACTTGAAGCCCACCATTTCTGGCCAGAACTGCCTGGATTGGCCACGGGCACGCCCATGGTTGGAAAGCGTCAGCACCAGCTCATAAAGGTCCGCATCGTTAGTGACAAACATGCCACCTTCGCCTGTGGTGATGGTTTTTGTGCCATGGAATGAGAATGCACCGAAACGGCCCATACTCCCAGCACGACTGCCGTGAAAAACCGAACCAATGGCCTCAGCGGCATCTTCAATCACGGGGATGCCATGGCGCTCTCCAATCGCCAACAGAGCATTCATATCGCAAAGGTTGCCATAGAGATGAACCGCCACGATGGCCTTGGTCCTGTGCGTGATCGCAGCCTCCACCTGCTCGGGGTCCAGGCACCAGCTATCCGAGAGGATGTCCACGAACACCGGTGTAGCCCCGAGGTGAACGATGGGGGCGAGCGTCGCAACCCAATTGGTATCTGCCATAATCACCTCATCGCCTGGCCCGATACCGAGGCCGTACAGACCCATATGCAGTGCGCCTGTGCAACTGCTAGTGGCGATGGCATAGGCCACACCCAGGTGGCGCTTGAAGGCCTCCTCGAAGCGGACGATGTAGTCATAGCAATGTTCACCCCAACCGTTGCGAGCTGCATCGGTGGCATAGGCCACCTCCAGCTCCGTGATCGACGGCCTTGTGTACGGAATTCTTGGGGGGGAGAAGTCGTCCATGGCTCAGATGACGGTGAGAATGGGGATCGCCACTTTCACTGGGACGTCGATCCTGCCTCTGAGCTGGGCCTTCACTTCGCCCGCCAGGTTCCATGGAAGCACAAGGAGCTCATCAGGCTGCCGCTCTAAGAGATCATCAACACCAATGATGGGAATGTGGCTTCCTGGCAACCATTTTCCGATCTTGCTGGGGGCAAGATCGGCCACCGCTTCCAGCAGGTCGCTGCGGATGCCGGCGAAATTCAGCAGGGTGTTTCCCTTGGCTGCGGCACCATAGGCAAGCACCCGTTTACCGGACCGGCGAGCAGCCAGCAGATACTCCATAAGCGCAAACTTGGCTTCCAAGGCTCGTTCCTGGCAGCGGACGTAGGCCTCCAGCGACGTGAGCCCGGCTACGGACTCCTCCGCCAGGACCCCCTCCACAGCATCCCGTTCGTGCGGCGTCTGGGCAGCAGCGGCAGGATCCCCGCTACGGGCTAGCCATACCCGCAGGCTGCCACCGTGGGTGGTGATCTGCTCGGCGTCGAGCACCATCAGCCCGGCATCCTCAGCCATTCGCTGCAGAGTCGTGAGGCTCAGGTAGCTGTAGTGCTCGTGATAGATCGTGTCGAACTGGTTTCCGTCTAGCAATCGCAACAAATGGGGAAACTCCACAGAGGCCACACCAGAGGGCTTCAGGACACGGAAAATGGCCGCTAGAAAGTCATTGATATCTGGGACATGCGCGAGCACGTTGTTGGCCACCAAAAGATCGGCCCGGTAACCCTGGGAAACCAGCTCGGCGGCAAAGCCGCCACCGAAGAATCGCTCGCGTGTATCGATGCCTTTGCTCCTCGCAGCCTTCGCCGTTGCACGGGTTGGTTCGATACCGAGGCACGGAATCCCTTGTGCCTTCACGTACTGGAGCAGATAGCCATCGTTGCTGGCCACCTCCACAACCAGACTGCCGGGACCGAGCGAAAGGCGCTCGACGGCCGCCTTGACGAACCGCTCCGCATGTTGACACCAGGTGATCGACGTGCTGGAAAAGTAGGCATAATCCGCAGTGAACAATTCATCCGCTGGTGCATGCATGGGCAACTGCACGAGCCAGCAGTTTGAGCACACATAAACGCGCAGCGGAAACGTAACTTCCGGCAGACTCAGCTTCGCCTCGCACAGGTAGGCATTGCTGGGCGGCTGATGGCCGAGATCAATGACTTCATGCTGCAGTGCAGTTGCGCAGTGTCGGCAGTGGTGGGTCACAGCAGGCGCTCCAGGAGAGGCAGCGACCGGTCACGCTCACTCAAGTCCCTGGGTTGCATCGGCCAGTCGATGCCGAGCTGGGGATCATCCCATCGCACACCCGTCTCGTCCGAAGGGTGATAAGGAGCCCCGTGAAGGTAAAGCAGGGTACTGTCCGGCTCCAGCACCTGAAACCCATGGGCACATCCCGTGGGGATCAGCAGTGAGTTCCCCGCTTCGGCACTGAGGTCCACCGCCACCCACAGGCCACGCGTCGGGGAGCCCCGCCGCAGGTCAACGGCCACGTCCCATACACGCCCCACCACGCAGGTGACCAATCGGACCTCTGGAGGCGCCCCCCGTTGGAGATGCAGGCCTCGAAGCGTTCCGGGGCTTGGGTTGTGGCTGAGATTCACCTGCTCGATCGGCCGATCCCCTCCCCAGAGCTGGTTCCATTCCTCGCGCCGGAAGACATTCAGAAAGCTGCCACGGTGATCGCCATGCGGCCGGCGGCTGATCTCCACCACTCCCTCGAGGGCCGTGGCGCGGTGACTGATCACGGCCATCTCAGGCGAGAGCGGGCCGACGCAGCACGGTGAAGGCATCGAGATCCTCCAGACCCCAGCCATCGGCGAGGCCACTGAGGCGCTGAAACGCCACGTCCAGACCGGCCTCCTCTGCAAACCCTCGCATCCGCTCGGCGGTCATGTCGCTGCGGTTGCCGGGATTGTGGGCCCAGTCGCTGTTGGGAGCAACCGTCCCGTAGTTGGAGTGGTGCAGGAACGCACTTCCACCGGGCCGCAGGACCCGCGCAATCTCATGGACATAGGCGCGCACCACGGACGAATCGAAATGAACCATGGAATCAAAGGAATAGACAAGGGAATGGGAACTCGCATCGACCATCGAGAGGGAATCACCATTGGTAACGAAGTAGCGGAATGTGCAGCCATCACGCTGCTCACCGAACCGCTCTCTGCAGGCCTCGATGCAATTGGGATTCACATCAATCAGCGTGATCGATCCAGCCAGCCTACGTAAATGCTCTGTATTGCGGCCATGGCCCGGAGCAAGCTCAAGAACGTCAGTGAAGTCAAGATCCTTGATGATGGGCCAGATCACCCCCTCCCACTGCTTCTGGATGTAAGGCTCAGCGTCACGGTAATAGTTGCCTTCTGCATGGGCGTCACGACACTGGGCAATGGTTTTGAGCCGAATCATCTCAAGTGCCACATCACCGCAGACGGAAGCCGCATCCTCCTGATCCAGCCGCATGGAAGCCTGGAGAAGATCAGTAGCCATTCGAGTCTGAAGCTCCTCCTGGAAGCAGAGAATCACACCACTACGTGTCAGATCATGGGATAGAACCTGTTCGCGGAGGCTGTCTGGAAAGCCAGCCTTGACGATCCCGATGAGATCAAGCCAGGGCACCAACCGGCCAGGATTTTTCTGGACGCGGTCGATGGCCTGTCTCCTGGAGGACGGAGGGCGGTTGGCCGTCGAAGCCGCGAGACGGGCCAACTTCCTCCGGATCCTGGCAGCCAGCGAACGCATCGAGATCCGATCCACCTCAGCTCACCATTCTCCCATGACACCTGCCCGGGTGCCAGGCAGGAGCCATCAACGCAAGCTCCAGTTCAACTGTGGCCTGACAGCACCGGGGACCTTATGCACGGCCCCATGGCGAGCTTCATCATTCAAATCCTCGATCACATCAAAACAGAACTGATCCTGAACATGGAAATGGCAACACTGGGGTATCGGCGTGGTGGCAGCGAAGTTGACGGAATAGGTTCCTTCGTTCAAAAATCTTGACGGCAGCCAGACCGTCGCATGATGGCGTCCGGGTGAGGCCGGAGGCTGATGAAGGGGACTAGTGATGAAGGCACACTGGCCAGCCGTGAAGAAATGGAAATTCGGAATCACCGGTCCCGTGGAAGGCTGCATCAGCTCATAGGTCATCTCGATGCCGAACTCCCTTTCGATATGGGCATAGCTCAACCGTTCGCCGGACCGATCCACCATCCGTGCTCCGAGCATGCGGCAGACTTGGTCACCAAGCGGATCAGCAGTTAGATCGAGCAGCGAACCTGCCGTTTCTTCGCTGCTGGCGAAATAGGAGGCTGTCACAGATTCGGTGGGACCGATCTGGGTGACCCTGCCATTCTCCAGCAACATGCAGGTGTCACACAGGGTATTGACCGTGCTGAGGCTGTGGCTCACAAAAAGCACGGTGCGGCCCTGTCCCGTAACATCTTTCATCTTGCCGAGGCACTTCTTCTGAAATTGAAGATCGCCCACCGCCAGCACTTCATCGATGATCAGGATATCCGGCTCCAGGTGGGCGGCGACAGCAAAGGCCAGGCGCACATACATGCCACTGGAATAGCGCTTCACCGGGGTATCGATGAAACGGTGGACTTCCGCAAAATCAACAATCGCATCGAAAACCTGGTCGATCTGCCGGCGGCGCATTCCCAGCAGCGTGCCATTGAGGTAGATGTTCTCCCGGCCGCTGAGCTCGGGGTGAAAACCTGTGCCCACCTCCAGCAGGGAGCCCACGCGACCACGGATCTCAGCCATGCCGGTGGTGGGCTCGGTGATCCGTGAAAGGATCTTCAGCAGGGTGCTCTTGCCAGCCCCGTTCCTGCCGATCACCCCAAACACCTTGCCGCGGGGAACCTCGAAATCCACATCCCGCAGGGCCCAGAAGATCTCACTGCTCATGCGCTGGCGTGGCCCCTTGCTTTGCCAGGGCCAGCGACCCCGGGAGCCACCCTTGGCTGCATCAGAAGGCTCCACCGAGCCCAGATGATCAATCCTGTACGACTTACCCAGGGAACGAACCGTGACAGCAATCTCTGAGGTCGAATTCATACGATATCGGCAAAGCCCCTTTCAATCTTCTGGAACACGGCCATGCCGATCGCCAGGGAAGCGACCAGCCCCGACAGCATGCTCGCCATCATGGTGACGGTGATCGGCACACCGCCCAGCACCGACCAGCGGAATCCTTCAATAAGACCGACCGTTGGATTGAGGGAATACAAGAACTGCCATCGCTCAGGGATCAAGGAAGACGAGTAGACAATCGGAGTCAGATAGTTCCAGGCCTGCAGGACGAACGGCACCGCGTAGCCGAAGTCACGGTGATAGACATTTAGCGAGGCTACGATCAGCGTCAAGCCCAGGCCCATCAGGAAGGCCGCCAGCAGAAAGAACGGAGCGGCCAGCAGATGCCAGCCCAGACCGATGCCGAAGAGGGCCAGCAGCACCACCAGGACCCCAAGGCTGACCAGTCCATCAACGACCACCGACCCCATCGAGGCCAGGGGAATGATCAGGCGGGGAAAATAAATCTTCGAAAGCAGGCCGGAATTGGCCACAAGGCTGGTTCCAGCCCTACCGATCGAGTTGCTGAACAGGCTCCAGGGAATCAGACCGGTGAACACCATCAGCAGGTAGGGCTGGCCATTGCTGGGCAGACGGGCGAAGTTGCCGAACAGCACGGCGAAGATGATGGCGGGCACGAGCGGCTGCAGGATCACCCAGACCGCCCCGAGACTCGTCTGCTTGTAGCGCAGCTTGATGTCGCGAAGCGACAGGTAATACAGGAGATCGCGATACTCGACGATCTCCTTCCACTCGAAGAATGAAAAGCGACGCCTGGGCTGAATGCGAGTGACGCTCATACGGCGGCGCTGGGGTGGTCCGGGCAGGCTGTCACGCCGTCACCCTGTCGACCTCAGACCACCAGCAGGCTCATGCCCCAGTTCACCAGCACCAGGGCCACCCAGGCGGCGCCGCCGATCAGGATCAGGCGGTTGGAGCGGCCGCTGTCCTCAGTGCTCGCGTAGAGCACGGGCACTGCCACGATCAGGGCGAAGGACATCACCACCAAGGCCAGAACGGTGAGGGTGTTGAGGATCTGCATGGGGCAGGAAGGCGCGAGGCCGGATCAGGCAGCGTTGGGGATCCTGCCATGCAGCGCGGGGACCTGCCCGCCTCCGGCGGCCATCCTTCACACGTTGTCGGGCGCGAACAGATCGCCGGCCGCCGCCAGGGCCCCCAGGCTGGGGGCAGCGGCGTCCTTGGGCGCCAGCAGGGGCTGGTGGGGCGACGGCAGCTCCCCCAGGGGCCAGTCGATGCCGAGCGCCGGGTCGTTCCAGGCCAGGGAGCGCTCGCACTCCCGGCTCCAGTAGCCGGCGGTCTTGTACTGCACCTCGGCCACCGCGCTCAGGGTCAGGAAGCCGTGGGCGAAGCCCACCGGCACCCAGAGCTGGTGCTGGTTCTCGGCGCTGAGCCGCTCGCCCACCCACTGCCCCAGGGTGGGGGAGTCCAGGCGCAGATCGACGGCCACATCGAAGACCTCGCCGACGGTGCAGCGCACCAGCTTGCCCTGGGGGTGCGGCGCCCGCTGGAAATGCAGGCCCCGCAGCACGCCCTGCACGGAGCGGGAGTGGTTGTCCTGCACGAACTCGGGGGCGTCGGCGTCCTCCCGCCCCAGGGCTTCGGCAAAGCGGCGCCGGTTCCAGCTCTCGCTGAACCAGCCCCGCTCGTCGGCATACACCGCCGGGCTGATCAGCAGGGGGCCTTCGATGGCCAGGAACTGGACGTTCATCGCTGGGGCTCCAGGGCCTGGTGGTCGCTGGCGGCCTCCTGCAGCAGGCGCAGCAGGTAGTCGCCGTAGCCGGATTTCTTCAGGGGCAGGGCCAGGCGCTCCAGCTGGCCGTGGTCGATCCAGCCCAGGCGCCAGGCCACCTCCTCGGGGCAGCCCACCTTGAGGCCCTGGCGCTTCTCGAGGGTGCGGATGTAGCTGGCGGCCTCGTGCAGGGAATCGGGAGTGCCGGTGTCCAGCCAGGCCATGCCGCGGCCCATCAGCTCCACGCGCAGCAGGCCCTCGTCGAGGTAGAGCTGGTTGAGGTCGGTGATCTCCAGCTCGCCCCGCGGCGATGGCCGCACCTGCCGGGCCCGTTCCACCACCGTGTGGTCGTAGAAGTACAGCCCCGTCACGGCGTAGCGGCTGCGCGGCCGGGCCGGCTTCTCCTCGATGCTCAGCACCTGGCCATCGCCGCTGAACTCCACCACCCCGTAGCGCTCCGGATCGCTCACCGGGTAGGCGAACACCGTGGCCCCCGGCCGCTCGCCGTTGGCCCCCTGCAGCTGGGGGATCAGGTCGTGGCCGTGGAACAGGTTGTCCCCCAGCACCAGGGCCGCCGGGGCGCCATCGAGGAAATCGGCACCGATCAGGAACGCCTGGGCCAGGCCATCAGGGCTGGGCTGCACGGCGTAGCGGATCGTCATGCCCCAGGACGATCCGTCCCCCAGCAGCCGCTCAAAGGCGGGCTGGTCGGTGGGGGTGGTGATCACCAGCACCTCCCGGATGCCCGCCAGCATCAGGGTGCTGAGCGGGTAGTAGATCATCGGTTTGTCGTACACCGGCACCAGCTGCTTGCTGACGGCGGTGGTGAGGGGCGCCAGGCGCGTGCCGCTGCCCCCCGCCAGGATGAGTCCCTTGCGGTTCATGGCGTCGGCTGCGGCAGCGCGGCCATCAGGCTGCCCATCTCCAGGGCCTGGAGGCCGTAGCTCCAGCCCAGGTTGCTCTTGATGCCGGCCCGCTCGAGGGCCTGCTGCAGGGTGTCGGTGGTGAGCACCCCGAAGATCACCGGCACGCCGGTGTCCCGGGCGACGGCGGCCACCCCCTTGCTCACCTCAGCCACCACCACGTCGAAGTGGGGGGTGTCGCCGCGGATCACCGCCCCCAGGGTGATCACCACCTGGTAGCGGCCGCTGGCGGCCAGCCGCTGGGCCACCAGGGGGATCTCGAAGCTGCCCGGCACCCAGGCCACGTCGAGCTGGCTGCTCTCGGGGCCCACATCAATGCCGTGGCGCGAGAGGGAATCGAGGCAGCCGCTCAGCAGCTTGCCGGTCACCAGATCGTTGAAGCGGGCGATCACCAGGCCGATCCGCAGACCGGCGACATCGGTGAAACGACCTTCGAAAACCGTCAAGGGATCAGACCACGAAGAAGCTCATGACCCAGTTGAGCAGCATCGGGGCCTCCACCGCCAGGGACGTGAGGATCTCCCGGGCGGGCCTCCTACGATCGGGGCGCTCCAGGCGGCGGGCCCATGGCCAGGGAAGTGCAGCAGCAGCTCCCTCTCGCAAACGACGCCAGCCTCCAGGGCGACCTGTTCGGAGGCGAACCGGCCCCGGCGGCGGCGGAGCCCGATCGCGAGGGCGGCCTGGATGACCAGACCCTGCTCGCCGATGCCAGCGCCCGGCCCCGGGCCCGCCGGCGGCGATCAGCGGCCCCGGAGCCCGAGCCGGCCGACCCTGACGGCGGCGGCGAGAGCCCGGAGCCCGATGGCGACCTGCCCCGCTGGCACCACCATTCCCTGGTGGACCCGGCGGCACTCACCCCGGTGCTGCGGCACTACGTGGAGCTGAAGGCGGCCCATCCGGACCGGGTGCTGCTGTATCGCCTCGGCGACTTCTACGAATTCTTCTTCGAGGACGCGATCCTGCTCTCGCGCCTGCTGGAGCTCACCCTGACCGGCAAGGACGCCGGCAAGGCCCTGGGCCGGGTGCCGATGGCGGGCATCCCCCACCACGCCGCCGAGCGCTACTGCGCCGACCTGGTGCGCCGCGGCCTCAGCGTGGCCCTTTGCGACCAGCTGGAGGCCACCCCTGCCAAGGGGGCCCTGCTGCGCCGGGGCATCACCCGCGTGCTGACCCCCGGCACGGTGTTGGAGGAGGGCATGCTGGCGGCCCGCCGCAACAACTGGCTCTGCGCCGTGGTTCTCGACGGGGACGGCAGCCATGCCGGCCACTGGGGCCTGGCCGTCGCCGACGTCAGCACCGGCGAGTTCCGGCTGACCGAGCGCATGGGCAGCGGCAGCCTGCACCAGGAGCTGCTGCAGCTGGAGCCCGCCGAGGTGGTCTGGCCCGGCCAGGGGGAAGCGCCGCCCTGGTGCCCCGAGGGTTTGCGGCTCACCCCCCTGGCCCGCACCCCCTTCGAGGCCACCGAAGCCGCCGCCCTGCTGCGCCGCCGCTTCCGCCTGGCCAGCCTTGATGGGCTGGGGCTGGGGGAGGCGAAGCTGGCGCTGCGGGCCGCCGGGGGCCTGCTGGCCTACCTGGACACCACCCAGCCGACACCCGAACCGGCCCCGACGGCGGCGGCAGAGAGCGCCGCGGCCATTCCCCTGGAAATGCCCCGGCTCTGGCACGCCGGCGACCAGCTGGTGCTCGACGCCCAGACCCGCCGCAACCTGGAGCTCACCCGCACCCAGCTGGGCGGCGCCCTGCAGGGCTCCCTGCTCTGGGCCCTCGACCGCACCGCCACCGCCATGGGCGGCCGCTGCCTGCGGCGCTGGATCGAGGCCCCCCTGGTGGACCGCGCCGCGATCCTGGAGCGGCAGGAGGCGGTGAGCGAGCTGGTGGCCCATCGGCCCCTGCGGGTGGGGCTGCGCCGGTTGCTGCGGCCCATGGGGGATCTGGAGCGGCTGGCGGGCCGGGCCGGCGCCGGCAGCGCCTCCGCCCGCGACCTGGTGTCCCTGGCCGACGGCCTCGAGCGGCTGCCGCGCCTGGCCGCTCTGGTGGCCTCCTGCCGCAGCGGCCCCCTGGCGGCCCTGCAGGGTCCCTGGCCCGAACTGGCCGCCCTGGCCGAGGAGGTGCGCCACCACCTGGTCGAGGCGCCGCCCCTGTCCCTCAGCGAGGGGGGGCTGCTCCACGACGGGGTCGATCCGGTGCTCGACGGCCTGCGCAACCAGCTCGACGACCAGGAGGCCTGGCTCTCCCGGCAGGAGGCGATCGAACGGCGGGCCAGCGGCAACCCCAACCTGCGCCTGCAGTACCACCGCACCTTCGGCTACTTCCTGGCGGTGAGTCGCGCCCGCGCCGCCGCCGTTCCGGACCACTGGATCCGCCGCCAGACCCTGGCCAACGAGGAACGCTTCGTCACCCCGGAGCTCAAGGGCCGCGAAGGCCGGATCCTGCAGCTGCGGGCGCGGGCCTGCCAGCGGGAATACGACCTGTTCTGCGAGCTGCGTCGCAGCATTGGAGAGGCCGCAGGGCCCGTGCGGGCGGCCGCCCGGCGGGTGGCGGAACTCGATGCCCTGGCCTCCCTGGCGGAGGTGGCGGCCACCGGCGGTTACTGCCGGCCGGAACTCAGTGAGGGCCGCGAACTGGAGATCGAGGCGGGGCGCCATCCGGTGGTGGAGCAGCTGCTGGTCGACGCGTCCTTCACGCCCAACGACCTGCAGCTGGGCGCCCCGGCGCCGGATCTGATCGTCCTCACCGGCCCCAATGCGAGCGGCAAGAGCTGTTACCTGCGCCAGAGCGGCCTGCTGCAGCTGATGGCCCAGATCGGCAGCTGGATCCCGGCCCGCTCGGCCCGCCTCGGCATCGCCGACCGGATCTTCACCCGGGTGGGGGCGGTGGACGACCTGGCCAGCGGCCAGTCCACCTTCATGGTGGAGATGGCCGAGACCGCCAACATCCTGCACCACGCCAGCCCCCGCTCCCTGGTGCTGCTCGACGAGATCGGCCGGGGCACGGCCACCTTCGACGGCCTCTCGATCGCCTGGGCCGTGGCGGAGCACCTGGCCGACGGCATCGGGGCCCGGACGATCTTCGCCACCCACTACCACGAGCTCAACGAGCTCGCTGAGCTGCTGCCCAACGTCGGCAACGCCCAGGTGCTGGTGGAGGAGACCGGCAACGACCTGGTGTTCCTGCACCGGGTCTGCCGGGGGGGCGCCAGCCGCAGCTACGGCATCGAGGCGGCCCGGCTGGCGGGGGTTCCGGCCTCGGTGGTGCTGCGGGCCCGCCAGGTGCTCGGCCGCATCGAGGCCAACAGCCATGTGGCGGTGGGGCTTCAGGGGGGACCCAGGGCCGCCTGATCCAGCCAGGCCCGCCGCAGCAGGGCATTGGCGGCGGCACCCACCAGGCCAGCACCGCCCTTGCTGCCCTCCAGGCGGATCTGGGGGAGGGCGCTGGCGGCCAGGTGGCGTTTGCTCTCGGCCACCCCCACGAACCCCACCGGCATGCCGATCACCAGGGCCGGAGCGGCGATGGTGCCGGCCTCGACCAGCTCCAGCAGCCGCTCCAGGGCCGTGGGCGCACTGCCCACCAGCACGACCGCCCCTGGGTGCGCCGCCAGGGCCCGCTCCATGCCCGCCGCCGCCCGGGTGCCACCGGCGGGGGCGACGGCGGGAGCCCAGGCCAACACCGAATGGACCGGATTGGCGAAGGTGCGCCGGGCCATGGGCGCCACGGCCGCCGCGGCCATGGCGGTGTCGGTGAGGATCGGTGCGCCGGCCGCCAGGGCTTGGAGGCCGGCGGCGCAGGCCCCCGGGCCGAGGCGCAGATCCGGCGCCAGGGCCAGGTCGCCGCTGCTGTGCACCAGCCGCTCGAGCAGCTCCTGCTCCACCCCCTCCAGGCCGGTGGGCCCCAGCCAGCCGCGGATGCGGCGCACGCTCTCCCGGAAGATCGGGTGGTCGAGGGAGGCTGCGAAGCCCGAAGAATCGAAGCTGTCCATCGCCTGCGGCGCCCCGGTCGCTGAGCCACCCCCGGCGCCCGGCGCGGCCTGCAGCCCGGAAGGGGAAACGGCGAGGCTACGGGAGCCGCCGGACGGGGCGGGACTGGACCTGGCCAGCAGCGAAACGACTGGGCAGGCTCCGACGAGACGGGAGGAACAGAACCGGAGACAGGAGCACGGGCAGGGGCGGCCCTCAACCGAATTCAAGACCTGTACATTGTGTACAGATCCCGATTCCGGCGCCGCGAACCATGCCCACCCTCGGCGTGCTCGAAGCCAGGAAGCGCTTCCCTGAACTGCTCGATCGGGCCCGGGGAGGCGAGGAGACCCTCATCGCGCGCCATGGCCACGCGGTGGCCGCCCTGGTCCCCCTGTGGCGCCGCCACCGGGCCCAGCGGCAGGCCCTGCTCGCCCTCAAGGGCAGCGGCCGCGACTGCTGGCCCGATCCCCTGCCACCCCCCGCCGGCGGAAGCGGGCCAGTGGAGCCCCTGGACGGCGGCGCCGCCCTGGCCCTCGGATCGGCCGTGGCCATCGACGCGACGGTGCTGATTCCCTGGCTGCGCGGGGACGCCGGCGGACGCCGGCACGAGCCCCTGATCGCCGCGATCGCCGCCGGCCACTGGCGCGGGGTCCTGAGCATGGCCACCCTGAGGACGCTGGTGGAGGGGCCGCTGCTCCGGGGGGACGAAACCCTGGCGGCCCGCTACGAAGCCGTGTTCAGCGACCCCGCGGCCTGGACCCTGGTGAGCCTGACGCCCCAGGTCGCCCTGGCGGCGGCACGCCTGCAACGACCCGGCACCGGGCCGGCCCTGGGCTCCGATGGCGCCATGGAGCTGGCCTCGGCCCTGCATGGCGGGGCCACGGCGATGATCAGCCGGGACCCCCGCCTGGTGGCCGCCCTGCCCCTGCCGGCGCGGCCACCCCTGCCCTGATGCCGATCCACCTCTACTGGGGCGACGACGAGGCCGCCCGACAGCGGGCCCTGGCGGTCCAGATCGAGGCCCTGGTGGATCCGGCCTGGGCCACGATCAACCTCAGTCGCCTCGACGGGGCCGACCCCCTCCAGGCGGCCCGGGCCCTGGAGGAGGCCCGCACGGCCCCCTTCGGCGCCGGGGCCCGGGTGGTGGTGCTGCAGCGCAGTCCCTTCTGCCAGGCCTGTCCGGCGGAGCTGGCCGCCCAGCTGGAGGCCGCCCTTGAGCTCATCCCCGCCGAAGGCCACCTGTTCCTGGTCAGCGAGGGCAAGCCCGACGCCCGGCTGCGCACCACCAAGCGGCTGCGGGCCGTGGCGGAGGAGCGATCCTTTCCCCTGCCCCCGATCTGGGACGGGGCCGGCCAGATCGAGCGGGTGGAGAGCGCCGCCCGGGAGCGGGGGCTGGCCCTGGCTCCGGGGGCAGCGGAAGCCCTGGCCGAAGCGATCGGCAGCGACGGCCTGCGGCTGGCCAGCGAGCTGGAGAAGCTGGCGCTGCACACCGGCAGCGCCGCGGGCCCCATCACAGCCGAGGCGGTGGCGGCCCTGATCGGCGGCCAGGTCACCAGCAGCCTGGCCGTGGGGGATGCCCTGCTGGCCCAGCGCCCCGCCGAGGCGATCGCCCTGGTGGAAGCGCTCCTGGAGGCCAACGAACCGGCCCTGCGGATCGTGGCGGCCCTGGCCAGCCAGATCCGGGGCTGGCTGTGGGTGTGCCTGCTGGAGCGCAGCGGCGAGCAGGACGTGGCCGTGATCGCCAAGGCGGCGGGGATCGGCAATCCCAAGAGGATCTACGTGATGCGCAAACAGATCCGCGGCCGCAGCCCCGACCAGCTCCTGGCCCTGCTGCGCCGCCTGCTCGACGTGGAGGCCGCCCTCAAGCGCGGCGCCGACCCCGGCGACGCCTTCCGGGACGGCTTCCTGCTGGCCGCCGCCCAGGGCTGGCACGACCAGCCCGGCCACGCCCCGCGTCGATAATCGAGCCCGACGCGCCGGCGACGAGCCCATGGGCCTGCTGATACAGAAGTTCGGGGGGACGTCGGTGGCCGACACCGACCGGATCCGTGCGGTGGCCCGCCGCATCGCCGCCAGTCGCGAGGAGGGCCACGAACTGGTGATCGTGGTCTCAGCCATGGGGCATACCACCGACCAGCTGACGGACATGGCCGCCAGCCTCTGCAGTGACCCGCCACGGCGGGAGATGGACATGCTGCTGGCCACGGGTGAGCAGGTGTCGATCGCCCTGCTCTCGATGGCCCTGCATACCGAAGGCGTGCCCGCCGTCTCGATGACCGGCACCCAGGCGGGGATCATCACCGAATCGGCCCATGGCCGGGCCCGCATCCTGGAGGTGCGGACCGAACGGTTGCGCCGCCTGCTGGAGGACGGCCACGTGGTGGTGGTGGCCGGCTTCCAGGGCACCAGCAGCGGCCACGCCGGCACCCCGGAGATCACCACCCTGGGGCGGGGCGGCTCCGACACTTCGGCGGTGGCGCTGGCGGCCGCCCTCGGTGCCGACGGCTGCGAGATCTACACCGACGTGCCCGGTGTGCTGACCACCGACCCCCGCAAGGTGAGCGATGCCCAGCTGATGGCGAGTGTCAGCTGCGACGAGATGCTGGAGCTGGCCAGCCTCGGGGCCGCGGTGCTCCACCCCCGGGCCGTGGAGATTGCCCGCAACTACGGGGTGCCCCTGACGGTGCGCTCCAGCTGGAGCCAGGCCCCCGGCACCCGCCTCACCAGTGGCCCGGCCCGCCCGATCGGCAGTGAAGGGCTGGAACTGGGCCGGCCCGTGGACGGAGCCGAACTGGAGACGGACCAGGCGGTGCTGGCCCTCTCCCATGTGCCCGACAGGCCAGGCGTGGCCGCCACCCTGTTCGAGGCCCTCGGCGCCGCCGGCCTGAACGTGGACCTGATCGTGCAGGCGATTCACGAGGGGACAAGCAACGACATCGCCTTCACCCTGGCGGCCACGGAGATGGAACCGGCCCGCCGGGTCTGCCAGGAGGTGCTGGCCGCCATGGGGGCCGATGGCGCCCAGCTCACGGCCGAAGCCGGCATGGCCAAGCTGAGCATCGCCGGCGCCGGCATCCTGGGCCGGCCGGGGGTGGCGGCCCGCCTGTTCGACACCATGGCCCGCCTGGGCATCAACCTGCGCCTGATCGCCACCAGCGAGGTGAAGGTGAGCTGCGTGGTGGATGGCCAGCTGGGGGCCCGGGCCCTGCGGGCGGCGGGGGAGGCGTTCGAGCTGGCCGACCAGCAGCTGCGCCACGATCCGCCCCCCTGTCACCTGGGCGATCCGGCGGTGCGGGGGGTGGCCCTCGACCGCGACCAGGTGCAGGTGTCGGTGCGGCGGGTGCCCGACCGGCCGGGGGCCGCCGCGGCCATCTGCCGGGCCCTGGCCGATGCGGGCATCAGCCTGGACGCCATCGTGCAGTCGGAGCGCACCCACGGCGGCCCCCAGGATCGGCGGCGGGACATGAGCTTCACCCTGCGGCGCGACGACCGGCCGGGGGCCGAGCGGGCCCTGGCCCCGGTCCTGCGCCAGTGGGACGGCGCCTGCTTCGAGGAGGGCCCGGCCATCGCCAGGGTCAGCGCCGTGGGCGCCGGGATGGCCTGCACCGCCGGCACGGCGGCACGGATGTTCCGTTCCCTGGCCGATGCGGGCATCAACATCTCCCTGATCGCCACCAGCGAGATCCGCACCAGCTGCGTGGTGGCGGAGGCCGATGGGGTCCGCGCCCTGCAGGCGGTGCACCAGGCCTTCGGCCTGGGCGGCACGGCCCGCCACGCCGCCGAGGGAACCGAAGCACCCGCAGCTGAAAGCGCCTGCCCTTCCTAGGGTTGGGGCGGCGACAGGGTGACGGCATGCTGGTCCGGTTCTGGGGAACCCGGGGTTCGATCGCCAAACCCGGCCCCGACACCTTCCGCTTCGGCGGCAACACGTCCTGTGTGGAGGTCCGCTCCGACACCGGCACCCTGCTGGTGATCGACTGCGGCACCGGCGCCCACGGCCTGGGCCAGGCCCTGATGCAGGAGCGCCCCGACGGCATGGAGGGGTCCCTTCTGATCAGCCACACCCACTGGGACCATATCCAGGGCTTTCCCTTCTTCGCCCCCTTCTTCGCCCCTGGCCACGCCTGGGACGTCTACGGACCCAGCGGCCTCTCGGGCAGCCTGCGCAGCGTGCTTTCCGGCCAGATGCAGCACGCCTACTTCCCGGTCACCCTCGACCAGTTCGCGGCCACGATCCGGTACCACGATCTGGGCGTCGGCACCTTCCGCGTCGGCGACGTGACGGTGACGACCCACCACCTCAACCATCCCGCCCTCACCCTGGCCTACCGGCTCCAGGCCGATGGGGCCACGGTCGTCTACTGCTGCGACCACGAACCCCACGCCGCCGAGCTGGCCAGCGGCCGTGGCCCGGTGTCCGGCCCCGACCTGCACTACGCGGAGTTCATCGAGGGGGCCGACCTGGTGATCCACGACGCCCAGTACACGGCCCTGGAGTTTCCGGCCAAGCTCGGCTGGGGCCACAGCTCGGTGGAGTACGCCGTGCGCCTCTGTGAGGAGGCCGGGGTGGCCCGGCTGGTGCTCACCCACCACGACCCCCTGCGCAACGATGCGGCGATCGACCTGATCCTGGCCCGGGTGCACGCCGATCTGGCCGACCGGGGCTCCCCCCTGGAGGTGATGGCGGCCTCGGAGGGGCTGGTGCTGCGCACCTCCCCCAGCGAAGGCCCCGGCGTCGAAACGAAGGCTGGCGGAGGCGGAAGCCAGGCGGAGACGCCCAGTGGCCCTCCGGCCCTGGTGTGGGTGGCGGACGGGGACCTGGAGGCGGCCCTCACCACCGCCCTGCGCCTGGAGGGCCTGCCTTTCCGCGTGGCTGGCGATGAATCGCAGCTGCTCGAAGCCCTTGAGCAGCAGGGGGCCTCGGTGCTGCTGCTGGAACCGGTGACCCATCCGGACGGGCCCGGTCTGACCCGCCGCCTGCGGGAGTCCCTGGGCAACAGCAGGGCCGAGACACCTGTGCTGATGCTGGCCGCCGAAGAGAGCCTGGCCCGGCTGGACGACCCCCTGGTCAGCGAGTGGCTGGTGCGGCCCATCTCCGAACGCTTCCTGCGCGCCAGGCTTCGGGCCTGGAGCCTGCGCACCCCCTGCCGCTGGCAGCGGGCCCGGCCGCCGGGGGATGAGGAGCGGCGCCTGCGCCGCCTGGGCGAGCTGGGCCTGCTGGACACGGAGCGGGAGGAACGCTTCGACCGCCTCACCCGGATCGCCGCCGCTGCCTTCGACGTGCCCATCGCCCTGATCAGCCTGATCGATGCGGAGCGGCAGTGGTTCAAGTCTTGCCACGGCCTGGCCACCGGCCAGACCTCCCGCGATCTGGCCTTCTGCGCCCATGCGATCGCGCAGAGGTCGGATCTGCTGGTGGCGGACACCTGGCTCGATGACCGCTTCGCGGATAACCCGCTGGTGCTGGGGGAGCCGCGCATCCGCTTCTACGCCGGCTCGCCCCTGATCCTCGACGACGGCACCTGCCTGGGCACCCTGTGTCTGATCGACACCCGGCCGCGCCAGCTGAGCAGCACCGAACTGGCCCTGCTCCACGACCTGCGCGACCTGGTGCTGCTGGAGATCTCCCCCACGCCATGGCCCGTCGCCGTTCACCGATCCTGAACGGGCTGGCGGCGGTCCTGCTGGTGCCCGCCCTCGTGGGGGGCTGCCAGCCTGCGGCCGTCTCCGCCGCGGTGCGCAGCGTGCCGGTGGTGAGCGGCCTGGAGCACCCCTGGGCCGTGGCCTGGCTGCCGGACGGCGACCTGCTGATCACGGAGCGGCCGGGCCGGCTGCGCCTGGTGCGGGGCGGTGTGCTGCAACCGGAGCCGATCCGGGGCGTACCGGAGGTGCTGGCCGCCGGCCAGGGGGGCCTGCTGGATGTGGCCGTGCATCCCGACTTCGCCACCAACCGCTGGATCTATCTCACCTATGCGGCCGGCAGCGCCGCGGCCAACCACACCCGGCTGGCCCGGGCCCGCTTCGACGGCCACGCCCTCACCGACCTGCAGGTGCTGTTCGCCGTGCCGCAACGGAAGGCAGACAGCCAGCACTTCGGCTCCCGCCTGCTCTGGCTGCCCGATCGCACCCTGCTGCTGGCCATCGGTGATGGGGGCAATCCTCCGGTCCAGCTGGAGGGGGCCCTGATCCGCCTCCAGGCCCAGAACCCCGGCAGCGCCCTGGGCAAGGTGGTGCGCCTCAACGACGACGGCAGCCCCGCCAGGGGCACCCCCTTCGCCGGCAGGCCCAACACCCTGCCGGGACTCTGGAGCCTCGGGCACCGCAACATCCAGGGCCTGGCCATCGATCGCCGCAATGGCCGGGTCTGGGCCAGCGAACACGGCGCCAGGGGTGGCGACGAACTCAACCGGATCGAGGCCGGGGTGAACTACGGCTGGCCGACGGTGACCCACAGCCGCGAATACTTCGGCCCCGCCATCGCGCCGGCCAGCAGTGCTCCGGGCCTGCGGGATCCGGCGCTGGTCTGGACGCCCGCCATCGCGCCCTCCGGCCTGGCGCTCTACGACGGCGATCGCTATCCGGGCTGGCACGGCGATCTCTTCGCCGGCGGACTGGTGTCGCAGCAGGTGCATCGGCTGCGCCCCAATCCGAAGGGCTCGGTGACACCACAGGAGGAGATTTCCGTCGGCGCCAGGGTGAGGGACGTGCGCCAGGGCCCGGACGGATTCCTGTATGTGCTCACGGACGGAGCCGGCGATGGCCAGCTGCTCCGGCTGGAACCCTTGGGACTGCGTTAGACCCTCCGGCCATGGGGTAGTAAAGGACATCCTGCACGAACGATGTCCATGGCCCGGCGCGCCGCCAGCTCCTTTCTGAGCGACTTCAAGGATTTCATCAACAAGGGCAACGTGGTCGATCTGGCGGTGGCCGTGGTGATCGGCGGTGCCTTCGGCAAGGTGGTCGATGCGATCGTCAGCCTGGTGATGACGAGCCTGCTGGAGCCGGCCCTGAAGGCGGCGCAGGTCGATTCGATCAGCGCCTGGCCCGCCGGGGCGGTGATCGTGGCCCTGATCAACTTCCTGGTGATCGCCTTCGTGGTGTTCCTGATCGTGCGGGCGATCGAAGCGATGAAACGCAAGGAGGAGATCATGGCCGCCGATGCCGGCCCCGATCCCCAGGCCGAACTGGCCGCCGCCGCCAACCGCCTGGCCGAAGCCCTGGATCGGCGCGCCCTTTAGGCCGCCGGCCGGCCCACCAGCTTCTGGCGCAGGTTCTTGATGCGATCGCGCAGGTTGGCGGCCTCCTCGAATTCCAGGCTCTTCGCCGCCACCTTCATCTTGTCCTCCAGCTGCCTGATCAGCTCGGGCAACGCATCGAGGGACACCGCGTTGTGCTCGGCCTGGTCGGCCGCCTCCTCCAGCTGGTCGTCACTGAGACGGCGTGAGAGCTCGAGGAAGGTGAGGATGGAGTTGCCCGCCCGCTTTCCGGCGGGGGTGGGCGTGATGCCGTGGCGCTCGTTGTAGGCGTGCTGAATCACCCGGCGCCGCTCCGTCTCGGAGATCGCCTTGGCCATCGAGTCGGTGAGGTTGTCGGCATAGAGCAGGGCCACCCCGTCGATGTGGCGCGCCGCCCGGCCGATCGTCTGAATGAGGGAGCGTTCCGCCCGCAGGAAGCCCTCCTTGTCGGCGTCGAGGATGGCCACCAGGGACACCTCGGGCAGATCGAGGCCCTCCCGCAGCAGGTTGACCCCCACAAGCACGTCGTAGGCGCCGTTGCGCAGATCCTGGATGATCTCGATCCGTTCGATCGAATGGATCTCCGAGTGCAGGTAGCGCACCCGCACCCCGTTCTCGGCCAGGTAATCGGTGAGGTCCTCCGCCATCCGCTTGGTGAGGGTGGTGACCAGCACCCGCTCCTGGCGATCGGCCCGCACCCGGATCTCACCGAGCAGATCATCGATCTGGCCCTCGGAGGGGCGCACCTCCACGATCGGGTCGAGAACGCCGGTGGGGCGGATCACCTGCTCCACCACCTGCCCCTGGCTCTGGGCCAGCTCCCAGGCGCCCGGGGTGGCCGAAACGAAGATGGTCTGCCGAGCCTTTTCCCAGAACTCCTCCCCCTTGAGGGGCCGGTTGTCGGCGGCGCTGGGCAGGCGGAAGCCGTGCTCGATCAGCACCTGCTTGCGGCTCTGGTCGCCGTTGTACATGGCCTGCAGCTGGGAGCAGGTGACATGGCTCTCATCCACCACCAGCAGCCAGTCGTCGGGGAAGTAATCGATCAGACACTCGGGCGGCGTGCCGGCCTCCCGGCCCGCCAGGTGCCGGGCGTAGTTCTCCACCCCGTTGCAGTAGCCCACCTGCTCCAGCATCTCCAGGTCGTAGGTGGTGCGCTGCTCCAGGCGCTGGGCCTCCAGCAGCCGACCCTGGCCGTTGAGCACCTCCAGGCGTTCGCGCAGCTCGGCCCGGATCGCCTGGATCGCCCCCTGCAGCCGCTCCTTGGGCGTCACGAAGTGCTTGGCCGGGTAGATGTTGATGGTCTCCAGGCTCTGGAGGATTTCACCGGTGGTGGGATCCACGTAGCGGATCGCCTCCACCTCATCGCCGAACAGCTCGATCCGCACCAGCCGGTCTTCGTAAGCGGGTCCGATCTCCAGCACATCGCCCCGCACCCGGAAGCGACCGCGGCTGATCTCGATGTCGTTGCGGGAGTACTGGTTGTTGACCAGATCCCGGAGCGAGCCGCGCAGATCGAGCTTGTCGCCCACCTGAAACTTCACGGCGGCCTTGAGGTATTCCGAAGGGATGCCTAGGCCGTAGATGCAGCTGATCGAGGCCACCACGATCACATCGCGCCGCTCGAACAGGGAGCGGGTGGCCGAGTGCCGCAGCATGTCGATCTCCTCGTTGATCGAGGCGGTCTTGGCGATGTAGGTGTCCGAGACGGGAACGTAAGCCTCGGGCTGGTAGTAGTCGTAATAGGAGATGAAGTATTCGACGGCATTGTTGGGGAAGAATTCCCGCAGCTCGTTGCAGAGCTGGGCCGCCAGCGTCTTGTTGTGGGCCAGCACCAGGGTGGGACGCCCCGTGCGGGCGATCACGTTGGCGATCGAAAAGGTCTTGCCGGTGCCGGTGGCCCCCAGCAGGGTCTGGAAGCGTTCGCCTCCATCCACGCCCTTCACCATCGCTTCGATGGCGGTGGGCTGGTCACCCTTGGGGACGTAGGGGGCGTGAAGCTGGAATGGCATCGGGCCATTCTGGCGTTCACCCCCGGGGAACGGCTCGGCGGGGAAAACCGATCAACCCAGGCCGGTGGTGGCCGCCATCGCGCGGGTGAGCGGCACATCCAGCCCCAGCCAACCCAGCACCAGGCTGCTCAGCACGCTGTAGGCCAGCGCGCCGAGGATGGCGCTGACCAGACCGTTCTTGAGCTGGAAGCCCTTGATCAACCAGGCGGCCAGGCCGAACAGGATGACCGTGATCAGCCAGTTGAACAGGAACGACACCGGGCTGATGATGCCCCCCAGGGAGGTGACAGCCCAGATCGGCCCGAGAATCAGCTTCAGCGGCCAGATCAGCAGCGTGCCCAGCAGACCGATGACGACGGCCGACAGGAGGGCGACCGGGAAGCTCGCCATCTCCACCCCGAGGGGCAACCGCGCCACCAGGAGCAGGATGAGGGCCCGGATCGGCCATTGCAGGAGCCAGGCAAGCGAGCCCATGGGAGGAAATACAGCAGCCCGATCAGTTTACTGAGCCCGTTCACCGTGAACCACAGCCGCCGCTTGCATCGCTTCCCGCAGGGCACGCACCACCGCCACCATGGCGAGTTCATCGTCGAGGCGGTTGACGGCGGAGCCCACGCCGACACCGGCGGCACCGGCGGCCAGGGCCATCGGCACCGTGACGGCCGAAAGTCCGGAGGCGCACAGCACCGGCACCGGCACCGCCCGGCTGATGGCATGGGCGGCCGCCAGGGTCGGGGCGGCCTTTTCGATCAGTCCCAGGGCGCCGGCACTGAGGGGACGGGAGCTGGTTCCGCCCTCGGTCTGAATCAGATCGGCGCCCGCGGCCACCAGCTCCACCGCCAGCCGTTCCTGGGCAGCGAGGGGCAGGGTGTGCGGCACGGTGACCGACAGCACCGTCTCCGGCAGGAGCTCACGGGTGCGGTGGGTGAGCGCCAGCACCTCGTCGGCACCGAAGACGCGCCCCTGGGGATAGAAGCTGTCGTAGTTACCGATCTCCACCATGGCCGCGCCCGCCTCCACGGCTGGAGGGAACAGGGCCGGATCCACCGCCGAGACGCAGATCGGCAGCTGCGGTGCCAGCCCATGGGCCAGACGCACCAGGGCGGGCTCACAGGCCAGATCCACCAGGTCGGCGCCACCGGCGGCCGCGGCCCTGACCACCTGCCGCACCCGGGCCGCGTCGAAGTTATCCAGTCCGGCGATGACCTTCAGCGTGCGCCCCTGGCGGATCGCCTGCTGCAGGGCGGTGGGCAGGCTGGAGAGGCGGGTCATCGGCGGGCGGACGGAAGCGTGACGTGATTCTCCCACCCGACCCAAGTCAGCCGCGGCGGCCCTGGGGCAGCGACCAGACGCGCCTGCACCGCCACCTGCTGCGGCACCCCGACCTGCTGCCGGCGGGGGGGTCCCTGCTGCTGGCTGTGTCCGGTGGGCAGGATTCGATGGCCCTCGTCACCCTGCTGCTCGACCTCCAGCCTCTACATGGCTGGCGGCTGCAGCTGTGGCATGGCGATCACGGCTGGCGCCCCGACGCCGCCGGCCAGGCCGAGGAACTGCTCGCCTGGGCCCGGAGTGAGGGACTGGCCCTGCAGCTTGATCGGGCCGAGCCTGTCCCGCTCAGCGAAGCCGAGGCCCGGGACTGGCGCTACGGCCGCCTGGCCGAGGCGGCGCTCCGCTGGCAATGCACCCACGTGGTCACGGGCCACACCGCCAGCGACCGGGCCGAAACGGTGCTGCTCAACCTGGCCCGGGGCAGCCACCTGCAGGGCCTCTCCAGCCTGCGGGCCAGCCGCCCCCTGGGCCCGGAAGCCGGCGCCCTGCGGCTGGCCCGCCCCCTGCTGGTGTTTGATCGCGCCGACACCGGCCGCCTCTGCCGGGAACGAAACCTGCCGGTCTGGGAGGACAGCAGCAACGCCGACCTGCGCATCGCCCGCAACCGACTGCGCGCCGAGGTGATGCCGGTGCTGGAGGCGCTCCACCCGGGAGCCAGCCGGCGGATCAGTGCCCAGGCGGAGCGGCTGGAGCAGCAGTTTGAAGCGGAAACGGAGCTGCTGGAGCTGGCCCTGGGGGCCCTGGAGGCCGAGGGGACTCCCGGTCGGCTGCAGCGCGGTCGGCTGCTCAACCTGGCCCCGGCCAGCCAGCGGCGTTTGCTGCAGCACTGGCTGCAGCGCCACCTGGGCAGCCCCCCGGGTGCGAAGAACCTCGAAACCCTGGTGAGCCGGTTGGGCCGCGGGGGGGATCCTGGCCGCCTGGATCTGGCCGGAGGATGGCAACTGCACTGGGATCGCAGCACACTGTGGGTCCGAACTCCTGACGTGCTCCATGGCTGAGACCACCGCCAACGAAGCCGCCCAGCGCTACGCGGTGATCGAGCAGGCCTACTCCAAGGAGCAATGGGCCTCCGTGTTGCAGGACGGGGAGGAGCTGCTGCAGCAGCTGCAGTCATCGGACAACACCCAGGTCGTCGGGCTGCAGATGCGGCTGCAGCTGCTGCTGGGTCATACCCACCTCTACGGCTACACCGACAAGACCGCCGCCTCCGTGTACTACGGGGCCGTGGCGGAGCAGAGCACTGAAGCCGCCCTCACCAAGATCGCTGCCCAGGGGCTGAAGCAGTGCGCGATCGAAGAAGCGCCCGCCGCGTCGGCCGCGGCGGTCAGCCTCAGCGAGGCCGTCACGCCCGCCTCCGGGGCCCCCGCCCCGGCAAGCAGCGGCCCTGCGGCCCCCTGGCTGACCCAGCCAGGGGGCCCGACGACGGCGGCGGCTTCCGCCACCGCAGGGCTTCTGGAGGTGTTGCCCACGGAGCAGACCCCGGCGGCCACGCCTGCCGTCACACCAGCCGCCCCCTGGAGTGAACCGTCGTTGATTCCAGACGTGGTGGAGGAGCCCGAACTGATCGAACTGCACCAGGCCGACCCGTCCCTGGCCGAGGAGGTGGAACTCTCCTGGAAGGAACCGGCCCCCGCCAGGGAGTCGGAGGACACCGCGGACGCGGACCTGCTCAGCGGCCTGATGCTGGTCAGAATCAGCTGAGGTCCTGGAAGACCTTCCGCCGGGGCTCTGGAAGGGCCCCGGCGGAAGGCATCGGGGCGATCAGCCCGCGGAGGCGGCGGAGCGACGGCGGCGGATGCGGCCGGTGGGTTCCGGCTCCTCCGCGGGGGCCTTGGTGACGGCCGCAGCGGCCGGGGCCGGAGCGGCCATGGTGGTCGCCGGCGCCGCGGAGGCGGCCGTCACCAGCTGGCGCTGGGGCACGGCCGGCGCCGCCTGGCGACCACCGCCGCCGCCATCCCGGCGGCCGCCGCGGGGCGCCGGCCGGGTGTCGGGTTCGGCATCGGCCCGGCCCTTGTAGGCCGGAGTGCCGGCCGGGGCCGGCTGGACCAGGCAGATGATCAGGGGATCCACCTGCAGCTCGCGGCGCAGCCGGCGCTGCAGGCCCACCTCCACCTCCCGCTGCACACCCACCCAATCCACATCCGGAGCCTTGCCACCGGTGTTGCGGGCCAGCTGGTTCCAGCGGTTCTCCAGCACCCAGGTGATCTCGCGCTCCGCCCAGACCGACAGCTTGCGGGCATCGGCGGCGGTGACCACACCGCGCAGGTTCACCCGCGGCGGTGCCGCCATCACGCCGTCGGTGGTGATCACCGCCAGCAGGGTGATGACGCCATCCTCGGCGAGCTGCTGGCGCTCCTTGAGCACCCGGGCATCGACGATGCCGTTGCGGGAAGCATCCAGCAGCTCGATGCCGGCCTTCACCGGCTCACCCTTGTTGATGGTGTCGGGGGTGAGTTCGACCACGTCGCCGTTGTCGATGATCAGAATGTGATCGGCCGGAACCCCCATCGACTGGGCCGTCTTGGAGTGGCAGACGAGCATGCGGTGCTCGCCGTGCACGGGCACGAAGAACTTCGGCTTGGCCAGCGCCAGCATGAGCTTGTGATCCTCCTGGCAGCCGTGGCCGGAGACGTGGATGCCCTCGCCCTTGCCGTAGACGACCTTGGCGCCCATCATCATCAGCCGGTCGATGGTGTTCACCACCGAGATGGTGTTGCCGGGGATCGGGCTGGCCGAGAAGATGATCGTGTCAGTGGATTTCACCTGCACCTGGGGATGTTCGCCGCGCGAGATGCGGCTGAGGGCCGCCAGCGGTTCGCCCTGGCTGCCAGTCATGAGCAGCAGGGTTTCGCGGTCGGGCAGGTCGCGGATCTGCTTGATGGGAACGAACAGATCATCGGGGGCGCGCATGTAGCCGAGCTCCCGGGCCTTGGCGATCACGTTGAGCATGGAGCGGCCCAGCAGACCCACCTTGCGCCCGTTCTTCATCGCCAGTTCGAGAATCATCGACACCCGATGAATCGAGCTGGCGAAGGTGGTGATGATCACCCGGCCGTCCGCCTGGCTGATGTGGCGATCCAGATTCGGGAACACGGACCGCTCCGGCGGAGTGAACCCGGGGATCTCGGCGTTGGTGGAATCGCTGAACAGGCACAGCACCCCCTGCTCGCCGTAGTGGGCGAGGCGCTGGATGTCGAACGCCTCCCCGTCCACGGGGGTGTGGTCGAACTTGAAATCGCCGGTGAAGATGATCACGCCGACGGGCGTGGTGATGGCCAGCGTGAAGCTGTCGGCCATCGAGTGGGTGTTACGGATGAACTCCACCTTGAAGTGCTGGCCGACATGCACCACATCCCGGGGACCGACCGTCTGGATCGTGGTGCGGTCGGTGACACCAGCCTCCTCCATCTTCCCCTGCAGCATCGACATGGCCAGACGGGGGCCATAGATGATCGGGATGTTGAAGTTCTTGAGGTGGTGGGGAATGCCGCCAATGTGATCTTCGTGGCCATGGGTGACCACCATGCCGCGGATGCGCTTCTGGTTCTCGCGCAGGTAGCTGGTGTCCGGCATCACCACGTTGACGCCGTGCATGCCATCGCTGGGAAACGCGAGGCCGGCATCGACGAGCATCAGCTCATCGCCGTATTCAAAGACGCAGGTGTTCTTGCCGATTTCGTGCAGGCCGCCCAGGGGAATGACGCGCAGGCCCTGGTGCTTGGCTTTGGCGCCGTTGCCGGAGCGGACGATGGGATTGACGTTCTGACTGGACATGTAGGAAACGGAAGGGTTGACGGTGGGAAGGAAAGGGAGACGGAAGCGGATGTGACTCTGGAAATCAGCCTTGGCGTCAGGTGGGACGCAGGGCGGCCAGGATCGAGGAAAGGCGTTGGCGCACGTCGGTATCGGCGGAAAGGAGGGGAAGTCGGGGGGCACCCACCGGCCAGCCGCTGATCTCCAGGGCGGCTTTGACGGGGATGGGATTGGTGGTGCAGAACAGGGCCCGGCACAGGGGCAGCAGCTGCTGGTGCGCGTCGAGGGCGGCAGTGACGTCGCCGCTCAGGTGGGCCAGGAGCATGGCCCGGATCCTGGGGCCCACCAGATGGCTGGCCACGCTCACCACACCCACCGCGCCCACCGCCAGCATCGGCAGGGTGAGGGCGTCATCGCCGCTGTAGATCGCCAGGCGGTCACCGCAGAGCTCCCGCAGCCGGCTGACCTCTTCGGTGGTGCCGCTGGCGGCCTTGAAACCCACCACGTTGGCCTGATCCAGCAGGCGGGCGGTGGTGTCCGGCGCCAGGCTGCAGCCCGTGCGGCCCGGGATGTTGTAGAGCATCAGCGGCAGATCCGGCGCGGCCTGGGCCACGGCCCGGAAATGGGCTTCCAGCCCCTCCTGGGGTGGTTTGTTGTAGTAGGGCACCACCACCAGGGCGCCATCGGCCCCGAGGGCGGCCGCCTCGCCGGTGGCTTCCACCGCTTCGGCGGTGCAGTTGCTGCCGCTGCCCGCCAGCAGGGTGGCACGCGTGCCCACCGTCCCCTTCACGGCGGCGAAGAGCTCGTGCTGCTCCTGCCAGGTGAGGGTGGGGGACTCGCCGGTGGTGCCACACAGCACCAGCCCATCGGATCCCTGGCTGACCAGATGGTCCGCCAGCCGTGCCGCCAGCTCCAGATCGACGGCACCGTCGGGCTGGAAGGGGGTCACCATGGCGGTCAGCAGCCGACCGAAGGGGGCCTCGGGGGAAGGGGCCGTGCTCGGCGCCCGCAGGGTGGCCGTGCTCAAGCGGCACCTCCCGGCGCCGGAGACACCGCGGTGGGTTCGCGCAGGAGTTCGGCGATCTGGATGGCATTGAGGGCGGCACCCTTGCGGATCTGGTCACCGCAGAGCCAGAGCTCCAGGGCCCGGGGATCGCTCAGGTCCTGGCGGATGCGGCCCACGGCCACCGCATCGCGGCCGGTGACATCGGTGGGCATGGGGAAGCGGTTGGTCTCGAAGTTCTCGATCAGCTCGACCCCGGGGGCGGCCGCCAGCAGGGCGCGGGCCTCGTCGACGGGAAAGGGCTCCTCGAATTCGATGTTGACGGCTTCGGAATGGGCCCGCAGAACGGGCACCCGCACGCAGGTGGCCGTCAGGCGCAGCTGCGGCAACCCCATGATCTTTCGGGTTTCGTGGAGCATCTTGAGCTCCTCCTCGCAGTAGCCGCTGGGCTCCAGGGGCGAGTTGTGCAGGAAGAGGTTGAAGGCCAGCGAATGGGGCAGCACGTCGCTCACCGGCTCGCCGCCATCCAGCACGGTGCGGCTCAGCTGGCGCAGTTCCTCCATGGCCCGGGCGCCGGCCCCGCTGGCCGACTGGTAGGTGCTGATCACCACCCGTCGGATGGGGCGCCTGGCCGCCAGGGGAGCCAGGGCCAGCGTCAGCAGGATCGTGGTGCAGTTGGGGTTGGCGATGATCCCTCCGTGGGCGAAGGCCGCCTGGGGATTCACCTCCGGCACCACCAGGGGCACGGCCGGATCCATGCGAAAGGCACTGGAGTTGTCGATCACCACCGCTCCGGCCGCCACCGCCACCGGGGCCCACTGCCTGGAGACGGAGCCGCCGGCGGACGCCAGCACCAGATCGACACCGTCGAAGGCCCCAGGACCCACCGGCTGTACCCGGATCCGCTCACCCCGCCAGGGGAGATCCTGGCCGGCGGAGCGGGGGGAGGCCAGCGGCACCAGCTCCGCCACGGGGAAACCGCGTTCCTCCAGCAGGGCCAGAAGTTCCTGGCCCACGGCTCCCGTGGCGCCGAGGATGGCGATGCGCAGGGGCCGGGAGGGCAGCTGGCGCGGAGGGGAGGACAGGGTCGCTGAGACGGTCAACGGGGGGAAAGGAACAGGTGGCGGGAGGGGTCGGAAAGGGGACTGCGGAAACGGGACCCTGAAACAAAACCACCGACCAGGGGCCGGAAAGGAGTGTTCAGTTGGGGATATGGGCGCGCCGTTGCGTCGACCGCACAATACGTGGCTGGGGCCCGAAACGGCCAGTTTCTAGGATGGGGGGCTGACCCGAGCGAACCCGTTTCATGAGTCCTGCCGCCAGCACCGAAGCCAACCTCCGGGTCACCACCTCCCCGCGTCCTGGAAGCCGCCTGGCCGTGGAGGTCGCCGTGCCTGCGGGGCGCAGCCAGAAGAGCTACGACGCCGCTCTGGAGAAGCTGAGCCGCAGCGTCAAGCTGCCCGGCTTCCGCAAGGGACGGGTGCCCCGACCGGTGCTGCTGCAGCAGATCGGACCCCTGCGGATCCGCGCCACCGCCCTGGAGGACCTGGTCGATGCGGTCGTGCGGGAAGCGATGCAGCAGGAGGCCATCGAGGCCATCGGCCGGCCCGAACTCAACGAGGCCTTCGAGCTGGTCCTGCAGCGCTTCACCCCGGGCGAGGAGCTCACCATCACCCTGGAGATGGACGTCGAGCCGATCCCCACCCTGCGCAGCACGAAGGGCTTCACGGCCGAAGCCGAGCCGGTGGCCTTCGACCCCGCCCGGGTCGACGAGCTGATCGAGCAGTCGCGCCGCCAGCTGGCCACCCTGGTGCCGGTGGAGGACCGGGCGGCCGCCGAGGGTGATGTGGCCCAGATCGCCTTCAGCGGCAGCTTCGTCGACAGCGGCGAGGCCATCGAGGGCGGCAGCAGCGAGGGGATGGAAGTGGAGCTGGAGGAGGGCCGCATGATCCCCGGCTTCGTGGCCGGCATCATCGGCATGGCCGTCGGCGACAGCCGCGACGTGACCTGCCGCTTCCCTGACAGCTACCCCCAGGAGCAGGCCGCCGGCCGGGAGGCCCGCTTTGCCATCACGCTGCTGGAGCTCAAGACCCGGGAGCTTCCCGCCCTCGACGATGCCTTTGCCCAGCAGGCCAGCGACAAGCCGACCCTCGCCGAGCTCCGCGCCGACCTGGAGCAGCGCCTGCGGGAGGATGCCGAACGCCGCCATCGGGCCAACCGCCACGAAGCCCTGCTGTCGGTGCTGGTGGAGGAGCTGGAGGTGGAGCTGCCCGAGACCCTCATCCAGCAGGAGGTGCGCAACCTGATCGAACAGACCGCCGGTCAGATCTCCCAGCAGGGCATGGACGTCAAGAAGCTGTTCACCCCCGATCTGGTGCGCAGCCTCATGGACACGTCCCGGCCCGAGGCCGAGCAGCGCCTGCGGCGCAGCCTGGCGCTCAAGGCCCTGGCCGCGGCCGAGACGATCGAGGTGGCTGCCGCCGACCTGGAGGCGAAGCTGGCCGAGATCCGCCAGGGCCTCAGCGACAGTGCCGCCATCGACCAGGAGCGGCTGCGGCTGGCGGTGGCCGAGGACCTGCTGAAGGAGAAGCTGCTGGAGTGGCTGGAGGCCAACAGCACGATCACCGACAAGGCACCGGTGGCTGAGGAGGTCACAGACGCCGGCGACGCCGCCACCGAAACCACCGCAGACGCGCAGCCGAAAGCGCCGAAGGCAGCGACCAAAACGAAGAAGGGAGCCGCCGGCGCCGGGGGCGGCAAGGCCCAGGGGGACGGTGCCCAGCCATAGATTGAGGCCACTCCCCCCGTCCGCCAGCGAATCCGCGTGATCGACGCCCCCTCGCCCCTGATCCCCGACTGGCTGCCCGCCGCCCTGGCGGGCCCCACGGGAACGCGGCCCCACCCCGTCAGCAACCTCTGGCACGGGCCGCGGCCCTGGAACGGCCTGGCCGATGGGGGCCCCTCCGCCGCACCGGGGGTGTTGCCCACGGTGGTCGAGCAATCGGGCCGCGGCGACCGGGCTTTCGACATCTATTCCCGCCTGCTGAGGGAGCGCATCATCTTTCTCGGAACCGGCATCGACGACCAGGTGGCTGATTCCCTGGTGGCCCAGCTGCTGTTCCTCGAAGCCGAGGACCCCGAGAAGGACATTCAGATCTACATCAACTCCCCGGGCGGTTCGGTGACCTCGGGCCTGGCCATCTACGACACCATGCAGCAGGTGGCCCCGGATGTGGTGACCATCTGTTACGGCCTTGCCGCCAGCATGGGGGCCTTCCTGCTCACCGGCGGTGCCCACGGCAAGCGGATGGCCCTGCCCAATGCCCGGATCATGATCCACCAGCCCCTCGGGGGCGCCCAGGGACAGGCCGTCGACATCGAGATCCAGGCCCGGGAAATCCTGTTCCTCAAGGACACCCTCAATGGGCTGATGGCCGAGCACACCGGCCAGCCGCTCGACAAGATCGCTGAAGATACGGACAGGGACTACTTCCTTTCACCGGCGGAAGCGGTTGAATACGGACTTATCGACCGGGTGGTCGATGACGCCCCAGCCCCTGTCGTCCCCTAGGACGTCGCCCCTCCACCGCCCTTCCACCGCCGGTCCGAACCTCAGGAACGACTGACAAAACGACGGCTGGGGTCGATCCTGGGGGCCGGGCCTCTCCAAACCCCCTCCCCCGGGCGACCAACGCCGCTCCCGCCGCCTCCTCGCCGATGGCCAAGTTCGACGCCCATCTGAAGTGCTCCTTCTGCGGCAAGTCCCAGGAACAGGTGCGCAAGTTGATCGCCGGACCGGGCGTCTACATCTGCGACGAGTGCATCGATCTCTGCAACGAGATCCTCGATGAGGAACTCGTCGAACACCACGGCCCGGGGCCCCAGGGCAGGCCCGCCGTGGATGGGGGCCGCAAGGCTCCGGCCAAGAAGGCACCCAAACCCGCCCCCACCCTGGCCACCATCCCCAGGCCCCAGGAGATCAAGGCCTTCCTCGACCAGCAGGTCGTGGGCCAGGAGGAGGCCAAGAAAGTGCTGGCCGTCGCCGTCTACAACCACTACAAACGCCTGGCCTGGCAGGGGGACGGCAAGGGCGAGACCGACCAGACCGCCACCCGCCTGCACAAGTCCAACATCCTGCTGATCGGACCCACGGGCTGCGGCAAGACCCTCCTGGCCCAGTCCCTGGCGGAGATGCTCGACGTGCCCTTCGCGGTGGCCGATGCCACCACCCTCACCGAAGCCGGCTACGTGGGCGAGGACGTGGAGAACATCCTGCTGCGCCTGCTCCAGAAGGCCGACCTCGATGTCGACCAGGCCCAGCGGGGCATCATCTACATCGACGAGATCGACAAGATCGCCCGCAAGAGCGAAAACCCCTCGATCACCCGCGACGTGTCCGGTGAGGGGGTGCAGCAGGCCCTGCTCAAGATGCTGGAAGGCACCGTCGCCAACGTGCCCCCCCAGGGGGGCCGCAAGCACCCCTACCAGGACTGCATCCAGATCGACACCAGCCAGGTGCTGTTCATCTGCGGTGGCGCCTTCGTGGGTCTGGACGACCTGGTCCAGAAACGGATGGGCCGCAACGCCATCGGTTTCCTGCCCGCCGATGGCCGCACCCGGGTGCGATCCGGCAAGGACAAGCAGTCCAGCGAAGTGATGCGCCACCTCGAACCGGAGGATCTGGTGCGTTACGGCCTGATTCCCGAGTTCATCGGCCGGCTGCCGGTGAGCGCGGTGCTCGAACCCCTCGACACCAGTGCCCTGGAGGCGATCCTCACCGAACCGAGGGACGCCCTGGTCAAGCAGTTCCAGACCCTGCTCAGCATGGACAACGTGCGGCTGGAGTTCGAACCCGGGGCCGTCGAGGCCATCGCCGCCGAGGCCCATCGCCGCAAGACCGGTGCCCGGGCGCTGCGCGGCATCGTCGAAGAACTGATGCTTGATGTCATGTACGACCTGCCCTCCCGGCGGGATGTGCAGACCTTCACCATCACCCGGGAGCTGGTGGAGCAGCGCAGCAAAGCGAAGGTGCTGCCGATCAGTGCCGCCGCCGACCTTGACGGCCACCGGGGCGAACAGGCCACGGCCTGAGGGCGCCACCGGCTGCGGGGCCACGGAGCGGCCATCCGTACCGGGAGGCCTGCCGATCCAGCACCGCGGCGGCGCGAAGCTGAACCCTTCCGCGTTGCCTCGCCTTGGCTGCCGCCGATCACCTGCAGGCTCCCCGCCAGCACGGCCTGTTTCTGCACCATGGCATCGACCTGGGGGACGGCACGGTGGCCCACTATCTGGAGGGAAGGGAGATCCTGCGCAGCCCGCGGACGGACTTCAGCCGGGGCGAGCCGATCAGCACCGTCGCCTACCCCGAGGGGAGTTGTTCCGCGGTGGGCGTCACCCTGCGGCGGGCCATGGGCCGCATCGGCGAGCAGCGCTACAACCTGCTGTTCAACAACTGTGAGCATTTCGCCCACTGGTGCAAGACCGGCCGGCACCGCAGCGCCCAGGTGGAGGACTGGCTGCACACGGGCAGCCTCGGCGCCCTCGCCCTGGGCCAGTTCGTGCCCGCCGCCGTGCTGACCGGGGCACGGGTGCTGCTGCGCCAGGGCCAGTCCCTGGCGGAGACCCTGGCCACCGGGCTGGATCCCGAGCAGCTGGCCCGGGGCCGGGACCTGGCCAGGCGCAGCCTGGAGCAGCTCGACGGGGTGCGGCAGTGGCTGCAGGCACGCCTGGAGGAGGAGCTGACCCGGGCCGAACGGCGCTGGGGCGACGGCCACGGGGCGATCACGACGGGTGGCGAGGGCTTTGAGCAACTGCGCCTCGCCGGGCAGAGCCTGGCCGACCAGCTGGCCGCGGTGGAGGAAATGGAAGACAGGCTGCAGCGCCTGCTGGAGCCGGGCGCCACCGAACAGGACGCGGATCAGTCGTAACCAAGCGTCGCGAAATCCACGGCCCAGAGCTCCCTGATCCGCGCTTCGGCCTCCGGTTCGAAAGCTTGGCTGGGCGGGAGGTGATCGGTCCGGTTCATATGGGGCAGGGTGATCGCCAGGCCGAGGCGGGAGCTGACGCTGTGGCAATCGGCCTCGAGGGTCTCGAACCGGCCGATGAAATCGACGATCACCTTCCCATCCGCATCGCAGACATAGGAGGTCTGCAGCAGGGTCGGGGCCATCGCCAGGCCCCGATACCGGCGCAGATACTCATGGAGATGGTTCACGTCCTCCACCGTGTACCGCCGCCTGGCCGCGGGCGCTCCGGAACCCAGCACCGCCTGCAGCCGCGGAGCCGTCGCCACGGCCCGCCCCTGCTCAAGCCTGTGGAGCAACCTGCGGAGCCGCCTGGGACGCCCAGCCGCCTGGGGAAGGCGGGCCCGAGGGGTCAGGTTGTAGGTGTACTGGGACGTGAACCAATCCAGGGGATGGCGCACAAAGACGAACTTGAAGCAGGAGTCCCAGATCTCCCTGGGCAGGAGCGAACGGAGGATGGCCGGCGGGATGTGCTTGTTGGCCCAGAGGCCCGTCAGACCACCGTTGAGACCAAGGAGATCGGCGAATGGACCGAACTGATCTTCGATGGAGGTCGTTCCCGTTTTGCCGTTGGAGATAAAAATGAACCGCTTGCTACGGGAGATGATCGCCACGGGGTGTTGTGTTCTCTGCCAAACTTGCCGTTCACCCTACATCCTTGAATGCGCACTTACGTCCATTCCATGCCTGGATCCTGACGCCTCTTTCCAGCATCGGGCAGGGGCCAGCTACTTCGGGCAGCACTGAAGATCAAGCATGAATCAGAGACCTGATGTAGGGTGAAGGGACGTTCATCCTCAAGGATGCGTGAAGAATCTCATCATCACCTCTTCCTTCAACTATCACCCAAAGCAGCTTCTCCCTTTTCTCGAGTCAGCTCACCGCGCCTGCGGGTACGCCGATGTGGTGATGATCACCACATCGGCGGATGTGGGCCGCTATGGGGGACTCAGCGAACGGTATAGCAACCTGAGATTTTTCCTGATTCCTGAACGGACACCATCCCGACAGGCCGACGAGGTCACGTCTTTCCGCCAGGCCCGCAAGCTCCTGAAGACATACAAGCACATCACGATGTTGCTGCTCAAGAGCAAACTGGGGTTGAAGCCGATCATTCGCCGCCAGAGGCCGTCGCTGCTTGGTCTCAGCCTCATCAATGTCCATGTGTGCATCCGCCGGTATTTCGCCGCTCGCGATCTGCTGGCCGCCAGTGTCAATGAAGACATCGGCTCGGTTCTGCTGGCTGACGTGCGGGATGTGATCTTTCAGTCCGATCCCTTTGAACACGTCACCTCCGGACGGTACACGGGCGACGAGATCCTCAAGGTCAAGGACTGCCCTTCCAATGCCATCTGGATCAAGGCGGCCTACGGAGACGACATCTACACCAGGCTCGCCGAAAAGGTCTCCGTCTGCTCCGGGGTTTCGCTCGGAACGCTGGCCCCCATGCAGGACTATCTCGAGGCCTTCTGCCAGGAAACCCTTCGGGTGATGCAGGACAAGTGCCTGGACACCCTGCCGGTCTGGGACCAGGCCTTTCACATCAAGATGCTGCTGCTGGACCACTTTCCCTTCCAGACGGTGCCCTGGAATGGGTTTCTGGCCACCGTCGCCCAGGCGGAAGCTGAGCATCTGCGCGTGAATGCCGACGGGCTCGTCGAGGTGGATGGCCGGGTCCCGGCGATCCTGCATCAGTACGACCGCCATCCGCCGATCCAGGAGCACATCCACGCCACCTACCGCTGATGCGGCCGACGGCGGCCCGCCTTAGGCTCCTCATCCGGTCAGGGCAGGGTGCATGGTCCAGGCCTACGAGCCCCTTCATCACAAGTACCGGCCCCAGCGTTTCGACCAGCTGGTGGGTCAGAAGGCTGTCGCCGACACCCTCAGCCAGGCCCTGCTCCAGAACCGCATCGCCCCGGCCTATCTGTTCAGCGGCCCGCGGGGCACCGGCAAGACCTCCAGCGCCCGGATCCTGGCCCGTTCGCTCAACTGCCTGGCCAGCCCGGGCCCGACGCCGGAGCCCTGCGGACGCTGCCAGCTGTGCACCGATATCGCCGCCGGGAATGCCCTTGATGTGATCGAGATCGATGCCGCCTCCAACACCGGCGTCGACAACATCCGCGAACTGATCGAACGCTCCCGCTTCGCTCCGGTGCAGGCCCGCTGGAAGGTCTACGTGGTGGACGAGTGCCACATGCTTTCCACCGCGGCCTTCAACGCCCTGCTCAAGACCCTGGAGGAACCGCCACCGCGGGTGGTGTTCGTGCTCGCCACCACGGATCCCCAACGGGTGCTGCCCACGATCCTGAGCCGCTGCCAGCGCTTCGATTTCCGTCGCATCCCCCTGAAGGCCCTGGAGGGCCATCTGCACTGGATCGCCGCCGAAGAGTCCATCGGCATCACCCCCGAGGCCCTGCACCTGGTGGCCCAGCGGTCCCAGGGGGGCCTGCGGGATGCTGAAAGCCTGCTCGACCAGCTGAGCCTGCTGCCAGCGCCGATCGCCGCTGACGCGGTGTGGGACCTGCTGGGGGCGGTACCGGACCAGGAGCTGCTGCGGCTGGCCGACGCCATGGCCGCGGCCGATCCCCTGCAGCTGGTGGAGGGCTGCCGCGAACTGCTGGACCGGGGGCGGGAACCGGCTGCCGTGCTCCAGGGACTGGTCAGCCTGCTGCGCGACCTGCTGCTGGCGGGGGTGGCACCGGACCGGCTGGAGCTCACCAGCGTGTCCCCGGAGCTGCGGCCGCAGCTGCCCGACGTGGCACGCCAGATCGGCAAGGCCCGCCTACTGCGCTGGCAGTCCCAGCTCAAGGGCAGCGAGCAGCAGCTGCGCCACAGCGTCCAACCGCGGCTCTGGCTGGAGGTGTTGCTGCTGGGCCTTCTCGCCGAACCGGCCCCCGTCGCCCCCTCTCCGACAGACCCGGTTCCGGCCAGAGCCGAGGTCCAGCGCTCAGTCCACAGCGTGGCGCCCGGGCCGGCGGAGGCGGAGCCACCGGCCGCCTCGGCGATGGCCTCGACGGCAGCCCCTGGCACGACCCCAGACGTGGCCCCGGTGGTGGCGGCGCCCTCCAACGACAACCTGGTGGAGCTGTGGCAACAGATTCTGGCCGGCCTGGAACTGCCCTCCACCAGGATGCTGCTCTCCCAGCAGGCCCAGCTCCTGCGGCTGGACGATCGCCGCGCCGTGGTGCGGGTGGCCGGCACCTGGATGGCCATGGTTCAGAGCCGTCTGCCCCTGCTGGAGAAAGCCGTGGCCAGCGCGCTTGGAAGCCCGCGACAGCTGACGCTGGAAGCGGGGGGAGACGCCCCCGGCGCCCAGGCGCCCCCGGTCCCGGTCAGCCCGCCGGCCAGGCCAGCCCCTGCCGCCACAGCCCTCCCTGCGCCAGGGACCTCCATCACCAGCCCCCCCGTGGCCGATCGCCACCCCCCCCCCCCGGCGGCTGGGGAACGACCCGACGAAGCCAGGGCGGCCGCGGCGGCCATGCCGGCAGCGATCGATGCCCAGGCGAGTCGCCTGGCCGAATTCTTCAACGGTGAGGTGATCAGCGGCATCAACGGCGATGCCGAACTGCTCTGAGATCGAACCGCCTCACCACCTCAGGGCGGTGTCCAGCCACCCCGAAAACGGCGTGGGACGCTGCCGGCCCAGCGAGCGACCTTACCGATCAGCAGCAGAAAACGGACGACAGGGTTGATGGTGATCGGCGGATTGCCATAGATATGCCCGGCCGGATCCCAGAGATACTCGACCACCATCAGCCGAATCGTTTCGCAGAGAGACAGAAACACCCTGGCCGCAAGCACGGGCTGCGCCACTCTGGCCAACAGGGCCAACTTGAATTCCAGCAGGGCGAACAGGCGACGCAGCTTGTGCCTGGCGAAGGCGGTGGTCTTGGAATCGGGATGGACGCGGTAGCCAGTCAGGGGCTGCTCAAGATAAAGAAAGCGCCCCCGCTGGGCCAGCAGAGCCCAGCACAACCAATCACCGAAACCCAGCACGGTGTTCGTCGCCCACGAAATCGACCGCAGGGCCTCCGCCCTGACGAGAACCGAGGAGTTGCAGATCCTGTTCCTAATCAGATATTCGGAGAGGTGGGAGAAGTGATAGGGACGCCGCGGATTGTTGTTGAAGTGGGACTGGAAATAGCTGGACCGGCTCGTGTCCCCCACCACCTCTACCGCCGTGTGGCAGAGGACAACGTCAGGGTGCTGGCCAAGGGCCTGCAGCTGAAGATCCAGCTTTCCGGGTCGAAACAGGTCGTCGGAATCGAGGACAGCAATGAACTCACCTGACGCCCTGCTCATCGCCAAGGCTCTGGCGATGGTCTCACCGCGGTTTTCACGACCTGGATGGCAAAGAACAACCAGATCCGGATACGCGGTGGACTGAAGCCGCTCCAGGAGTTCCCACGAACCGTCTGTCGAACCGTCATCAACGACGATCACCTCCAGCGGCCGATGCGCCTGCGCATAGACCGAGGCGATGGTCTCCTGGATGTAGCGGATTGAGTTGTAATTGGGAATGATGACGGACACCAGCGGCGCCGGTGTCAAAGCAGCTGCGTCCACCTCCGGAGCGTCGCGCAGCGGACCGCTGCTCATGGCGACCTGCCCGGCAGGCGGGGGGCTCCGCCCTCAGACATGGCTGGCTTCCGAGGCGAGCTCCGGATCGGAATCCACCGCCCCCTTGAGCGGATCGGCCGCGGGCAGCGGATCGCCAGGCTCCTGGCCCAGGTGAAGCGTCTTGACCCAGACCAGCTTCTTGGGCAGCAGGGCCATCTTCAACGTCACCCAGGGAATCACCACGAACCAGTGGACCAGGTAGAGAATGCCCAGTCCCGCGCTGAAGAGGTTCATCGCCGGCAGGGCCGGCCCCTCCGATGGCCGCCGGCAACCCGTGGCGATCGCCAGGCCAGAGAGGGCCAGGGCCACGATCGAGAACGGCCACATGGTGGGGGCCGTGCGGGTCAGCACCGTGCCGATCAGGTCGGCACTGGCCACCACCGGCAACACGTACTGAAGCAGGAAGAAGCAGGTGAGATCAAGCTTCTGGCTGAAACTGAGGCGCTCGGAGACCAGGCCAGGGCCGTAGTCGAAGAAGCGCTGCAACCCGCCCTCGGCCCAGCGCTGGCGCTGGCGCCACAGGGCCGGCAGGGTCAGCACCGCCTCCTCCTGCACCGGGGGATCCCAGAGCACGCCGATCGGCAGACTCTCCAGCAGAAAGCGGAAGCTGAGGTCGAGGTCGTCGGTGACGGTGTCTTCATTGAAGCCGCCGACCTTCAGCAGCGCCTCCCGGGAGAGCAACTGGCCATTGCCCCGCAGTTCAGCCACACCGCCGTTGGCCAGCCGCCCCTCCTGAATCATGGCGTCGAAGGCCATCTCCATCGCCTGGGCGCTGGTGAGCAGGTTGGTCTGGGCATTGGCCACGGCCTTGCGCAACTGCACCGCCGCCCAGCCACCGGCCTCGGCCCATGGCACCAGGCGCTCAAGCACATCGGACTGCAGATCGGCATCCGCATCGAGCACCAGCATCCAGCGGCCTGACAGTTGCTGGAGCACCAGATTCAGGGCCCCGGACTTGCCGCCGCCAGCATCCCGGGGTCGGCGCAACACCCGCAGGAAGGGATGGCGCCCCTGGAGCTCGGCCAGCAGCTCGGGGGTGCGATCGTCACTGCCGTCATCCACCACCCACAGAGTCAGCTGGCCCTCGGGCCAGCGCAGGGCCGCGATGCGCTCCACCAGGCGGGCAATCACCGCCTGCTCGTCGCGGGCAGCCACCACCACATCGACGGCTGACGCCGGCGCGGTCGCCACTGAGGCCGCAGAAGAAAGATCCTGCGGGAGCGTCTGGCTGCGGCTGCGGCGGAAAGCCTGCAAAAGAACGGTCCGCAGGCTGTAACCCCCCAACAGGGTGGCCAAGGTGATCGCCGGCACGAGGCTGCGGCCTGGTGGCAGCCAGTGGGGGGCGATGCCGACCAGGCCACAGCAGGCGAGGAACAGGGCCGCCTTGGCACGGCGGCGATCGCTGTCACTGCCGCCGGCAGCCATGGTGATCCTCATCCAGGCCCTGACTCTAAGGGGAATCGCCACCAGCACCGAGGGGTTGCAACGTGGTGCCCGGGTAATAGTGCGCCAGGATCCGGCGTGCGCTCCAGCCGCGGCCGGCCAGATCGATCGCTCCCGCTTGGGAGAGACCGGCCCCATGGCCGAAGCCCCCGCCGACCAGCTGCCAGACCCCCGCTCCCGCCGGCCGCAGGGTGAACAGGGTGCTGGGCAAGGTCCGCAGGGTGCGGCGGATGGCATCCAGACGCAAGACGGTTCGGCCTTCGGTTCCCTGCACCTCCAGGGCCAGCACCCGGCCGCTGGGGCCGCGGGCCAGCACCTTCAGGGCCGTGGGCCGCCCCACCCCCCGCTCCGGCCCCAGGGCGGCGGCGACCTGGGCGGCCGTGAGCTGCCGCTGCCAGCGGAACACGGGGTGCTCAGACCCCCAGGCGGTCCGCCCGTCCTGCAGCAGCGTCGGCAGGGCCGCCGTGGCCAGCGGCACGGGGAACCGGGCCTGGAAGGGGGCGGGCCCGTCGGGGAAGGGGGTCAGGTAGGGAACCGGCGCACCGCTCCAGGCCTCCTGGAAAGCGGCGCTGACGCCACCGTTGCTGGCGTGATAGACGGCGTGGATGGGCCCGTCGGCGCCCGTCAGCACGGCCAGCCGGGTGGCGGCGATGGCCTGGCGCACGGCGGCGCCGGCGTGGCGGGGATCGCTGTACACCTGGCACTGGGTGTCGGCGCAGAGGTGGTAGCCGTCCACCATGAAGCGGTGCTGGTTACGCACCGCCCAGGTGCGCGCCAGCACGGCCTGGGCCTCAAGGGCCGCCGCCGGCACCCCGGCACCGATCTCGTGGGGAACCACGCCCTCCAGATAGCGCTCCAGGGGCACCTGCTCCACCAGGCTCCAGCCCCCGTGCGCATCGGCCAGCAACTGGAAAGGACCGGCATAGGCCCCCTGCTTCCAAAGCAGGCCCCCGGGGGCCTCGATCCTGATCGGGCCAACCAGAGGCACCACCCCCTGGGCCCGGCGCAGCTCCAGCCCGACCCGCTCGGCGACCGTCCGCTCGAAGTCCGTCAGCCGCACGCCGTCGGGAAGCGAGGCGGGCTCGGGCGCCCCGGCCGGAGCCCAGACCTCCCAGTCGCGGGGCCTGGCGATCGCGGCCTCCACCCCCACGGCGCGCCAGAGCCCGGCCGCCTGCTCGGCGCTCTCGAAGCTGGCGAATGGGCCCAGCACGCGGCGCCGCCGTGTCGTGGGCTGGGCCAGGACCTCCCGGCGCCAGTGCAGCAAAAGCTCGGGGGACTGGAAACGCTGCCCCGTGGCATCGATCAGGGTGAGCAAACCGCCGTTGCTGCGCAGCCGCAGGGGCTGGGCCGCCTTGGCCTCAGCCGGCGCAGGACCCAGCCGTGCCGCCAGGGCCACCCACAGCACCGGGTTCTCTGCCGTCAACGGGGCCGGCCGGGCCACCGGCCAGTGCATCAGGGCGGAGGGCTCAGGGGCAGGCGCGTCCGGCGCGGGGGGTGGCGGCGGGGCGAGCGGCCCCTGATCGGCCCGGCAGCCGGCCGGGAACAGGAGCGCCGCCACCAGCAGCAGCCTGGGCAGAAGACGGGGACGCAGCGACATCGGCACAGCAGGGGTTGGAGGGGGGTACACCCGCGTCGTAGTGTGCTTGTTTGTGCCTGCGCCTACCGAGATGCCGAAGCTCAAGACCCGCAAAGCGGCCGCGAAGCGGTTCAAGGCCACCGGCACCGGCAAGTTCATGCGCCGGCGTGCCTTCCTCAACCACCTGCTCGACCACAAGAGCCCCAAGCGCAAGCGCTATCTGGGGACCATGGCGGTGGTTGACGATCGCGACCACGACAACGTGGCTCGGATGCTGCCCTACGCCGGCTGAGTCCGGCCGAGCTCCCTCCGGAGCTTCCGCTTTCCTGTTTTTCCACCCAGAGATCACCTCCCATGGCCCGCGTCAAGAGGGGCAACGTCGCCCGCAAACGCCGCAACAAGATCCTTCGCCTCGCCCGCGGCTTCCAGGGGAGCAACGGCAGCCTCTTCCGCACCGCCAACCAGCGGGTCATGAAGGCCCTGTGCAACGCCTACCGCGACCGTCGCCGCCGCAAGCGTGATTTCCGCCGGCTCTGGATTGCCCGGATCAACGCCGCTGCCCGCATGAACGGCCTCAGCTACAGCAAGCTGATCGGCGGCCTCAAGCGCGCTGACGTCCGCCTCAACCGCAAGATGCTGGCCCAGCTGGCCGTTGCTGATCCCTCCAGCTTCACCGCCGTAGCCACCGCGGCAGGCCACTGACGCCGTCCTCCCAGCTGCGACCATCCGGCCGGCCCCGATGAACGACCTGCTGCCCCAGGCCTACCTGCTCGGCCTGATCGCCCTGCTGGGCATCGCGGCCGTCGTGGTCGGGCGCCAGATCCTGCGGGTGCGGAGCGACGAGCTCGCCATGGCCCGGCTGGGGGGCAATGACAAGGCCAGCAGCCCCCCCAGGGATGTGACCACCCTCTACGAACTGGCGTCGGTTCAGCTGCGCAAACGTCTCTATGGCGAGGCGCAGGTCAACCTCAAGCAGGCCCTGAAGCTGGCCGACGCCGAGAAGGCCCCCGCTGAGGCCAGGGCACTGATGGAAAACGCCCTCGGTTTCACACTGGCGGCCCAGAACAAGTACGCCGCGGCTGTCCGTCACTACCGAGCCGCGCTGCGGGCCAAGTCCGACTACCCGGTCGCGATCAACAACCTGGCCTTCGCCCTCGAGAAACAGGCCAAACCGGACGAGGCCCGCAGCCTCTACGAACAGGTGCTGCAGCTTGAGGCTTCCAACAAAACGGCCCGCAAACGGCTTTCGATCCTGGAACGCCGCAGTGGCCAGGACCCTGGCGGCAAGGCTTCCTGAAGCCCTCCTATCCAGTTCACAGCGCGGGCAGGCCTCACCAGAGGCCGCGCACCGGTGCAGGCTGGCCCGACGGAGGCGTGGTGGTCGCCGTCGTTTCCGGAATCAACTGCAGGCGCCCCCCAGGGGTGGTGAGGCGGGGAGCGCGCCAGCCGCTCAGGGACAGACCCTGCACGCTCTGAAAGGCGCCACCAGGCTCCAGGGCGCCGCCGAGGGGATCCCCCAGCAGCAGCAGGTCAAGCTGGTCTGACTTGGCGTTGAGGTTGCCCTGCACCGGCGACTCGACCCCACCGATGGCCATCGCACCGCGCAGGTCGACCATCTGACCCATCGGTGTGGCCCCATCGATCCGCAGCTGGACAGGCACGGCCGGACCGCCACTGAAGGACTGGTAGCGGCCGCTCCAGCGACGGGGCATCTGCTCGGCGATCAGGCGGGCCCGGGCGATCGGATCGAAGGTCTCGACCTCACCACCACGTTCACCACCCTCCTGGTCGATCGCCTGCATCGAGGGAGGGGTGAAGGGCACGAACCCATCGGCGGCCAGGGGGCTGGCGGCAAGCACCGGGCTGGCGGCAAGCAAGAGGGGCAAGGCGGCCAAGGGCACCGGCATGGGGTGGGTCTCGGAGGCAAAGGGCAGACTAATCGGGATGCGCCCGTCCGCTGCCCGTCTTCGACCTTGACCGCCATCACCCCCCCCACCTCCCACGACGATCTGGTGATCGCCGGCCGCCGCTTCCGCAGCCGTCTGATGACCGGCACCGGCAAGTACCCGAGCCTGGAGGCCATGCAGGCCAGCCTGGAAGCCAGCAGCTGCGAGATCGTCACGGTGGCGGTCCGGCGCGTCCAGAGCGGGGCCCCGGGCCACGGCGGCCTGATGGAGGCGATCGACTGGAGCCGGATCTGGATGCTGCCCAACACCGCCGGTTGCGCCACCGCCGAAGAGGCGGTGCGGGTGGCCCGGCTGGGTCGGGAGCTGGCGCGGCTGGCGGGCCAGGAGGACAACAACTTCGTGAAGCTGGAGGTGATCCCCGATTCCCGCCATCTGCTCCCCGATCCCTTCGGCACCCTCGAGGCTGCCGAGCAGCTGGTCAAGGAAGGCTTCGTGGTGCTGCCCTACATCAACGCCGATCCCTTGCTGGCCAAACGGCTGGAGGAGGCCGGCTGCGCCACGGTGATGCCGCTGGGCTCGCCGATCGGCTCGGGCCAGGGCATCCGCAACGCCGCCAACATTGCCCTGATCATCGAGAACGCCGGTGTCCCGGTGGTGGTGGATGCGGGCCTCGGGGTACCCAGCGAAGCCGCCCAGGCGATGGAGATGGGCGCCGATGCCCTGCTGATCAACAGCGCCATCGCCCTGGCGGGGGATCCCCCAGCGATGGCCAGGGCCATGGCCCTGGCCACCGAAGCCGGCCGCACCGCCCTGCTGGCGGGCCGGCTGCCGCAGCGGGCCGACGCCAGAGCCAGTTCCCCACTGGAAGGGCGTGTGACGAACCATTGACGATCGGGCTGATCCAGGCAGCCCTCCATAGGGTTTGCCGCAACCCGATCCCCCAGCCATGCAGGTCACCGAAGAAGACGGCGGCAAGCTGAATGCCTTTGCCAAGGAGCCCCGCATGGTGCTCCAGGAGCAGGGAGAGCCCAACGGCGCCAACAGGATGCTGCTGATCGGCGGCCTCGTGCTGGTGGCCGTGATGGTGGCGGTGGCCGCCGGCATCAGCTGAGGCCGGAGGGGCATCTGAGGCCTGTAGTAGCTTGCCCGTCTGAGCAATTGCTCGTTCAGGAGTCTGGGGTGAAGGTTCTCGTTCTCGGCGGCGACGGCTTCTGTGGTTGGCCCTGTGCCGTGAACCTGGCCGAAGCCGGACATGACGTCGTCATCGTCGACAACCTCAGTCGACGCAAGATCGATATCGACCTGGGCGTCGAGTCGCTGACGCCGATCGCGACCATCCAGGACCGGCTGCGGGCCTGGGAGCAGGTGGGTGGCCGCACGATGACCTTCGTGCACCTCGACATCGCCGCGGAGTACGACCGGCTGCTGGAGCTGCTGCGCAGCGAGCGCCCCTCGGCCATCGTCCACTTCGCCGAGCAGCGGGCCGCCCCCTACTCAATGAAAAGCAGCGCCACCAAGCGCTACACCGTCGACAACAACGTCAACGGGACCCACAACCTGCTGGCGGCCATCGTCGACAGCGGCCTTGACGTTCACATCGTGCACCTCGGCACCATGGGCGTCTATGGCTACGGGTCCCACCGCGGCGCCACGATCCCCGAGGGCTACCTCACGGTGGAGGTGCCCCAGCCCGACGGCACCTGCTTCACCGAGAAGATCCTGCACCCCACGGATCCGGGCAGCGTCTATCACATGACGAAGACGCTGGATCAGCTGCTGTTCTTCTACTACAACAAGAACGACGCGATCCGGGTCACCGACCTGCACCAGGGCATCGTCTGGGGCACCAACACCGACCTCACCGAGCGGGATCCTCGGCTGACCAACCGCTTCGACTACGACGGCGACTACGGCACCGTGCTGAATCGCTTCCTGATGCAGGCAGCGATCGGCTACCCCCTCACCGTGCACGGCACCGGCGGCCAGACGCGGGCCTTCATCCACATCCGCGATTCGGTGCGCTGCGTCCAACTGGCCCTGGAGCACCCCCCCGAACCCGGCGAGAAGGTGAAGATCTTCAACCAGATGACCGAGAGCCACCAGGTGGGCGAACTGGCCCGCAAGGTGGCCGCCCTCACCGACGCCGAGATCAACTACCTGCCCAACCCCCGCAAGGAAGCGATCGAGAACGATCTGATCGTCGACAACCGTTGCTTCATTGAGCTGGGCCTCAAGCCCACCACCCTCGATGACGGCCTCCTGGTTGAGGTGGTGGACGTGGCCCGCCGCTGGGCCGACCGCTGCGACCGCTCCAAGATCCCCTGCCTCTCGGCCTGGACCCAGCGCCAGGCCGAAGCGATCAAGGCCTTCGCCTGATCACCCGCCTGTGAAGATCGCCTTTTTCACCGAAACCTTCCTGCCGAAGGTCGATGGCATCGTCACGCGGCTCACCAAGACGGTGCAGCAGTTGGTGGCGGCCGGCGATGAGGTGCTGATCTTCTGCCCCGAAGGGGCTCCGGAGTCCTACATGGGGGCCCGGGTCGTAGGGGTGCCGGCGATGCCCCTGCCCCTCTACCCCGAACTGAAGCTGGCCCTGCCACGTCCGGCTGTCTCCGAGGCCCTGGATCGCTTCGGTCCCGATCTGGTCCACGTGGTCAATCCGGCCGTGCTCGGCCTGGGGGGCATCTGGCTGGCCCGCAGCCGTGGTCTGCCGCTGGTGGCCAGCTACCACACCCACCTGCCCAAGTATCTGGAGCACTACGGCATGGGGATGCTGGAGCCCCTGCTGTGGGAACTGCTCAAGGCCGCCCACAACCAGGCCCAGCTCAATCTCTGCACCTCCACCGCCATGGTGGAGGAGCTGGCCTCCAGGGGCATCCAGCACACGGCCCTGTGGCAGCGCGGCGTCGACACCGACCTGTTCCGCCCCGAACTGGCCTCCGCCGCCATGCGCCAGCGTCTCCACGGCGGGTACGACGACACCGGCCATCTGCTGCTGTACATCGGCCGGCTCTCGGCGGAGAAGCAGATCGACCGGATCCGGCCGGTGCTGGACGCCATGCCCCAGACCCGCCTGGCCCTGGTGGGAGACGGTCCCCACCGCCAGCAGCTGGAGCGTCATTTCGAAGGCACCGCCACCACCTTCGTGGGCTATCTGGCCGGTGAGGAGCTGGCCTCGGCCTATGCCAGTGGCGATGCTTTCCTGTTCCCGTCGAGCACTGAAACCCTCGGCCTGGTGCTGCTGGAGGCCATGGCTGCCGGTTGTCCGGTGGTGGGGGCCAACCGGGGCGGCATCCCCGACATCGTCAGTGACGGCGTCAACGGCTGCCTCTACGACCCCGACAAGCCCGCCAGCCTGCCGACGGCCGTCGAACGGCTGCTCGGGGACCCGGCGGCCCGCCGCCAGCTGCGCCTGGCCGCCCGCGAAGAGGCCGAACGCTGGGGCTGGCCCAGCGCCACGGCCCAGCTTCAGGGCTACTACCGCCAGGTGCTCATCCCGGCTTGAGCGGCGCCGGCGGCTTCACCCCCCGGAACCAGACGCTCATCAGGGCCTTCACCATCGGTGCCGCCACCGTGCCGCCGTAACCCCCGGAGTTCTCGCCGAAGGCCACGATCACCAGGGTGGGCTTGCCGGTGGCCGGGGCATAGCCACCGAACCAGGCGTGGTCGGGGCGGGGTGGATCCTCGGCGGTACCGGTCTTGCCGGCCACGGGCGGCAGGCTGGGGTCGTTGAGGATCGTGGCCGTGCCGGTGGTGACCGCCTGGCGCAGGCCGTCATGCAACACCCGCAGGGTGGCCGGCTTCAGCCCGAGCCATTTCCGGGGATACTCGCGTTCCACCAGGTGGGGAGTCACCAGCCAGCCGCCGTTGGCCACCGCCGCGAAGAGCCGGGCCATCTGCAGCGGGGTGACGGTGACCGCGCCCTGGCCGATCGAGGAGGTGATCGTGTCAACCGGCGTCCAGGGTTCGCCGAGCACCTCCTTCTTCCAGGCCCGGTCCCCCAGCAGCCCGGGGGATTCCTCGGCGGCCAGCTCGCTGCCGGTGCGGCTGCCGAAGCCCAGGCGACGGGCCGCCTTGAACATCTCTTCGGGGCCGACCATCAGCCCCACCTTGTAAAAGAAGCTGTTGCTGCTCACCCCAAGGGCGAAGGGGAAGCCGATGCTGCCGAAGGAGCCGTGGTCGGCATAACACTGGCCGTAATAGCAGAAGGAGCCCACCGTCGGCACGGTGGATGTTTCATTGAGCTTGCCGGACTCGATACCAGCGATCGTGGTGATGACCTTGAAGGTGCTGGCCGGCGGGAAACCCTGGAAGGCCCGGTTCAGCATCGGCGCCTCCGGCCGATTGAGGCTGTTCCACTGGGCTGTGGTGGGGCCGTCGGAGAAGATGTTGGGATTGAAGTTGGGCCGGCTGGCCATGGCCCGCACCGCTCCGGTCTGGGGGTCCATCGCCACGATCGCCCCCTTGCGCACCCCGTCGAGGGCCTTCTCCGCCGCCCGCTGCAGGTCGAGATCGAGGGTGAGGCGCAGATCCTTGCCCGCCTTGGCGGGCTTGTCCCCCAGCACGCGCTGCACCTGGCCCTCGGCATTCACCTCCAGCTGCTGGCCGCCCCACTCGCCGCGCAGGTGGGTTTCGTAGACCTTCTCCAGCCCGCTGCGGCCGATGCGATCGCTGATGCGGTAGCCGTGATCCCTGAGGGCGGCGTACTCCTCCTCGGTGATGCTGCTGGTGTACCCCATCACATGGGCCCCCAGGCTGCCGTCGGGGTAGGCGCGCAGCACGTCTTCGGACACCTCCGCCCCCTGCAGGGATCCGGCCTGCTCCCGGAAGCGCAGCACCTGCACCGGTGTCAGAGCGAGGGCCAGGGGGATACGGAAGCCTTCGGCGTTGGCGCCGCTCTTGCGCTGGGCCTCGAGCTGGTCGGCGGGCAGAGCCAGCAGGGTGGCGAGCCGGTCGCGCAGCTCGGGCCAGCGACGGTCGTCGACCTGGAGGGGCTGGAGGTAGAGGTTGTAGGTGAGGCGATTGGTGGCCAGCACCCGGCCCTTCCGGTCCAGCAGTCGCCCCCGCACAGGGTTGCGCGGCAACAGGCGGATCCGGTTCTCATCGGCCCTGGCCCGGTTCTCGGCCCCATGCAGCAGCTGCAGCCAGGCGAGCCGGCCGAGGATGGCCGCCAGGATCAGCAGCATCGCGGTGAGCAGGAGGGCGGCCTGATGGCCCGTCCCGGTATGGCGGGTGGTGGAGGGGCCGACCCCACCGCCGGCAGCGCGCACCATCAGGCGAGCCGGCTCTGGAGCAGGGCCAACCGCGCCTCGATGCGCCCGAGGGCCGCCAGCAGTTCGGCCGGGTCTGCCGGGGTAGGCGGTGGTGGGGTAGCCCAGGAGGGCGGGCCCGAGGCGGGCCCGCTCACGACCTGAGCTTCCTCGGCGGCAACATCACGCACCTCCACCTTCATCACCGGGTTTCCCAGGCCGGGTTGGAAGCGATCGAGATTCTCCCGCACCTCGCTGGCCGCTGGTTCGCCCTCCTGGCGCAGCTGGCCCAGGGGATCGGCACTGGTGCCGTCGAAGGCAGCGAGCACCTCGGCCGCACCCCCCTTGCGGGCCCGCTCCACCACCGCCAGCCCCACCGGCAGCACGTCCTGCATCAGGGCCAGACGCAGCGCATCAAGAGGATCGGCAGCCATGACGTCGCCAACGGGACCAGGCTTTCCAGTCTGACGTGCGGAACGGCCCGCTTCAGGGTGCCGGACGCTGCACCCCGGGAACGACGATCACCTGGCCGCAGAAACGGGTGCTGCCGAGCCACCAGCCTGCGGCGACGGCCAGCACCAGCACGACGCTGAAGGGGAGCAGGGCCTGGCGGGTGCCCTCCAGGGAAAGCCACTCCATCCAGCCGCGCAACAGGCGGTCACGGTCGAAGCGGCGCCGCTCCCGCAGGCTTTCCTTACCGCGCCGCTCGAGGGCCCGGGCCACCCAGCGCTCAAAGGCCTTTTTCTTGGTGACCGCCATCTTGCGTTCCACCTCCAGCAGGTGGCCGGCGCTGAGGTCGGGGTTGAAGGTGCTGATCAGCTCCAGGCTCTTGAGGAACATCTCCACCGCCCCTTCCTTCACGGCCAGGTCGGCCGGTTCCAGAGCCTCCCAGTCGAGTTCGGGATAGAAGCGCAGGCGGTTGTTACGGATCTGATCTTCCGGAAGCTGACCCGGCTCCCGCAGCCAGCGGTCGGTGTTGGCATCGAAACGACGCCAGTAAAGGAAGGGATTGAGGAAGACGGTCTTGCCGGCCAAGAGGATGCTGTCCTGCTGCAGGCGCCGGTGCAGCTGGGGGTCGTGCTCAGCCCCGGCAGGGCTGCCAGCGACGACGGGGGAGACGGAAGGCACGGAGTCAACGGCCGGGCGCCGAGGTTATCGAAGTTGGCCCCCTGGGGCCAGTCTGGAGACCCGCCTACTCCCACTCGATCGTGCCGGGGGGCTTGCTGGTGATGTCGAGCACCACCCGGTTCACGCCCCGCACCTCGTTGACGATGCGGTTGGAGATCAGCTCCAGCAGGTCGTAGGGCAGGCGCGACCAATCGGCGGTCATCCCGTCCTCGGAGGAGACGCAGCGCAGCACGATCGGATAGGCATAGGTGCGCTTGTCGCCCATCACCCCGACGCTGCGCACCGGCAGCAGCACGGCGAAGGCCTGCCAGATCTCGTCGTAGAGGCCGGCGTCGCGCACCTCCTCACGCACGATCAGGTCGGCGTCCCGCAGGATGTCGAGCTTGTCGTCGGTGACCTCCCCCAGGATGCGGATCGCCAGGCCGGGGCCAGGGAACGGGTGGCGCCCAACGATCTCCTGGGGCAGACCAAGGCTGCGCCCCACCTTGCGCACCTCGTCCTTGAACAGCCGGCGCAACGGCTCGACCAGCTTGAACTGCAGATCCTTCGGCAGGCCGCCCACGTTGTGGTGGCTCTTGATCTTCACGGCCACCCGCTCGCCGGTCTTGGGGTCCACGTTGGTGCCGGCCGATTCGATCACGTCCGGATAGAGCGTGCCCTGGGCCAGATAGTCGAAGGGGCCGAGGCGACGACTTTCCTCCTCGAACACCCGGATGAACTCGGTGCCGATGATCTTGCGCTTCTCCTCGGGATCGGTGATGCCGGAGAGCTTGGAAATGAAGCGCTCACGGGCGTTGATGTATTCCACGTTGATGTGGAACTGGTGATCGAAGAACTCCATCAGAAATTCCGGCTCACCTTTGCGCATGAAGCCCTGGTCGATGAACATGCAGGTGAGGCGATCACCGATCGCCTGGTGCAGCAGAAAGGCCAGGGTGGAGGAATCGACCCCGCCTGAGAGGGCCAGCAGCACCCGCTTCTCGCCCACCTGGGCCCGCACCTCGCCGATGGCCTCGTCGATGAAAGCGGCCGTGGTCCAGTCGGGGGTGCAGCCGCAGATGTGATAGACAAAATTGCGGATCATCACCATGCCGCCGCTGGAGTGCACCACCTCGGGGTGGAATTGCACCCCGTACAGGCGACGACCGTGGTCGGCCACCGCAGCCTCGGGGGTGTTGTCGGTGTGGGCCAGCCGCACGAACCCATCCGGCAGGGCCTCAACCGAATCGCCATGGCTCATCCACATCGTCGAGCCACTGGCGACGTTGGTGAGCAGATCGACCGGGTCGTCGACGTGGAGCGGCGCCTTGCCGTACTCGGCCCGGCCCGCCGCCACCACCGATCCACCCAGCTGCTGCACCATCAGCTGCATGCCGTAGCAAACTCCCAGCACCGGGATGCCCAGCTCCCAGAGGGCGGGGTCGCAGGAGGGGGCCCCCTCCTCGTAGACGGAACTGGGACCGCCGCTGAGGATGATCCCCTTCGGGGCCAGGGCCTTCAGCTCTGCGGCGGTGGTGGCGTATCCCATCACCAGGGAGAACACCTCCGTTTCCCGCACCCGGCGGGCGATCAGCTCGGAGTACTGGGAACCGAAATCCAGGATGACGATGGCCGGGGGACGGCTGGAACCGCTGGTATGGTCCCGTTCCGAACCCGATGGAGCGGTCTGCGGCGTTTCGGACATCGGCTCGAAGGCGGGCAGGGCCAGGGCCCGGTATCGGTGCCAGCACCCTAGGTCGCGCCCCTGAAACGCTCCATCAGCGCCGCCCCCACCAGACCGCAGACCCTCACCTGGCGAGCGCGATCGAACAGGGCCGCTCCCACGGCGATCGGCGGGGCGCCATGGCTGGCCAGGTAGGCCTGGCAACGGCTTTCAATGGCGGCGGCGATGCGCGCCCGCAGCCGCCACGCCAGGTCCGGATCGGCCTGCTCCAGGTCGGTCAGGGCCGCCTCCACCGTGGCGGCCCCGTGGAGGGCTTCGAGCGTGGATCCGGAGGCCCCCTCCAGGGCGGCCAGGGCGGTGAGCACCTCGGCGCGGCCATCGGCCAGGTGGTGGTGGGTGTGGAAGATGCCGCCGGCCAGCTTGATCAGCTTGCCCTGGTAGCCGAACAGCAGCAGCCGCTCCACCCCCGCTTCAGCCGCTGCCACCAGCACCGGCCCGAGCCAGTTGCCCGCCTTGAGCAGCAGCTCCGGCGGCAGGCCCAGCTGGGGGGCCAGATCGAGGCCGTTCTCGCCGATCACCAGCACCAGGTCGCCGCCGAAACCCGGCGCGGCGACCCGGCCGGCCAGCTCGGCCAGGGTGCGGGCGAGCTGGTCGGGGTCGGCGCCCGCCTGCACCTCGGCCTGGGTGCCGATCAGGGCCAGTCCGTCCACCACGCCGAAGGCCGCATTGCTGGTGCGCTCCGCCAGGCGGCGGCCATCGGGGAGGACCAGGGTGAGCCCCAGGCGGCGGCCGGAGGGCACCAGGGGCCGCAGGTTGGCCTCCAGCAGGCGCCGGGCATAGGCCGACAGGCAGGCCTCCCCGGTCGCCGCGTGGACCCCCACCCCCTCGCCTGGCTCCAGCTGCAGCCAGGGCCCGTCGCCGGGGAGCCAGCGGGCCAGCACCCACACCACCAGGCCGCGGGTGAGGTCGAGGCCCTCGCCCGGGTCACAGCAGCTTTCCCCCAGGGCCAGCCCCTCCCCCAGCGGCGCGGCGGCCCGCACCGGAACCGGCATCACCCCCGGCGGCTGCAGCAGTTCCAGGGCCACCGAGGCACGGAACGGCTCCCCCTGCAGGGCCCCGAGGGCGGCCCGGGCCGCGGCCGCCAGCCACACCGGCAGGGTGAAGCCCCGCGGGGGCGCGGAGGGGGGGGGCAGGGAATCGATGGCCGGCGGGAACGCTGTTTTTTATGGTGGTCGATCGCCTTGCCTTCGCCGGGCCCGCGCTCCTTCGTTCCCCACCGCTCATGCAGGACAAGCTCACTCTGATGATCCCCGGCCCCACCCCGGTGCCGGAGACCGTCCTGCAGGCCATGGCCCGCCACCCGATCGGCCACCGCAGCGGCGATTTCCAGAAGATCGTGCGCCGCACCACCGAGCAGCTGCAGTGGCTGCACCAGACCAAGGGCCACGTGCTGGTGCTCACCGGCAGCGGCACCGCGGCGATGGAAGCGGCGATCGTCAACACCCTCAGCCGCGGCGACAAGGTGCTCTGCGGCGACAACGGCAAGTTCGGCGAACGCTGGGTGAAGGTGGCGAAGGCCTACGGGCTGAACGTGGAGGTGATCCAGGCGGAATGGGGCCAGCCCCTCGATCCGGAGGCCTTCCGCGCCGCCCTTGAGGCCGACACCGCCAAAGAGATCCGGGGTGTGATCCTCACCCACTCGGAAACCTCCACCGGGGTGATCAACGACCTGCAGGCCATTGCCAGCCACGTGAAGGCCCACGGCACGGCGCTCACCATCGCGGATTGCGTCACCAGCCTGGGGGCCTGCGACGTGCCCATGGACGCCTGGGGCGTGGACGTGGTGGGGTCCGGCTCCCAGAAGGGCTACATGATGCCGCCGGGCCTGAGCTTCGTGGCCATGGGCACGCGGGCCTGGACGGCCTATGAGCGCTCCGATCTGCCGAAGTTCTATCTCGATCTGGGCAAGTACCGCAAAGCCGCCGCCGACGACAGCAATCCCTTCACCCCGGCGATCAACCTCTACTTCGCCCTTGAGGCCGCCCTGGGGATGATGCAGAAGGAGGGACTGGAGGCGATCTTCACCCGCCACGATCGCCATCGGCGCGCCACCCAGGCGGCGATGAAGGCCATCGGTCTGCCCCTCTACGCGGCAGAGGGCCATGGCAGCCCGGCGATCACGGCGGTGGCGCCGGAGGGCATCGATGCCGAGCTTCTGCGCAAGCACGTCAAGGAGCGTTTCGACATCCTGCTGGCCGGAGGCCAGGACCACCTCAAGGGCAAGGTGTTCCGCATCGGCCACCTGGGCTTCGTCTGCGACCGCGACGTGCTCACGGCCGTGGCGGCCATCGAGGCCACCCTCCAGGCCCTGGGGCTGGCCAAGGCAGCCACCGGCGCCGGCGTGGCGGCGGCGGCGGCGGAACTGGCCAGCTGAACAACGGCGGCGGGACGGGCGGCGGGGTGGCGGGGTTTTGAAGGGCGAATTATGTTCACTATGGACGCTTCTGACGCCATGACCCCTGCTGCCCTGCGACGCCTTCCCCTCGCCACCGCCCTCTGCCTGGGCCTGGCGGCGGCCGGTTGCCAGCGTGCCGACCTGTCCCAGCAGACCAAGAAGACCGAAGCGGCGATCTGCACCGAGCTGGCCACGGTGAACCAGGCCCTGGAGCAGGTGGCGGCCCTGACGCCCGCCTCCACGGTGGGCGAGGCCCGGGCAGCCCAGCAGACGTTGGAGCAGTCGATCGCGGCCCTTAAGACTTCCGAGAACCAACTGCAGAAGCTGAGGGTGGAAGCCTTCAGCAAGGTGCTCGATGGCTTCCGTGGGGAGGTGGCCAAAGCTTCCGCCAACAAGGACCAGACCCTGGAGGAGGCTGCCAATGAGCTGAAGCCCAAGGCGATGGCGGTGATCGCCGCCCGCAAGGCCCTCTCCGCGGCCGTGCAGTGCGAGGAGCCGGCAGCGGCGGCCCCCACCAGCAAGCCCTGACAGGCGAGGCGCAAGGCTCTGGACGCCTTCTGGGCGCCCAGAGCCTTGCTAGTGTGATGGGGTGCGGGTGTAATTCAGTGGTAGAATGTCAGCTTCCCAAGCTGAACGTCGCCGGTTCGAATCCGGTCACCCGCTTGTTGAAGAATTGAAAGACAAAAAAGAAGTTGAATCCTTTGGATCCTCAGCCATCTTCATCGGCAACCAACGAGAATTCCAGATGTGACATGGTCGGCGGTAGCACCCGTTGGGGACGCTGAGGAGCGCGGGGCAGCAGCTGGCCGCAAACGTCCATCAACCTGGCTTTGGAGCGAGCTCCCGCCTTAGGAGCCTGCTGAAATAGCCGCCAATCCGACTCCAGCCACAACGTTTTTGTCTGTGACGGCCATGGACAGCCCTGATCGGCAGTGGGGTTCAACTCTTCGGGTGGATTTTCTTGGCCCTTGTGCCG
>NZ_JAGQCY010000009.1 GCF_024346455.1 Cyanobium sp. Aljojuca 7A6
GATCGGTGTCAGGCGGGCGTTCGGGTGTGTATGCATGGGGGGTGAGGTCTGGGGCTGTTGGGTCGCACCACAACCCTGTCGGCCTCACACCCCTTTGTCAGCCGGAACAACCTGGTGGCACTGCACATCTAGGTCATGCTCCAGCCCGTGGCGATGGCACCAGGCCACCACAGTGTTGACCAGCAGCATGGCCACGGTCATCGGTCCGACCCCACCCGGCACCGGCGTGATGGCGGCCGCCAGGGGCTCGACCGACTCGTAATCCACATCGCCGCAGAGCTTTCCGTCCAGCCGGTGGATGCCCACATCCACCACCACGGCCCCAGGTTTCACATGCATCGCGCCGATCAGTTGGGGGCGGCCGGCCGCCACCACCAGCAGATCGGCCTGGCGGGTTACCTCGCCAAGGTGATGGGTGCGCGAATGGGCCATGGTGACGGTGGCATCGGCCGCCTGGAGCATCAGGGCCATCGGCTTGCCCACCAGGATGCTGCGGCCGACCACCACCGCCTGGGCACCGGCGATGGCCACATCGGCGCTGTGCAGCAGGGCCATCACCCCGGCCGGCGTGCAGCTGCGTGGGCCCCGCTCCCCCTTCAGCAGCCGACCCAGGTTGAGCGTGTGCAGACCATCGGCATCCTTGTCCGGGTCGATGGCCGCCAGCAGCGGTTCCTCAGACAAGCCTTCCGGCAGCGGCAGCTGCAGCAGGATGCCGTCCACCGTCGGGTCAGCATTGAGGCGCCGGATCAGGGCCAGCACCTCTTCGGCCGGGGTGTCCGCCACCAGATGGGCGCCGTGGCTGCTGATGCCGACGCGGCCACAGGCCTTTTCCTTGTTGGCGACATAGACGCCGCTGGCGGGATCATCCCCTACCCGCAGCACCGCAAGGCCAGGGGCCCGTCCCGCCACCGCCAGGCCTTCGCTGACCACGGCGCTCAGGCGCCGTTCAATCTCCGCCGCCAGTCGCCGGCCGTCGAGAAGGGTGGCCATGGGAGAACGCGCTGCCGACCCCCAGCATGCACGCAGCAACTCCCTGATGGAGGTTCCGCGCCTATTGGCTAGCGTGAATGGATGAAATCGGGGCTGCGGCGGATCAGGGGACTCTGGCGCCAGTTGCTGCGGCTCGAGCGTCCTCGCCAGGCCCTGGTGGCCTGGCGGAGTGGGGGTTCGCTGCTCGTCCTGCTGCTTTGCCTCCTGGTCGCCCTGCTCTCGAGTTGGCCCTGGTTGGTGGAGCCGAGCCTGCGGCCCGGAATGGCCGCCCCTTTCACCGTGCGTGCGCCGGCCGATGCCACGGTCATCGACAGCACCGATCTCGAGCAACGCCGCAGCCAGATGCTGCCCCGCAGCCAGGTGCAGGTGGTCGACCCCCAGGTCAGCGAGGCCCTGGTGCAGGGGCTGGAGCAGCGGCTGCAGAATGTGCGCGAGAAGGTGGCCGACGACCAGCCCCGCCCCGATTCGCTCAACCTCACCGAAGACGAACGTCTCTGGCTGACGGGGCTCACCCCGCCCCAGCTGGTGGCCTGGAAGGTTTCCCTGCGCCAGGCCCAGAGGCGCATGCTCAGCCAGGGGGTCGTAGCGAGTCTTTCGGAGGGCCAGCTGCTGCAGGCCGCGGAGCTCCAGCTCAACAACCTCCAACCACCGGCCCGCAGCCTGGGCAGCCGCCTGCTGGCCAGCAGCCTGCAGGGACGCACCAACCTGCGCGGTGACAGCTTCCTCAGCCAGCGGCGGATCGAAGACCTGCTCACCCGCCAGGGGCTGCCGACGATCCGGGTTCGCAAGAACGACCTGATCACCCGTCAGGGGGAGGCGATCAGCCCCCAGTCCTTCGATGTGCTGGAACATTTCGACCTGGTCAATCACCGCCCCCGCCCCGTGGCCTGGCTGGTCCGCTTCAGTGAAGCCCTCGCCGCCTGCGGCGTGATGCTGCTGGTGATGCGCCGCTGGCGGGCCAGCCTCGAACCGCGTCAGGCCCTGCTGGCGCTGGCGATGCTGGTGCTCGTGCAGGGCTGCAAGCTCTGGTTGGGTAACCAGGTGAGCCCCCTGGCCCTGCTGGTCCCCCCCACCCTGCTCCTTTCCCAGGGCCTGGGCACGGCGGCCGGCCTGGCCTGGCTGGCCGTGGCCGCCATGCTCTGGCCGGTGCCGGTGCAGGGCCTGCTGGTGCCCCAGCTGGGGGTGGCGGCCCTGGTGGCGGCGATCGCGGCCGTGCTTGCCGGGCGCCAACGCAACCGGGCCCAGCTGCTGCAGCTGGCCCTGTTGCTCCCGGTCGGTGCCGTGCTGCTGCAGTGGCTGTTGATCCAGATATTCAACCTCCGCGCCCTCGACACCATCCCGGGACCGTTCAGCGGCAGTGATCTGCTCCAGGAAGCCCTGCTGGTGACGGGGCTGCTGATGGCGGGTCTGCTGCTGGCGCCCTTGGTGGAAAGCTTCTTCGGCCTGCTCACCCGGGCCCGGCTGATGGAACTGGCCGACCTGGAACGTCCCCTGCTGCGGCGACTGTCGATGGAGGCGCCGGGCACCTTCGAACACACCCTGATGATCTGCGGCCTGGCGGAGGAGGGGGCCCGCGCCATCCAGGCCGATGTCGATCTGATCCGCACCGGCGCCCTCTATCACGATGTCGGCAAGCTGCATGGCCCCCATTGGTTCATCGAGAACCAGGAGCACGGCGCCAACCCCCATGACGAACTCGACGACCCCTTCGCCAGCGCCGCCATCCTCCAGGCCCATGTCGACGAGGGCCTCAAGCTGGCCCGTCGCTACCGGCTTCCCCGTCCCCTGGCGGATTTCATCCCCGAGCACCAGGGCAGGCTCAAGATGGGGTACTTCCTCTACCAGGCCAAGGAGCGGGATCCAACGGTCAGGGAAGAGCAGTTTCGCTACCGCGGCCCTGCCCCCCGCAGCCGCGAGACGGCGATCCTGATGCTGGCCGATGGCTGCGAGGCCGCCCTGCGCTCCCTGCCGCCGGGCACCAGTGAGGCGGAGGCCCAGGCGATGGTGCGACGCCTCGTCGAAGCCAGGCAGAACGATGGCCAGCTCGATGGCAGCGGCATCTCCCGGGCCGAGCTGGAACTGGTGATCAGGGCTTTTGTGCGGGTCTGGCGGCGCATGCGCCACCGGCGCATTCCCTACCCCATCTCGCCCCGCAAGGCCTTCAGCGCCTGAACCAGCGGCCTGCCACCAGACCGACGCTCACCGCCACCATCCCCCCCAGCAGGCTGATCAGCACCACAGCCAGGGCTTCATCGGGGCGCCCGCGGCGCAGGGCCAGGCTGATCTGCAGCATCCAGCTGCTGAAGGTGGTGAGCGATCCGCAGAAGCCGATGCCCCCCAGCAGCATCAGCCTGGGGCGGGGGGCCGGCTGCGCCGCGATCACGCCGATCAGGAACGTGCCGAGCAGGTTGGCGATCAGATCGAACGCGATCAGCCCGGCGTGACCCCCCACCAGGCCCTTGCCCAGGTCCTCTAGGTGCCAGCGCAGCAGGGCTCCGGGCACGGCTCCGGTGGCCACCAGCAGCAGGTCCCGTGCCTCGCGGCGCAGGGCTGCAGGACCTCCGTTCGGGGACGTTGCCATGGCCTGTCCTAAGAGCTGCCCAGGGCCAGGCCGGCCCCCACGGCCAGCAGTCCCCCCAGCACCGAACCGCCACAGAGCAGGACGGCCTCCCTGCGTTGGTGCCGCTCCAGGGTGTCGTGCAGTTCGGCGATCCAGGTGGAGAAGGTGCTGAAGCTGCCAAGGAATCCCGTGCCCAGCAGCAGCAGGGGGCGCTCGGCCGCCACCCCGCAGCTGGCCTCCAGACTCACCAGCAAACCGATGGAAAAACAGGCGATCAGATTCACGCCGAAGGTGCCCCAGTGTTTGCGGGGCAGCATCGGCTCGAAATGGTTGACGACCCGGAAGCGCAACCAGGCCCCCGGCACCGCTCCGATCGCGACGAACAGGGCGTCATTGCCCACGGCCGTTGCCATCTCAGCCCTGTCCCCGCGGACCACGGCCCCAGCGCTCTCGTCCGTCCAGCAGGGCCCGCAGCTTGCGCTCCAGCACCACCGACGCGGGCACCAGGGTGATCAGGTTGGCGACGATCACCGGTCCATCGGCCTTGAGCAGTCCGTAGGCGGCCCAACCCAGTATTCCCAGGGTGAACAGGCCATACATCCGCAGCGAGATGGCGCTGGTGTCGCCGCTGCGCACGGTCTTCACGGCCTGGGGAAAAAGGCTGAGGGTGGTCAACGAGGCGGCCCCGTAACCGAGGGCACTCACCGCGAAGGACTCCATTGGCGCTGGCCGCTGTTGCGTGCAGCATGACGACATTCCGCCCGTTCCGCCGTGGTCTTGAGCTTCCGCGAACTGCAGGGGCAACTGCAGGCCCCCTGGGGCCGGGAGCATGGCGACGCCTGTGCCGGCGGGACCGGTGCGGACTTCGATCTGCTCATGGTGCCGTCGCTCACCATGGATCCCTCCCAGCTGGCCCTGGTGACGGGCGCCCACCACTACGAGGAGCGTCAGCTGTTCTCACTGATGCGGCTCCGCAATCCCGGGGTCCAGGTGGTCTACGTGACCAGCAAGCTCCTGCCGGAGTTGGTGGTGGACGCCGTCCTGGAGCTGATGCCCGGGGTCCCCACCTCCCATGCCCGCCGCCGGCTGCACCTGTTCGACACCGACGACGGCTCAGCCCGACCGCTCACCCAGAAGCTGCTGGAGCGTCCGGCCCTGCTGGGGCGGATCCGGGAGCGGCTACGGCCTGGCCGCAGCTTCATCAACTGCTACGTGGTGACGGAGCTGGAGAAGACGCTCTCTGAACGCCTGCAGGTGCCTTTGCTGGGCACCGATCCGGCCCTGGGCTACTGGGGCACCAAGGCCGGCAGCCGGGAACTGTTCGCCCGCTGTGGCGTTCCCCATCCCCCCGGCAGCGGGCTGGCCCATAGCCCCGGGGATCTGGCGGAAGCGGTGGCTGATCTCTGGGACTCCCACCCCGAGCTGGGCAGTTGCGTCGTCAAGCTGAACGAGGGCTTCAGCGGCGAAGGCAATGCCCGGCTGGCTTTCACCCCCCTGGCCCTGGCCAGTCTCTCCAGGCGGGAGCGGGTCGCCCGACTCGCCGAGGCCCTGGAGGCCCTGCCGATGCCGGCGGCCGCCTGGAAAGAGCTGCTGGCCCAGCAGGGGGCCCTGGCCGAGGCCTGGCTGGAGGGTGGCGAGGTGCTGCGTTCGCCGAGCGTGCAGGGCACCATCCATCCAGGGGGGATGGTGGAGGTGCTTTCCACCCATGAGCAGATCCTCGGTGGCGCCGGCGGCCAGACGTATCTCGGCTGCTGCTTCCCCGCCGACGAGCCCTACCGGGTGGCGTTGATGCAGCACGGCCAGGCCGTCGGGCAGGCTCTTGCTGCTGAAGGGGCCCTGGAGCGCTACGGGGTCGACTTCATCGCCCGTCGCTTCGGGGAGGTCTGGGATCTGCAGGCCATCGAGGTCAATCTGCGCCACGGCGGCACCACCCATCCCTTCATGGCCCTGCGGGCGATCACCGCCGGCAGCCTCGAACCCGCCACGGGTCGTTTCCTTTCCCCCACCGGCCAACCGTTGCACTACCGCGCCACCGACAACTTCAGCGACCCCCGCCTGCGGGGCCTGATGCCCCTCGACCTGATCGACATCGTGGCCGAGGCCGGCCTGCACTACGACCCCGCCCGCTTGCAGGGCAGCGTCTTCCATCTGCTGGGCTGCCTCTCGGAGTTCGGCAAGCTGGGCATGACCTGCATCGGCCGGGATCCGGAGCAGGCCTCGGCCGTCTACCGGTCCACCGTGGCGGAACTGCTGGCCGGCGCCAGCGTCCGCAGCGGGGCTCCCCTTCCCCTCTCTGTCGGCTGACGGCCAGGCCCGCGCAGGGCAGGATGGGTCAGCACAGGGGGCGCATGGTCTCGATCACCGACCGCGACGACGACGGCGAACGGCTTCAACCGCCGGCGCCCTCCGGCCCGCCGATCTGGACCGGCTGGTTGCAGATCGGACTGAGCACCATGCTGACGGTGCTGTTTCTGGTGATCCTGAGCAAGGCGCAGGAGCAGAGCCAGCGGCTGATGCGGCTGGAGCAGCGCCTGCAGGGATTGGAGAACAGCCGGGCCCTCGATCGCACCTCCGTGCTGGAGGAGCAGCAGCGGGCGATGGTGGGACGCCTGCAGACGCTCGAGACCAGCGCCCAGCGGCTCGAGGCCCTGGAGCGGCAGCAGGAGCAATGGCGGTCCGCCCTGGCTGACATGCAGGGCCGGGCCGTGCGGCGCCCCCAGGCGGATCCGGACTTTTTTCCCGCTGTGCCGCTGCCGTCCTCAGGCCCCGCCGGCCGCCCCAGCCCTCCGGCCGCCGACCGCGGCGATGGTGGCGTTCTGCGCCCCCCAGCGCCTGGAAGCCCCTGAGGGACCAAGCCTCAGCCCTTCACCGCATCACCACTGGCACTGGGCAGGATGTAGCGCTGCAGCAGCACGAACAGCAGCAGCACCGGCAGAATCGAGACCACCGAGCCTGCGGCGACCAGGCGCCAGTCAAGGGAGAAACTGCTGGCCAGCTGCTGCAGGCCCAGGGGCAGGGTGTAGAGATTGGGGTCGTCGAGAATGATCAGCGGCCAGAGGAAATCACTCCAGGTGCCGATGAACACGAACATCGCCAGGGTGATCAGGTCGGCCCGGGCCGCCGGCAGCATCACGTTCCACCATTCACCGATGGGGGTGCAGCCGTCGATCCGGGCCGCCTCCTCCAGTTCCACCGGCACCGCCAGGAAGCTCTGGCGTAGCAGAAAGATGCCGAAGGCCGTGGCGGCCTGGGGCACGATCAGGGCCCAGAGCGTATTGCGCAGACCGATCTGCACCATCAGCAGGTACAGCGGGATCATCACCACCTGGAAGGGGATCAGGATCGTGGCCACCACCAGGGCCAGCACCAGGCCCCTGCCGCGGAAGCGCATCCGCGCCAGGGGGTAGGCCGCCAGGGAGCAGAACAGCAGGTTGGCCAGCACCGCCAGGGCGCTGACGATCGTGCTGTTGAGCAGGTAAGTGCCCATGGGATTGGCGGCAAACAGGCGCCCGTAGGCCTCCAGACTCGGCTGACTCGGCAGCAAGGCCGGGGGGCTGGTGAAGATGTTCTCCGCCGGCCCCTTGAGGGAGGTGCTCACCAGCCAGAGCAGGGGCAACAGCAGCAGCACAGCCACCAGCAGCAGCAGGGCGAGCTGCAGGCCCGTGGCCAGCGAGGAGCGGTTGGGGGCGTTCACAGACGCGGCAGTTCCGCCACCGGAAGTGGGGTCCTCTGGGGGTGAAGCGGGGAGCGCTGGCTGCCGGAGACGAGCCGGTTGAGGGCGTTGACGAAGGCCTGGGCTGCCGCCACGACGATGTCGGTGTCGGCGGCATGGCCCGAATAGAGCACCCCCTGGTGGCGCAGCCGGATGGTCACCTCGCCCATGGCATCGATGCCTTCCGTGACGGACTTGATGCTGAACTCCACCAGTTCATTCGGCACCTGGGCCAGGTGGTTGAGGGCCTGGCAGACCGCATCCACCGGTCCGGTGCCGATGGCCGCCTCGGTCAGGTCGATGCCGTCCCCATCCCGCAGGGTGACGGTGGCGGTGGGCTGCAGGTTGGTGCCGCAACTCACCTGGACCGATTGCAGGACGTAGCGGGGGCCGTCCTGTTGCTGCACCTGCTCGCTGACGATCGCTTCGAGATCCCGGTCGGTGATCTCCCGCTTGCGGTCGGCCAGCTCCTTGAAGCGGGTGAAGGCGTCGTCGAGATCGTGGCGCTCCAGGGTGTAGCCGAGCTCCTCCAGCCGGGCCCGGAAGGCGCTGCGGCCTGAAAGCTTGCCGAGGGAAATCCGGTTGTCGGCCAGGCCAACCGTGCGGGCATCGATGATCTCGTAGGTGAGCCGGTTCTTGAGCACGCCGTCCTGGTGGATGCCGGACTCATGCGCGAAGGCATTGGCACCCACGATCGCCTTGTTGGGCTGCACGGCCATGCCGGTGAGATTGGAGACCAGGCGGGAGGTCTTGGTGATCTCCTCGGTGCGCACGTTGGTGAGGGAATCGCGCTGCTCGGCCGGCCGGCCCAGGAACGGGTTGAAGTAGCTGCGGCGCACGTGCAGGGCCATGACCAGCTCCTCCAGGGAGGCGTTGCCGGCCCGTTCGCCGATGCCGTTGATGGTGCACTCCAGCTGGCGGGCGCCGTTCTTGACGGCTTCGAGGAAATTGGCGACGGCAAGGCCCAGATCGTTGTGCCCATGCACGGAGATCACCGCCTGGTCGATGTTGGGCACCGAGCGGTTGATGCCGGCGATGATCTCGCCGAATTCCGATGGGGTGGTGTAGCCCACCGTGTCGGGGATGTTGATGGTGGTGGCCCCCGCCTTGATTGCCGCCTCGATCACCTCATGCATGAAGGCGGGATCACTGCGGCCGGCGTCCTCACAGGAGAACTCCACGTCCTCCACCAGGGAGCGGGCGTAGGCCACCATCTCCGCGGTGATGGCGATCACCTCGGCGCGGCTCTTGCGCAGCTTGTGCTCCAGGTGGATGTCGCTGGTGGCAATGAAGGTGTGGATGCGCCGGTGGGCCGCCGGGGCCACGGCCTCGGCGCAGGCCTTGATGTCGCCGCTGGCGGCGCGGGCCAGGCCGCAGATCACGGGCCCATCCGGGGTGCCCACGGTGGCGGCGATCCGCTGGACGGCGTGAAAATCGCCGCTGCTGGCGAACGGGAAGCCGGCCTCGATGATGTCCACCCCCAGGCGGGCCAGCTGCTGGGCGATCGCGAGCTTCTCCTCAAGGTTGAGGCTGGCGCCAGGGGACTGCTCCCCGTCGCGGAGGGTGGTATCGAAGATCAATACCCGGCCGGGATCGCGGGCCATGGAGTTAAGCGGAACAGCTATGAGTTAGGGCCACTCTAGGGGCCGGACGGCCCCGTTCAAAGAGCGGAACGTACAGTGGCCGCACAGAGGTTTCCCCATGGCCGCAGGCGATCTGGCCCTGGTGTTGCATGCCCATCTCCCCTACGTGCGATCGGGAGAACCCGGCTCACTGGAGGAGGACTGGTACTTCCAGGCGCTGCAGGAATGCTACCTGCCGCTCCTGGCCGTGCTGGAGCGGGCCGCCGCCGATCCAGAGCAGCGGCCGAAACTCACCCTCGGCCTCTCCCCCACCCTCCTGTCGCTGTTGAGCGACAGGGCCCTGAACGGCCGTTTCCCAGCCTGGCTGGCCCTGCGCCGCACCCTCCTCGACCAGGTGGATCCGGACCTGGCGCTGCCGGCCCGCCAGCTCCAGGTGACGCTCGCGGCCATCGAAGCCCAGTGGCGGGAGCTGGGGGGGAGCCTGCTGCCCGGGTTCCGGCGCCTGCAGGAGCAGGGCGTCCTCGACCTGATCACCTGCGGCGCCACCCACGGCTATCTGCCCCTGTTGCGGGAGTCGCCGGAGGCGGTACGGGCCCAGCTGCTCACCGCCGTGCGCGAGCATCAGCGGCTGCTCGGTGTGCGCCCCTTGGGGATCTGGCTGCCGGAGTGTGCCTATTACGAGGACCTCGATCGGCTGCTGGCGGAGTGCGGCCTGCGCTATTCCCTGCTCGACGGCCACGGCCTGCTCCATGGTCTGCCCCGTCCCCGCTACGGGGTCTATGCCCCGATCTGTTCCACCGCCGGGGTGGCCTTCTTCGCCCGCGACAGCGAGTCGACCCTGCCCGTCTGGAGCGCCAGCCAGGGGTATCCCGGCGACGGTGCCTACCGGGAGTTTCACCGCGACCTGGGCTGGGATCTGCCGGAAGAGGCGCTGGGCGCCCAGGGCATCCACGACCGGCGCCCCCTGGGGCTCAAGCTGCACCGGGTCAGCGCCCAGGGCTGTCCCCTGGAGTTGAAGCAGCCCTACGATCCGGAACGGGCAGCCCAGAAGGTCAAGGAGCACGCCGCGGCCTTTCTGCGGGGCCGCTCCGAGCAGATCGCCCGCCTGGCCGCCACGATCGAGCCGCCACCGCTGCTGGTGGCGCCCTTCGATGCCGAACTGTTCGGCCACTGGTGGTTTGAAGGGCCCCAGTTCCTGGCCGAGCTGTTTCGCCAGGGCCCGGCGATGGACGTGGGCTTCACCCACCTGCGCGATGTGCTCAGCGAGAACCGGAGCCTGCAGGTCTGCCGCCCGGCTCCCTCCAGCTGGGGCCAGGGGGGCTATCACGACTACTGGCTGAACGACACCAACGCCTGGGTCGTGGCCGAGTGGCAGCGCGCCTCCCGCGCCATGGTGCACCGGGTCAACCGGGGGGTGGGCAGCACGGAGCAGCGCGCCCTGCTCACCCAGGCGGGGCGCGAACTGCTGCTGGCCCAAAGCTCCGACTGGAGCTTCATCCTGCGGGCCGGCACCACCACCGGCTTGGCCCGCGAGCGGATCCGCCGCCACCTGGATCGTTTCTGGCGCCTGATCGATGCCCTTGAGCACGGCACCGCACTGCCCCGGGAATGGCTGGTGGGGGTGCAGCGGGAAGATGGGCTGTTCCCACAGCTGAATGCAGCCGACTGGGCGACGCGGGCGTAGGAGCCCTTTAGGCGTTGCAGAATCGCTCTCGATGAGAGAATTTCCGCGGTCTTGGAATCATCGATGAATGCCGACGGGGCGAATGTCCAGATGCTTACCTTTGTGCCGCTTTCGAATGGAGTCAATCAATAGAAAGTCAGCAAAGTAGATCCTTCTCCAACCACCAACCTCTCCGCAGGCCTTGCGACGGATCATGAAGTTGAGCGTGTCTATCTCTCCCAGCGCAAAGTTAGGTGAGGGAGAAAGGACGCTGTGGTCATCCATTTCGCTTGGGCCTACGACGTAGTCAACATCTGGAGCTTCGAAGCCGGCCAGCATGGCCCCCAAGGCATGGGGGTAAAGGATATTGTCATCATCAAGAAAATAGACATACTTAGCCTTTGATGCGGCGAGGGCGACGTTTCTCTGGTGGTTGCCAGAGCAATGAAATGGCTTGGTCGAAATATAGACGAGTCGCTTGTCAGCGTAGCTGGAAACCAGTCTTTCAACGTCTGGATCATGGCCGTCAGCCACGATAAGGTGCTCCCAGTCCTGAAACTCCTGAGCGCGAACGGAGGCAATCGCTTCTGCTAATGCATCCAGGCGTTTGAAGGTTGGCGTGATGACGGTGATTGCACAGGATTGATGAGCAAGTAGGTTATTCAGCCTCAACTTGAGCATGCAGAGAGTGCGACCGGTCCAAAAGGCTGCCCTGGGTCTGTGGGTCCGGATATGGGCCGGTACCATGGCAATGGCTATCACAAGCCCAGTCGCGAGCTTGTGAAACTGCGTCTTGCGAAACTGCATTGATTTAAAGACTTGCCGTGGGCAGATTATGGCACCGTAGGTACGGCGGTAACGCCATTGATCCCTGGCGGTCCGATCCAATCAGAGGATCTGATCCAGGAAGCGCCGGGTGCGCTGGTGGGAAGGGTTGGTGAAGAAGACCTCCGGTTCGGCCTCCTCCACCACTTCGCCATCGGCCATCAGCACCACCCGGTGGGCCACATGGCGCGCAAACTTCACCTCGTGGGTGACCACCACCATGGTGATCTCCTCGGCGGCAAGGTTCTGCATCACCTCCAGCACTTCCCGCACCATCTCCGGGTCGAGGGAACTGGTGGGTTCATCGAACAGCAGGATGCGAGGCTCCATGCAGAGGGCCCGGGCGATCGCCACCCGCTGCTGCTGGCCGCCCGAGAGCTGGCCGGGATACTTGCCCGCCTGTTCGGCGATGCCCACCCGCTCCAGCAGGGCCCAGGCCTGCTGCTCCACTTCGGCCTTCGGGCGCTTGCGGACCAGCACCGGCGCCAGGGTGAGGTTGTCGAGCACGGAGAGGTGCGGAAACAGGTTGAACTGCTGGAACACCATCCCCACTTCGCGGCGGACGGCGTCGATGTTGCGCAGGTCGTTGGAGAGCACGATCCCATCGACGGTGATGCTGCCCTTCTGGAAATCCTCCAGGGCATTGAAGGTGCGGATGAAGGTGCTCTTGCCCGAACCCGAAGGGCCCATGATCACCACCACCTCGCCGCGTCGCACCGTCAGGTTGGCTCCCCGAAGGGCCTGGAATCCGTTGGGGTACCACTTCTCGACGGCTCGCGCCTCGATCATCAGTTCGCTGCTGGGTTGGCTCATGGGGCGGGATGCGGGATCAAAGCGGGGGAGGTGGAAAAGGGGGAACGCTGCTCAGGTGGCGGAGGGCAGCGCGTGGGGATCGAGGCGACGCTCCAGGGCCCGGCTGCCCAGTCCGAGGGCAGCGCAGCAGCCCCAGAACAGCAACGCCAGGGTGAGGTACACCTCACCGTTCCGGCCCAGGAAAGCCGGGTTGGCCATCACGGTGCGGGCCGTGCCGAGCAGTTCCAGCAATCCGATCAGCGACAGCAGGGTGGTGTCCTGAAGGAGTGAGATGAACTGGCCCACGATGGCCGGCAGGGCCACCCGCAGGGCCTGGGGCAGCACCACGTGCTGGAGCGCCTTCGGATAGGACAGGCCGAGGGAGCGGGCGGCTTCCAGTTGGCCCCGCGGCACGGCGGCCAGGCCGGAGCGCACCGCCTCCGCCAGGTAGGCGGCGGCGAAGAAGGTGAGCACCCAGGCGGCCCGCCAGATCCGGTCGGGCGCCAGGCCGCCGGGCAGCAGGAAACCGAGGATGTTCTGGCCCAGGAACAGCAGGGTGATCAGGGGGGCACCGCGGATGAACTCGATGTAGAGCACGGAGCCCCAGCGCAGCAGGGGGAGGTCGCTGCGGCGCCCCAGCGCCAGCAGCACACCGATCGGGAAGCACAGCAGGATGGCGAAGCTGGAGGCCAGCAGGGTGAGCATCAGGCCGCCCCATTCGGAAGGGGAGACGGTCACCAGGCCCAGGCCGCCACTGATCAGCACCATGCCCACCAGGTAGAGCACCGGCCACACCAGGGCCGCCAGCCGTTGTCCTGCGGGCGAGAGCCTGGCTCCGAAGCGACCGGCCAGCCAGCGGCAGACCACCAGCAGCACGGTGAGCCCCCACCAGCGGCCGGCGATGGCGAGGCTCAGATCCAGGGCTAAGGGCAAAGCCAGGGCGATCAGGCTGAGCAGCACCACGGCCAGTCGGTCGTTGCGGGGCCAGAGCACGCCGGTGCGGTCGGGCCTGGGGTGGGCCCTGATCAGGCCCCAGGTGGCGCCGCTGGCCGCGATCAGCAGGGCGGTAAGCAGCCAGAGGCGCCACTGTTGCTCCACCGGGTAGCGGCCCACGGCGAACAGGGTGCTGTTCACCTTCACCACGGCCCACTGGGCCTGGGTGAAGGCCCAACGCAGAAATCCGATGGCCCCCAGGCTGATCAGGCTGATCAACACCAGGCTCAGCGCCGCGTCGGCGCGGGTGGCGAACAGTTCGGCGCGAAGGCGCCGCAACAGGTGCTTCATCTCAGCGCTCCCGGATCTGCACAAGCCGGTTCAAACCGTTCATCAACGCTGAGATCAGCAGGTCAAGGGTGAGGTAGGCCGCCAGCAGCACGAGGATCACCTCCACCGCCCGGCCGGTCTGGTTGAGGGTGGTTTCGGCCACCGAATAGAGATCGCTGTAGCCCACGGCCACCGCCAGCGACGAGTTCTTGGCCAGGGAGATGTATTGGGTGTTCAGGCCCGGCACGATCACCCGCAGGGACTGGGGCAGCACGATGCGGCGCAAGGTGGCGAACCAGTTCAGGCCCAGGGAGGAGGCCGCCTCCCACTGTCCCTTGGGCACCGCCGCGATGCCGCCCCGCACCACTTCGGCGATGAAGGCTCCCGAGTAGACGATCAGGCCGGTGAGCAGGGAACCGAACTCGACGCTCAGGCGCACCGGCGCCTGCCACACCCCGTTGACGAGGCTGGGGCCCATCCAGCGCAGTCCCTCGCCCAGCCCGGCGATGTAAAGCCCCGACTTGGCCAGCACCACCCCGGGGAGCTGGATCGCCGCCACGCCGTTCGGCAGGGTGAGGAACACCACGAAGTACCAGAACACCAGCTGCAGCAGCAGCGGGATGTTGCGCACCACCTCCACGTAGACCCGGGCCAGCCGCCGCAGCAGGCCGTTGTGGCTGAAGGAGGCCATCCCCACCAGGGTTCCCAGCAGGGTGGCTCCCACCAGACCCACCAGCACCGCCCGGATCGTGTTGACCAACCCGGCCGCCAGGGCACGCCAGTAGGGCAGCTGGGCATTGAAGGGAAGCACCGATTCCGAGATGTCGAAGCCGGCTGGCTGCTGCAGCCAGCGCCAGCTCAGCAGCAGCCCGGCGGCGGTGAGGTTGCGCACCAGATTGCCCAGCAGGAAGGCGATCAGCAGCAGCACCAGCAGGCCCACCACGGCCTGCACCAGCCAGGGAACGACGCGGCGGTCGCGCCACCAGGGCGGCTTGGGGGCAGGCAGGGGCGATGGGCTCGGGTCGGCGGGGGGGACCGGCGCCATCAACGGAAGGGCGGAGAGTAGATCAGGCCGCCATCCTTCCACTGGCGGTTGAGGCCCCGGTCAAGCTTGAGGGCCGACGCGGGGCCCACATTGCGATCAAAGATCTCGCCGTAGTTGCCCGCCGCCTTCACCGCCTTGACCACGAAGTCGGGCGGCAGGCCCAGCTGCTTGCCGAAGTCACCCTCCACCCCAAGGAAGCGGCGCAGGTCGGCCTGGTTGGTGTTGGCCTTCGCCTCGGCCAGCTTGGCGTCCACATTCGCCTGGGTGATGCCGCTCTCCTCGGCCTGCATCAGGCCGTAGACGATCCAGCGCACGGCATCCGCCCAGGCAGGATCGCCGTTGATGGTGGCGGGGGTGAGGGGCTCCTTGCTCATCACCACCGGCAGCAGAATATGGGCGTCAGGGTTGGGGAAGCTGGTGCGCTTGCCGGCCAGCTGGGAGCGGTCGCTGGTCACGGCCACGCAACGGTCGCCGAGGTACGCGGCGAAGGTCTGGTCGCTGGTCTGGAACTTCAGCGGCGTGTAGGGGATGTTCTGCTCCCGCATCCGGTCGGCCAGGTTGAGCTCGGTGGTGGTGCCGCTTTCGACGCAGATCGGCTTGCCAGCGAGGCCCTTGAGGTCCTTGATGCCGCTGGCCACCGGCACCAGTACGCCCTGCCCGTCGTAGAAGGTGGTGGGGCCGAAACTCAGACCGTTGCCACCGGCTGCATCGCGGCTCAGGGTCATGGTGGTGTTCCGCGACAGCAGATCCACCTCGCCGCTGGCCAGGGCGGCGAAGCGCTCGCTGGAGTTCAGATCCCGGTACTCCACCTTCTCGGGATCCCCCAGCACCGCGGCGGCCACCGCCTTGCAGACGTCCACGTCCAGGCCCAGATACTTGCCGTCGGGGCCGACGAAGCTGAAGCCGGGCAACTTGCCCTCCACGCCGCAGATCAGCTTGCCTCGCCCCGTGATCGTGGACAGCTTCTGGCTCTGTACACCGCCATCCTCCCCAGCGCAGCCGGCCAGCAGGCCGGCTGCCAACAGGGACACACCAAGGGAGCGGGTCCGGTTCCAGAACATGCGGGCGTCTTGAAGTGGCCGCATTGTTGCAGGTGCGGGCCGGTGCAGGTAGGCCGCCCGGAACCTCCTCAGCGGAAGGGCGGCGCGATGTGCAGACCGCCGCGGTTCCAGAGCTGGTTGAGGCCCCGCTCCAGGCCCAGGGGGGTGGCGGGGCCCAGGTGGCGCTCGAACAACTCGCCATAGTTCCCCACCGCTTTCACCACCTGCACGGTGAAGTCAGCAGGCAACCCCAGCTGCCGGCCGAAATCCCCCTCAATCCCCAGGAAACGGCGCAGTTCGGCCTGGCTGCTGTCCGTCTCGGCGGCGGCATGGCGGGCCCCCACGTTGGCCTGGGTAAGGCCGCTCTCCTCAGCCTGGACGAGGGTGTGGCTGATCCAGCGCACCGCATCGGCCCAGGCCGGATCCGCCTGCACCGTCACCTTGGCGCTGGGTTCCTTGCTGAGCAGCTCTGGGAGCAGCCCATGGGCGGCAGGATTCTTGAAGCCGCTGCGCTTGGCCGCCAGCAGGGAGCTGTCGCTGGTGATGGCGGCGCAGCGGCCCTGCTCGTAGGCGGGGTAGGCCTGCTCACCGGACTGGAAGCGCAGCGGCTGCTAGGCGACCCCCAGCTCCCGCATGCGATCGGCCAGGTTGAGCTCGGTGTTGGTGCCGCTCTCGACGCAGATCGGCTTGCCGGCCAGGTCCCGCAGGCGGCGGATGCCGCTGGCCTTCGGCACCATCACCCCCTGGCCGTCATAGAAGAAGACAGGCCCGAAGCTGAGGGCATTGCCTCCCGGGGCGTCGCGGCTGAGGGTGTGGGTGGAGCTGATCGAAAGCAGGTCGACTTCGCCGCTGTTGAGGGCCACGAAGCGCTCGCCGGCCGTCACCGGCCGGAATTCCACCTTGGCGGGATCCCCGAGCACCGCGGCGGTCACCGCCCGGCAGAAGTCGGCGTCGATGCCCACGAAGGCTCCGCCGGGCCCCACCGTGCTGAACCCCGGCACCGCCCCATCGACGGCGCAGACCAGCCGCCCTCGCTCGCGGATCTTCGCCATGGTGGGGCTGCCGGGAGCCTCGTTGCCGGCGGCGCAGCCCACCAGGGCACCCAGCACCGCCAGCGCCAGCAGCCAGGTTTTGGTCATCCGGGAAGGATCACCCGGTTGATCACGTGCACGACGCCGTTGTCGCACACGATGTCGGCGGAGACAACGGTGGCGTTCTTGACCTCGAAGGGCTCGGCCCGCCGGATCGGCACCGGCGCCCCCTCCAGGCTCTCCCATTCCGGCCGCTCCACCAGTTGCTCCCGCAGGTAGGCCCCGGAGAGCACATGAAATTTGAGGATCCGGGCCAGCTGGGGGACGTTGTCCACCAGGGTCTGGACCGTGCCGGGGGGCAGGGCGGCGAAGGCGTCGTCGACGGGGGCGAAGACGGTGAAGGGGCCGGGGCTTTCCAGGGCATCCGTGAGCCCGGCCACCTCGACGGCGGTGAGCAGGGTGGCGAAGCAGCCGGCTCCCTTGGCGGTTTCGATGATGTTGGCCATGGGGGATCTCTTAGCGGTAGTCCTGGGTCTGGATCTGGGGTAGGCGGGCTTCGGGCCGCAGGAAGCGGTCCATCTGGGCCTCGAAGAATTTCCGGTTGGCCATCAGATGCACCGGGTCGGTGTCATCGAGGGGATAGAGCAGGGCGCAGCGCAACGCCTGGATCACCGCCGAGGTGACGTTGTACATGGAGCGCTGGAAGGTGATCCCCAGCTGGATGAGCTTGTCCTCATCGCCACGCTTGTGCTGCTTGTAGAGCTCCTCCAGATAGGGCGGCAGGAAATGCAGCATGTCCTGCATCAGCAGGGTGGGAGGGATGCCGGCCGAGCCCACGGGGAACACGTCGGCATAGAGGATGCCGTAGTGGAAATCGGCCTGATCGGCAGGCACTTGATAGGCCTGGGCGTTGTAGCTCTTGGTGCCGCGAAATGGCGCCGTGCGATAGAAGACCGCCTCCACGTAGGGGAGAGCCGCTTCATAGAGCCAGGTGAAGCCTTCGCTCTTGGGGATGATCTCGAAACACTCGCCCTTGATGGTCACGTGGTGATAGATGGGCCGGCCCGCCACGGCGAAGATGCCGTTGACCAGGAAGTTCATGGCGTCGGGAACACCCTTGAAACCTCCCTCGTCGTAAATGTCGCTCATCTCGAAGAACACCGGCGCCATCACCTCCCAGAACAGGCCGAGGTTGGCGTAGTAGCTCATCTTCTTCACCTGCTCCATGAACATCTCTGGGAACAGGCGATAGAGGCCGAGCATCAGCGGATTGCCGCGGAAGTAGGCCTTGATGGCGCGATCGGCGTTGGCCCTGTAAGCGTCACTGGCGAGATAGTCGTAGAAGCGGCCGCCCATGCCCTGGTGCCAGAGCATGGCCTCCATGCAGGCCTCGGCGAACTCCATGTTGATCCGGTCGTGCCAGAGGTGATGGAGCAGCTTCGGCATCTTGCCTGCCTCCCCCTTGGCCATGAACTCCAGCAGTTCGGGATGGGCCTTCTCGCCACCGCGCCAGATCCGCAGCTTCGACTGATCGCCGGCGTAGGAATTGGGGAGATCGAGGTACTCCTGGCTGATGAAGTACTTGAACGCCGGCAAGGGATCAAGGAACACTTGCTCGGCGATGTAGAGCAGATCGCGCCAGTAGAAATCCATCGGCACGGCATAGGCCTTGTAGATGCCGATGATCTGCATCAGGTTCTCCGGCGTGTCCGGCAGCATTGAGCCGCCGGCCTCCAGCCGGTGGATCACATCGGCATAGCGATGGGTGGAGGGCGGGATCAGGGGAGCGGTGACGGGCTCGGGGGCCGTGGCGGTGGGGGGCGTCATGACGTGCGCAGCTCCGAAGCGGCAGGGAGGGTGACGGCGACGGCGAGGGTGAGGGGCTGGGCGGCATCTCGGCTGAGGAACGGCTGGGTGCGCAGGGCCAGACCGGTGGATTCAGCCTCACTCCAGCCCGTGAGGGCCGTGGGCCAGAGACCAGCTGCGATCACCAGAACGGTGAGGGCCATGGCCGGCGCCCGCTCGCTCCAGCAGGTGGACGACCAGTCGGCACGCTCGTTGTCGAGGCGGCCGAAGCCCACCCTGTTGAACAGGCGGATGGCGTAGACGGCGGTGAAGCCCGAGGCGATCAGGCTCACCAAGGTGGCCCGCGGGAAGGTGGTCCAGCTGCCCTCGAACACCAGCAGCTCGGCTGGGAAGCCCGCCAGGCCGGGGATGCCGGCGGCCGCCATCATGGCCAGCAGCAGCATGCCCATGGTGAAGGGCAACCCCCGTAAAGGGTTCATCAGGCCAGAAAGCTCGGGGATGGACGTGGTGCCGGTCTTGCGCTCGATCAGCCCCACGCAGGCGAACAGCAGGGCCACGATCATGCCGTGAGCCAGCATCTGGGCCACCGCCCCCTGCAGGCTGAGGGGGGTGGCGGCGGAGAGCCCCAGCACGAGCAGGCCCATGTGTCCGAGGGAGCTGTAGGCCATCAGGCGGCGGATGTCGCTCTGGGCGATGGCGTTGAGGGCGCCGTACACCGCGCTGATGGCACCGGCTGCGGCGATCCAGGGTGACCAGGCGGCCCAGGTGTCCGGCAGGAAGCCCACACCGAAGCGCAGCAGGCCGTAGGCCCCCAGCTTGGAGACGGAGCCTGCCAGCAGCATCACCACCGGGGTGGGGGCCTGGCCGTAGGTGAAGGGCTGCCAGCCGTGCAGGGGAAAGACGGGAAGCTTCAGGCCGAAGGAAAGCAGCAGCAGGGCCAGGATCCAGCGTTGGGCCGTGGGGGAGAACTGGGCCTGGCGAAGATCCTCGAAAGCGAAGAGCGGACCGGCGGGATTGAACCAGGCGAAGGCCAGCACGGCCGCCAGCAGGGCCAGGCCGGAGACAGCGCTGTAGAGCAGGAAACGCACCGCGGCACCGGCCCGTTTCTCGCCCCCCCAGACCGCCACCAGCAGGGTGATCGGGATCAGCACCAGCTCGAAGGCCAGGAGGAACAGCAGGGCGTTGCGGGCCAGCAAACCCGTGACGACACCCAGGTTGGTGGCCAGCATCAGGGAGAAGAACAGCCGCGGCCGGGACTGGTCAGCCGCGGCCGAGAGGATCGAAACAGAGGTGATCAGCGCGGTGAGCAGCACCAGCGGCAGCGAGAGGCCATCCAGACCGAGATCGAGCCTGAGCCCGAGTTTCGGCAGCCAGGAGAGCTGCAGGTCGGCGGGGGGGTGCTGCCAACAGAGCAGGCCCACCAGCAGCTGAAGGGCGCCGAACAGGGCCGCGATGCCGCGGACCCGAACGGAAGGAACGGTTGCCGGCAGCAGGGGCAGCAGCAGGGTGCCGGCCAGGGGGGCGGCCAGGAGAAGCAGGAGCGAGGACGATCCCATCAGCGGAACGGGCGAACGAGTTCGGAGGGAACGGAAGGGGCGGAGGCCAGGAGCCAGGCAGCCATCAGCAGCACCCCGAGAACGAGGGTGAGGGCATAGGCCTGGGAGCGGCCGGAGGTGGTGAAGCTGAGGCGGCGGGCACCCTCGAGGGCGGCACTGCCGGACGCACCACTGAAGCCATCGATCAGCCGGTCATCCGACCAGGCGCTGAGCTGGGCCAGGGCCACCACCAGCCACACCACGGTGCGGTGGTAGAAGCGCTCGGTCTGCATGTCGTGGGCCAGCCAGTCCTGCAGGCCGCCGAGGGCTGCTGGCAGATGGGCCAGGGGGTGGGGCCGCAGGTAAAACGCCGCCGAGAGGCCGCCGCCCACGAGGGTGGAGATCAGCAGCGGCACCGCCAGCGGACCCCAGCCCGGCAGGGGGGACAGGGCGAAGACGCCGTTGATCACCAGCAGCTGCGGCAGGTGCAGCACCAGCCCCATGAGCACGAAGGTGGGCAGGGCCATCAGCCACAGCACCTCAGCGGAACGGGTGGTGAACACCGAGGGACGTCCGCCGAAGATCAGGCCGAACACCCGGATCAGGCCGGCGCTGATCAGGGCATTGGTGAACAGCACCAGGCAGCCGAGCAGCACCGGGTGGGAGCTCTCGGCCGTGAGGGACAGGAGCTCGCGCAGGGCGGCGAAGCCACCGAACGGCGGCAAGGCCATCAGGCCGGCGGCGCCGGTGAGGAAGGCCAGTCCCATCAGCGGACGCTTGCTCCACAGTCCCCCGAGCTGGGTGAGGTCCTGGGTGACGTTGGTGATCACGATGGCGCCGATCACCATCAACATCAGCGCCATCGGCAGGGGGTACACCAGCATCAGGTGATCGGCCACGCTGATGCCGCCCAGACCCACCGCCACGAACAGCAGGCCGAGCCAGCTGCTCACCAGGAAGGAGAGGGCGCGCTTCACATCGATCTGGGCCAGGGCGATCAGGGAGGCCACCAGGGCCGTGGTTCCGCCCACGATCACGAGCACGGTCTGCACCAGGGGGCTCAGTTCGATCAGGGGCTCGAGCCGCAGCAGGACCCAGGCGCCGCCCACCACCACCACCGAGTTACGGAGCACGGTGGAGGGCAAGGGACTCTCCATGGCCTCATTGAGCCACAGGTGCAGGGGGATCTGGGCGCACTTGCCCATCGGCCCGGCGATCAAGGCCAGCAGGATCAACGGCAGAACCTGGGGAAGGGGGTTGCCGTTGTTGACCTGATCGGCGGCCCAGGCCTGCAGCCCGTGGAAGTTCCAGGTGCCGGTGATCGGCAGCAGGGCGATCAGGCCCGCCAGCAGGATCAGGTCGCCGATCCGCTTGGTGAGGAAAGCATCGCGTGCGCCCTTGACCACCAGGGGCTGGTTGTACCAGGTGCCCACGATCAGGTAGGTCCCCAGGGTGAGCAGCTCGAGGATCACGTAGCTGAAAAACAGCGAGTCCGTGAGCACCAGGGCGCACAGACCGGCCTCGAAGAAGCTCAGGGACCCGAAGAAGCGGGGCCAGCCCCAGTCCATCTCCAGATAGCCGATGGCGTAGATCTGCACCAGCACATGCAGGCCGGTGATCACCGTCATCGCGATCAGGGCCGGCTCGGTGATCAGGCCGTCGAAGCCCACCTTGAGCCCGGCGGTCTCCAGCCAGGTCCAGCCGAAGGTGAGGGGCTTGTAGAGAGCGGCCGCACCGGCCGCGGAATTGGAATGCAGCGCCATCAGGGCGGCGGCGCTGTGGACGAAGGCCACGCTCACCAGGGTGAGGTTGAGATAGCCGCAGGGGCGGGGGCCCGTGCGTGAGATCAACCCCGGAGACCACAGCAGCGACAGCAGGGACGCCACCAGGGGGTAGAGGGGAACCAGCCAGGCCGTCTGGGCGAAGAACAGGGTCATGGCGGCAGAACGATCGGGACCTGGGAGGGCCCACGTGGTGGCGAACACTAAGATCTCAGGCGCCTTGAGGTGGCCTTTTCGATAAGGAAAGGCCTATGGGATCTGCAAGCGATTGTGATCAGTCCGCCGCTGTCTCTCCAGGCCCTAGCCCCGGCTGCCTGCCGGATAGGGATCAAGGGAAAGATGTCAGGCGTCGGCGCTGCGACGACGGCGCCACTGCCGCCATAGCTTCTCCAGTTCCAGGTACAGAAAGAACACCAGACTGAAGCCCACGCAGATGCCCAGATCACGGGCCGACAGGGGCACGGTGCCGAAGAATTGGGCCAGGACCGGGACGTAGAGCAGCGACAACTGCAGCACCGCTGTGAACACCACAGCCCCCAGAAGCCAGGGATTGCTGAAGGGATTCACCTGGATCAACGGCAGGTCGCTGCGGGCCGCCAGGGCGTGTCCCATCTGCGCCAGGCACAGCATGGTGAACACCATCGTCTTCCAGGGAGAGCCGGAGCGGGAGGCGTACAGCATCATCGTGATCGTGATCACGGCGAACACCACCCCGATGCGCAGGATGTAGCTGCCGATGCCTCGAGCGAAGATGGATTCGCCGGGCTCGGCGGGGGGGCGCTGCATCAGGCCTGCCTCCCCGGGCTCCAGCGCCAGGGCCAGGGCGGGCACGCCGTCGGTGACCAGGTTCATCCAGAGAATCTGAAGGGGGGTCATCGGCACGCCCATCAGACCCAGCAGGGGGGCGGAGCCGATGGTGATCAGCTCGCCCACATTGCTGCCGAGGATGTATTTGATGAAGCGGCGGATGTTCGCATACACAAGGCGCCCCTGCTCCACCGCATTGACGATCGTGGCGAAGTTGTCGTCGAGCAGCACCATGTCCGAGGCCTCCTTGCTCACCTCGGTGCCGGTGATGCCCATGGCCACGCCGATGTGGGCCTGCTTCAGGGCCGGGGCGTCGTTGACGCCGTCGCCGGTCATGGCCACGATCTGCCCAAGGCCCTGCAGGGCTTTGACGATGCGCAGTTTCTGCTCGGGCGGCACCCTGGCATAGATGTTGCAGCGCGCCACGATCGCAGCCAGCCCGGCGGCATCGGCCTCCTCCAGCTGCCGGCCGAGCACCACTTCGGCGCCAGGTTCCACCAGGCCGATGCTGACGCCGATGGCCCGGGCGGTGAGGGGGTGGTCGCCGGTGATCATCACCGGGCGGATGCCAGCTTCCCGGCAGCGCGCCACCGCCTCGGCCACCTCCGGGCGGGCGGGGTCCAGCTGGGCCATCAGCCCCAGCAACACCTGGTGCTCCAGTTCGTGTTCGGGGCTGGGGTGATGGGGGGCGCAGGCGAAGGCCAGCACCCGCAGGCCGGAGGCGGCCAGATCCCGGGCCTGCCCCAGCCACCACTGGCGCTGATCGTCGCTGAGGGTGGTAACGCCAGAGGCGTCGAGCCAGCGATCACAGGTGCCGAGGATCACCTCGGGGGCCCCCTTGCTGATCATCAAGGTGGTGGAGCCGGCGGCCGTCTGCCCCAGGGGGGCCTGCAGGCTGCCGTCGCGATCCAACACCCACACCGCCATCAGCTGGCGCTCGGAGCTGAAGGGGATCTCGGCGTCGCGCTTGTAATGGCTGCGCAGGGCGAAACCATCAAGGTCGGCCTTCGCTGCGGCCACCACCAGGGCGCCCTCGGTGGGATCGCCGAGGATCTCCCAGCGACCATCGGGCTCCTGCTTGAGCTCGGCGTCGCTGCACAAAACGCCAGCCTGCAGCAGCAGATTGCGGCCACCTGGGGCCACGCCGGCGGTGGCTCCGGCCGCGGGGGGCAGCTCAGAGCTGTGGAACTCGCCGTGGGGGTCGTAACCGTTGCCGCTGACCTCGAACGCCGTGGTGCCGCTGCGCAGCTCCTGCACCACCTGGCGGTTGAGGGTGAGGGTGCCGGTCTTGTCGGTGCAGATCACGGTGACCGAACCCAGGGCCTCCACCGCCGGCAGGCGGCGGATCAGGGCGGCGCGCTGCACCATGCGCTGGGTACCGATCGCCAGGGTCACGGTGATCACCGCCGGCAGTCCTTCCGGCACGATCGCCACCGCCATCGACAGGGCCACCTCAAGCAGATCAAGCAGTTTCTGGCCCATCAGCCAGCCCAGGGCCACCACCAGGGCCACCAGGGCCAGGGCGGAGACCACCAGCACGTTGGCCAGGCCGTCGAGCCTTTCCTGCAGCGGAGTGGTTTCCCCCCCCGCCGTGTTGATCATCTGGGCGATCTTGCCCAGTTCGGTGTCCATGCCGGTGGCGCTGACCACGGCCAGGCCGCGGCCGCGCACCACCTCGGTGCCCTGGAACAGGCAGTTCTGACGCTCCAGGACCGGGGTGGAGGGTTCGAGCACCAGCGCGGCCAGCTTGTTCACCGCTTCGGCCTCGCCGGTGAGGGCCGCCTCGCGCAGGCCCAGTTCGGCCACCTCCAGCAGGCGGGCGTCGGCTGGCACCCGGTCGCCCGCCTCCACCCGGATCAGGTCCCCTGGCACCAGCTGTTCGCTGGGCAGCCGTTCCCAGATCCCGTCACGGCGCACCGTCACCAGCGGTTGGGCCATGTCGCGCAGGGCCTGCAGGGCCTGCTGGGCGCGACTTTCCTGCAGGTAGCCGAGCAGGGCGTTGAGGCCCACGATCAGCACGATGGCGATCGCATCCTTGGGGAATCGCTGGGCCGCGTAGGCCACGCCAGCCGACACCGCCGCCACGGCCAGCAGCATGATCAGCATCACGTTGCTGAACTGATCCCAGAGGATGCGCAGGTTGCTGCGCCCGGCCTTGAGCTCCAGCCGGTTGAGTCCCACCTTGGCCAGCCGTTTGGCGCACTGGGCTGTGCTCAGACCCTCAGGGCTGGCCTCCAGCGCTTCAAGGCACGCCTCAGGATCCAGGGCGTGCCAGGAGGGGCTCGCGGTGGGGACGGTGTTCAACGTGGCGATACAGGAATCGCCCGAACACTAGTCACACCCTGCGGCGGCTTTCGTCAGCTGTGCGCTCTTTCCGGGACGGCCGCGCCGCGCTGCAATCGCCTCTCCAGCAGCAGCAGGCCCGCCACCGTGGTGACGGTCACCATCAGCACGAGGGAGGAGAACTGCAGCGGATCGATCAGGCCCTGGTTCAGTGCTGTTGTCGCAAATACAAGGCCCGGCAGGCCCCGCGGGATCAGGCCGAACACCACCAGCCAGCGGTCCACACCTGCGGCCCTGTCGTTGCGATCGATACCCAGTCCGCAGGCCAGCTTGCTGAGCACGGCCATCACGATCAGGGCCGCCGCCAGGCTCCAGGCCGCCGGCTGCAGCAGGGTGCCGGCGCTGATGCGCATCCCCACACTGATGAAATAGAGGGGCAGAAACACCTCCGAGAGCACGGTCAGCACCCGCTGCACCTCCCCCTCCACCGGCCCCAGCCGGGCCATCAGCACCCCCCCCCAGAGGGCCCCCAGCAGGCTGGTGAGGCCGCAGGCTTCCCCCACCCAGGCCGAACCGATCAGGAGCATCAGGATCGCCAGGGCGCTGGTGGGCCGACGGCTGTGGTGGCGGGCCCAGTGCGCCACCGCCAGCCAGCTGAGCAGCCCCAGCACCAGGCCGAGCAGGGGACCGGCCCAGCCGATCCCCTGGCTGCCCAGCCGCAGGCCGGCGCTGGCGGTGGCGATCGCCAGCAGGCCGATGGCCGGCAGATCATCCAGGACCGACACCCCCACCAGCAGTCGGCCGGAGGGGGTCTGCAGGGCCCCGCGCTGGGCGAGAAGCCGCAGTGTCACACCAGTGCCGGTGGCACTCAGCACCGCCAGGCACAGCAGGGTGGTGGGGGTGGAGAGGCCGAAGGCGCTTTGCAGAGGCCAGAAGGCCAGCAGCGGCGTCAGGAAACTCAGCCCCACCGTGCGCAGGATCGCGCCCCTGCGGGAGGTGAGCAGGTCGCCGCGCACCTCCAGCCCCACCTGGAAAAAGAGGGTCAGCACCCCCAGTTCCGTCAGGCCGCTCAGTGGCGCCAGGGCCGTGAAGGGCACCACGGTGTTGCCGAGCACGAAGCCCATGGCGAGCTCCAGAACGATGGCCGGCACCGCCCAGCGCGCCATCCAGCCCGCCGACAGCCGCGCCAGGAGCACGCCCATCAACAGGATCAGGAGGGTGCTCAACAGCGAGGTGGGTCCCATGGCGCGGATCAGCCCAGGCCGGAAGCCGGTGGGGTGGGACGCCAAGGACGGCCAGGCCCACGGCCCTTAGCGTCCTAGAGCATTCATCGGATGATCCGACGCTGCATGCCCCGCCTCGACACCCTGCGGCGCCGGCTCATCGGCACTCCACTGCCCACCAGTGCCCACCACGGCGAGCGTTACAGCAACGCCGAGGCGCTGGCGATTCTCAGCTCCGATGCCCTCTCCTCGGTGGCCTACGCCACCCAGGAAATCGTGCTGGTGCTGGGGATGGGCGGGGCAGCGGCCCTGCCGTTCACCCTGCCGATCACGGGCCTGATCGTGGCCCTGATGCTGGTGGTGGCCAGCAGCTACCGGCAGACGATCAAGGCCTACCCGCAGGGGGGCGGCTCCTACCGGGTCTCGCAGCAGAACCTCGGCCAGGGCGCTGGCCTGGTGGCCGGAGCCTCCCTCTCCATCGACTACGTGCTGACCGTGGCCGTGAGCGTGGCCGCCGGCATCGCCGCCCTCACCTCCTATTTTCCGGGGCTGGCTGCGGCGCGGGTGCCCCTGTGCCTGCTGGCGGTGCTGCTGGTGATGCTGGCCAACCTGCGGGGGGTGAGCTCCAGCGCCCGGTTCCTGAGCCTGCCCACCTACCTGTTCATGGGTGCCGTCGTCACCCTGCTGGTGGCGGGATTTCTCAAGCTGGGGATGGGCCAGCTCCCCCCCCTGCCGCTGGCGGAGCAGCAACGGCTCCTGGCGGCGGCCCACCATGGCAGCCAGGGCTTGCAGTCCATCGGCCCCCTGCTGCTGATGCGGGCCTTCAGCTCAGGTTGCGCCGCCCTCACCGGGATCGAGGCGATCAGCGACAGCGTCGCCGCCTTCAAGCCGGTGGAGTGGCGCAACGCCCGTCGGGTGCTGGGGGTGATGGTATTGATGCTGGCCCTGATGTTCAGCGGCATCAGCGCCCTGGCCAGCCAGGGCGGCCTGGTGGTGCAGGACAACGGACCCACGCTGCTCTATCAGCTGGGTGACCGGATCTTCGGCGACGGGCCGCTGCTGTTTCTGCTGCAGCTGGCGACGCTGCTGATCCTGCTGCTGGCTGCCAACACCGCCTACGCGGATTTTCCGCGGCTGTCGGCCTTTCTGGCCCAGGACGGATTCCTGCCGCGCCAGCTCTGTTCCCTGGGCGACCGGCTGGTGTTCAGCAACGGCATCTTTGCTCTCAGCGCTCTCGCCGGCCTGCTGCTGGTGATCGTTGAGGGCAGCGTCAGCCGCCTGATCCCGCTCTATGCGGTGGGGGTGTTCATCAGCTTCACGCTGTCCCAGGCCGGGATGGTGGTGCACTGGTGGAAGCTGCAGGATCGGGGCTGGCGCTCCCGGGCGCTGATCAACGGCATCGGAGCGGCGATCACCGCCGTGGTGGGCGTGGTGTTGCTGGTCAGCAAGTTCACCCAGGGGGCCTGGGTGGTGGTGCTGGCGATCCCGCTGCTGGTGACGCTGTACCTGCGGATCCGCTCCCATTACGACGACGTGGCCCGGCGTCTGCGCCTGGCCACCGAGGGCCCCCTGCCGCTGCCGGGGGCCCCGCCCGCCGGTGGGGGCACCCCCACGGTGGTGCTGGTGGGCCAGCTGCACCGGGGCAGCCTCGAGGCCCTCTGCTTCGCCCGCAGCATCGCCAGCGACCTGGTGGCCGTGCATGTGGATCTCGGTGGCGGCCACGCCGAGGCCATCCGCGAGCAGTGGAGTCGCCAGCTTCCGGACATCCCACTGGAGGTTCTGGAGTCCCCCTACCGCTCCCTGGTGGACCCGGTGGTCGCCTTCGTGCGGCGCTTCGAGACCCAGCACCGCAAGGATCACGAGGCCTTCTGCATGGTGGTGCTGCCGGTGTTTGTCACCCGTCACCGCTGGGAGAACCTGCTCCACAACCAGTCGACGATTCGCCTGCGGCAGGCCCTGCGCGAGCGCGGCACCCGTGTCGTCACCACCGTGGGGTTCTACCTCTGAGGGGGGATGATTCATCCGTTCGGGGCAGCGGCAGCGGGATTGACCTGCTAGATCGCTGACATCAGGCCGTTGCCATGCAGAGTTTTGTCGCCGTTGCCACCACCGGAGAGGGGCTGATCACGCTCGCCGTGTTCATCCTGGCGATCATCCTCTTCGTCACCGGCAAGCTGGCGCCCGAGGTGACAGGCCTGCTGGCGGCCGCCTTGCTCGTCACCCTGGGCGTGCTGACTCCCGAGGAGGCGGTCAAGGGTTTCGGCAGCCCTGCCCTGATCACCCTGATGGGGCTGTTCGCCGTGGCCTCCGGTCTGTTCCGCAGTGGCGGCCTCGACCGCCTGCGGGCCCTGATCGGCTCCGATGCCGTGCGCAGCCCGAAGCGGATGATCGGTTTGCTCGTGGGGGTGGTCGCCCCGCTTTCCGGCTTCATTCCCAACACGCCGATCGTGGCGACCTTCATCCCGGTTTTGGAGGGCTGGTGCCAGCGGCGTGGCATCTCCCCCTCCAGGGTGCTGCTGCCGTTGTCCTTCGCCACGATTCTGGGGGGGACGATCTCCCTGCTCGGAACCTCCACCAACCTGTTGGCCAGTGACGTCAGCCGGCAACTGGGGTATGGATCCCTCGATCTGTTCAGTTTCACGGCGATCGGTATCCCGGTCTGGCTGATCGGCAGCGCCTACATCTTTTTCTTTTCCGAGCGCCTGCTGCCGGATCGGGGCTCAAGCGACGACGACATGCTCGTCAGCCTGGCTCGGGAGGGTTACATCACCGACGTGCTGATCCCGCCGGGGTCCGAACTGATCGGCAACTCCCTGCACGACAGCCGCCTGCAGCGACGCTTCGACGTGGATGTGCTGGAACTGCATCGGGGGCCGGAAAGCTTCAGCGCCCCGCTGGCTGACCTGCAGCTCCAGGCCGGTGACCGGCTGTTGCTGCGCTGCAACCGGGACAACCTGCTGCGGCTGCAGCAGGAACACACCGTCACCCTCGCGCCCGTGGGCGATCAGGAGGACGATCTGCGCGAACTCAGTGGGGCCACCGAATCGCCCCAACGGGTGGTGGAGGTGTTGCTGCCCAACGGCTCCAGCCTGGTCGGTGCCAGCGTCCGTGACCTGCGCTTCCGCCAGCGGTACAACGCCACCATGCTGGCGGTGCGGCGTGGCAACCAGGTGCTTCGGGAGCTGCTGGGGCGGGTGGTGCTGCAGGCCGGCGACGTGCTGCTCCTGCAGGCTCCCCTCGATGCCATCCGGGGCATGCAGGCCAACAACGACCTGGTGCTGCTGGATGAACTGGAGAAGGATCTGCCCACCACCGACCGCAAGCTGACCGGCATGGTCATCGCCGCCCTGATGATCCTGCTGCCGATGCTGAAGGTGTTGCCGCTGATGGCGGCAGTGCTTCTGGCGATGGTGGCGATGGTGGCGACGGGGTGTCTGCGTCCCGGAGAGGTGCAGCGCTCGATCCGCTGGGACGTGATCCTGTTGCTGGGCTCCCTGTCCTGCTTCAGCGTGGCCATGCAGAAGACCGGCCTTGCCGAAGCTCTCGCCGAAGATCTGTTGAGGGCTCTTCAGGGTTGGCCCACCTACGCCGTGCTGCTGGTGGTGGTCGTGCTGGGGCAGGCGTTCACCGAGGCCCTCAGCAATGGCACCACCGTGGTGCTGCTGCTGCCGATTGCCGTGGAACTGGCCAAGGGATTGGGACTGCCGCCGATGGCCTTCATCTTCGCGATCACCTTCGCCGCCAGCCAGAGCTTCCTCACCCCGATCGGCTATCAGACGAACCTGATGGTGTTCGGTCCGGGTCGCTACCGCTTCCTCGACATGGCCCGCTTCGGGGCTCCCCTCTCGATCACTCTGGCGCTGACGGTGCCCTGGCTGCTCTGCCGGTATTTCGGCCTTTAGACAGCCATCGCTCTGATCAGCTCAGGCAGGTGGCTCCTTGGCCTCCTGTTCCAGCGGCGCCTCCTCGAAGCGCGCCACCAGCTTGGGTACCACCAGGACGATCACCAGCAGCACCAGGGCGCCGAGCCCAAACTCAACGACCCCCTTCACCATCTGATCGAAGGGGATCCAGCGCCCGCCGAGCCAGGCCAGGCCCACCATCGTCGAGGCCCAGAGCACGGCCCCCAGCATGTTGAACAGCAGGAAGCGGCGGTAGGGCATGTGCACCGCCCCGGCGATGGGTCCGGCCAGAACCCGCAGCACGGCCACGAACCGCCCCAGCAGCACCGACTTGCCGGCATGGCGCAGGAAGCGCTCCCGCAGGGTCTCCATCTGCTCCGGACTGCGGCCCAGCAGCCGTCCGGCCCGGAGCAGCACTCCCCAGCCCGCCCGGCGCCCCACCCAGTAGCCGAGGTTGTCCCCCAGGATCGCCCCGCCGGCGGCCGCCCCCATCACCCCGAGCACCTGCAACTGGCCGCTGCCGGCCGCATAGCCCGCCAGCAGGGTGACGGTTTCGCCGGGCAGGGGCACGCCAGCGTTCTCCAGCAGCATGGCGCCGAACACCACCCAGTATCCCCAGGCGTGCAGGAGGGATTCCAGGGTGGTGAGGCTGATGGTCCCGTCGAACACGGCCAGGGGCCAGGCCATCGCAACGTGGAAGGAAGCCAGACCCTATCTCCCTGGCCAGGCCAGTGTTCCGGTCCAGAGCCAGCGGCGGCGGCGCAGCCGGTTGGGGTGGGGCCCGGGCCAGGTGAAGCGGGGCAGGGCCAGGGCCGGTGTTGACGGGGTGAGCAGGGCCCCATCGACGGTGGCCACCTGGCGGAAATGGCGGCCGCAGATCTGGGCGTCGCCCGGCAGGTGACTGTTGAAGGGATAGGAGAACGACTGGGGCGCCTCCCCCAGCACCCGGGCGAGCACGGCGCTGGAGCGGACCAGTTCCTGCTCGAACTCCGCCGCGCTGATGTTGCAGCGGGGGACGTGGCGGTGGCCGTGGCTGCCCAGCTCGTGGCCGGCGTCCCTGGCCCGGTGCAGGTGGGCCTCACTGGGGTAAAGGAGATTGGCCGCCGCGGCCAGCTCGGCGGAGGTGTCCCAGCGCTCGGCCAGTTCCGCCAGCAGCCCCTGCACCTGGGCCACGGGGGTGGCGTCCCGCAGCCGGGCGATCAGGGGCCCGTCCCGCAGATCGGCCGGCAGTGCCAGGCGCTGCTGGGCCAGAACCGCCAGCTGGGTCACCAGGCTGGGGTGGGCCCCATACCAGTAGAGGGCATGTTCCCAGACCAGCCCCCCGCCGGCGAGCATTCCGGACGACTGGAAGAACACGGCGGGGACGCCCAGCCCTTCGAGTACCTCCAGCCCCTCCTCGTAGTTGCAGCGCAGGCCGTCATCGAAGCTGACGATCACCGCGAATTCGTTGGATGACGGGTACCGTCCCGCCCGCAGATCGGCGTAGGTGAGGAAGCGGGCGCCACGGCGCTGCAGAAAGCCCAGTTCCGCGGCCAGCTCGGCGGGGGGGATTGGAGGCACCCCGAAGCGGTCGAGGAAGGGCACCCGGCCCGGCTGGTCCACCCGGTGATACAGCAGGCAGAGCACGTTCCCCCGCAGGCGCCGGCGCCAGAGGCGATCCAGCGGTGGCAGAAACAGCAGGTCCGCCGCCCGGTTGGCGACGCGCCCCAGGCGGCTCATGGCTGCTCTCCCTGCACCACCCGGACGGCCCCATCGCGGCGCCCCTGGTCGGCCAGGTAGGTGCGCACCAGGCCCCGGGCGAGGCGGCGGTTGGCCATCAGCCTCTGCCAGGGCTCGTAGACGTAGCCGGTGCGCCGCAGGAACAGCTTGCCCTGCTCCCACTGGGGCACCCGCGGGGCGGTGCCGGCCTCCAGCCGGCGGGCCGCCTCGATCAGCAGCTCGATGCCCACCTGGAAACTGCGCACCTCGATGGTCTCGACGTCGTCATCGGGCTGCATCGGCACGTGGGCCGACAGGATGATGTCGCCGCTGTCGATGCCGGGGTCGATGTGGTGCACCGTGACCCCCACCAGCTCCGGATGCCCCTCCATGAGCATGTAGAGGTTGCAGTTGGCGCCGCGGGAGTAGGGCGACAGCCCGGTGTGCAGGTTGATGAGGCCGTGGCGAATGGCGGGGATCAGCTCCAGCACCGGCGCCCGCAGCAACTGGGTGCCGTTCACCAGGACGATGTCGGGGGCGACCTGGCGCAGGAAGTCGGCGGTGCGCGCCTCGTTGATGGCCGAAGTGACCAGCACCGGCACCCCTTCCGGCAGCTCGGGCGGGGCGCCGTTGTGGTGGAACAGTTGCCGCTGCAGGGCGGCGCCGCGGCGGTCGTGGGGCCGCAGCAGCACCCGGGCGACCAGCTGGCGCAGCAGCCGCAGCGGCCGGCGGTATTTCGCCAGCCGGGCCAGCCTGCTGTGGCTCTCGGGCGGTGACACCTGCAGCACCACCCCCACCAGGGTGAACGCCTCGGCCGCCCGCCGCACCAGGTGGCGCTGGTAGAGGCCGTCGCAGCAGAGCACGGCCACCCGCAGGGAGCTCACGGCCATGGCGTCGCCGGGCGCAGCATCATCTGCGGATGGTACGGACGGGGCGGCCGGAAGGCGGCACAGTGGGACCGATCCAGAGCCGCCCATGGCCGTCCGAGACGTGCTGACCATCGGAGATCCCCGCCTGCGCCAGGTGTGTGCGCCGGTGCAGCGCTTCGACGACCCCGCCCTGCCGGCCCTGCTCGACGACCTTCGCGACACCATGGCCGCCACCCACGGCGCCGGCCTGGCGGCCCCCCAGATCGGTGTGCCCCTGCGGGTGGTGATCTTCGGCCTCACCCACAACCCCCGCTACCCCGAGGCCGCGCCGATCCCGGAGACGGTGCTGATCAATCCGGTGCTCATCCCCCTCGGCGACGAGACGGACAACAGTGCCTGGGAGGGCTGCCTCAGCGTGCCGGGCTGGCGTGCCCTGGTGCCCCGCTGGCGCCGTCTTCGCTACCGGGGCCTCGACGCCCTTGGACAGCCGTTCGAGCGGGAGGTGGAGGGCTTCCATGCCCGGGTGGTGCAGCACGAGTGCGACCACCTCGATGGCGTGCTGTTTCCGGATCACATGCCGGCGGGGCTGCCCCGTGGCTGAGCTCACCGGAGCCTCCCCCCGCTGGTGGGTGCGCGGTGACCTCGACGGCTTCCTGGGCCTGGGCCTCGACAACCTGATCCAGATCCTGCTGATCGTGGCCCTCTGCCGCGGCGTGCTGGGGTACCCCGATGGCCTGATCTTCGGCACGATCCTGCCGGCCACCGGCATCAGCCTGGTGGTGGGCAATGGGGCCTATGCCTTGCAGGCCCACCGGCTGGGGCGACGCGAGGGCCGCGACGACCGCACCGCCCTGCCCTACGGCATCAACACGGTCAGCCTGTTCGCCTATGTGTTTCTGGTGATGCTGCCGGTGAAGCTGGCGGCCACCGGCCAGGGCCTCGATCCGCAGGCCGCTTCCCTGCTGTCCTGGCGCGCCGGACTGCTGGCCTGCCTGGGGTCGGGGCTGATCGAGGCGGGGGGCGCCTTCCTGGTGGCCCCCCTGCGGCACTGGTTGCCCCGGGCGGCCCTGCTCTCCACCCTGGCCGGCATCGCCCTCGGCTACATCGGGCTGGGTTTCCTGCTGCGCACCTACGCCGTCCCGGTGGTGGGACTGGCGGTGCTGGCGGTGATCCTGCTGGCCTACTTCGGCCAGGCCCGGCTGCCCCTGCCGGGAGGTGTGCTGGCGGTGCTGGTGGGCATCGCCCTGGCGGCGGCCACGGGCCTGCTGCGGCTGGATGGCCCCACCTGGCAGACCAACCTCGCCCAGGTGGGGCTGCACCTGCCGCTGCCACAGGTCGGCGCCCTCTGGGAGGGCCGCAACGAACTGCTGCCCTGGCTCGGAGTCACGCTGCCCATGGGCCTGTTCAACCTGCTGGGCTCCCTGCAGAACCTGGAGAGCGCCGAGGCGGCCGGCGATGCCTACCCGGTGAAGAGTTCGCTGCTGATCAACGGCATCGGCACGGTCGCCGCCGCCCTGCTCGGGTCCTGCTTTCCGACCACCATCTACATCGGTCACCCCGGCTGGAAGGGCATGGGCGCCCGCATCGGCTACTCCTGGCTCAACGGGCTGGTGATGGGCCTGGGCTGCCTGCTGGGCCTGTTCGGGGTGGTGGGCCAGCTGGTGCCGATCGAGGCCGGCATGGCGATCGTGCTCTACATCGCCCTGGTGATGGCGGCCCAGGCCTTCCAGGCCACGCCTCCGGCCCATGCCCCCGCCGTGGCCCTGGGGCTGTTGCCGGGCCTGGCCGGCTGGGGGTCCCTGATGCTGAAGGCGGGGCTGCGGGCCGGGGGCAGCGGCACCCCGGCCAATCCCTTCGGCCCCCAGCTGCTGCTGCCGCTGCAGCAGGCGGACGTGTGGGCCGCCGGCGCCTTCGCCCTCGAGCAGGGTCAGATCCTGGCGGCCATGCTGCTGGCGTCGATGCTGGTGTACGTGATCGAGCAGCGCTATCGCGCCGCCGCCCTCTGCGCCCTGGTGGCGGCGTCCGCCTCCTGGCTGGGTTTGATCCACGCCTGGAGTTTCACCCTGGCCGACACCGTCCTGAACCCTGGCTGGGGCAGCGGCACCCCCTGGGCCCTGGGTTATCTGGCGATGGCGGTCGTGTTCCTGCTGGGTCGCCCCCAGCGCTGATCAGGGCCGGTCGTGGGGTGATGCCTAGGGTTGAACGATTGCACCGCCGCGTGGTCCCAGTGAACAGACAGTGGAAACTTTTCGGCTGATGGGCACGTCTGGCATCGATCCGATCGCTCCGCCCCAGTACCTGCGGCTGCGGCGCCCCGATGACTGGCATGTGCACCTGCGGGACGGGGCCCTGCTGCAGGCGGTGGCCCCGGCCACGGCCCGCTCGTTCGCCAGGGCGATCGTGATGCCGAATCTCAGTCCGCCGATCACCACGGTGGCCGCCGCGGTGGCCTACGGCGCCCGGATCCGGGCCGCCCTGCCCGACGGCAGTGATTTCACCCCTCTGCTCACCGCCTACCTCACCGACACCATCGCGGCGGAGGAGATCGCACACGGGCACGCCGAGGGGGTCTTCACCGCCTGCAAGCTCTACCCGGCCCATGCCACCACCAATGCCGCTGCCGGCGTCACTGACCTGGCGCGGATCGAAGCGGTGCTGGCCACGATGGAGCGGATCGGCATGCCCCTGCTGATCCACGGGGAGGTGACCGACGCGGAGATCGACATCTTCGACCGCGAAGCCGTGTTCATCGAGCGTCACCTGGCGCCGCTCCTGCAGCGGCACCCGGGCTTGAAGGTGGTTCTGGAGCACATCACCACCGCCGAGTCCGTCGCCTTCGTGCGCGAGGCAGGCCCCAACCTGGCCGCCACCATCACCCCCCACCATCTGCACATCAACCGCAACGCGATGTTCCAGGGCGGGCTGCGGCCGGACTTCTACTGCCTGCCGGTGGCCAAGCGGGAACGGCACCGGCTGGCTCTGCGCCAGGCCGCCACATCGGGGGAGCCCTGCTTCTTCCTGGGCACCGATTCGGCCCCCCATCCCCGCTCGGCCAAGGAAAGCGCCTGCGGCTGCGCCGGCATCTACAACGCCCCCTATGCCCTGGAGAGCTACGCGGCGGTGTTCGAGCAGGAGGGTGCCCTGGATCGCCTGGAGGCCTTCGCCAGCCTGCACGGGCCCGCCTTCTACGGACTGCCCCTCAACGAGGGGACGATCACCCTGGTGCGGCAAGCCCACACGGTGCCGCCACGGCTGCATAAAAACGCCGCCGACGGCAGTGCCACCGAGCTGGTTCCCTTCCATGCCGGCCAGGTGCTGCAGTGGCGGCTGGAGGGAGAGGGTTGAGGCCTAGCGCACCGCGCAATGGCGGGAGCGGCGCCAGACCAGCCACGCAGGCCGAGGGGGCCCGTCACCTCCATTAAGGGATGCTGCCGCTGCTGGGCCGGGGTTCCACCACCACGGCGGTGCCGTAACAGAGCACTTCGGTGGCGGCGGCGGTGCCGCCCTGCACCTCCGAGCCGTCGTAGCGGGTGCCCACGATGGCGTTGGCGCCCAGGGTCCTGGCGTGCTGGATCATCTGCTCGTAGGCCTGCTCCCTGGCCTGCTCGCACATCTCGGTGTACGCGCCGATCCTGCCGCCCACGATCTGCTTGAGCCCTCCGAAGAAGCCCTGCACCAGGGTGGGGGAGCGCACAACGATGCCGCGCACCAGGCCTCGGTAGGCGGTGATCGCGTAGCCCTCGATCGTGAAGGTGGTGGTCACGAAGACGGGTTTCACCATCGGGGCGCTGACGCTGGTCGCCCCATCCTGGTGGGACAGAGCCCGTGCTTCAAGTGGCTGGTCCGAGGGCCGCCTCCAGCAGGGGAATCACCCGCTCCATGGCCACCCCGCGGCTGGCCTTGAGCAGCACCCGATCCCCGGGCTGCAGCCAGCCGAGCAGCACGGCAGCGGCCGCTTCGGGTGAGTCCACCCGCTGCAGCCGCTGCAGGCCGGCAGCGGCGGCTTCCATCGCCTGCGCTTCGGCGCCGGCGGCCACGATCAGCAGCCCGTCGAGGCCCAGGGCCAGGGCCCGTGCTGCCACCTGCGCATGCAGCTCAAGGCTGCGCTCCCCGAGCTCGAGCATCGTGCCCAGCACCGCGTAGCGACGGCCCCCCGCCCCGGCGTCCGTGGCGGCCAGCAGATCCAGGGCCGCCAGCACCGCTTCCGGGGAAGCGTTGTAGGTCTCATCGAGCAGCTCCACCCCGCCCAGCCGCCAGCGTCGGGCGCGGCCGCCTGGGAGTTCCACCGCCAGAGGCTCAAGAGACGTTGCCGGCACGCCCAGCTCCTGGGCCACCGCCACCGCCAGCAGCAGGTTGCGGGCGTTGTGGCGCCCCTCCAGGGGCAGCCGCAGGCTCGGCCCACCCACCAGATCGAGGCAAGCGCCCTGCAGCCGCCCCACCAGGTCCGCCGCCGGGATCCCGGACGGGAACGTCGCCAGCTCGTCCTCCAGGGCGACCCGCAGCACCCGTCCCCCCCAGACCCTCGCCAGGGAGTGCTCCAGCAGCGGATCCCCGGCCGGAATCACCAGCACCCCGTCGGGCCCCAGGCCGGCGGTGATCTCGCACTTGGCTTGCCCGATCGCCTCGCGGCTGCCCAGCCGTCCGATGTGGGCGGTGCCGATGTTGGTGATCACGGCCACATCCGGCTCGGCGCAGCGGCTGAGCCGATCGATTTCCCCCAGGCCCCGCATCCCCATCTCCACCACCAGGGCCGCCGTGGCCTCGTTGGCCTTCAGCAGGGTGAGGGGCGCCCCCACGTCGTTGTTCTCGTTGCCGCTGCTGGCCACCACCGGCCCGAGGGATGCCAGGGCGGCCTTGATCAGTTCCCGCGTCGTGGTCTTGCCCGCCGAGCCGGTCACCGCCACCACAGGCAACCCGAGCCTCCGCCGCCACAGCAGGGCCAGCTGCTGGTAGGCCACCAGGGTGTCTTCCACCAGCCAGATCGGCCCGCCGCCGCTGGCCACGAGCTGCGCCACGACGTCCCCATCCAGGCGGTCCCTCTGCACCAGGGCTGCCACCGCACCAGCGGAGAGGGCGGCGGCCACGAAGCGGTGCCCATCAAAGGTTTCGCCCACCAGGGGTACGAACAGGGCATCGGCCAGATCGCCGCGGCTGTCGGTGCTCACGCCGGCGAAGGAGTCCGGTGCGGTGCGGCCTGGGGCCATCAGGGGTTCGCCCCAGAGCTGGCGCAAGGGCTCAAACGGCAGCGACATCAGCCTGAGGCCCCGGGATCGAGCAGGATCATGCCGGATCCCACCAGGGCCCCGCGGGCCAGGAGCCGCTGCTGGCCGTCCACCAGCTCCAGCCATTCGTAGCCCAGGGCCAGGGCGCGCTGCTGCCAGCGCTCCGCCCATCGCCGCCGGCTCGCTTCGTTGAGGGCGGCGTAGCTCGGCGCCATGGTGAGCACCAGCCGGCCTTCGCTGGGCTCCGGATGGACCGAGGCGACCAGATGTTCTGGATCGTCCTGGGCCAGCAGCGCCAGGAGGGGATCGAGCTCCAATGGAGGTGGCGGTGGCGGCGGTGCTGGCTCCGGCTCCGGTATGGGCGCGCGCGCGGTCACGGGCGCTGGGGCGACACGTGCCGGCGCAGAGACGGTCGGGGCCTCCTCGGTCGCCGGGGCCAGCAGCGGCGCTGCGGGACGCGCTGCCGGGGGCGGCGACGGCGCGCGATGGGATAACACGCCCCAGGCCTTCCCCGCCAGCGCCAGGGTCAGCGTCAGCAGGGCCGCCAGCAGCAACGGCCAGAACAGGGGGGCCAGCCCCTGGGGCCAGAAGCCCGGCACCGACAGGTCCCCCTCCCGATTACGCCGCCAGAGTTCACGCAGCTTCAGGCGCAGCGAGGCCAGCACGGCCCGCAGGGCACCGCCCAGCTGGCCCCAGGGGCTGGCGTAGGGCGCCGGTAGATCGGAAGCGGGTGGAACCGGATCAGCCATGGGCGCCGGACACGGGGGGCGGGCTCAGGAGTCGTTGCGGCGACGCAGCAGGGCCAGGGGGTTGCGGGGGCGCGGGGCCGGCGGGGGCTCCTTGCTGGCCACATCCGGCCTGGGGTCGTCGTGCAACAGGCTGGGATCGGCCCCCTGGCCCTGGGAGAAGCGCTCCACCTGGGCGGCGTCGGGGGTGGGCTCCTTGACGCCACAGACCTCGCGGTACATGGCGTCGTACTCGAGCGCTGAGCGGTTCCAGCTGAAGTCGGTGGTCATGGCCCGGCGCTGCAGCTCCTGCCAGCTGGGCCCGTTGCGGTAGGCCTCCCAGGAGCGCACGATCGTGGTGTAAAAGTCGATGGCTTCGTAGCGATCGAAGCCGTAGCCCGTGCCGGTGCCGGCACTGGGATCGTTGGGGGGCACGGTGTCCACCAGGCCGCCGACGCGGCGCACCACCGGAATCGAGCCGTAGCGCATGGCCAGCATCTGGCTGATGCCGCAGGGCTCAAAGCGGCTCGGCATCAGGAAGGCATCGCTGCCCGCATAGATCAGCCGCGACAGGGCGTCGTCGTAGGTGAGGAACACGGCGAAGCGGCCGGGGTGGCGGGCCGCCATCTGCCACAGACCCGATTCGTAGCCGCGCTCACCCGTTCCCAGCACCACGAACTGGCTGTCGCTGTAGGCCAGCACCCGGTCGGCCACCTGCAGCAGCAGGTCGACCCCCTTCTGATCCACCAGCCGACTCACCATGCCCATCAGGTAGCTGCGGGGACTCACAGCCAGCCCCATGCGTTCCTGCAGCAACCGCTTGCTGGCGCTGCGGCCGGAGAGATCGTCGGCCGAGAACGGTTCCGGCAGGGTGGGATCGGTGGCGGGATTCCAGTCCTCGGTGTCGATGCCGTTGAGGATGCCGCGCAACTTGCCGCTGATGAAGTTCAGAAGGCCGTCGATGCGCTCGCCGTATTCGGGCGTACGGATCTCCATCGCGTAGGTGGGCGAGACGGCATTCACGCGGTCGGCATAAAGCAGGGCCGCCGCCATGGTGTGGTCGCCCTGCATGTACCAGGGACACCAGGTCATGCGATCCAGCTTCCAGCGCCAGGGGCCCTGATAACGCAGGTTGTGGATGGTGAACACCGTGCTGATTTCAGGGTCCTGGTGCATCCACACCGGAATCATGCCCGTGTGCCAGTCGTGGCAATGCAGGACCTGGGGCTTCCAGCCTCCGTTCCAGGCGAACTCAGCTGTGGCGTTGGCGAAGAAGGTGAAGCGCCAGTCTTCGTCTTCACCGCCGTAGATGCGCTCCGGATCGAACACCGGATGACCCACCAGATAGATGGGCAGACCGCAACTGGGGTGGCGTGTTTCGTAGATGGCGAAATCGGTGCCCATGGCGTGGCCGCGCCACATCGGCTCCGTGGGAATCTTCAGGCAACTCCACAACTTGCCGTAGCCCGGCAGGATGATGCGCACGTCGTGGCCCAGGGCCGCCAGGGCCGGTGGCAGGGAGCCCACCACATCTCCCATGCCCCCCACCTTGATCATCGGAGCGCACTCCGCAGCGGCAAACAGAACCCTCATCCGCCCTTGATCCCTGGTGCGCCAGGAACTCTACGGGCTGCCCCGGTGAGCTCCATGGCCTCAGGGCAGCACCGTCACCGGGGTGCCGACCTGAACCAGTTCGAACAGCTCCTTGACGTCCTCGTCAAAGAGCCGCACGCAGCCATGGGACACGGCGCCGCCGACACTGGCGCGGTTCGGTGTGCCGTGGAAGCCGGAGGTCACGCACCCCTTCACCTCCAGGTGCTCCTGGCCGTTGAAACCGCTCCGGCCCTTGCAGTCGCGGTGAAAACCGATCCAGCGGGAGCCGAGGGGATTGGTGGGTCCCGGGGGAATGTGCACGCCCTTGGCCGGGTGCTCCCAGATCGGATAGGCGGTCTTCTGGATCACGCTGAACGAGCCCACCGGCGTCTCCCAGCCGGGCATGCCCACACCGACGCGAAAGCGGCGCAATTCCCGCTCGCCTTCCATCACCGTCAGCAACCTCTTGCGGCGGTTCAACACCAGCTGGAGAGATGGAGCGCTGACGGCGGCTGTTTCGGATGGCGGTTCGGCGGCGAGGGAAGGCATCGACACCAACAACACGCCCATGGAGCCGAACAGGGCAACGGCCAGGGGTCGGGTGGCGCGGCGAAACACGATCGGGTGGCAGACAGCGCGGGACAGCACCCTGAGGTTAGCCAGCCAGGCGGTGCCACGGGCCCATGGCGAAGACTGGCCTGGCAGAGCGTCCAGCTACGTTTACAGAGATGGCGGCGACAGTAGGGACGGTTGCATCCAATCGCTGCCAGGACGTCTGCCGCTCTGCTCATGGGTCTGGAGATCACGGCATCATCGCTTGGATCCCTTCAACACCATCCCGGCGTTCTCTACAGCTACAAGAACGACGCCGTACCGCCAACCTGCTCAAGGAGCTTCTGGTTGCTGCACAAGAGCAAAAAAGTCTGGTTCAGGTTGGACGAGAAGCTACGGGGCCTGGCCATGGAGGCAGGCTTCTTCTACAGGGGCCGGAGAATTCTCTACCGGGGCGATTTGATGAAATTCCCCAGGCAGCAGAGACTCTCACTGGAAGCCAACAGCATCCTCTGGGGCCAGAATCTGGACAATGGATGGGGACGGGGACCGGAGGGGACCAACTACTACCTCCACCTCTGGACCCGTTGGTCGGTCTTCCAACCTGCCCGTTGCCATCCAGAGTTTTTCAGCATGACCCGCCGGCCGATTCATCGGCCGTGAGCGGATGGCTCAGGGAGAGGTCATTGGTTCCGTCATCGCGTCGGCCATGGCTGATCGTCCATCCATACTCCTTCTGAAGCTTCAGAAACATCACCAGTCCCCAATGGGCCTCTCGGGCCAGGGGATCTTGGCCACTGGCTGTGATCTCCGCTTCCACCCTGGCCAGGGCGGCATGGAAGTCGAAGGGTTCACCGTGATCGATGATCTGAAGGCGGAACAGACGGCTGGAGACGTGCAGCGAAAGCTGCACCGGTGGCGGCGCCACCAGGTGGCCATGGGCATGCCGAACGGCATTGGTGAAACCTTCCACAAGCCCCAGCTGGGCCTGCATCCAGAGATCCGTTGGTACGCCGAAGTGCCTTTGCCGCTCAAACCAGGAGAGTACGGTCTGCAGTTCATCAAGATCGCTGTTGACGGCCAGAACCCTGCCCGGCAGGCCTGAGTCCGCCGACGCGGTGGAGGTCATGCCGCCCCCGAATCCTTGCTGAGAAGCACAAGGAAGGTTCTGACAATCAGCTTGAGATCGTAGCCAAGACTCCAGTTCTGTTGGTAGCGGAGGTCGAGTCGGATCACATCTTCAAAGTCACGGATCGACGACCGGCCACTCACCTGCCATTCGCCACTCAGCCCGGGGCGGACATCAAAGCGCTGCCAACTGGGAATGGCGTAGCGACTGACTTCATCGGGTGTGGCTGGCCGCGTTCCAATCAGACTCATGTCGCCGATCAGCACATTCCAGAACTGGGGCAGCTCATCAAGACTGGTTTTGCGCAGGAAGCGACCCACCCTGGTGATCCTGGGGTCGTTGTCGTTTTTGAAGAAGGCTCCCTGGGCCTGGTTGACCACACTGCCTTTGAGCTTCTCCGCATTGCTCACCATCGAGCGAAACTTCCAGATGCGGAAGTGACGACCCATCCAGCCGCAGCGAACCTGGCTGAACAGAATCGGCCCCGGGCTGTCCAGCCGGATGGCCAGCGCCATGGGCAGGAACAGCAACGCCGTGACCCCGAGTCCGACCAGCGCCCCACAGATGTCCAGGAACCGCTTGACTCCGGACCGTACGGAAGGATGGGTCAGGGGGGGGCGTTGATCCTCGCTGCGCGAGAGCTGGGGCAGCAGGCCCTCGGAATGGGCCGCCACAGGCAACAGCTTCTCCAGTCCCGTCATCTGCAACGCCAGGAACACCTGCCGTTGCAAACTCCAGGCGCTGAGAGGAACGCCGTGCTCCTTGGCGGCCTTGATGGCGCCGACCAGGGCACCGATGCCGCTGCTGTCGATGATCGCGGTCCGGCCGAAATCCAGGATCACTTCCCGTAGTCCTTCCGCGTCGCCCAGCCAACGGGCGAAACCTTCACGGAAGGCCACCGCTTCGCGGACGGTGAGCCGAGGTGGCAGCTGAAGGATCAGGAGGCCGTTCTGTACGGTCCTGACGACAGCAGCGTTGGGGGATTGGGGAGCTGTCATGCCGGAGAAAAATGGCGCTGAAGACTGCGGCACAGGGACTGGGCGGAGCTGTCGGTCACATCACTGATCGAGGTCTTGAAAGGAGCTTGGAGAAAGCGAACCAGATCACCCGGACTCCAGGCAATCGGTACACCCATCTCCGTCAGGGCCAGGGCGAGTTCGACCTGGTGGTCGTCGGCGTGCTCCTGATAACGAACGCTGCGTGGCACAAGAATGAAAGGCTGCTGCATTTCATCAAGCAACAGCACCGTACCCTCGCCGCAATGGGCAATCACGACCCGCGCCTTCTGTACCAGCGCCCGAAAGGATTCTTCCTTCACCAAGCGGTAGACGGTGGTGCCACTGGGAAGAAACGTACAAGTGCCGTATTGAACAACAATATCCTCATCAATGAGCTCCCGTTGGATCAAGAGCTCAACCCACTGCATCAACCGGTTGAAGGGGAACTGCTCCGTGCCGACGCTGACAAGAATCATGATCTCACCTTGCCCTGGACAAGTTCGGCCCGCGGATAGCGACGCTGCAGCTGGGGCCAGTGGACGTACAAAATATCAAGATAAGGATGGACGAGTCGTGCCGAAAGACTGAGCGTCTGAATGCGGGTCACGGACTCGATGAACACGGTCTTGCATCCAAACAGTTTACCGAGCAGAAGAAAGGGAACGGCAACACCGGCGCCGGTGGAAAGGATCACGTCCGGCCGCTCGCTGCGGATCACCTGCAGCGCCAGCCCCAGGTTGCGCAGCAGATTCGGCAGGTTGCGGTTGGTGGGGCTGTGGGCCCAGAGGACCCGCTCCTGGGCCAGGGCCGTTTCCGTTGTGGCGGTTCGAAACGTGACCCAGAGATGGGGATGGCGCTGCCAGAAATCGCCCAGCTGCTGCAGTGCCTTGAAATGTCCCCCTGAAGAACAGACCAGCAGGATTTTCATGGATTGCGTTCCCCGCGCATGCGCCGTTGCTGGCTGGCTCCGGTGGAGCGCAGCATCCGGCCCTCCAACCAGCGATAGGGACCTTCCGGCAGCACCCGCAGCAGATAGGCCGCCAGCAGGGTGATCAGGGTGCGCCGGGGTTCCTCCAGCAGCACCCTCCAATCGGTGGCCAAGGATTGGTTCAGCAGTCGCACGGCGAGGGCACCATCCCGCTGGCGGGTGGCCCGGCGGGCCAGATAGCGCAACTGATAGGCGCGGGCCCTGGAGCCCCATTGGGCGATGAACTCCGGGTGGCTGGCTTCGGTCTTGAGCAGAACGCGCTCCCAGGAGGCGTATTGCTTCATCAGGTTGGCCGAGAGTCCGCCGTCACTGATGCGGTAGAGCGTCAGCGCCTCTGGGATGCCCTCGATCCGCCACTGGGTCTGGAGCACAATCCGCAGCCAGCACTCGATGTCTTCGGACTGACGGAAGCTGTCGTCAAAGAAGAAGTCTTCCACCTCGCCATAGAGATTCGCCTCAAAGCGAATGGCGGCAAACACATCCCGCCGAATGACAACAGCCGAACCATTCCCGATCGGATTGCGGCAGAAGACAATCTCCGGGGTGATGTCCTGCAGCCTCGGCATCTGGTAGATCCCGATTGGCCTGGAGCTCTCATCGATGAACTCGGAGCGGGAAAAGCTGACCCCAACCTCGGGCCGCGCTTGCAGATGGGCCACATGGTGCTCCACCTTGGTGGGCAGCCACAGGTCATCACTGTCCAGAAATCCCAGAAAATCCCCTTGGGCCTGCCGGATGCCTGTGTTCCTGGCCCCGGCCAGGCCCCGGTTCTGCTGATGCAGCACACGAACGCGTGGATCCTCGTACCCCTGGCAGATCGCCACACCATCGTCGGTGGAGCCATCGTTCACCACCAGGATCTCCAGGTTGGGGTAAGTCTGGGCGAGCACAGATTCCAGGCTTTCCCTCACCGTGGCAGCCGAGTTGTACAGCGGCATCACCACCGACACCAGGGGACATTGGCTCATGGGAGTGGGCTCACGGGCGGAAGGGGGCCAGCAGCTGGCGCGCAAAGACGGCGAGGGCTGTGAACACGGTACGGCGCGGCTGCCGCAGCAGGATCCGCCAATCGGAGCGCAAGGCCCGCAGCATGAAGTCGGTGCCGATGGCGGGCGCTCCCCCCAGACGCAGGGAGCGCCGGGCCAGGTAGCGCAGGTGGATGGCCTGGGCCGTGGCGAAGTGCTTTGCCACCAGCTCCGGCGCATAACGACGGGCTTCCTGGATTAGCCGTAGCCAGCCTCGCTCCATGCGCTGCAGGCTCGAGGACAGTCCCCCGGCCGAGGTGCGGTAGTAGGTGAGCACCTGGGGCAACCCGGCGATAGGCCAGCGGCCATCGCAAGCCACCCGAAGCAGCCATTCCAGATCCTCCGAATAGCTCATGTCGGGGACGAATCCGCCCACGGAATCGAACACCTGCCGCCGCAGCACCCAGTTGGAGGTGGTGTTGGTGGGGTTCTCACAGAGAAAATCCACCGGCCGATGCGATGGACGGGGCCGGGCCGCCAGCAGGCCGGTGGCTGTCCCCCCAGGGGACAGGAACGCGACGCGGGCGAAACTCACCCCCACATCAGGATGGTTGGCGTGGTAGTCCACATGCAGCCGCAGTTTGTCGGGATGCCAGAGATCATCGGCATCGAGGAAGGCGATCAGTGGCGCACTGCTGTGGGCCACGCCGCGATTGCGGGCCAGCGAGACCCCGGCGTTGGGCTGGCTGACCAGGTGCACCCGGGGATCATCCCCGAACAGGCGGGACACGATGCCGAGGCTGTCGTCGGTGGACCCGTCATCCACGGCGATCAGTTCCCAGTTGCTGAGGCTCTGGTTTTGAACGGAGTGCAGGGTTTGCTCGATGTGCGCTGCCGCGTTGTAGATCGGAACCACCACGGAAATTGCCGTAGTTTCCAGCTCTGTGAGGTCTGGAACAACAGCAGCGGTCTCGTGATGATCAATGTCCGCCATCGGTTCAGTTACGAGGTATGGCTGGAGCGGTGACCACCGAGCAGCCGACGCAGGAAAGCCTTGAAACGCCCCATCAGGGTGATCCGCAGCATCCGCAGGCGCTTGGCGTAGTAATCGAACTGGTTGATGGTTGGTGGCTGACCCTCCTGGAAATGGTGCAGCTGACGCGCAGGGATCAGCTTGGATGTCCAGTCGACCGAGTCGATATGGCGAAACTGTTCATGGCCGAAACGGGCCTGAAGCTTCTCCTTGATCTGGTCAGGCGTGCGGTAGGGGTAGTGGCGGTTGTAAAGACGCTGCGAGCAGGCTTTGGTGAGTCCGTTGGGCCACTGGGGGGCCAACGCTTCGTTCCAGGGTTGATGGGGCTGGTTGCGGAAGAAGCGGTACTCGCGCCAATTGGCGGAGTAGTAGCGGCGTCGTTCGGTGATGGGTCGGTTGGTTTCAAGCTTCTCGGCCGCCCAGTTCTTGTAATCGGCATCTGTGTAGTAGAACTGAAGATTCCAGGCCGTCACGAAGTCAGCTTTTTCACGGTTGGCCTTGGCCAGCACATCCCTGGGGTCCCCTTCGAGGAACTCATCCCCATCCAGCCTGAGCCACCAATCCTGATCACCCAGTTCGTGGTTGTATTTGTTGTAGACGACCGAGCGCATCCCATCGCGGAATGGCACCAGAAGTTGCTCTTCAATCACGATTGCTGGATACTGCCGAGCCAGGGTGTTCACGGTTTCCCAGGTGCCATCCGTACTGCCATTGTCAAGAACAAAGATTCGATCGCAGAACTTCAGCGCATGAACCAGACAATCCGCAATGACGTCGCCCTCATTCTTGATCAGGCAGATGGCGTAGATCTTCACGAGTGAATCAGGCGGGCGGACGTCAAGGCAGGCTCTTATGGCACCCTTGGCACCACGAACGTGACCCAGGCCTGCGGCGGTGGCAGCAGGGCTTGAAAGCTTCTATCACTTTAACTGTGCGTTGCCCGCGTCCTCAACGGTGCGATTGATGTCAAGCTTCAGGCATGAGAGAGTGTTTCACAGGCTTGCCGGCTGAGACAGCTGAATCCTTCTTAGCAATCGCTGCCCCATCAACAGGTAGATCGGCTGAAGCGTGAGATGGGCCGCTGCCACGGCCACGGCCACGCCCAGGGATCCCCAGGTCGTGCCGATCAGAATGGCCACGGTGAGTGCCACCGTGAAGGCCAGGTTCCAGAGCAGATCCACCTGGGGCAAGCCCACGGCGCGGAACAGCATGGAGGAGGCGTTGGCGAAGGGGCGGGACAGGGCCGACAGGCAGATCAGCATCAGAATCGGCACCGCCCCCTCCGACACCCACTGTCGGCCAAAGACGATCGGTACATACAGAGGCGCAAGGCTGCACTGCAGCGCCACGACGGGCACGATCACCTTGGTGATGGTGAGCAGGTTCTTGTGGAAGCGCTCCTTGAGGACGGCGGGTTGGCTGCGGACGTCACAGAAGTCGGAGTACAGGGAGACCGACAGGGCATTGATCACGCTCAGACTCAGACCCAGTCCGGCGTTGAAGGCGAAGTAGTACACCCCAAGCGCTTTGACGCCAATGAAGCGACCGATCAGGAGATAGTCCACATTCTCCCGAAAGGTGTTGAGCAATTCCACCCCGAGGATGCGACTGCCGAACTGCAGCACGGACTTCCAGCGCTTGAGCGTGAACGACAGTGCGGGCCGCCAGGGTTCGAAGCGCAGCATCATAGAAACCCAGACCGGAGCCACCAACAACTTGGGAAGCACGATCGCCCACATACCCATCCCCATCAGTGCAAAGATCCCCGTCAGCAGGTTTTCGGTGGCAACGGCAGTGAGGTTGGTCATGCTGTAGAACTTCAGCCGATTCTGCCGGCGCACCAGTGCCGACTGCACCATGGAGAGCGGGTAGATCAGATAGCTGAAACTCACCACGATGATCGGCACGATCAGTGCGTTGTCGTTGTAGATCCTGGCAAAGAGAAACGAACCAATGATCTGGATAAGAAATAGGCTGAATCCGATCAGCCAGTTCAGACTCCATGCCGTCTGACAGATCTCCTGGACCTCATCCGCATCGGCCTGCACAATCTTGTCGCCGATGCCGTTGCGTGTGAAGACCTTGACAAGCTCGCCGGACGTCAACACGATGGCCGCCAGGCCATAGTCCCTGGGGCTTAGCAGCCTGGCCAGAAGAACCGTGGCCAAGAGCCGCGAGACTCGAATCCCCACCTCACCCACACCCATCCAGCCGATGTTGCGGATGAATCGATCCTTCGGGATGAACTGTTTCAGGTTTCTGAGCAGGCCCATCAATGGCTAACCCCACGCGTCCGAGCTGTCATTGGACAGCCTCCTGCCTCTGGATAGACCATCATGGCATCAAAGCTGATAACGGCTGGCAGAGCGGGTGACTCACGATGCGGGCTGAGCTTCAGGCTGGAGCTGGCTTTTCTTCTCTTGTAGAGCCATTCCCATGATAAGCATTCCAGGCCAGAAGAGATAGACCAAGATCTCGAGATTCTCGCCAAATGTATACATAAATAGGAGAATGATGATTCCCAGCCCAGCCGAACCAAGTTGATAGCGGGGACTGGCAGCACGACGCAATAGATCAAGCGCCGTAACCAACATGGGAACAGCCAGAGCGACGAAGCCGACAATCCCTTTGACAAAAAGGACTCCGGCCCAGGTGTGATGGGAGCCAATGGCCATGTACTCAACCAGATGGGGCCCGCCCTCGACAACACCATGCCCCCAAATCGGAGCCTCTGTCTCCCAGCGATGGAACGCGATGCGCTTTAGCGCAAAGCGAACACGCGTAGAGCCAGCGCGAGCACCTTTAAATCCTTCCCAGTAGTCGTTTATAGCAGTCAGAATAGAAGTGGCAAAGATTCCACCAAGATAAGAAAGAAAGCCAAGTGAAATCAGCATAGACGGCTTGCGGAGCCTGGAAACGATCGCCGTAACAGTTGGGATCAAGATGATGGCAAGCTGGGCAAGCCGCGACTTGCAGACAAAGCACATGACGATGGATCCAATGATGCCAAGAGCCTTCCATTTCCGATCTTTTTCCAGCAGACATATCATGAAGTTGATATTGCCAACAAATCCAAGAGCAGGTCCCCATGGAGAGAACAGGCGCCAGCGAAGGTCACCAGTGCTACCGTCAATTTCGTAGAGAGGAACATCAAAGAATTCATTTCCTGGACCACCGACAGCTCTCAATGGCGAGACGTAGAGCACTTCTGGCAGACCTAGATGCGGGCTTAGCAGAAGGAGCGGCATGATGAGGAGCGTATGAAAGCCCACGATGCAAATGGCACGTGTAGGGATGCTGCTGCGAATCGGCAGAGCTCCTGCCAATGGATAGAGCGCCAGGGCGGCCCAGCCTTTGGCCCAACCAATCGTGGACTTGATGATCGCTCCAGTCCCTAGGTTGAAGTTCACATGTCCTGCAATCAAGGCAACTTCCATGATGATCATGCCGATGATCCAAAGCCAGATCACGGGTGATATGGAAATTTCTTCATTGTCTTCTGGGTGATCCATTCGGGCCAGGATCTTGATCAGCAGGCAACCCAGGAGTAGCCAGCACAGAACAGAACCCACAACATAGAGCCCACCGACTAGCCAGATAGGGTAGGTGCAAACAATCGACCACCAGACCAAACGTTCTGGCCAATTTTTCGGCTGAAGATCATCCTCAGACTGGAAGGCTCTTGAAAGAAGCGTTTTAAGTCCCAATGAACACCCCTTGTTATGTAGAAATCCAATTGGCGACCCGTTTGATCCAAGGCTTGCGGATCCATAGGATCCAAAAACCTACAGTCGTCAGGATGGAACCAAATGCTGAGCCAGCAAGCACCAACGATCGCTTGGGTGACGTAGCTTTTTCTGGAAAGGATGGCTCCACAGCTATTTGAATCAGCGGGAATGCTGCGAAAATGTTCGCCTGACCAAGATCCAATTTTGCCAATGTGGATGCAAAGACTGCTTCTGCTATCTGTTCATTCCGCTTAAGATTCTCCAAAGAAGACTGCTTCTGGGACATCAACCGGAGTCGCCCCTCCAAAGCGCTGATTTGTTGATCAAGCTTGCGAACCTGTGAGGCTGCACCTGAAGCATCTGACTGGTAGTTCACCAAGTTCTGGAAAAGTGAATCGCGGCCCGAACTGCCACCAGTTAACGCCAGTTTTGTGAGAGTCTGGGCTGATGGAGCGCGACCGAGCAACTCTTTGGCACGCTGATTCATTGCCTGTCTGGCAGCCACTTGGCGCTTGATTTCTTTGAGAATGCGAGGGTTATTGCGTCCAAACTTGGACAGTTGGACCTTGAGTATAGACGTGGCTTCGCTGTAGTCCTTCACATTCTGTTGGAAGATCTGATCAACCTGCAACTTGAACGCGTCTGTGGCCTCTGAAGGAGACAGACCCAGGCTACGACTCAACTTCTGCAATCGACTCTCAGCCTGCGATTGTAGAGCAGCAAGTTCGGCTCTTTGTTTGCGTAGCTGTTCAATATTTGCCGACAGGATTTCAACCTGTTCTGTAGAAGTGAGGCCAGACTGGCGCTTGTATGCGGAAACTTGCTTTTGAGCAGTCTCAAGCTTCTGCTGTGTTTCAAGCAGAATCTTCTGTGCTGGACCTTGCGTTGCTCGATCTCGCTGACACGCAGCTCATTAAGACGCTCTACAATGGCGTCATGCAACGCATAGGCACGCTTGCGTGCATCTACAGGAGATGGACCGGTGGCATCAATCTGCATCAGCGTCGTATTATCAATGTTCTTAATGCGAGGCTTGGCGAAATCCGCCTTAGGAATATTGGCAATCTTGGCAGCTCGTGCGATGACCTGCTCGCTAACGAAGATGTATTCATAGTTTGCACGAGGATCAAATGTAGCCAAGCCAAGGGACTCGTTTGATGCCGTGGCTTGACCAATCTCAGGCAGGCTTAAATTCACAGCGTTAGCGCTTCCAGGTAGGATTAAAGCCCAAGAACTGGTATAGACAGGCTTGGCAAGTGCAAGATACAGAATACTGGTGCCCCATATCAAACCATTCGTACATGTGGACACGAATAGGTAGCGACTCCAGCGAAGCTTGTCGGTTCGACTCAGTTTTATCCACCATCCCTTTGGATCGGGTGCCTTCAACCCAGGAATATTTCGAAACTGTTCGGCAAACAGTCGCGTCGCCTTGCCCAAGGGTTCTTGCATTGCCTGCACCTTAGGCCTGAGTCGTCTGATGATCGGTGGAAAGTCTTTCACTCGTTTCTAGGGAATACTACGATCATAGATCAACACGGATGGATTGAGAAACTGAGTTAAAATGCTAAGGACAGCCTGGAAGTTGGTCACCTTAGAGTCATAACAGGCAACACCATCGTCTGCCATGAGATAGGGGTTGTTAGCATTGTCTGTAGACGCGCGAAGAAGATCTTCAACTCCCCTTTCGTAGATAGCCGTCTTGCCCGAGGCCCTTTCTGTTCGCACCAGGATGGCACGGCGGCGTGCATTGGTGACCATGGTTCCACCAGCACAGTTGGCCGAGATAACCGCATGGGATAGGCGAGATCCATAGGGAAAATTCCTGGCCTGAGTGCCAATGCCAGCAACAGAATTTCCAGCCGCAGGAACAGTAAGATTTGAAATGTTAATCTCAACTTCAGCGGGCGTAATCTGAGAAGGGCGAACGATGAGTGGATTAACGGTACCAGTGTCCGGAACAATGACTTGATCACCCGCAATGAGTGGGATGTCGTTAAAAGGTTCTCCCGTGAAAGCACCTGACATGTCAATCACTTGCCTTTGTGAACCCCGTTTCACCTGTATCGCGGCGACATCGGCCGTGGGAGTAATGCCTCCTGCACGACGGAGTGCCGTTGTGAGCATACGATTGAGCGGGGCTTGCCCAGAAAGTTGAACAGGAGTCTGGGTCTGCTCTACATCACTTAACTCGTTGATCAATAACCGCCCAGGCTGAAAAGCAGATCCAATGACAAAGACCGGGACAGGTGCCCATTGGATGACACTCAGACTGACCCTGAGAAAAGATGGCTGAAAAAAGCCTTGTTGCACCAGGGCTTGATAGACACGCTTCTGAAGCTGTTCTGGCTCAAGACCCACAGCGTAAATTCCCTTGGAAAAGGGAATTTCAAGCTCTCCGTTCAGATTGATTTCAAAGATGCCACTGAATTCTTCCCCTTCCGGAATTGTTAACTTTACCCGATCCCCTGGTGAGATCGGTAATGCCAAGGCCGATCCTGAAGTGCCAACAAAGCAAGCGAGTCCAAGAAGCCATGATTGAAGTTTCGACATCTGTGTCGATCTGGGGGAGTTCCCTTTTGGCTTGTTGAGACAACGTTAGCGTATCCGTAGACTGCTAGCTACGGGCATTCACCCTGGGGGAGATTGGCGAGTGTTCACTCAACCGCCCGCTGATTCCCGTCACCTGGAGGCAGTTCCGGTGCCACGTATACCTGTATTGCCTCTGGCTTGCCTATCCGCCTTCGGTTGTTTCGGTGTATCGCTCTGTTCCTGATCTCCGAGACTAGTCCTGCCCCGGCGATCCGTGGGTGCCGGCGAATCTGGTGAGCAACCGCAAGGCTATTCAGAATGGCCGCTGCCGCCGCTGGTGATGTGCTCCATGCTTGGCGCAGCAGCCTGATCCCAGCTTGGCCGGAAAGTCGGGAGCCTCTGGCGTGCGACGGCAAGACACGGCGAGGTTCCCCTCTCGAGACCGAGGTTCGCAAGAACCGGTCGTTCGCCAGGCACCGGTACAGCCTGGGTCCTCGGCGCCGCCCTGGTCCACAAGGCCTTCTCAAGTGGTGCCGCCATGTCCCCCACCGGACAGCTGCCCACCACCTCAGACGTCGTTCTTCCTGGTATGGGCCTGCTGGGGCATTGGAGCTGGGGAGAAGGCCACTCTTATGAGTCTGAATCACAGTGCTGAGCTAAATTTGTATGGCAAGGTCCCTCAAGGTATGATGGTTAACATTGTAATTGTGGCAACGGCTAACTATCTTTGGGGGGCGGCGGTCACCGTTTGTTCCGCTTTGGAGGCCTGTAGTACAACCCTCAATGTTTATGCCATTTGCGTCGATCTGACCCAGGACGATAAGCAGCAACTGTCTAACTCCTGGCAAGCTTCCAACATCGGCTCAATCAGCTTTATTGATTTTGATCTTGAGCGGGTCAATAACTTTCGCACCACTCTGCTTGTCAAGAGCAAATCCCCCTATGCTCGCTTCTTTATTCCCGAGTATCTGGCGAATGTATCTCGCTGCATCTACTTAGATACGGACTTAATCGTTTGCTCGGACCTGGCTGAGCTGCAGCTTCTGGATCTGTATGGGAAATCCAGCGCTTGTGTCATTGATGGCGGCATAGACACTCCACAGCAGCAGCAGCGTCTTCGTGAAAAGCTGAAACTTGAAAACCCTCATCAGTACTTTAACTCAGGGGTGATTGTGATGGATCTGGACGCATGGAGGCATCATCAGATCCAGTCGAAAGCTCTAGTGGTTGCACAGGACAACTATGATCTGCTTGATCAGATGGATCAAGACGCCCTGAATATCGTCTTGGCAGGTGATTGGTTAGTCCTCGATCAGAAATGGAATACGTCGAAAGGCAAGGCTGATGCTGACTTTTCAGACGGCATTATCCATTTCCTCGGAAAAGTCAAGCCCTGGCACGCAGATTATGCCGCAAACTTTCAAGATCGATGGTTTGAGCTTCTGGATCGAACCGCCTTTGCTGGTCAGCGTCCGGTCAAACTATTTGGAGCAGGCGCTGCCTATCGTAGATTTGTCCGCTCTATTCCAACACTTGAGATGGTGAAGGGGAAGCTGCGACGACTCATGCGATCTGCTTGATCATGTCTTTTGCCAGGAATGAAGTGTTCTGCGCTCAAGGCCTGGCTCACCAGGGCCTGTCACACCCGTTTAGTTGAGCAGCAGCCTGGGCATGGGGATCAGGACAAGTCTTTGATTGGTCGGCGGGTCTTGCTCAGCTCGTCGCACCAGCTACCCGTCCCACCCCGTCTTTTCCTTTTAGGCTGGGCTGATACGATGAGAACCAGATGATATCTCCTGCTTCACTCCGGATTCCTGCACAACGCGTCAGACGTACCTGCAGCGTTCCGATCACTGTTCTCTTCTCCTGCCCTCTCCCGTGCGCATTGGCCTGATCAACGCCTACAGCACCCTGAATCTGGGGGATGCAGCGATCTACAGTTCCTTTCGTAAGTTGCTGCCTGATGTGGAGCTGGTGGGCTGCGTTCAGGATGAACGGCCCGATGCCAGCCTTGGGGTCACTTTCCTGCCTGATCGCCCCACGAACTGCGATGCTTACGTGAGTGTGGGGGGTGACATCTTCAACAATTCGCGTGAATGGTTTGTCACCAAGGCGTTCCTCAAAAACCTGGCCGAACTGAGGCACAGTCCGACCCGCACCATCCTGTTCGGCCAGTCGATTCCTCGCTCCTGCCACGGCCTCAGCTTTCTTCTCTTGCAGCGCTATTTCAAGCGCCTGGCGGCTGTCTGTGTACGGGATGCCGAAAGCCACCAGCGACTCTGCGCCGCAGGGGTGCCGGCCAGGTTGTCGTACGACATTGCCTTCGTGCTGGAGAGCTCCCCCCTGGCGGAGGCCACCGCGCGGCAATGCCTGGAGCAGCTAGAGATTGATCCGTCCCAGGCTGCCGTGCTGTCTGTGCGTGGTTTCGACAGCATGTATGGCCACGATAATGGGGCCTTCGTTTCCAGAATGGTCCAGCTCAGCGTTGAGCTCTCCGGGGCCGGACTCAGGCCCATCGTGTTGATCCAGTCGGGCGCCTATGGCTCTGACAATGATCTCGAAGTGGCCGCCGCCATCCAGGAACGCGCACCCGGAACCGCCATCCTAAACCCGTTTGTTGACCATCCGGCCGTGCCCAGTTGGCAGCTGGCCATGGCCCTGTTTGCCCTAGTCGATTACGTGATTGCAGTACGGTTTCACACAGCTGTTCTTTCGCTGGCAGCTGGACGAGTTCCTTACCATCTCCACTATTCCAACAAGGGCAGGGACCTCTGCCGGCGACTTGAGCTGCCCGGCTGTGATCTGGCCAGCCTGGATCCTCCGTCGGCGCTGGCAGCGATTCTGGCCACCCGCGGGCGCCCATTCGATCATCAGCCTTTGCGTGAGCAGGTACGCCGCGATTTCCGGTGGTGCCTCGATCAACTACCCGATGTGATCTGACGGTCAGTGCCAGGCCCCTTGGGACGCCTGAGCTAGATTCCCGTATCTGGCCGTTCAACGATGTACGGACTCGTCAACCGGGCCATCCAGCAGATGGTCACTACGCATCATGGTGAAGAGGCCTGGCAGCGCATTAAGGACAGGGCCGATCTCCAGGATATCGATTTCTTCTCCACGTACCAGGCCTATCCCGACGACGTGACCCATCGGCTCGTGGCGGCGGCCACGGAGGAACTGGGCCTCACGGATGATCAGATCATGCAGGCTTTTGGCGAGTACTGGATCACCTACACCGCCTCAGAAGGTTACGAGCAGCTTCTCGAGAGCACGGGAGAAACGCTGCCGGAATTCTTGGATCATCTCGACAATCTTCACGCCCGCGCCGCCGTGACTTTCCCTGATCTGCAACCGCCCTCGTTCCGCTGTGAGCACAGTGCCGACGCCTCCATGCAACTGGAGTACCGCTCCAAGCGTCGAGGCCTGGCGCCCATGGTGACGGGGCTGCTGCACGGCCTGGGGAAACGCTTTCATACCCCCCTGGAGGTCGACCAGATCGCTTTTCGCGACCGGGGCGATGCCACGGACCTGTTCCAGGTACGCCTTTGTCCCGATTCCGATTCTGTCGCTGCTCTGCCGGATGACGGCACGAAGAGCGAATGAAGGTTTGTCGTTTCTGATGGTGCCTCCCGTGCCTCTACCTGACCACCTTCTCGATCCCCTCTTTCCCTTTCATCTCGTCGTTGATCGTGAGCTGCGGATCCGTTCTGCCGGCTCTGTCCTGCGTCGCATCGTTCCTGTCCCGGATCTGGTGGGGCAGCCCCTCGACGACCACTTCCAGCTGTTGCGCCCGGATGTGCCCTTGGGCTTCACCAGTCTGCGTGACTGCTCGGATCGGCATGTGATCCTCAAGGCTGACTCGCTTCCATTGCAACTCAAGGGTCAGATCTGTTGCCTTGATGAGAAGGAAAAGTTGCTCTTTGTCGGTACACCCTGTTTACTGCAGCTGGAGGATCTCAAGTCCCTCGGCCTGAAGATCAATGACTTTCCCTTGCATGACTCTCTGGTTGACTTTCTTTTCCTCTTGCAAGCCAGGAATGTGGCACTCAGCGAAAGCCAGAAGCTCAACGATATTCTCACTGCGCAGCGGGGGGAGTTGCGGGAGTCGACCCAGCGCCTTTCCTCGCTCAATGCGGAGCTGGAGGCGGCCAAGCAGGTCGCTGAAGCGGCCAATGCTGCCAAGGATACGTTTCTGGCCACCATGAGCCATGAGATCAGAACCCCGATGAACGCCATCATCGGCATGGCTGGTCTGCTTCAGGACTCCAAGCTGGAGCCGATGGAGCGGGAGTATGTCGAGATCATCAACAGCAGCACCGATTCCCTGCTGACGATCATCAATGACATTCTTGACTTCTCGAAGATTGAATCCGGTGCCATGCAGCTGGATGAACAGCGCTTCAATCTCCGCATCTGCATCGAAGAGGCCCTCGATCTGAGCATGTCCCGCCTATTGGGCAAGCAGGTGGAAATGATCCTGGACATCGAGCCCAGCCTGCCCACGGCCGTCATCGGCGATCTCACCCGCCTGCGCCAGATCCTCTGGAATCTCCTGAGCAATGCGGTCAAATTCACCTCCAGGGGTGAGATCGTCGTCATGGTCTCCGCGGAGCCTCAGGCCGTTGAGGCCGGCCAGCCGAGCCAGAGCCAGTTCACCTTTCAGATCCGGGACACCGGTATCGGCGTGTCCGATGCGCTGATTCCCCAGCTGTTCGAGCCCTTTCGCCAGGCCGATCCCTCCACGGCCCGTCGCTACGGCGGCACGGGTCTGGGTCTGGCGATCACCCGTCGCCTGTGTGAGTTGATGGGGGGAGCCATCAGCCTGGCCAGCCAGGAAGGCGAAGGCAGTGTCTTCACCTTCACCGTCCTGCTGCATCTTGATCCGGCCTCGCAGGCGAGCACCAGCCCGGAGCTCCTGGCGGTGCCAGCGGCGGCGCCCATCCTCCTGCTCATCGGCAATCCCACGCTCCGCGCTGTGCTCCAGAAGCAGCTTTGCTGGATGGGGCTGACGGTGATCGCCCCCGATCCCTGCCAGATCCCCACGCCGTTCGCCCACACCCAGATCGGCGACCTCGGGCCTGGGGCGGTGCTCATCGATGGGCGGCTGCTCTGCAGCGACGACGAGACATCAGCGCCGCCCTTTCTGCAGGACCCCATGATCCGGCTGCACCCCTGGATCATTTTGGCCGACCGCTGCAAGGTCTCCGCGCTGGGTTCCCTGGGCGAGAGGCCGCCAGTGATGCTCACCAAGCCTGTGCGACGCGAACAGCTCCGCCTGGCCCTGATGCAGCAATTGCAGTGTCCTGAGCAGCGGCGGCTGGCCGGGCCGCCAACACTGACGCGCGAATCTGTCCCTCGGGGCGGCCCCCATCGTCTCGCCGACCGGCTGCCGCTGCGGCTGCTCGTCGTGGATGACATCCCCGTGAACCGCCAGTTGGCGCTTCAGTTGCTGCAGCGGCTGGGCTACCGGGCCGAGGCCGTGGCCTCAGGCTCAGAGGCGCTCGCGGCCGTCCAGGAGACCCCATTCGACGTGCTGTTCATGGACGTGCAGATGCCGGAGCTGGACGGGTACGCGACCACGCGGGCCATCCGGCAGCTGCCGGCTCCGTTCTTACAGCCCTGGATCATCGCCATGACGGCCCATGGCCGTCCGGAGGATCGCCAGGCCTGCCTCCAGGCCGGCATGGACGACTTTCTGGCCAAGCCGATCGTGCCTGCCCAGCTCACCTACGCCCTGGAGCACTACCAGCCCCGCGACCAACCCGAGGCACCAGTGGGGGGAGGGGCCGACCCGATCGACGCTGCTGCCTGGGAGGAACTGGAGCAGGCCATGGGAGACGGTGCTGAGGCCGTGCTCCAGGAGCTCATCGACCTCTATCTCGAGGACGCGATGCGTCTGGTGTCCGCGGTGGTGCTGGCCCACCAGTACCACGATCCCCCCGCGATGATCGCCGCCGCCCATTCCCTGCGCTCCCCCAGTGCCAGCCTGGGGGCGCTGCGGTTGGCCGCGTTGTGCGGCCAGGTTGAGGAGTCCCTGCGCTCCGCGCCCGAGGCGTGGCCCCAGGTCAGAATCGATCAGTTGCTCGTCGAGGCTGGACGGGTGACCGAAGCTCTGCGGCTGCGTCGACCCCTGGAAGCCTGACCCCCATGGAAGGCCGTTCCGCACCGATCTCAATCCTGTTAGTGGATGACGACCGCATCCATTCCCGCATCCTCGAGGTCCGCCTACGCGCCCAGGGCTACCAGATCGTTGTGGCGGATTCGGGTGACAGCGCCCTGGTGCAAGCCCGTCTCTGCCCCCCCACGGTCATCCTCTGCGACTGGCTGATGGATGGCATGAACGGGCTGGACGTCTGCAGGGCGTTCAAGGCGGAACCAGCCCTGGAATCCGCCCACTTCATCCTGCTGACCTCGCGCTCCCGGGTGGAGGATCGGGTGGAGGGGCTGGACTGCGGGGCCGATGACTTTCTCAGCAAGCCAGTGGATCCAGAGGAGCTGCTGGCCCGGGTCCGCTCCGGCATCCGCCTGCACCAGGCCAATGAACGGCTCAAGGCCCTGGCCGAGGAGTTACGAGAGCAGAAGTTGCGGCTGGATCAGGAGCTGGAGGAGGCGGCCAGCTATGTGCGCTCCCTGCTGCCCAAGTCCATCGGCGGGGCTGTGCGGGCGGACTCCCGCTTCGAGCCCTGCCACGAACTGGGCGATGATTCCTTTGATTTCTTCTGGCTCGATGACGACCACTTCGTCGTCTACCTCGCCGATGGCTCGGGCCATGGACTGGCGGCGGCCTTCCCCTCGATTTCCGTTCACAACCAGTTGCGCTCCCGTGCGCTGCCAGCGGATCTGCGTGATCCGGGCGCGGTGTTGCAGACCCTGAACGCCGGGTTTCCGATGGAGCGTCACCAGGGCCGGTATCTGACGCTGTGGTACGGGGTGTATCAAGCCTCCAGCCGTACCCTGCGCTTTGCCAGTGCGGGCCATCCCCCGGCTCTGCTCTGGAGCCGCACGGGAGGGTTTCCCTGCCGCTGGCTCAAAGGTGAGGGCATGGCCGTGGGGCTGTTCGAAGACGCGACCTATGCCACCGAGAGCCTGGATGTTGGCGAGGGGGCCTGCCTTCTCGTCTATAGCGATGGCCTCTATGAGGTGCCCAGGCCCGGTGGGGTGATGGGGACGCTGCCCGATTTCATGGAGCTGGTGGAGCAGTGCCGCGGTCTGCTCGCTGATGATGATGGCCTCGATCGGTTGCTGTCCCAGATCCACGATTTTACGGATAATGCGCCATTCACCGATGACTACTCGGTGATTCGGGCTCTGCTGTCGTGATTCCTAAAGGTCTTCTGGTGATTCAGGTATCGCTTGAGCCGCCCGATTGATCGACCGCCAACGCGGCGACGCAGGCCTCACTGTTCGGAAAAATGGTGAACACTTTTTCGGTGCCGGTGAGTTCCAGAACGATGCGCACCTGGCTGCAGAGACCGCATAGAAACAGTTGCCTGTCTTGCTCCCTGACCCGCTTGAGAACGGAAACCAGCGCGCCGAATCCGCTGCTGTCCATGAAGTCAACGCCTTGGCAATCAATCAGAATGTCCCTGGGCTTATCCGCCAGGATCGTGGCGATGGAGTGACGCAAATCAGCGCCGCTTTGGGCATCAAGCAGCCCTGTGGGATTCAGGATGCAAAGATCATCCACACAATCAAACTCAAATTTGGGTGATCTTACCATTCATCGCCGCCTGCCCATTCGTCTTGGTCTGGGGTCTGGGGAGCCGCCCCAGGCTGGCGGCGGGGGGTGTGGGTCCGACCCCAAGTTCCCCCTGCCGCTGAGGGGGCAGGAAGGAGCCAATCGAGCACGGCGCTACAGTTTGTTACCCGGCAGGCCGCATCAGCAGCGAGGACCATGGTCACGATCGAAGAGCTTCGTCGCCAATCCCTTCCCTTTGTCGCCGCCGATCAGGAAGGGCTGATCGTGGAGATCAACGATCTGTTTGTGTCGACCTATGGATGGACATTGGACGATCTCACGGGGCAGTCCCTTTCCATGATCTTGCCTGCCGCTTATCAGGATGCTCACCACCTGGGATTCTCCCGTTTCCAGATCGTGGGTGAATCCCAGATCCTCAACCATCCCCTCGAGCTGATGACCATCTGCAAAGATGGAAAAGTCCTCAACTCCGAGCACTTCATTGTGGCCGAGCGCCGAGGAGAGAGCTGGGTGTTCGCGGCAACCCTGCGTCCGCTGACCTGAGGCGGAGATGCCGGATCAGAACCTGGTCGCCCAGCTACGGACCACCCTGGGGAGGTTGGAATCGGCCCTGGGAGTCATTGAAGAGGCCCTCGCCTTCACCGACCTCGACGGCCTCGTGGAATGGACGAATGCCTCGTTCGACCGCTTTGTGGGGCTTTCCCGCCTGCAGAGCCTCGGCCATCCACTCGCCCAGATCATTCCCAGGCGCCACGATGGCGAGCTGATGCCACCCAGAGAGGCGCGGCCGTTCTGGGGCTCGTCTTCGGAAGGGAGCACCACCTGGGAGTTGCTGAGTGAGCCACCCCGGCGCGTCATTGCAGTGTCCTGGGCCACCGTCAATCTGCCGACCAAACCGTCGCTGGTGTTCACATTCAGGGATCAGAGCACGATCGTCCAGGCCCAGGATCGCCTGATCGAGGCCAGGGATCAGCTGGAGGAACAGGTGGTCCAGAGAACCCGGGAGTTGCAGCAGGCCCGTGATGAGGCCTTGGCGGCCAGCCAATCCAAGACCCGCTTTCTGGCCACCATGAGCCATGAGATCCGAACGCCGTTGAACGCTGTGATCGGCATGACGGATCTGTTGCTCAGCAGCTCATTGGAGACGCAGCAACGGGAGATGCTGGAAACGATTCACGACAGCGGTGAGTATCTGTTGAGTCTGGTCAACGACATCCTCGACATCTCGCAGATTGAAACCGGCAAACTCGAACTGAATCCCAGGAGCTTTGATCTTCATTCCCTGCTTCATGACCTTGCCACGCTGTTCCAGCATCAGGCGTCCTCCCGAGGCCTCAGCCTGCAGCTCCACATGTCGCCGGACATGCCGAAGTGGCTGGTCGGTGATGACCTCAAGCTGCGTCAGATCCTCTACAACCTCCTGGGAAATGCCTGCAAGTACACCAACGAGGGGGAGATTCGTCTCAGCGTTGAGGCGTTGCCAAGGCAAAGCCATGCGTTGACCCTGTTGTTTCGTGTTTCGGACACGGGTATTGGCATGGCCCCTGAGACGCTGCCGTTCATCTTTGACGAATTCATCGGCCATTCCAACCCGGCCCAGGCCCAGCAGAGTGCCGGACTCGGCCTCGCCATCTGCTCCCGACTGGCCAAGCTGATGGGGGGTGACATCTCCGTGGTCTCAACCCTGGGGTCCGGCAGTTGTTTTTCCGTGCGTCTTCCCTTTGGGTCGGCATTGCCAGACCATCAGGAGGCCAGTGGTGCGGACCTTGGTGAGAACTTTGAATCTGTGATTCGTATCCTGGTCGCTGATGACAACCGTGTCAATCAACGGGTGCTGGAATTGATGCTGGCCAGAATGAATCTCACGGCTGAGTCAGTGGGCGATAGGGAGGCGGCCGTGCAATGCGTCAAGGATGGCGAGGTTGACCTTGTGATGATGGATGTGGCCATGCCCGGCCTCGATGGAATTGCGGCCACGCGTCAGCTGCGAGAAGATGGTTTTTCGGATGTTTATATCATTGCACTCACGGCCTATTCGTTCGACTCCCACCGCCAGGAGTGTGAGGCTGCCGGAATGAACGACTTCCTCTCCAAACCGCTTCGTTTGGCAGACCTCTGTGCGGCCTTGAACCGCTACCGCGACTGGCGCGCGGCCCGCTTGGCGACGCTGTCCTAGCGGTCTCCACCAGAGGCCAGGCGATCAGAGCAGGGGCGTTGGACTGTAGGTTGGAATGTCAGAGAAGGTGGGGCGTGAGCCAAGCAGACGTCGCCTCTCCATCGAAGGCCAAGATGGTCTGGGATAGCTGTCTGCTGGCCCTCGGGATCATGGCGATCTCGAGTACGGCGTTGACCATCACCTATCGGGTGGCCGAGCAGACGCTTTACACCAACAGCAAGGAGCGCCTGCGCGATCTGGCCGTATTCACGGCGCAGCAGATGGACGGTGATCTTCACGCCCGAATCACCAGCCCGAAGCAGAAGGCTGATTCTCTCTATCGCCAGGCCATCGATCCCCTGATCCGGCTCAGGACGTCGGTTCCGGATGTCTACTACGCCTACACCCTCAGGGGCCCTGCCCAGGATCTTCGCTTCGTTCTTGACAGCACGGTCTACATCAAGAACCAGGGCGATAATGTCAGCACGCTGGAAATTGGCCAGCGCTACCCGGACGCTCCCCGGGCGGCCCGCCGGGCGGCCCGTTCCGGCACGGTCGAGGTGAGTTCCGTTCCCTACACCGATCAGTGGGGAACCTTCCTCAGCAGCTTTGCCCCCATCCGCGATGGCAACGGGCGGCCCGTGGGGCTGGTGGGCGTCGATCTCACCATGGCCACCCTGAATCAGCAGTTGTTTCCCCTGCGCCTGAGCCTGGGTCTCTCGTTGGGCGGGAGTGCGCTGTTGTCAGGGCTGGCGGGTGTGCTCCATTGGCGGTCGCTGCGATCCACGGCCCAGGCCCTGGAGGTCAGCCTGCAGGCGGGAGATCTGGCCCGTCGGGCGGCGCTCGAATCCGAGCAGGCCAACCTCGCCAAGAGCACCTTCCTGGCCACCATGGGCCACGAGTTGCGCACGCCACTGAATGGTGTGATCGGACTCACCGACATCCTGCTGAGCACCGCCCTGACGGACCACCAGCAGTCCTGCCTGCAGACGGTCAGGAACTCCGGCGAATCCCTGCTCCTCCTGCTCAACCAACTGCTCGACTTCGCAGCGATCGACAGTGGCAAGTTGGTGATTGATTCAGCCCCCTGCCGTCTTCGACCCCTGTTCGACGACGTGCTGACGCTTTTTGCTCAGCAGGCGCAGGTCAAAGGCCTGACGACCAACCTTGCCTTCGACGCCGCCATCCCCGCTGTGGTGCTGGCGGATTCCCTCCACCTCAGGCAGATCCTGGTGAACCTGCTCAGCAATGCGATCAAATTCACCGACCGTGGGGAGGTGGCCATGGCCGTTTCGGTGCAGGCTGGCCTCAGCGATGGCCGGGTTCCCCTGGTGTTCAGCGTCCGTGACTCCGGCTGCGGCATCGCCGCTTCCTCCGTGGAGGCCCTCTTCCAGCCCTTCACCCAGGCCGATTCCTCCAGCACCCGATCCCACGGCGGCACGGGTCTGGGTCTGGCCATCTGCCACCACCTGGTGGTCGCCATGGGGGGCACCCTCCAACTCGAAAGCCGGCCCGGGAAAGGCAGCACCTTCACGGTGACGCTTCCTGTGGCGATCCCCGCGGCCCCCGCACCGGCGAGCACCTCGTCGACGCCGGATGGGGAGCCCACAGCGGCCTGTTTCGCTGCCAGCCATCCCCTGCGGATCCTCCTGGCCGAAGACAATGCCGTCAATGCCCGCGTCTGTGAACTGATGCTGCAGCGCCTCGGCTATGGGGTCAGCGTGGCCCGTGATGGCCAAGAGGCCCTGCTGGAGCAGCGCCGGCTGGATCCGGACATCATCTTGATGGATCTGCGCATGCCGAAACTGGATGGCTTCAACGCCACCCGCCGGATCCGGGAACAGGCTGGCCCCGAGGGTCGCCCCTGGATCGTGGCGGTCACCGCCAACATCCGCGAGAGCGACCGTGCCGCGGCCCTGGCCAGCGGCATGAATGACTTCATCGGCAAGCCGATCAGGGTCGAGTCGCTGCAATCCGCCCTGTCCCGGGCCTATGCGGCCGTGCAGGGACACTGACGCAGCCTGGGGCTCAGTCGCCCGCCGCCATGCCCGACAGCCTGGCCTGGTTCAGGGCGGTTTCGGCCCGTTGAAACAGATCCCTGAAGCCGGCGTCTTCGGCGCTGAGGCTGGCCACACTCCGGCTGACGGGCAGGGGGTGGCGAACGCCATCCACCAGCCAGCCCTGCAGCGCCAACCCGGCCCGGAGGCTCTCCGCCTGGGCATGGCCCTCCCGGGCCTCGAGGCCGGTGCGCAACACGGCGAACTCGGCTTCGGTGACGCGCCCGACCAAGGCACTGTCCCCCAGTCCTGCCTGAAGGGTCTTGGCCACCTCCTGAAGCACCCGCTCGCCTTGCTGGCTGCCGAAGCGAGCCCGGAAGCTTTGGAAATCGTCGAGGCCGATGAGCATCAGGGTCAGGGCCTCGCCGCTCTGCCGGGCCCTGAGGAACTCCCGCTGGCCCGCCTCGAAGAAGGGACGCCGGTTCTGGAGGCCGGTGAGCGGGCAGAGGTAGCCGTTGCGCCTGGATTCCAGGTACTGGGTGACCATGCCGGCCAGATCCTGCAGCAGCTGGTGCTCCCCGCTGGCCAGCTGCCTCGGCTCGGGGCTGATGACGCAGAGGGTGCCCAGATTGAAACCGGTGCGGGACTGCAGCGGCACCCCGGCATAGAAGCGGATGTGGGGGTCCCCCGTGACCAGGGGGTTGTCCTTGAAGCGCTCATCTTCGGTGGCATCACTGACGACCATGACGTCGTCGGAGCAGATGGCGTGAGCACAGAAGGCCTGCTCCCGTGGCGTTTCACTCGCCTCCAGGCCCACCCGGGAGAGAAACCATTGCCGCTGGCGATCCACCAGCGAGATCAGGGCGATGGGAACACCCAGCATCTGGCTGGCCAGGCGGGTGATGCGGTTGAAGTCCTCATCGGGCTCCGTATCGAGGATGTGGTGCTCGTCCAGGGCCGCCTGGCGCAGAGCCTCGTTGTCCGGGATCGGATAGGCGGGCATCGCGCGGCGCAGGAGTAACTGTTGGGACCAAGACGCCGGGTGCTTGACGTCTGCGCCTTGGCGAGTATGGCGGGGCCTGAGCCGTCCCTGAGACCGGGGCACGCGGCTTCATGGCAGCCAGGGAGCCTCGGAGAAATCAGGATCCCGCTTTTCCAGGAAGGCGTTGCGCCCCTCCTGGCCTTCGCTGGTTCGGTAAAAAAGATGGGTGGCCTGGCCCGCCAGCTCCTGGATCCCGGCCAGGCCGTCGGTTTCGGCGTTGAAGGCGGCCTTGAGGCAGCGGATCGCCGTGGGGCTGTGCTGCAGCACCTCCCGCGCCCAGGCCACCCCTTCCCGTTCCAGCTCCTCCAGGGGCACCACGGCGTTCACCAGCCCCATGGCCAGGGCCTGAGTCGCGTCGTAGCGGCGGCACAGGAACCAGATCTCCCTGGCCTTGCGTTGCCCCACCACCCGGGCCAGGTAACCGGCGCCGAAACCGCCATCGAAGCTGCCCACCCGGGGCCCGGTCTGGCCGAAGACGGCGTTCTCGGCCGCCAGGCTCAGATCGCAGAGCAGGTGCAGCACCTGCCCGCCGCCGATGGCATACCCCGCCACCAAGGCGATCACCACCTTGGGCAGGCTGCGGATGATCCGTTGCAGGTCGAGCACGTTCAGCCGCGGCAGGCCGCTCTCGTCGAGGTAGCCGCCATCGCCGCGCACGCTCTGGTCCCCTCCGGCGCAGAAGGCCCAGACGCCATCGGCGGCCGGGCCTGCGCCGGTGAACAGCACCACGCCGATGGAGGGATCGTCCCGGACCCGGTTGAAGGCATCACAGAGTTCCTGCACCGTGAGCGGCCGGAAGGCGTTGCGCTTCTCGGGCCGGTTGAGGCTGATCCGGGCGATCCCATCGCCGCTGGTCTCCAAGCGGATGTCGCTGTAGTCGCCGGCACTGGTCCAGCTCGGCAGGGGCAGGGAAACGGGGGTCATGGGGGCGTGACCTGGGCTGCGGCCATTGTGCGCAGCCGCAGCCGCAGGGCGGCATCACGGCGCCGGTCGGTCGAGATCACCAGCAGTGCCATCGGTTGCTGCCGTGCCCAGGCCAGGTCGCTCTCCAGGGTGGCCAGGCCCTCAACCCGCCGGCCCGGCACCCCGTGCACCGCCGCCAGCGCCAGGGGATCCACCGGCTGGGGCATGGCGAACAGACGTTCGAAATCCATCGCCTCCGCCGGCTCGGTACGGATCGGCAACTGCTCGAAGATGCCGCCGCCGCCGTTGTCGATCAGCACCACGGTGAGGCGCCCCCGCAGCTGGCTCCGCCACAGCCAGCCGTTGGCGTCGTGCAGCAGGGCCAGATCGCCGCTCACCAGCACCAGGTCGCCCAGGGCCTCGGCCAGGCCGCAGGCGCTCGAGAGGGTGCCATCGATCCCCGAGGCCCCCCGGAAGCCGTGCATCGGCCGGGGTGGGGCGCCCGGGTGGCCAAAGCTTTCCCAGTCGCGCACCGGACTGCTGTTGGCCAGCAGCACCGGCAGCCCCGCCGGCAGCAGCCCGCTGAGCCGACGGGCCAGGGCTGGTTCGCCGTCCTCGCCCTCCAGCTCCTGCTCCAGCAGCGCCTGCACCGCCGCCTCCGCCTGGCGCCAGCGATCCGCCAGCGTCAGTGATTCCCATGCGGGCTTGCCCGTGGCGGTGGGCTGGGGTTGGCCCGCCAGCCAGGCCGCCAGGCCGGCGCCGCACTGGGCCCGCACCAGCCGGAGGGGATCGAGGGGGCGGCCGTCCCCTTCGCTCACCAGCACCTGGGGCCCGCTTTGGGCCGCCAGCCAGCGCTGCAGGCGACGGCTGGCCGGCAGGGGCCCCAGGCGCAACACCTGCAGGCCCCCGATCGCCGCTGCGCTGAAGGTCTCTTTCGCCAGGATCAGGTCGTAGGCCTTCACGGTGTCGAGCCCCGGCAGGCCCCGCAGGCTCGAGAGGCCATCGGCCAGCACGGGCCAGCCGCTGCGCCGTTGCCAGTCCCGCAGGGCCTGCACGTGGGCGGGCCAGGCGGCGGGGCTACCGCGCCAGGGGCCGGCCACCACCACGCCGGGACGATCCGGGTCCAGGGTCGCGGCCTCTCCGGTGGCCAAGCGGGGAGGCGCCGGCGGGTTGCCCAACGGGGCCGGGGGGGCGGCGCCCGCTGGCTGGCTGGAGAGCGAAGCGGCCAGGTGGGTCAGCTCCCCGCCGCTGGCATGCAGCGGTTCGGCGAAGGGCAGGTTGAGGTGGATCGGTCCGGCTCCGCGCCCGGCCCCATCCCCTTGGGCGGCGGCCAGGGCGGCGCTGGCAAGGGACTCCAGCTCCTTGGGTGCCATCGCCGCCAGCCCCTCGGGGGCGCCGCTGCCCAGCCAGCGGCAGCTGCAGGCCAGAAAGGCTTCCTGGTTGACGCTCTGGTTGGCGCCGCAGCCCTTGAGCTGGGCCGGACGGTCGGCCGTGAGCAGCAGCAGGGGCAGGCAGCCGAAATCGGCCTCCACGGCGGCGGGCAGCAGGTTGGCCACCGCCGTGCCCGAGGTGGTGATCACCGCCGCCGGCTGGCCGCTGCCCCGGCCCAGGCCGAGGGCGAAGAAGGCGGCGCTGCGCTCATCGATGGCCGTATGCAAGCGCAAGCCGCCTCTCTCCAGCAGGGCGGCGGCCACCGCCAGGGGCGCCGAGCGACTGCCCGGGCAGAGCACCGCATGGGCCAGGCCGCCAAGGCGCAGGGCACGCAAGAGCGTCAGGGCTGCCTGCACATTGGCCAGGGATGACGGGGGCCCGGCCAAAGGGGAGCTCCACTGTTCAGGATGGGGGAATCATCCTCATCGACGGCTTCGCCATGGCCAGCGGCCCCGCCATCGCCAAGCCCCCCTCCGGTCCCCAGGCTGGGGTCAGTGGGCTGCTGCAGCAAGCCGCCCGCCTGCTGCTCTGGGTGCTGCTGGCCCTGCTGCTGCGCTGGGCGGTGGTGGAGCCCCGCTGGATCCCCTCCGGATCGATGCTGCCGACCCTGCAGCTCCAGGACCGGATCCTGGTGGAGAAGCTCACACCCCGTTTCGGCTCCGGTGTGCGCACCGGCAGCATCGTGGTGTTTCATCCGCCGGCCCGGCTGCAGGAGGCGGGCTACGACCCGCGTACGGCCCTGATCAAGCGGGTGGTGGCGGTGGCCGGCGATCAGGTGGAAGTGAAAGACGGCCAGCTCTGGCGCAATGGCAGCCCCGCCGAGCCGGACTGGGCCAGCGAACCGATGGCCTATGCCCTGGAGGCTTTCGTGGTGCCCGCCGGCGAGGTGCTGGTGCTGGGGGACAACCGCAATGCCAGCCTTGATTCCCATCTCTGGGGGCCCCTGCCGGAGGCCGATCTGATCGGTACGGCCATCTGGCGCTACTGGCCCCTCGCCCGGTTCGGTCCGGTTGGGTTCTCCTCTCCCCACGCAGGGGAAGCCCCATGAAGGACTGCGTTAGGGTGCGTGTCGTGTTGCAGCGCACACCGGAGGGCAAATGTTCAACCCGGAGTTCCTGACCGCCGATAATGAGGCGATCAGCGACAATTCGCTGATTCAGTACCTGCAGGAACAGTCTCCGGACGTGCTGCAGAGGGTGGCCCGCTCGGCCACAGGCGACATCCAGGACATCATTCGCCACAACGTCCAGGGGCTGCTCGGCATGCTCCCCGGCGAGCAGTTCGAGGTGAAGATCCAGGCCAGCCGTGACAGCCTCGCCGGCCTGCTGGCCTCGGCGATGATGACCGGCTACTTCCTGCGCCAGATGGAACAACGCATGGAACTGGAATCGGCCATGCTCGGCAGCGGTGGTTTCGAGGCCGGTCTCGACGACGATCCCGGCGAGCTGGAGCTCTAAGCCCTGGGCTCTTGTGGCTCGGGAGTCTCTCCCGGTACCAACCCCAGGCGCACCAGGGTGTTGTCGATCCCGGCCAGAGTTTGCCAGGACCCTTGATCAGGCGCCCACTCCCCCGTCTCGATCCGGTCCGCCAGGGCGGTGAGCTCCGCCGCTGAGCTGGCCACGGGGGCCTCATGGTGGGCCGGCACCACCCAGCGCAGATCCTTCAGGCCAGCCAGCACACGGATCCAGGCCACCAGGGCGGCGCGCTGGCGGGGGAACACCAGCCGCTCCAGCACCGCCGCCACCTGCAGCCTGCTGCGGCCCCCAGGCGTCAGGGCCTCGAAGTCCTCCTGCCAGCCAGGCAACCAGCGGAACGGATAAAAGCCGAAATGGGCCCTGCCGCCACGGCACCCCGGTGCCAGGCAATGGCGCAGCACCTCGCCCAGGGGCGGCACCTCCAGGGGCCTGGGCCGCAGATAGGTGGCGAACAGCACCATCCGCCACCAGCCCTTGCGCCGCCGATCCGGATCGTCCAGCAACGGCTCATCGCCCCGCTCACGGGCATGGAACAGCAGTGGTGTGGGATCGAGATCAAACACCGCCGGAGGCTCGTGCGGAATCGCCACCAGGGCATCGGTGAGCAGCAGGCTGCCGCTGGCCCGATCGAAGCAGGCGATCTCCAGGAAGGTGCCCAGCCCCAGATCAAGAGGCCCCAGCGGCAGCCAGTCGAGCTGGTCGCCGTGGGGCACCCCATCGCTCAGCAGCACCCGGGTGCGGGAGGCGGGGAACCCCAGCCAGGCGGGCGGCAGCGGCAGCGGGAAACTCCACTGCTTCGGCGTTACCCACACCTGGGCCGCAGGAAAGGCCCGGGCCATGGCCGGCACGGGCAGCTTGTGCTCCAGGCCCGATGCGGTGGGCAGCACGATCGTGCACACCCGCCCGTAGCGCTCCTCCAGCTGGTGCAGCTGGGTCCTCACTTCGGCGGTGGGCGCCACCGGGGCATAGAGCAGCAGCCCTTCGCTGACCCGCAGCACCAACATGCGGATCGGCACCGCCACGTACCAGACCCCCTGCACTTGCTCGAAGCTCCAGAGCCGCTCGGCAATCAGCTCTCGCACCAGGGTGCGGCGGCGGCCATAGGGGTAGAGGGGCAGCAGGGGCCACCAGGACCAGCGTTGGTCGGCGGGCGAGGGCGTAGCAGCGAAGTTGGCTGTTTCGCTCACGCGGACGGGAAGCGCGAGGCCCGTGGGGAACGGCGCCGTTGGGCCAGCAGGCCATGGCGGGGCGCCAGCAGGAAGCAGAGCAGGAATAACAGCGTCTGCACGAGCACGATGCATCCGGCGGTGGAGGCATCCATCCAGTAACTCCAGTAGATCCCCACCACGCTGGAGATCACCGCCGACAGGATCGAGAGCCACACCATGCGGTCGAAGCGATCGGTGAGCAGGTAAGCGGTGGCTCCCGGGGTGACCAGCATCGCCACCACCAGGATGATCCCCACCGTCTGCAGGCCGGCCACCGCCGCCAGTGACAGCATCGACAGCAGCAGGTAGTGAAGAACGCCGGTGTGGATGCCGATCGAGCGGGCGTGGGTGGGATCGAAGCAGAACAGGAGCAGGTCCTTGCGCATCACCAGCAGCACGGTCAGCACCAGCAGGCTGATCACCACCGTCTGGAGGATGTCGGAGGAGCTGATGCCCAGCACGTTGCCGAACAGGATGTGGGACAGGTCGATGCTGCTGCGCACCTTGGAGATGAGCGTCAGGCCGAGGGCGAAGAAGCCGGTGAACACCAGCCCGATCACGGTGTCCTCCTTGATCCGGGTCATCTGCTTGATGAAGCCGATCAGGGCCACCGAGCCGACGCCGAAGACAAAGGCCCCCACCGCGAAGGGCAGATTCAGGGCGTAGGCGATCACCACGCCGGGCATCACCGCATGGGACACCGCATCACCCATCAGGGCCCAGCCCTTGAGCGTCATGTAGCAGGAGAGCAGGCCGCAGACACAGGAGACCAGAGTGCTGACCAGCAGGGCCCGCACCATGAACTCCTGCTGCAGGGGTTCGACCAACCAGGTCAGCAGGGTGGTCATGGCGCCTGCGGATCGGGGTCCATGGCTGTCGCCGACTCCGCCTCCAGCCGCAGGCCACCGAAGGTCAGCGCCAGGTTCTCGCTGGTGAACACGGAGGCGGTCTCGCCATAGGCGAGCACGGTCTTGTTGATCAGCACCACCTGGTCGCAGAAGCTGGTGACATGGGAGAGGTCGTGGGTGGAGATCATCAGCGTGCGCCCCTCGCGACGGAACTGCTCGAACAGCTCGATCATCAACTTCTCGGTGCGGATGTCGACGCCGTTGAAGGGCTCGTCCAGCAGCATCACCGAGGCGCCCTGGGCCAGGGCCCGCGCCAGGAAGGCCCGTTTGCGCTGGCCGCCGGAAAGGGCTCCGATCTGGCGGTCCCGCAACGGCCAGAGCTCCACCCGATCCAGCGCCTCCTTCACCGCCACCCGGTCGACCGGCCGCGGGATGCGCAGCACATTCATGGCGCCGTAGCGGCCCATCATCACCACCTCATGGACGTTGACCGGAAAGTTCCAGTCGACGCTTTCGGTCTGGGGGACATAGGCCACCGCCTTGGCCCGGCGGGCCTGGTGCAAGGGCAGACCATTGATGGCGATGCTGCCGGCCGTCGGGCGCACGAAGCCCATCAGGGCCTTGAACAGGGTGGACTTGCCGGCCCCGTTCATCCCCACCAGAGCGCAGATGCTGCCGGCATCGAGATGCAGGGACGCGTCGTGGACGGCCACCACCCCGTGGTAGTCGACGCAGAGATGGCGAACCGAGATGCGCTCGTTGGCGCTGAGGTGAGGAAGGCGCGAGGGCATCGGTTCAGCTCCCCGCCAGACCCGCTTGCAGGATCCTTACGTTATGACGCTGCATCTCCAGCAGGTTGGGGGCAGGACCGTCCGGCAGGGAGAGGGAATCGACATGGAACACCCCCCCGAAGCGGGCCCCCGACTGCCGGGCCACCTGCTTCTGGGGCTCAGCGCTGACGGTGCTCTCGCAGAACACCGCCGGCACCTGGCGCTCCTTCACCAGGGCGATCAGGCGGGCCATGCGCTGGGGGGTGATCTGGGATTCGGCGTTCACCGGCCACAGATAGGCCTCGGTGAGGCCGTAGTCGCGGGCGAGGTAGGAGAAGGCCCCTTCACAGGTGGCGAGCACCCGCTGGCGGGGGGGGATCTGGCCCAGGGACACCTGCAGCTCCCTGTGGAGCGCGTCCAGCTGGGCGTTGTAGCGCTCGGCGTTGCGGCGGAAGGTCGCCTCGCCGGCGGGGTCGAGCCGGGTGAGGGCCAGGCGGATGTTTTCCACATAGACCTTCGCCAGCCGCGGGGACATCCAGGCATGGGGGTTGGGCTTGCCCTGGTGGGCGTCACTGGCGATCGGCAGGGGGGCGATCCCTTCGGTGAGGGTCACATGGGGCACATCCCGGAGGCTGGCGTAGAAGCGCTGGGCCCAGCGCTCCAGCCCGAAGCCGTTCTCCAGCACCATCTGGGCCCCCGAAGCCCGCTTCAGGTCGCTGGGGGTCGGCTCGTAGCCGTGAACCTCGTCGCCCAGGCGCGTGATCGATTCCACCCGTACCCGCTCGCCGGCCACCTGGCGGGTCATGTCCGCCAGGATCGTGAAGGTGGTGAGCACCAGGGGCCGCCCGTCCGGGGCCGTGCCTGCCTCCTTGGTTCCGGAGGGCGTTCCGTTCTCCGCCGGCCTGGGGTGACAGCCGCTGGCCAGCAGCGGCACGACAAGGGCGGCGCCCAGCAGAATTCTCCTCAGACGTTCGCGGAGGCCGCTTGGGTCCTGGGCATTCGTGCGGAGCAGAGGCATTCGGATGTGGGTCAGTGAGAAAGCTTGCTGTGAACATTTTGGCGGTTGTTACCCCCGATCGTTGGCCGGCCCAAGCCAAAGAAAAGCCCCCTCTGCAGAGGGGGCCAAGGGATGGATCGCCTGGCCACGGGAGCCGGACCGATCCCTGGATCAGCCGATCGCCGGGGCGCGCAGGGCGACGGGAATCGACTGGGTCGCGGCCAGATCGAGCGGGAAGTTGTGCGCGTTGCGCTCGTGCATCACTTCCATGCCCAGACCGGCACGGTTGAGGATGTCGGCCCAGGTGTTGATCACCCGGCCCTGACCGTCGAGGATCGACTGGTTGAAGTTGAAGCCGTTCAGGTTGAAGGCCATCGTGCTCACGCCCAGGGCGGTGAACCAGATGCCGACCACCGGCCAGGCCGCCAGGAAGAAGTGCAGGCTGCGGCTGTTGTTGAACGAGGCGTACTGGAAGATCAGGCGACCGAAGTAGCCGTGGGCAGCCACGATGTTGTAGGTCTCCTCTTCCTGGCCGAACTTGTAGCCGTAGTTCTGCGACTCGCTCTCGGTGGTTTCACGCACCAGGGAGCTGGTGACGAGCGAACCGTGCATGGCGGAGAACAGGGAGCCACCGAACACACCCGCCACACCCAGCATGTGGAAGGGGTGCATCAGGATGTTGTGCTCAGCCTGGAACACCAGCATGAAATTGAAGGTGCCGCTGATGCCGAGCGGCATGCCGTCGGAGAAGGACCCCTGGCCGAAGGGATAGATCAGGAACACCGCGAAGGCCGCCGAGAGGGGGGCGGAGTAGGCGACGCAGATCCAGGGGCGCATGCCCAGGCGGTAGGAGAGTTCCCACTGACGGCCCATGTAGGCCGAGATGCCGATCAGAAAGTGGAAAACCACCAGCTGGTAGGGGCCACCGTTGTACAGCCACTCATCGAGGCTGGCGGCTTCCCAGATGGGGTAAAGGTGCAGACCGATGGCGTTGCTGGAAGGAACAACGGCGCCGGAGATGATGTTGTTGCCTTGGATCAGGGAGCCGGCGACAGGCTCGCGGATGCCGTCGATGTCGACGGAGGGGGCCGCGATGAAGGCGACGATGAAGCAGATGGCGGCAGCCAGCAGGCAGGGGATCATCAGCACACCGAACCAACCGACGTAGATGCGGTTGTTGGTGGAGGTGACCCAGCCACAGAAGCTTTCCCAGCTTCCGGAGCGGCCGCTGCGGAGGGCAGTGGTCATGGAAGTAAGACGGGTGTAAGAGGAGAGATACCTCCCCAAGGGAGGTCGATTCACATTAAGTAACCCCTCCCTGGATCGGACCGGAGCGCAATGATCCTTCAGCCAATCGTGTTGGAGCGCAATGAAAAGTGATGAAGAGACTTCATGAATAATCGTTATGAGCTGGCTGGCAGGGAGCCGGTCCCCGGAGAAGCCAGTTGCTGGCCGAGCCAGTCGCGTCCCTGCTGCAGAAACCCGGGCCAGTCGAGCTTCTCCGCCTCGGCCGCCCGCGCCACCAGCAGCGGCGCCTCCCGCTTGATCCGCTCCAGGTCCGGCGCCTCGACGCCAGCCGAGAGGGCCAGCACATCGGCCATGGCATGGCACACCACCCGGGTCAGATAGGCCGCGCTCAGGGCCTGGAGAGCCCCGCCCACCAGCCAGGTGGCGCCATGCAGGCGCACGGCCGCCACCAGGGCCTGGCTGCTCCACTCCACCACCCCCAGCAGCAGCGAGGCCTTGGCCAGTTCGACGGCGGCGGCCTTGAGCTGCTCCACGCTCCAGGGGCAATCCCAGAGCCGGGCCATCTCCTGGAGCATCAGACCGTTGGCCGCCGCCAGCACCACCAGATCCATCGAGGGAACGGGGGCGGCAAACACCCCCGCCGCCACGGCCCATTGGGTGCGTTGCTGCAGCTGCACGAGTCGCTGCCGGCGCAGGAGCTCCAGCTCCGCTTGCCAGTGGCGGTGGAGATCTTCGCAGCGCCGCAACGGTGTGGCCCGGCGCAGGGCGGCACCTTCGCTGCCGAGCCAGCGGGCCAGGGGCTGCAGGCTGGCCGTCAGGGCGTCGGGACGGCCGTCCCAGCTCAGCACCCGCTCGGGGGCGGTGGCGGGCCACTGGGACACCAGTTCGGCCACCAGAGCCTGCGGGTCGCAGGGAGCCTCCGGTTGGACCAGCAGCCAGACGGGCTGACCCTTCGGCACCGCTTCCAGCCAGCGCAGATCGGCGGCCCGAAGGGGGGTCACCAGGTGGAACAGCACCACGTCAGCGGCGGCGAGGCCGTCCGGCCAGCGGCGCTCCCGGCTCACCGCCGGCAGGGCTTCGCCCCAGCGCAGGCTCAGGGCCAGACGGCCGCGCAGGGACCGCTGCAACTGGGGTGCCCAGGCGGCGTCAGGGACCACGGAGCCCACCAGGGCCAGATGCAAATCGGTTCGGGTGCCTTGTTCGCGCAGGGCGGTCAGGCCCTCGCGGCGTCGCGCCTGGGCCTGCCCGGGCTCGCCTTCCAGCCGTTCGAACTGCAAGAGGAGATCGTCGCAGCGCCGTAGCCAGGCCTCGAAGCTGCTGGGCAGCCGCGGCGTTGCCAGCCGGGTGGGCCGCCGGCCCAACCACCACCAGCCCGCCGCGATCCCCGCCAGCCCCATCAGGCCCCATCCTTCTCCGGGCAGTGACCGCAGGATGAACTCGCCCCCCAGCACCCCTCCGGCGAGCATCAGAGCTTGCCTGCCCCAGCCGGCGGACAGCAGCGACGACAGCGACGAGGACAGTGCGGCTGGGGGCAGTGGGTCCTGGGGCATCACGGGTGGCTGCCGGCGGCGTTGCCTCTCTAGCTCAGAAGTGACGGGGCTCACACCCCCGACCCCCTCTCCCTTAAGCCAAGGCCCCTGCAGACCCCGGCAGGGCGCAGCATGATGGCTGATGTCGTCCGGATCTGCTCCGTGCCGTCTTCCGATGACCGTGCCGGCCTGGCAGCAACGCTGGACGGCCTGTTTCTTCTGGACGACCAGATGGCGGAGCTGCGCCGCGCCCATGCTGAGCTGCGCCGCAGCGATCACTGGCACGGCGGCCTGCCGGTGCTGCTGCTGGAACGCTGCTGGCTGCGCCTGAGCCGTGTCTCGGTGGAGCATCTCGCCCAGCGGCTGCCCCCGGATTGCAGTCAGGAGGCCCCCGAGCTCTGCCGGTACCGGGAGCTGGTGGCGGCCGGTCGCTCGCCGTGGGAAGCCGAGCGGCTCTGCTGGGAGGACTTCGGCGCGGAGGCCTGCCGGGAAGCCCTGCGCAAATTCTGGGCCGCCCAGGAACGGGGAACCCAGGGCTGGACCCTGGAGACCTATCTCGACCTTCTCCAGCAATACCGCCTGCGCTTCGCCCAGGAGGGCCCCCGGCCCGTGCCTTTGCTGGTGCTGGCCCGGCGGGAGGGCACGGCGCGCCTCGGCAGGCATCGGCTGCTGTGGCTGGTGCCCGAAGCGGCCGGCGGCCGGCCGTCGATGCGCGACACTTGCCCCTGATTGCAGGCTGCGGCCATGGGCGACGACACCAACACCCCTCTTCCCGTGGGCTCCGGCCGTGGGGACTCCCCCGAGCGGGGCGGCCGTTCGGGGCCGAACCGGGAGCCGGGTGGCTTCCGCATCCGTCTGAGCGACAACGAGCTGCAGGCGGCCCGCGCCCTGCAGGACGCCTTTGGCCTGCGCTCCACCGTGGCGGTGCTGGGCTTTGCCCTGCGCACCCTTGCCGACCAGCTGGAGAAGGGGCAGCTCGAGGCCCTGGTCGCCGAGAGCCGGGCCCAGGCGGGCTCCCGCGCTCCGGCCCCCCGTGGGGGTGGTGAGCCCCGCCGCGTCATCGGCGGTGACGGCCAACCCCGCTCCGGCGGCCGAGGCGGCCAGGGTGGTGCCCGGATTGATCCCTTTGCCCGGCCCAGCAAGCCGGTGGTTCCGGTCGAGGTGAGTGAACCCGAAGCCCCTGCCGAAGAGGAGGCCCCGGATTCCGCCAGTGAGGCCCCGGACGCCGTCTCCGATCCTGGTGAAGCCCCCGTAGCCGCTTCCGAACCCGAGGTCGACGCCACTCCGGACGCGTGAGCCAGCCCAGCACTGCGCCGGCACGGCCCCGGGTGCTCTCCGGTGTGCAACCCACCGGTGCTCTGCATCTGGGCAACTGGCTCGGGGCCATCCGCAATTGGGTGGATCTGCAGGACAGTCACGAGACCTTCTTCTGTGTGGTCGACCTGCACGCGATCACGGTGCCCCACGATCCGAAGCGCCTGGCCGAGGACACCCTCACCACCGCCGCCCTCTACCTGGCCTGCGGCATCGACCCGCAACGGGCCACCGTGTTCGCCCAGAGCCAGGTGAGCGCCCACAGCGAGCTCTGCTGGCTGCTCAACTGCGTCACGCCGCTCAATTGGCTGGAACGGATGATCCAGTTCAAGGAGAAGGCGCTCAAGCAGGGCGACAACGTCTCTGTCGGCCTGCTGGATTACCCGGTGCTGATGGCCGCCGACATCCTTCTCTATGACGCCGACCTGGTGCCGGTGGGGGAAGACCAGAAGCAGCACCTCGAGCTGGCTCGCGACATCGCCCAGCAGCGCATCAACGCCCGCTATGCGCCGGATCCGGAGCAGCCGATCCTCAAGGTGCCCGAGCCCCTCATCCTGAAGGAGGGGGCGCGGGTGATGAGCCTCACAGACGGCAGCGCCAAGATGAGCAAGAGCGATCCCAACGAGGGCTCCCGCATCACCCTGCTGGACCCCCCCGAGCTCATCACCCGCAAGATCAAGCGGGCCAAGACCGATCCGGTCATGGGCCTGGAGTTCGGCAATCCGGAGCGCCCGGAGGCCGACAACCTGCTCGGGCTCTATGCCCTGGTGTCCGGCGTCGGCCGTGAGCGGGCGGCGGCGGAGTGCGCCTCAATGGGCTGGGGTGGCTTCAAGCCTCTGCTGACGGAAGCCACGGTGGAAGCCTTGCGGCCCGTGCAGCAGCGCTACGTCGAGCTGCGCAGCGATCCCGCCACCCTCGAGGCGGTTCTTCGGGACGGGAAAGAGCGGGCTGCGGCCGTGGCCAGCGCGACACTGCAGCGGGTGCGCAGCGCCCTGGGATTTCTGGCTTCGAATTGAAGCGAATTGATTCCCTGGTGGCAAGGTGCCGCCGGAAAGCGTGAATCAATCGTTATGTATTCATCACGACAACTGATGGTTCGCCCTGGGTGTAGGGCATCTTGTGGGATGTCTGGCCGCCTCTGGCTGGCACCTGAGGACTGCCGCCCATCCCCCGCTCCTGACTGAAGTTTTCCTGAGTGCCGGTCCCGCTGATCGGTGTTGCAAGCACGTCAGAACCCGTTCTGTCCAGTACGGGCGCAGGGGTCTCGCCTTCGGGGGCTGTCCCTGAGCAGGGTCAGGGTCCCCTGACGACCGCTTGCCCTTGCGACGACCCTTCCTGCCTCCGCCGCCGCCGCATCAGCATGGCCCGCTGGCTTTGGTGTTGTTGCTGATGCTGCCGATGCTGCAACGACCGGTCGCGCCAGTCCCCCAACCAGTGGCCCCGGCAGCGGCCCAATCAGCGGCCAGGCCCATCGCCCAGCCGGCGCTGGCGGCGGCCACCGGCCCCTATGGGGTCACCCCCGAGCGACGCGCCCTGCTCAACACCATCCGCTTCGCCGAAGGCACCTGGATCGGTGGCAGCCAGGAGGGCTATCGGGTGCTCTACGGCGGTGATCGCTTCGGCGATCTCAGCCGTCATCCGGACATCGTCGTGCGGCGCCGCTATGCCAGCGCTGCCGCCGGTGCTTATCAATTTCTTCCCACCACCTGGGACCAGGCCGCCGAGGAGCTCCAGCTCAGGGATTTCCGTCCCGCCAGCCAGGATCAGGCGGCCTTGCACCTGGTGCAGGAACGGGGGGCGCTGCAAAGCTTCGATCGCCATGGCCTCACGGCCGAGGTGTTGGCCCGGTTGGCGCCGGAATGGGCCTCCCTGCCGACCCTCGAGGGCGTCAGCCATTACGGCCAGCCGGTGAAAGACCGCCGTGAGCTGCAGAAGTTTTACCAGCGGGAGCTGGAACGGCTGCGCCGTCTCACCAGCGCCTGAGCCGGTTCAGGGCTCCCGGTACACCACGCGGCCCCGTTCGTCATTGCCCACATCGAGCAGATGGTTGAGCAGCAGCCGCTCGACCTCAGCGCTGACCACGCTGCTGTTGGCCTGGGCGGGTAGCTGGAGCTCCAGCAGCGCGTCGTTGAGGGTGAAGCCAGCCTTGCCGGCCCGACGGGCGAGTTGCAGCAACTGCCGTTCGATCGGCGGGTAAGACGCCGTGTCGCTCTCCGCCAGGGCCTCCTCCAGCAGCAGGGACTGGTTGGCCTGCCGCACCATGTCGGGCACCAGCACCAGGTCCAGCAGCTGGCCGATGCCGCAGAGCCCGAAGGTGAGCAGCCAGAGCGTGCCGCTCAGGGGTTTGCGGTTGTAGAAGCGCTGCAGCCCGCACAGCCCCACCAGGCAGGTGCACCACAACAGATAGCTGAGCGCCACGCTGCGCCTCTCGGACGCAGGGTTGAGCGCCAACCCCGCGGGACGGCTGGGGAGTGGCCGCTGTTGTGGGCTCTGGACGGGTCCTGGCGTGGGTCGGGCAGCCATCAGGGTGCTCAGCACCCCCAACTTAGGGCCGCTGCCGGGCCTGGATACCATGCCTCTAACAGGTGCCCTCCATGACGTCCGCGCCCCCTTCGCCGGTGCCACCGGCCTCCAGCCCCGTCCCCTCCGGTGGCGCCGCTCCCGATGGCGCCGCCATGGTGCTGCCGAAAACAAGTCAAAGCCCCCAGTTGCTGCGGATTCGCCACTCGATGAGCCACGTGCTCGCCATGGCGGTGCAGAAGCTCTTTCCCCTGGCCCAGGTCACCATCGGTCCCTGGACCGAGAGTGGCTTCTACTACGACTTCGACAACCCGGATCCCTTCACCGAGGCCGATCTCAAGGCGATCCAGAAGGAGATGGGCAAGATCATCGCCCGCAAGCTGCCCTTGGAGCGCATCGAGGTGAGCAGGGAGGAGGCGGAGCGCCGCATCCGGGGCCAGAACGAGCCCTACAAGCTGGAAATCCTGGCCGGACTGACCGAGCCGATCACCCTGTACACCCTGGGAGACCAATGGTGGGACCTCTGCGCCGGTCCGCATGTGGCCAACACCGGCGAACTCCACCCCAAGGCCTTCGCCCTTGAGAGCGTGGCCGGCGCCTATTGGCGCGGCGACGAGAAACGCGCCCAGCTGCAGCGCATCTATGGCACCGCCTGGGAGACACCGGAGCAGCTGGCGGAGCACAAGCGGCGCAAGGAGGAGGCCCTGCGCCGCGACCACCGGCGCCTCGGCACCGACCTCGACCTCTTTTCGATCGAGGAGGAAGCCGGCGCCGGCCTGGTGTTCTGGCATCCCCGCGGCGCCCGCATGCGGCTGCTGATCGAGGACTTCTGGCGCTCGGCCCACTTCGAGGACGGCTACGAGCTCCTGTACACCCCCCACGTGGCCGACCTCAGCCTGTGGAAAACCTCGGGCCACCTCGACTTCTACAGCGAGAGCATGTTCGGGCCGATGGCGGTGGACGAGCGGCAGTACCAGCTCAAGCCGATGAACTGCCCCTTCCATGTGCTCACCTATGCCAGCCGGTTGCGTTCCTACCGGGAGCTGCCGATCCGCTGGGCTGAACTCGGCACGGTGTATCGCTACGAACGGCCTGGGGTGATGCATGGGTTGATGCGGGTGCGCGGCTTCACCCAGGACGACGCCCATGTGTTCTGCCTGCCGGAGCAGATCTCCGATGAAATCCTGCGGGTGCTCAACCTCACCGAGCGCATCCTCTCCACCTTCGATTTCCGCAGCTACGAGATCCATCTCTCCACCCGTCCGGAGAAGTCGATCGGCGAGGATGCCGTCTGGGAGCTGGCCACCGCCGGCCTGGTCGAGGCCCTGGAGCGCAAGGGCTGGGCCTACAAGGTGGATGAGGGGGGCGGGGCCTTCTATGGCCCCAAGATCGACCTCAAGATCGAAGACGCCATCGGTCGGATGTGGCAGTGCTCGACCATCCAGCTCGACTTCAACCTGCCGGAACGCTTCGATCTCAATTACGTGGCGGCCGACGGCAGCCGCTCGCGGCTGATCATGATCCACCGCGCCATCTTCGGATCCCTGGAACGCTTTTTCGGCGTGATGGTGGAGAACTATGCCGGCGATTTCCCCTTCTGGCTGGCCCCCGAGCAGGTTCGGCTGCTGCCGGTCACCGACGACGCCCTCCCCTGGGCCGAGGAGCTCAAAGGCCTGCTGGCGGCCGCCGGCATCCGCGCCGGTATCGACCACAGCGGCGATCGGCTCGGCAAGCTGATCCGCAACGGCGAACAGATGAAGATCCCGGTGCTGGGGGTGCTCGGTGCCCGTGAAGCGGAAACCCGCAGCGTCAGCCTGCGCAGTCGTCGTCAGGGGGATCTGGGCAGCGTGGCGGCCGACGCCCTGGTGGCCGCCGCTTCGGCCGCGAATGCCGGCCGGCTGGCCACCCTGGCCCTGGCATGAGCCTTCTGCTGGCGGGCGACATCGGCGGCACCAAGACCCTGCTGAGCCTCTGGCGCTCGGGCGCTGACCGGCTCGAGCTGCTGCTGGAGGAGCGGTTTGTCTCGGCGGCCTGGGAGGACCTGGCCCCGATGGTGCGCCACTTCCTGGCCGGCGCCCGAGCGGTCGCCGAAGGCCCACCGGAGGCCGCCTGTTTTGCCGTGGCCGGACCGGTGCAAGGGGGGCAGGCCCAGCTCACCAACCTCCCCTGGCGGCTCGATGCCGAGGCCCTGGCCCGCGGTTGCGGTCTGCCGGCGGTGGAGCTGGTCAACGACTTCGCCGTGCTGATCTACGGCCTGCCCCATCTCCAGCCTGGCCAGGTGGCGCCCGTGCGTGATGGTCGCCGCGACCCGCAGGCGCCGCTGCTGGTGCTGGGGGCTGGCACCGGCCTGGGGGTGGCCATGGGCCTGCCCAGCGCCGCTGGTCTGCGGGCCATCCCCAGCGAAGCGGCCCATGGGGAATTCGCCCCCCGCAGCCAGCAGGAATGGGAGCTGAAGCAATGGCTCAGAGACGATCTGTCCCTGGAGCGGGTGTCGATCGAGCGCGTGGTGAGCGGCACTGGCCTGGGCCATGTGGCCCGTTGGCTCCTGCGTTGCCGCCACCCTGACGGTGACCATCCCCTCAGCGAGCACGCCCGTCTCTGGAGCGCGGCCGGTGATGGGCCTGCCCAGTCCGACCTGCCCGCTGAGGTGGCGATGGCCGCCGCCGCCGGCGACCGTCTGGCGGCCGACGCCCTCGACCTGTGGCTCGGGGCCTACGGCAGCGTTTGCGGCGATCTGGCCCTGGCCGCCCTGAGCCGGGGCGGGCTCTGGCTGGCCGGCGGCACGGCCGCCAAGCTGCTTGACGGCCTGCGCTCGAGCACCTTCCTGGAGCCCTTTCTGAACAAGGGGCGCCTGCGCCCCACCCTGGAGCCCGTGCCCATCACTGCCGTGGTGGATCCGGCGGTGGGGAGCTTCAGCGCCGCCTGCCGCGCCCGGATGCTGCTGGGCTGAGTCCAGCACAGCAAAGGGTCGGCTGCAACACTGAGCCCAACGACAGTTCACCTATGGTTCGGCCCCAGATTGGCCAGGGGGTGGTGGTGGAGGTTCCGGCCACCACCGCCAACATCGGCCCAGGATTCGATTGCCTCGGCGCCGCCCTGGCCCTCGGTAACCGCTTCGAGCTGCGGGTGATCGAGGGGGGAGGCGAGCGTTTCGAGCTGATCATCGAGGGCCCGGAGGGGGCCCACCTGCGTGGTGGCCCGGACAACCTCGTCTACCGCTCCGCCCAGCGGGTCTGGCGTGAGGTGGGACTGGAAGCGGTGGCGATCGAGGCCCGGGTGCAGCTGGCCGTGCCTCCTGCCCGGGGTCTGGGCAGCAGCGCCACGGCCATCGTGGCGGGCCTGATCGGCGCCAATGCCCTGGTGGGAGAGCCGCTCAGCCGGGAGAAGCTGCTCGAGCTGGCCATCGACATCGAGGGCCATCCCGACAATGTGGTTCCGTCCCTGCTCGGTGGGCTCTGCCTGACGGCGCGGGCCGCCTCCCATCGCTGGCGGGTGGTGCGGTGCGAGTGGAACCCACTCGTGAAGGCCGTGGTGGCGATTCCGACGATCCGGCTGAGCACCAGCGAGGCGCGCCGCGCCATGCCCCGCAGCATCCCGATCAGCGATGCGGTGATGAATCTGGGGGCCCTCACCCTGCTTCTGCAGGGGCTGCGCACGGGCAATGGCGATCTGATCGCCGATGGCATGCACGATCGCATCCACGAGCCCTACCGCTGGGGGCTGATCCAGGGGGGGCGTGCGGTGCGGGAGGCCGCCCTGGAGACCGGGGCCTGGGGTTGCGTGATCAGCGGCGCCGGCCCCAGCCTGCTGGCCCTGGCTCCTGCCGACCGGGCCGAGGCGGTGGGGCAGGCCATGACCGGTGCCTGGCAGGGGGAGGGGGTGAGCAGCCACAGTGCCGTGCTCGGACTTCAGGAGGGCGGCAGCACCTGGGAACCCCTGGTCGAGGCTGGCCGCCCACAGGTCATCGCTGCCGACTAGAACAGCGCTGTAATGAGTACAACTACCCAGCTGATAAGCTCTGCGCCCCAGGGGCGCCCTGCCGCCGAGGTCGAGTCCCCCGTCATACTTCCTGCCTGGAGCACCGCACAGTGATGGACGCCAGCCTGCCGCTTTCGCTCGCGTCCTCTACGTTTCCCGCCGGACTCTCTGAAGCTGCCGGATTTCCCTGGCTGAGCCTCATCGTGCTGCTGCCGGCCACCGCAGCCCTGTTGATGCCCCTGCTGCCCGGCGACGGCAGCGACCCCCGCCTGCCCCGCACCGTTGCCCTAGGTGTTCTGGGCGTGGATTTTGCCCTGATCCTTTGGGTGTTCGCCCGTCATTTTGATGGCGGTCTCAGCGAGCTTCAGCTGGTGGAGCGGGTGTCCTGGGTGCCGGCCCTCGGTCTGGAATGGTCCCTGGCCGCCGATGGGCTCTCGGCCCCCCTGGTCGTACTCAGCGGACTCGTCACCCTGCTCTCGGTGGCGGCCAGCTGGAACATCCGCCTCAAGACACGCCTTTATTTCGGCCTGCTCCTGGTCCAGGCCACCGCCCAGAGCCTGGTGTTCCTCTCCCAGGATTTCCTGCTCTTCTTCCTGGCCTGGGAGCTCGAACTGGTGCCGGTGTATCTGTTGATCGCCATCTGGGGCGGCAAGCAACGCCAGTACGCCGCCACCAAGTTCATCCTCTACACGGCCACGGCCTCCCTGCTGATCCTGATCAGCGGGCTGGCCCTGGCCCTTTCCGGCGACAGCTTCACCCTCAACCTCAGCGAGCTGGCGGCCCGCTCCCCGGGCGGCACCTTCGGCCTGCTCTGTTATCTGGGCTTTCTGGTGGGCTTCGGCGTGAAGTTGCCGATGTTCCCGTTGCACACCTGGTTGCCCGATGCCCACGGCGAGGCCAACGCGCCGGTGTCGATGTTGCTGGCGGGGGTGCTGCTCAAGATGGGCGGCTATGCCCTGCTGCGCTTCAACGTGCAGATGCTCCCCGAGGTGCACCTGAGGCTGGCGCCGGCTCTGATCGTGCTCGGGATCATCAACATCATCTACGGCGCGCTCAACGCCTTCGCCCAGGACAACGTCAAGCGCCGCATCGCCTGCAGTTCGGTGAGCCACATGGGCTTCGTCCTGCTGGGGATCGGCGCCATTGATGCCCTCGGCATGAGCGGCGCCATGCTGCAGATGATCAGCCATGGTCTGATCGCCGCAGCGATGTTCTTTGTCACCGGCGTCTTTTACGAGCGCACCGAGACCCTTTCGATCCCCAACATGGGTGGTCTGGCCAAGGTGCTGCCAATCACCTTCGCCTTCTTCCTGGCCAGCTCCCTGGCCTCCCTGGCCCTGCCGGGGATGAGTGGCTTCATCAGCGAGATCACCGTGTTTCTTGGGGTCACCTCCTACGAGGGCTTCACGGTCGGCTTCCGCGTCATCGCCATCTTCCTGGCTGCCATCGGCCTGGTGCTCACCCCTGTGTACTTGCTCTCCTTGTGCCGGCGCGTCTTCTTCGGTCCCCGGATTCCGGCCCTGGCGGTGGTGGGCGACATGAAGCCCCGGGAGCTGCTGATCGGCCTCAGCCTGCTGGTGCCCACCCTTGTGATCGGTTTCTGGCCGCGGGTGGCGATCGACCTGTATGAAGCCAGCACCAATGGCCTGGCTGCCGAGCTGGCCAACCAGGGGGCCGTGGCCATGGGACGGTTGGCCGCCCTCGGCTGACCCGCACCCTGGTCCGGGGTGGGCTGAAATGGGACCTTCCTCCGCAGCGGCCGCCCGGCGATGACCAGCACCCTCCAGAGCCCCCCTGCCCTGCTGGCCGGAGAGGGACTGCCCCGCTTCGAGGCCATCACCCCGGATCAGGTGAGGGCCCACATCCCCGAACTCCTCAACGGCCTGCAGGCGGAGCTGGATCGGGTCGAGGCTGATCTGGCGGCGGCGACGTCCGCCGCAAGGCCCCTCACCTGGGCCGAAGTGATGGATCCCCTGCATCGCCTGGGGGAACGGCTGCGTTGGAGCTGGGGGGTGGTGAGCCACCTCAACGGCGTCTGTAACAGCACGGAACTGCGGGAGGCCCACGCCAGCCAGCAGGCGGCGGTTGTGGCCTTCGGCAACCGTTCCGGCCAGAGCCGGGTGCTCTACGAGGCCCTGCGCCGCCTGCAGAGCCAGGGGGGGCTGGATGCCACCCAGGAGCGGATCCTCACGGCGGAACTGCGGGACATGGAGCTGCGGGGCGTGGGCCTCGAGGGCGCCGCCCAGGAGGCCTTCAACGCTGCCAGTCAGGAGCTGGCGGAACTGGCCACCGCCTTCGGCAACCGCGTGCTGGATGCCACCAACAGCTGGACCGTGAAGCTCACCGATCCGGCCGAGGTGGAGGGGTTGCCCGAGAGCCTCAGGGAGCAGCTGGCCCAGGCCGCCCGCGATGCCGGCGATGGCCAGGCCACGGCCGCGGCTGGGCCCTGGCTGCTGGGGCTCGACATGCCCCGCTTCGGCCCGTTCCTGAAGTACAGCCGCCGCCGCGACCTGCGGGAGATTGCTTACAAGGCCCACGTGAGCCGAGCTTCGGGAGAATCCGATGGCAACTGGCCCGCGATTGAGCGGATTCTCACCCTGCGCCGTGTGCAGGCCCACCAGCTCGGCCATGGCTCCTGGGCCGAGGTGAGCCTGGCTTCGAAGATGGCCGGTTCGGTGGCCGAGGTGGAGGCCCTGCTGGAGGACCTGCGCACCGCTGCCTACCCGGTGGCCCTGCTGGAACTGGAGGCGCTGCGCGCCTGTGCGGCCCGGGAGGGGGCGGCCGAGGCAGGGGACTTCAAGCCATGGGACGTGAGTTTCTGGGCCGAGGTGCGGCGCCAGCAGGCGTTCGACCTCGACAGTGAGGCCCTGCGGCCCTGGTTCCCCCTGCCCCGGGTGCTCGAGGGCCTGTTCGGCCTTTGCGACCGCCTGTTCGGCCTCCATATCCACCCCGCCGATGGCGAGGCGCCCGTCTGGCATCCGGATGTGCGTTTCTTCCGCGTCGATGACGCCGCCAGCGGCGAGCCCCTGGCGGCCTTCTATCTGGACCCCTACAGCCGGCCGGGCAGCAAGCGCGGCGGCGCCTGGATGGATGAATGCCTGGTGCGTTCGCTGGATGCCTCTGGGCAGCCCGTGCTCCCCGTGGCCTACCTGGTCTGCAACCAGAGCCCACCCGTGGGTGACACCCCCAGCCTGATGACCTTCGAGGAGGTGGAGACCCTGTTCCACGAATTCGGCCACGGCCTCCAGCACATGCTCACCACGGTGGAGCGTCCCCAGGCGGCCGGCATCAACAACGTGGAATGGGATGCGGTGGAGCTGCCCAGCCAGTTCATGGAGAACTGGTGCTATGACCACGCCACCTTGATGGGGATGGCCCGCCACTGGCAGAGCGGCGAACCGTTGCCGGAGGTGGAGTTCGCCAAGCTCCGGGCCGCCCGCACCTTCATGGGGGGTGCCGCCACCCTGCGCCAAGTGCACTTCGCCCTCACCGACCTGCGTCTCCACAGCCAGTGGACCCCGGAATGCGGCCAGACGCCCGAACAGCTGCGCCGCGAGATCGCCGCCACCACCACCGTGCTGGAGCCGATCGAAGAAGATGCCTTTCTCTGCTCCTTCGGCCACATCTTTGCCGGCGGCTATTCCGCCGGCTACTACTCCTACAAGTGGGCCGAGGTGCTCAGCGCCGATGCGTTCAGCGCCTTTGAAGAGGTGGGCCTGGAGAATGAGGCGGCGATCCAGGCCACCGGCCGCCGCTTCCGCGAGACGGTGCTCAGCCTCGGCGGCAGCCGCCACCCCGGCGAGGTGTTTGAAACCTTCCGGGGCCGGGCTCCCAGCCCGGAGGCCCTGATCCGGCACTCCGGGCTGGGAGCCGCTGGCGGCTGAGGGTGGGGGCCCCTCGAGGCTCAGTTCGCGCAGGCGCTGGAGATGGAGTGCATGGTCTGAACCTGACCGGGTGCCAGAGCGAAGTTCAGGTCACCAGCGGAGCTGGGGACTGTGATCCGCATGGCCATGCCGTCTTCAGGGATGGGATTGAGGCAGCCAGCGTTGAACTGGGAGGAACCCACGGGGATGGTGCCACCGGCGCTGCTCAGCAGTTCCTGGCTGAGGTTGTCCAGGCTCCAGGCTTGCTTCGCTCCGTCACTCATCACCGTGGGGCGAGTGTGGTTCAGGTTCAGTCCGACCGTCTCGGCGTTCAGTCTCAATCGCAATCCGGAAGGAGAATTGATCTCGGAACGTTCAAACAACACGGCACCCAGCTTGTGACCTGAGCCGTCGTGGAGAAACCAGTTTCCGGTGTCATCGGCCATCGCCGCCGATGGGGTGAACAGGGGGGCGAGCACAAGCAGCCCCACGGCCATGATCCAGGCACTTCCCAGGATGCCAATACGGCGCCACTGATGTGCAAATCCCTGTTTCGTAGCGGCAATGAATGGTTCCATTGCCTTGACCTGAGTTGTGGACGTTTCCAACCTGACCGCAACATCAGATCCGTCATGGCGGCAATTCACCCCCTGACGATGGGCCCGATAGCGTTAAAGTGATCCCGAAAAAAATGTTTCTCAAGGAATCTGAGCATCTGCGGTTGGCTCCCCTGAATCGGCTGATCGATGGCCTTGGTTGATTCGCCTGTTCAGGGTTGAGTCCAGATCATCGCTTGGGCGATGACCGTCCATCAGGGTGCCCTGCTGGGGACGGCTACCACCCATCCTTGCCTGTCCCGCGCCTCAACAACGTGCCAGCGGCCACCATCCCGAGGATGGTCAGCAGAGCCAGTGGAACGAACACATGGTTGTAGCTGCCAAACAGATCACGGGTGCGTCCGGTCACCAGCGTTCCGATCAAGGCACCGACGCCATAGGCCGTGAAAACAATCCCATAATTCTGCGCATAACGATCAGGCGCAAAGAAGCGCAACGTGATCGTGGGAGCCATTGCCAACCATCCCCCCAGGCAGAACCAGAACAGGCAGAAGGAGAGGAGATAGGTCCCAATCTGTCCACTGCGCGCCTGGATCATCAAAAGGCAGGCCACGAAACTGATCGTATAGGAAAAGATCGCGACATAGTGGGGCTTGAAGCGATCGCTCAACCAGCCAAACAAGGGACGACTGATCCCATTGAAGACAGCAAACAACGACATGCTGCTGGCCGCCACAGCTGGATGAATGCCGATGAGCTCCTCTCCAACGGAGCTGGAGATGCCGATCGCACTCAACCCTACGAGCGTCCCAATGACGTAGCAGATCCACAGGCCATAGAAGGATCTGTTCCTGAAAAGGCTCGTCGGATGATGGGGAGCTGAGGCGAACGCTGGCTGGGCAAGGACTGGCTGGGGCTGCCAGGCCTTGGGTGGCAGCTTCATGGTGAAGGACAGGGCCACGATGATCACCATCATGGCGATGCCAAGAAGGCGCAGGGTGGGCCTCACCGTGTAGGTCTCGATGAGGTGGTTGGCGAGGGGGGCGGTGATCAGTGGGGAGAGCCCAAAGCCAACGATCGTCAGTCCAACGGCCAACCCTTTCTTATCAGGAAACCATCGTGAGACCACCAGAATCGGAACCCCATAAACAATGCCAATCCCTGTCCCTCCAATGATTCCGTAGCTGACAACAAGCCCTCCCACCTGGTTGGCAAAGCTCGAAAGAACGTAGCCAAGGCCAACGATGATGCCGCCGATGGCTGTCGTCAGGCGGGTGCCCAGGCGGGGCAGATAAAAGCCAGTCACGGGCATCAGCGCTGCATAGAACACCAGCACGACGGTGAACGGCATCAGACTTTCCGTCGCGCCCATCCCCAGTTCCTGCTCCAATGGGGTTCTGAAAAGGCTCCAGGAATACACACTGCCCAGACAGAGCAGGATCACCATGCCCAGGGGAATCAGGAGCCATCGCCCTTGGCTGGCGGGCCTTCCCAGGAGCATGACCTGGCCCTCAGGCTGAATCGTCAGGTTCATTGGGTACCGCAAGAACGTGGGCAGAGCGGCTGATCGGGCTGCTTGTGCTGTTGCGTCACAAGTGATGTCTATCCCGCGTCCAGAGGACGATTGAGGGGCGTCGTAACATTTCCAGCCCACTTGGATCAAGGCTAAACCGGTTCTGTTATTCCATCCGCAACAACCTGGATGGACTTGTCGGGATCCACACGAATCAGTGCAATCTCAGTTAGAATAATCCGGCCTGATCCGTTTCCGGTGAGTCCTTCGCCCCTTGCCGGAGAGACGTGATGGGACCCAGGAGAATTCTGGTGCTGGGCGGCGGTTTTGCCGGCCTGTGGAGTGCCCTGGCGGCCGCTCGCCAGCTCGATCAGCTGGGTCTCGCTCCAGACGCCGTGGAGGTGCTGCTCGTCAATCGCGACGCTTTCCACGGCATCCGTGTGCGCAATTACGAGCCCGACCTCACACCACTCAGGGTCCCCCTGGAGGCGGTGCTGGCTCCCGCCGGGGTCCGCTGGCTGGTGGGGGAGGTCGGCTCCATCGACCTGGCCGCCCGAACGGTCACGGTGCTGTCGGAGTCTTGGCCCCAGAACCTTGCCTACGACCGGCTGGTCTTCGCCCTGGGCAGCCAGCTGCTGCGGCCCGAGGTCCCCGGCCTGGTTGAGCACGGCTTCGATGTCGACACCTATGCCGGAGCCTCCAAGCTTGCAATGCACCTGCAGGCCTTGGTGCAGCACCCCGAAGCACCTGGCCAGTTCACGGCCGTGGTGGTGGGGGCCGGCCTGACAGGGATTGAGGCCGCCTGCGAGCTGCCGGCACGGCTGCGGTCCGTTCAGGAGCGCGCCGGCCTGGCCCAGCCGCTGCGGGTCGTGCTGGTGGATCACAACCCCAAGGTGGGCTCCGACATGGGCGACGCGGCGCGGCCCGTGATCGAAGAGGCCCTGGCCGCCCTGGGCGTGGAGCTGCGGCTCGGGGTCCGGGTGGACGGCCTCGATGGCGCCTCGATCCGCTTCGATTCCGGCGAGATCCTGGCCACGTCAACGGTGCTCTGGTGCGCCGGCATGCGGGCCAGCCCGCTCACCGCCGGCTGTGGGGTGGCCACCGATGCCCTCGGCCGCCTGCCGGTGGATGCCGTTCTTCGGGTCGAGGGGCTCAGGGATGTGTTCGCTGCTGGCGACAGCGCCAACCTGGCGCTGGGTGATGGCCACACCTCGGTCATGTCCTGTCAGCACGGCCGGCCCATGGGCCGGTTCGCCGGGCACAACGCGGTCTGCGATCTGCTGGGTCTGCCGCTGTTGCCGCTGCGGATCGATTGGTACACCACCATCCTGGATCTGGGTCCCTGGGGGGCCCTCTACACCGAAGGCTGGGACCGCCAGGTCGTGGCCACCGGGGAGACGGCCAAACGCACCAAACGTCTGATCAACGGCGTGCGCATCGTCCCGCCCCTGAACGGCGACCGGGCCGAGATCCTCGCCGCCGCCGCTCCGGTGATCCAGCGCCCTCCACCGCTCCAGCCCCTGGGGAGCCAGCGATGAGCTCCCCTGGGCAGGAGGACTCCCCCGGTGCACCCGTGGGACGCCTGTTGGCGATCGCCCTTGTGCTGGCTGGGGTGACCCTGTTCTTCAGCCAGGGCTGGTACCGCCAGCTGGATCTCGCTGCGCTGCAGGCCTCCCGCAGCCAGCTCGTGGCCTGGCGCCAGGCGGCCCCGCTGGCCACCGCTGCCGCGTATCTCCTGGTGTACGTGCTGGCGACAGGGCTCTCCCTGCCGGGCGCCACCGTGCTCACCCTGGCAGGAGGCGCCGTCTTCGGCCTGCTCCAGGGCACGCTGCTGGTCTCACTCGGCTCCACCCTCGGCGCCACGGTGGCCTGCCTGCTGGCCCGGACCTTGTTGCGGGAGCCGGTGCGGCGCCGTTTCGGCTCCCGCCTGGGGCCGATCGAGGCTGGCGTCCGCCGTGACGGTGCCAGCTACTTGCTCAGTCTGCGGCTGGTGCCGGTGGTGCCGTTTTTCCTGGTCAACCTGCTGATGGGCCTCACCCCCATGCCCCTGCGCTCGTTTGCCTTTGTGTCCCAGCTGGGCATGCTGCCGGCCACCCTGGTGTACGTGAACGCCGGCACCCAGCTGGGCCAGCTCACCGGCCTGAAGGGCCTCCTTTCGCCCGCCCTGCTCGGCTCTTTCGCCCTGCTGGGCCTGCTGCCCTGGATCGTCAAGCTGCTGCAGGGCCGCTGGCGGCTCTGGCGGCTATACCGCCCCTGGAGCCGCCCCCGCCATTTCGATCGCAACCTGATCGTCATCGGCGCCGGGGCGGCTGGCCTCGTCACCGCCTACATCGCCGCCACGGTGCGGGCCAAGGTGACCCTGATCGAGCGGGCCCGCATGGGTGGCGACTGCCTCAACACCGGCTGCGTGCCCAGCAAGGCCCTGATCAGCTCCGCCCGCCTGGCCGCCCGCCTGCGCCATGCCGACCGCTACGGCCTCAGCCCCATGGAGCCCCAGGTGGATCTGCGCCGGGTGCTGGAGCGGGTGCGGCAGAAGGTGGCGGCCATTGCCCCCCACGACAGCGTCGAGCGCTACACAGCCCTGGGCGTAGATGTGCGCCTCGGCCAGGCCCGCCTGGTGAGCCCCTGGGAGGTGGCGATCACCGCCGCCGATGGCAGCGAGACCGTGCTGTCGGCCCGCGCCATCGTGCTGGCCACTGGGGCCGCGCCGGTGATTCCGGCGGTGCCCGGCATCGCTTCCGTGCGGGTGCTCACCAGTGAAACCCTCTGGGACGCCCTGGCCGAGCACCCGTCCCCCCGGCCCAGCCTGGTGGTGCTGGGCGGCGGGCCGATCGGCTGCGAACTGGCCCAGGCCCTGGCCCAGCTGGGCCTGCCCGTGACCCTGCTGCAACGCAACACCCGGCTCCTGCCGCGGGAAGATCCGGAGGTGGGGGCGCTGCTGCGCGAGGTGCTGGAGCGCGATGGCGTGCGGGTGCACACCGGATGCCGCATGGAGCGCGTCAAGTCCACGGCCGCGGGCGGCGTGCAGGTTCACTTCCAGGATGGCGGTGGCGGCGGTGGCGTCGAGGCCGACGAACTGCTCTGTGCCGTGGGCCGCCAGGCCCGGTTGGAGGGCCACGGTCTGGAGGCCCTCGGTATCCCCACGGGCCGCACCATCGATACCAGCCCCCACCTGCAGACCCTCTACCCCAACATCTATGCCGCCGGGGATGCGGCCGGCCCCTGGCAGTTCACCCACACGGCGGCCCACCAGGCCTGGTACGCGGCCGTCAACGGTCTGTTTGATCCGGTGCGCTTCGCCGTCGATGGCCGCGTCATTCCGCGCACCACCTTCACTGACCCGGAGGTGGCCCGGGTGGGGCTGAGCGAGTCGGAGGCGATGGAGCAGGGGGTGGCCTTCGAGGTCACCCGCTTCGACCTGGCCGAGCTGGATCGGGCCATCGTCGAATCCGCCGAAACCGGCTTCGTGAAGGTGCTCACCGTGCCTGGCAAGGACAGGATTCTGGGGGTCACGATCGTGGCGGAGCAGGCCGGGGAGCTGCTGGCTGAATTCGTGCTGGCGATGAAGTGGAACCTGGGCCTGGGCAAGGTGATGGGGGCGATCCACGCCTATCCCACCCTGGCGGAAGCCAACAAGTACGCCGCTGGGGCCTGGAAGAAGGCCCATGCCCCCCAGCGCACCCTGGCCCTACTGGAACGGTTTCACACCTGGCGTCGCGGCGGCGGATAGGAACGGGTCGGTGTTGTGCAGGGCCACATTCACCGCCGCCACCAGCAGGCCAGCCACCGTGTCCGCCGCCGCCAGTACCGGGCTGTGCAGCCAGAAGAAGAAGGTGGTGAACACGGCGAACAGCAGCCAGCCCACTCCTTCTGAGACCACGACCAGTTGCCTTCGCCGGCTTGGCGCGACATCCAGATTGGCGACGCGGGCCAAGGCCACCAGGGAGGTGATGTTCAGCGCCAGCCACAGGGGGGCGAACAGCCAGTCCGGGGGGGCGTAGGAGGGAAGATGGAACGCCGTATAAAAGGCGGCGTCGCCACGCACCCCCGCCGGCCAGAAGCTGACGGCATTGGCGGCCACCTGAATCACGGCGCCGTGCCACCAGCGGAACCGCGGTGCCGGGGCCAAGGAGCTCACGTCTGGGAGTGGAGCCCGATGCTGTTGCCTTCGGTGTCGAGCACCAGGCTCATGAAGCCGTAGGCGCCGATCGACATCTTCGCTTTGAGCACCGTGCCGCCGGCGGCCGCCACCCGGCTTTCTTCCACGGCGCAATCGTCGCAGTGGAAATAGATCAGGGTGCCGCCTCCCCCCGGGGCCATGCCCTCCATTTTCGCCAGGGCGCCTCCGGCTCCCACCTGATCGTTCTGCATCGGGAAGGCGTAGTACTCCATGCCCGCCTCCCCCATGGATTCCAGGCTCACCTCAAACACGGTTTCGTAGAAGGCCCGGGCCCGGGCCATGTCGTCGACATACAGCTCGAACCAGATGACGGGGTTGACGGCCATGGGTGCGAGGTGATTTTGGGCTGAGATTAAGCCAGGAATTCGGGATTCAACCCGCCACCCCCTGCTGTTGCCGGGAGCTGGCAGCGCCCCAGTTCTCCTTCACCAGCTGGCGGGCCCGGCCCAGGGCCAGGGCGCCGGCGGGCACGTCATTGGTGAGGGTGGAGCCGGCCCCGACCGTCACCCCGGCGCCGAGGGTGATCGGTGCCACCAGCACTGAATTGGCACCTGTCTTGCTGCCGCCACCGATCACGGTGCGGTGCTTGCGCACCCCATCAAAGTTGGCGGTCACCGTGCCGGCGCCGATGTTCACCTCAGCGCCCAGGTCGGCGTCGCCCAGATAGCTGAGGTGGTTGGCCTTGCAGCCCTCCCCCAGCTGGCTGTTCTTGACCTCCACGAAATTGCCGATGCGGCAGCCGGCGGCCAGACGGGCGCCGGCCCGCAGCTGGGCGAACGGACCGATGACGCAGCCGGGCTCTACATGGCTGTCACGCAGCACCGAATGGAGCACCTCCACCCCGGCGGCCAGGTGGCTGTTCTCGATCAGACAGCCCGGGCCGATGCGGCAGCCCTCGCCGATGCTGCTGACCCCCCGGAAGTGGCACTGGGGCTCCACCAGCACGTCGCGGCCGAAGTGGGTGTGCTCACTGAGGGTGCAGCTGGCAGGATCGGTGAAGCTCACCCCTTCGGCCATCCAGTGGCGCCGCAGCCGCTCCTGCAGCACCGCCTCGCAGTGGGCCAGTTGCTGGCGGTCGTTGATGCCGGCCACCTCGTTGGGGTCGTCCACCGCCAGGTGCATGGCTGGCTGCAGCAGGGCCACGGTGTCGGTGAGGTAGAGCTCGCCCTGGTCGTTGTCGCTGCTCAGGCTGGGCAGCACGGCGGCAAGGCGGGCCCAGTCGAAGCAGTAGATGCCGGCGTTGGTGAGGGTGTTGCCGAGCTGCTCTGCCTTGCAGTCGCGGTGTTCCACGATCCCGCTCACCTGGCCCGCCGCGTCGGCGAAAACGCGGCCGTAGCCGCTGGGGTCGGCCAGGCGGGCGGTGAGCAGGGTCACCGCGGCGCCACTGGCACGATGCGTAGCCAGCAGTTGCTCCAGGGTTTCGGGCCGCAGCAGGGGCACATCACCGTTGAGCACCAGCAGCTCCCCCTCAAAGCCCGCGAGGGGTTGGAGCAGTTGCTGCACGGCATGGCCGGTGCCGTTCTGGGGCTGCTGCAGGACGAATTCCAGCCCCTCCACGCCAGCGAGGGTGCGCTCAACCCGTTCCGCCTGGTGCCCGACCACCAGCAGCTGGCGGTCGGGGGCGAGCCGGTGGCAGCTGCCCAGCACCCGTTCCACCAGGGTCGCCCCGGCTAGGGGCTGGAGCACCTTCGGCAGGGCACTCTTCATGCGGGTCCCTTTCCCGGCGGCCAGGACGGCAACGGCGAGCATCGGCGGCGGCGGGGCGTCTGCGCCGGAATCTACCGGTGCCCTAAGGAGCAGCCCAGTGCGTTGATCGCTCCCCACGACCCCAAGCAACAGCCAGCTCAGTGGCGCAGGCGGGTCAGGTCCTCCCAGAAGCCTGGGTAGGAGACGGCGGCGGCCTCCGCTCGACGCAGGCAGGTGTCGCCGCGGGCCACCAGGGAGGCCACCGCCAGGCTCATCGCCACCCGGTGATCGGTTTCGCTGTCCACCTCGGCCCCGTGCAACGGGGTCGGGCCTTCGATGCTGAGGCCATCGGCATGCTCCTCGAGCCTGGCCCCCATGGCTGTCAGCTGACGGGCCATCACCGCCAGCCGGTCGGTCTCCTTCACCCGCAGCTCGGCGGCGCCGCTGATGCGGCTGACTCCCTCGGCGCAGCAGGCCGCCACCGCCAGCACAGGGATTTCATCCACCAGGCGGGGGATCATCGGTTCCTCGATGCGGAAGGCCCGCAGGGGGCCGTGCTGCACGCGCAGATCCCCCACCGGTTCGCCGGCCACATCGCGGGCGTTGAGCACGCTGATCAGGGCGCCCATCGCGGTCAGGACATCGAGAATGCCGGTGCGGCTGGGGTTGAGGCCGACGTTTTCAACGGTGACATCGGCCCCCGGGGTGATCGCCGCCGCCACCAGCCAGAAGGCGGCCGAACTGATGTCACCGGGGATCACCACCGTCTGGCCCCGCAGGCTCGGGCCGGGCTTCACGGTGATGAAGCGGCCCTGGTCGCCATCCACCACGAGGTCGGCGCCGAAGGCCCGCAGCATCCGCTCGCTGTGGTCGCGGGTGGGGGCCGGTTCGATCACGGTGGTGGGACCGCTTGCCGTCAGGGCGGCCAGCAGCAGGGCGCTCTTCACCTGGGCCGACGCCACCGGCGTGCCGATCACACCGCCATGGAGGGTCTGGCCCTGCACGGCCAGGGGGGCCAGATTGCCGTTCTCGCGCCCCTGGATCCGGGCCCCCATGTGAGCCAGGGGAAGTCCCACCCGGCCCATGGGCCTGGAACGCAGGGAGGCGTCCCCGGTGAGCACGAAGTGACGCCCGGCGCGGCCAGCCAGCAACCCCAGCATCAACCGCATGGTGGTGCCGGAGTTGCCGCAGTCGAGCACGTCGTCGGGCTCTTTCAGCCCGTCGAGCCCCACCCCCTCCACGCTCACCGGCTGGCCGGCGCTGATCGCCGAGACCGTCACGCCCATGGCCCGCAGGCAGGCGGCGGTGCTGAGCGGGTCCTCAGCGGGCAACAGCCCTTCGATGCGGGTGGGTCCTTCGGCGATGGCCCCGAACAGAAGCGAACGGTGGGAAATGGATTTATCGCCGGGCACCTTCACACTTCCCCTCAGGCTGCCGCCGGCCGGCAGCATCAGGGGCGCCGGTAGGGCGGCCACGCTCGCTTCGACGCCCGCGGAAGAGGACAAGAGTGTGGCGCCAACTGGAGCGATCCTATGGAGCGACCGGTTCCTGGCCGCTTCGTTCAGGGTCGGATGCCGATCGCCCGCAGCTTGGACGACAGGCCCCAGACCTCCACCACCAGCCGGTGCCAGGCGGTGATCGTCTCCATGGCCAGGCCCATCGGCTTGGGGGCAGCGGCTCGCAGGGCCCGCGCCGCCGCCAGGGACCGGCGCGCTTCTTCAAGCCGCTCGCCCAGGTTGGCCTGGTCGCCGGCGGCCAGCACAGTCTCCGGGCAGTGCTGCAGCAGCAACAGGCCGCGATCAAAGGATTCGGCGTAGTCCTGCAGCAGTGGCACCAGGATCTCCTCCAGCAGGGGGCCGGTGGGATCGGGCAGGGAAGGGGCGGACTCCATTCGATCAGCGTAGGAATTCCTGCCGTCATCTCCCCGGTACGGATCACCAGTCCCTGGCAGGGACATGGAACGATGGCTCCGGAAGGGTTGCCCCATGACTGACGTTGCTGCCTGGGATGGCCTCATCCGCCGCTACGTCGATGGCGCTGGTCGGGTGGACTACGGCACCTGGCAGCGACAGGGCGCTGGCGAACTGGAGGACTGGCTGGCGGCCCAGCGCCCCTTTGATTCGGAGCCCAACTCCACGGCCGACGCCATGGCCCTGTGGATCAACCTTTACAACGCGCTGGTGATCAAGGAGGTGCTGGCACGCTTCCCGCTGGCCTCGATTCGCCCCACCATCGCAGGGGTGCCCAACTGGCCGGCGTTCCTGGCCTTCTTTTCCCGGCCGGTGATCAGCCTGCAGGGCCAGCCCCTCAGCCTCAACCGCATCGAGCACGAGATTCTTCGCCCTCGATTCGGCGACCCCCGCCTTCATTTCGCCCTGGTCTGCGCCGCTGTCGGCTGCCCCCTGCTCCGTCCTGAGGCCTACCGGGCCGACCGGCTTGAGGCCCAGTTGGAGGAGGACGCTCTGCGCTTTCTGCTGAATCCACAGAAGCTGCATTTCGATCAGGCCAGCGGCCGCCTGCACTGCAGCCGGATCTTCCAGTGGTACCGCCAGGACTTCCTGGCGGTGGCCCCCTCCATCGCCGCCTACGTGGGCCGCTACCTCCCGGAGCTGGCGCTGCCGGCGGGCGTCCGGCTCCGCTACCTCCCCTACGACTGGGCACTCAACGGCTGAGCCTCAATCGCTGATCTGGCCATAGAAGCGTCTGAGCCGCGAGGCCGGTACGCCCAGGCCCCACAGCAGGCCGATCATCAGGTAGATCCCGGTGGCCTGCCAGGAGCCCCAGCGCGCCACCCGGCGGTCGGAGGACTCCACCACCCGGTTGAGCTGCCGGATGCGGCCCAGCCGGCCGAGTCGCTCGCACAGATCGGCGTCCTCCATGATCGGCAGGCTGGCGTCGAAGCCGCCGCAGCGCTCGAAGTCGCGCCGGCGGCAGAACATCACCTGGTCGCCGAACAGCACCCGGAAGCCCTTGAGGACGTAGCGATGGGGCCGGAAGAGCAGCGCCGCGTAATGGGTCTTGAGGGCGTTGTGCAGGCTCACGCCCCAACGGGTACGGCGCTCACCCCGCATCAGCGCAATGAAGCCACCGCCGCTGACGGCCGGGTCGGCCAGGGTGGTGGCCACCAGCAGCACCAGATCCGAAGGCACCAGGGTGTCGGCATGGAGGAAGCAGAGGATTTCGCCGCGGGCCACGGCCGCGCCCTGGTTCATCTGCACCGCCCGCCCTGTCCGCTGCGAGCGGATGACCTGGCAGTCGTGAACGTGGGCCTTGGCCAGAGTGGCATCGGTGCTGCCGCCATCCACCACGATCACCTCATCGGCCGCCGGATCGAGGATCTCCAGCTGGTTGAGGGTGCGGCCCAGGTGAGCGGCTTCGTTGAGGGTCGGGATAATGATCGAAACCGACGGCGCTATCACCTTGCTGCGTAACAATCTCTCATTCTACGATCAGCAGGCGGCTGGTTGGTGGGATGAAACGGCCACCATCTTTCCGCTCAGCCAACTCAATCCGCTTCGCTTTCTCTTTTTTGATCGATTCGTTCCCCAGTGGGGGAATCTGCGGGTCCTGGATGTGGGGTGTGGCGGCGGTTACACCTGTGAATTTCTTGCCCGCCGGGGCGCTCGCCTGAGTGGCATCGACCGTTCCGCCCCCTGCATCGACGCGGCCCGAAGCCATGCGGCCGCGTCGGGTCTGGAGATTGACTACCGGGTGGGAACGGCGGAGCAGCTTCCCTTTGGGGTCGGACGTTTCGATGTGGTCATCTGCGTCGACGTGCTGGAGCATGTCGATCGCCCGGACAGCGTGATCGCGGAGATTGCCAGGGTGCTGACCCCAGGAGGAACGTTCTGTTTCGACACCATCAATCGCACCGTCCGCTCCCGGCTCATCATGATCTGGTTGCTCGAGTTGGTGTTGCGGCTGATCCCGGCCGGCGTTCACGACTGGGAGCGGTTCGTCACGCCAGTGGCCCTGCGTGGCTGGCTGGCGGCCCGTGGATTCAGCGCCGTCGCGATGCAGGGCATGGATCTGTTCGGCCGTGGTCCGCTGCGTACCCTGGGCCGGCTGCTGCATTACTGGCGCACTGGTGGCTTCCAGGTCGGCTTTGACGATGACCTGGCGGTGATGTTCATCGGTGTCGCCAGCCTCAGCCCAGCAGAAGCCCCCCGGATTCGCTGAAGGCCGCCCGGGCGCTGCGCAGATCGAAGAGCAGGTCCTCCAGGGTGAGGCGGTCCAGTTCCCGCTCCAGGGCCTGCAACAGGCGTCGGTTGAGCACCCGGGTCACCCGGTCGCTGGGCTGCGGGTCCTGCTCGGGGTCCGCGGGGGGCACCAGGCTGGTGGCCGGGGCGTCCACGGCCGCCAGAATCGCCGCCAGGGGCAGGTCCGCGGGCAGGCGCCGCAGCCGGTAGCCCCCCTGCCGGCCCCGCCGGGACTCCACCAGGGCGGCACGACGCAGCTTGAGCATCAACTGCTCCAGCATCGGGGCCGGCAGGTCCTGGGCCAGGGCAAGGGCGTTCACCGACTGCCAGCGCGGTGGATCCAGGGCCAGCTCCAGCAGGGCCTTGAGGGCGTAGATGCCGCTGCGGCGCAGCATCAGCGGCCAGCGGCGAGGCGCTCCAGCACGTACTCCAGGGTGTAGCCGAACAGGGCGGGGTCCGGCTCACCCTGGCCCAGATCATCCAGGCCCAGTTCGCTCCAGCGACCATCCACCCGGGCCTCCAGCGAGGCGTCCCGGCCCAGGGCCTGGCCCCAGTCGTGGCGCTTCTCCGGGCCGATCTTGGTGGTGGCATCAATCGCCAGCCGTCCCCCGAGCCCGAGCCGCTCGCTGGCGAAATCAAGCGAGTCGAACGGGGTGTCCTCCAGCACGAACAGGTCGCGCTGCGGATCCACCTGGGCGCTGATGGCCCAGATCACCTGGCGCGGGTCGCGGATCGCGATCGACTTGTCGACCACCACGACGAACTTGGTGTACGTGAACTGGGGCAGGGCGCTCCAGAAGGCCATGGCGGCCCGTTTGGCCTGCCCCGGGTAGGCCTTGTCGATGGCGATCACCGCCAGCTTGTAGCTGAGGCCCTCCATGGGCAGGAAGAAATCGACGATCTCCGGGATCTGCTGGCGCAGGATCGGCGTATAAATGCGGTTCAGGGCGATCGCCAGCATCGCCTCCTCCTTCGGCGGCCGGCCGCTGAAGGTGGTCAGGAAGATCGGTTCACGGCGCTGGGTGACGCAGTGGAAGCGCACCAGGGGCGAGTCCTCTTCGCCGCCGTAGAAGCCCATGTGGTCGCCGCAAGGGCCGTCGGGAAGAACCTCGCCGGGGGTGATCGTGCCCTCCAGCACCACCTCGCTGTGGGATGGCACCTCCAGGTCGAGGGTTTTGCAGCGGGCCAGTCGCACGCCCTCACCGGCGTAGAGGCCGGCGAACAGCCACTCGCTCAGCTGCACCGGAATCGGTGTCGCCGCCGCCATCACCAGCAGCGGGTGCACCCCGATGGCGACCGCCACCTCAAGCTTGCGGCCCATCGCCGCCGCCTTGCGCAGGTGCCGGGCACCGCCCCGCACACTCAGCCAGTGCACGGTGGCGCTGTTGATCGACTGGCGCTGCAGCCGGTAGACGCCGACATTGGGGACACCGGTTTCGGGGTCCTTGGTGATCACCAGCCCCAGGGTGATCACCCCGCCCGCATCCCCCGGCCAGGGGCGCAGCAGCGGCAGGCGCTCCAGATTCACCTCCTCGCCACGCAGCACCTGCTGGTGACAGGGGGGGGTGAGATCAAGGTCGGGCCGGGCCCGTACCAGATCCCAGAAGAGCCCCCCAAATTTCATCACCTCCTTGAGTCCCTTCGGCGGCCGGGGCTGCTGCAGCAGGGCCAGGCGCTCGCCGAGGGCCTCGAGCTCCTCGGGCCGTTCCATGCCCATGCTCCAGAGCACCCGTTCCACGGTGCCCATCAGGTTCACCGCCACCGGCATGGGGGAGCCGATCACGTTCTCGAACAGCAGGGCCGGGCCGCCCATGGCCAGCACCCGATCGGCGATGGCCGCCAGTTCCAGATCCGGGTCCACCGGCGCCGTGAGGCGCCGCAGCTGGCCGCGCTTCTCCAGCAACGCCAGGAAATCGCGCAGATTGCGCTGGCGTCCCAGGGCTTTGCCCCGTCCGATCCCTTCCGCCACCACCCCAGCCACCGTCGTCCTGCGCTGTCGTGCTGCTGCCTACTGTGACGCACCCCCGTAGCGATCGCGTTCCGTGTTGCTCTCCTACTTCCACACCTCCGAAGCGGTGCCCCCGCTGCTTTCCCCCGAGGAGGGAGGTCCCGATGCGGCCGTGGTCATCGACGTGCTGCGGGCCACGACCACCATCGCCTGGGCGCTGCAGAACGGGGCCGAGGCCATCCAGGCCTTTGCCGATCTGGGCGCCCTCGAAGCGGCCGCCGCCCATTGGCCTGCCGCCCGCCGGCTGCGGGCCGGCGAGCGCGGCGGCAAGCGGGTGGAGGGCTACGACCTGGGCAACTCCCCCCTGGCGGTCACCCCGGAGCGGGTGGAGAGCAAGCGCCTCTTCCTGAGCACCACCAATGGCACCCGCTCCCTCGATCGGGTCCAGGCGGTACCCCTGCTGCTCACCGCCTGCCTGCCCAACCGCACCGCCGTGGCACGGCGGCTGATCGAGCGCCAGGCCCTGCGGGTCTGGATCGTGGGCAGCGGCTGGGAGGGGGATTACTCCCTCGAGGACAGCCTGGCGGCGGGGGCGGTGGCTTCGGCCGCGATCGAGCTGGCGGTGGCTCCCCACATGGGGGTCCGCTGCGCCAACGACGAGATGCTGGCGGCCCTGGCCCTCTGGCAGCAGTGGCGCCACGACACCGAGACCTGCCTGCGCAGCGCCAGCCACGGCCAGCGCCTGATTGGCCTCGGCAACCACGACGCCGATTTCGCCTGCTGCGCCGCCGTGGACAGCCTGGAGATCGTGCCGATCCAGGCCGAACCCGGGGTGCTGCGGGCCAGTTGAGCCGCGCCTTGCCCCGCTTGGCGGGTCCCTTACGATTCGCCGGTCTTGGAGCGGTCTGGCGGTGAGCAGTTTTCTGGCAGCAGCGCTGCAACTCACCAGCACCCCCGATCCGGAGGCCAATTTCGCAGCGGCCGAAGAACTGATCGAACTGGCGGCCCGCCGCGGCGCCGACCTGGTCGGCCTGCCCGAAAACTTCGCCTTCATGGGCGACGACGTCCGCCGGCTGGAGCTGGCGCCGCTCCTGGCGGAGCGCTGCAGCCGCTTTCTGGTCACCATGGCTCGGCGTTACCAGGTGACCCTGCTGGGCGGCGGGTTCCCGGTGCCGGCCGGGGAAGGCCAGACCTTCAACCGCGCCGAACTGGTGGGTCGGGAGGGCCAGCTCCTGGCCCGCTACGACAAGATCCACCTCTTCGATGTCGATCTGCCCGACGGCATCACCTACCGGGAGTCGGCCACGGTGCAACCCGGCCACGAACTGCCCCCCGTGGTCGACGTGCCGGGGCTCTGTCGCATTGGTCTGTCGATCTGTTACGACGTGCGTTTCCCCGAGCTGTATCGCCAGCTGGCGGGCTCAGGGGCCCAGTTGCTGATGATCCCGGCTGCTTTCACGGCCTACACCGGCAAGGACCACTGGCAGGTGCTGCTCCAGGCCCGGGCCATCGAGAACACCGCCTATGTCCTGGCCCCCGCCCAGACCGGACTCCACTACGGCCGCCGCCAGACCCATGGCCATGCCCTGGTGATTGACCCCTGGGGCACCGTGATGGCCGACGCGGGAGTGGAGCCGGGCCTGGCGATGGCCCCGGTCGACATGGCCCACGAGGCCAGGGTCCGTGCCCAGATGCCCAGCCTGCAGCACCGTCACCCGGCCCTTTTCTGAGTGTTCATGGGAGTGCCTGCGGCGCGTTTCGCCTGGTTGTTGAGCCTGCCCCTGCTGCTTGGCTCCCTGCCCGCCCAGGCGGCGAGTGCCCTGTCGGCCTGGCGCCTCAGCCGGGAGGGGGTGCTGGAACTGCGCACCTCCCCGGGGGTGCGGCTGCAGGCGTTCTACGAGGAGGGTTCGGGCGCCACCGGCCCCCGGGTCTGGGTGGATCTGCCGGGCGCCCCCCAGCGCAGCCGTTCGGTGCCCGTTGGCGGCCTGGTGCGGGAAGTGCGGATCGGCCGGCCCGATTCCGGCACCACCCGGCTGGTGCTCGAATTCAGGCCAGGCACCCGCCTTGATCCACGCCAGCTGCGGCTGGTGGGCACCGCCCGTGACCGCTGGCGCCTGACCCTCACCGGGCTGCCCCTGAGTGGCTTCACCCGCAATGTCGGCGAGGGCGACATGGACGCGCCAACCTCCAGCTGGAGCGCCACCCGCCCCACCTTCAGCGGCAGCGGTCGGGCCACTTCCGGCCGACCCCTGTCCCCCGATGGACTGCCGGTGGTGCCCCGGGGCCGCTTCCGGGTGGTGATCGACCCTGGCCACGGGGGCCCTGACCCGGGCGCCGTGGGGATCGGTGGACTGCGGGAAGCCGATGTCGTGCTGGATGTGAGCCTGCAGGTGGCCCAGCTGCTCCAGGCCCGGGGGGTGCAGGTGCTGATGACCCGCACCTCGGACGTGGATGTCGACCTGCCGCCGCGGGTGTCGTTGGCCAACAGCAGCAACGCCGCCGTTTTCGTGAGCATCCACGCCAATGCCCTGAGCATGGCCCGCCCCGATGTGAATGGGGTCGAAACCTTCTATTTCCAGTCGGGCAGCTCCCAGCGGCTGGCCCAGGCGATCCAGTCCCGCATCATGGCGATTTCGTCGGGCACCCCCGACCGCGGCGCCCGGCCGGGCCGCTTCTTTGTGATCCGCCGCACGGTGATGCCGGCGGCGCTGGCGGAAATGGGCTTCGTCACCGGTCGCATCGACGCACCTCGCCTGGCCGATCCCAATTTCCGGCGCCGCATGGCCGTGGCCATCACCGCCGGGATCCTCGACTATCTCCAGGGGGACTCTTGAGCCTGCTCGTCGGCCTGTTCGACAGTGGCCTCGGCGGGTTGACCGTGCTGCGTCAGGTCCATGCCCTCTACCCCCACTCCCCCTGCCTTTACCTGGGGGACACGGCCCGGGTTCCCTACGGACAACGGTCGAACGAAGAGATCCGGGCGATTGCCTCGGAGGTGGTGCACTGGCTGCGGTTGCAGGGGGTGGGTGTGCTGGTGATGGCCTGCAACACCTCCAATGCCCTGGCGCTCGACGTGGCCGTGGCCGAAGCAGGGGTGCCGGTGGTGGGGCTGATCGACAGCCTGGCCAGTGAACTCACCAGCGACCACGTCGGGGTGCTGGCCACCCCAGCCACCGCCGCCAGTGGTGCCTACCGGCGTTCGATCCAGGCCTGCCGCCCCTCGGCCCGGGTGCTGGAGATGGGTTGCCCCGCCTTCGTGCCCCTGATCGAGGCCGGCGACCTGCAGGCCCCCGAGCTGCGCGCCGCCGCCGCCGACTACCTGGCCCCGTTGCTGGAGGCTGAGGTGGACACCATCGTGCTGGGCTGCACCCACTACCCGCTGCTGCGGGCCCTGCTGGCCGAGCTGCTCCCCCCCGACGTGCAACTGGTGGACCCGGCCCTGGCGGCCGCCCAGCGCCTCGGGCCCTTGCTGGCCAGCCTTGGCGATTCCCCCGAAGTGGACCAGACGGTGGAGTCGGTGCGTCCGCCTCTGGAGCGCACCCGTTTCTGTGTCACCGGCCCCGCCGAGGCCTTCGCCACCGCGGCCGCCGCCTGGCTGGGAAGCCGACCGGCGGTGCGCAGCGTCAGCCTGCAGTCGCCCACCCGCGCCTATTGAGGCACGGCCCCTAGGATCGCTTCATCGTGGAGGTGACGTGGCGACGGTTGCAGAGTTGCTCCAGCCGGTGGAGTCCGACCTCGATGCCCTGCTGGCCGACCTGCGCAGCTTGATCGGCGCCGGCCATCCGATTCTTCAGGCCGCCGCCGAGCATCTGTTCGCGGCCGGTGGCAAGCGCCTACGGCCCGGCATCGTGCTGCTGCTGTCGCGGGCCATTGCCCCCGACGGGGGCCTCAGCCCCCGCCACCGGCGGCTGGCGGAGATCACCGAGATGATCCATACCGCTTCCCTCGTCCATGACGACGTGGTGGATGAGGCGGCCACCCGCCGGGGCGTGGCCACGGTGCACAGCCGCTTCAACCACCGCGTTGCGGTGCTGGCCGGCGATTTTCTCTTCGCCCAGGCCAGCTGGCACCTCGCCAATCTCGATGATCTCGAGGTGGTGAAACTGCTATCCCGCGTGATCATGGATCTGGCCGATGGCGAGGTGCGCCAGGGTCTGTTCCGTTACGACACGGGTCAGAGCTTCGAGACCTACCTCGAGAAGAGCTACTGCAAGACGGCGTCCCTGATCGCCAACAGTGCCCGGGCCGCCGGGGTGCTGACCGGTCTGCCCGAACCACGCCTCGACGCCCTCTACCGCTTCGGCCGCCAACTCGGCCTGGCCTTCCAGGTGGTGGATGACATCCTCGATTTCACCGCCAGCGACCAGCAGCTGGGCAAGCCCGCCGCCAGTGACCTGGCCTCCGGTTACCTCACCGCCCCGGTGCTGTATGCGCTCGAGGAGCGGCCGGCCCTGGCCGGGCTGATCGAGCGGGAATTCTGTGAGGCCGGCGACCTCGACCAGGCCCTGGCCATGGTGCGCGGTTGCGAGGCCATCGGCCGGGCCCGGGCCCTGGCCGAGGGCTTCGCCCGTGAGGCCCACGAGGCGATCGAATGGCTGCCTCCCTCGGAGCCCCGCAGCGCCCTGCGCGCCCTGCCTGAGTTCGTCCTCAGCCGTCTCTACTGATCCAGCGCCACCTCCTCCAGGGAGTTGAGGCAGATCACCCCTTCGGGGTAGGCCTGGCAGCCCACCCCAGGAGGCAGCAGCACATGCACCCGGCAACCGGCGCCCAGGGCGGCGGCCACGCCGGCGCTGGAGTCTTCGAACGCCCAGCACGCGGTTGGGGCCACCCCCAGACGCCGGGCCGCCAACAGGAAAGCATCCGGGGCAGGTTTGCCCCTGCCCAGGTCCGGGTCATCGCCATGGACCCGTGCGCTGATCAGGGCCATCCAGGGGTGGGGTGCCACCTTCAGTTCCACCGCCGCGCGCGCGCTGCTGGTGGCCAGGGCCATGGGGATCTCCAGGGCCAGGCAGCGCCGCACCAGGGCTTCGGCACCGGGCATGGCCGGGGCGCCCGCCAGCAGGGCCTCGGCGATGGGCTGGCGCACGGCCAGCAGCTCCTGCTCGCTCAGCGGTGGCCCTCCCGCGGCGGTGATCCACCGACGCACCTGGCTGGCGCAGTCGAGGCGCCGCCGGCCCCGCAGGCTGAGCAACTCGGCCCCATCGAGGGGGCGACCGAAGCGGCTGGCCACCGTTTGCCAGGCCCTGGCATGGGCGGGCTCGGTGTCCAGCAGCAAACCGTCGAGATCGAACAGGCAGGCGGCGGGTCGCTGGGACATGCTCCCAGCCTGCATCAGGGCGGATCGATCTCCGGGTAACGGTCCTCCAGGGCGGTTTCCAGGGTGGTGAGCAACAGCACCAGGGCGGCCCGCTCGTCGAGCTCACTGCCACTCACCTCCTCGATCCAGCGGTGGCAGAGGGCCTCGATCTGCTGGAACAGCCCGGTGCCGCCCCGCAGCAGGGTCATCACCTGCTCGACGTTGTCTTCATCGATGTCCGGCGGCAACCCCACCACATAGCGGCGACCGTCGTCCCCCACGTAGGTGAGGTTGCCCTCGGCGTCCCGTGTCGGGCCGGCATGGGGCGTGATGGGCTGCTCCTCCATGGCCTTGCGCTCCATTCCCGTGGGTTCGCCCCCTGGCTAACGCCGCCGGGCGATCTTGCCAAGCAGCGATGAGCAGCCCTGATCGGCCTGGCGGACGCTCCGGGTCGGTGGGGTCTCATCGGTTCAGCTTCTGCATCCGCCAGGTCACGAAGGTGCCGATCGGGCTCCAGAGCAGGAAGGGCACCAGCAGCAGGCTGGCGGGACTCGAGATGGGCAGCAGCGCCAGCGCCAGGCCCAGGCCCCAGAGCCACCCAGCCAGGCCTGCGGCCGTTCCCCAGGCGAGCCGCCGGGTGCGGCAGATCAGCAGCGTGTAGCTCTGCACCAGCACCAGCAGCACCAGGAAGCCCACCATGGCCAGCGGCGCCGTCACCCCACCGGCCCACCAGCGCAGCAGGGACGCGGCATAGAAGCAGAGGTAGATGACCGACCAGATCAGTGGGATCCAGCGCTCGAAGGTGAGCCAGCGGGGCCGGCGCAGCCGCAGGAACCAGGCGAACTGCTGCCGGCTCGGGGTCAGGACGGCGATCACCAGGCCCATCACCAGCAGGATCGTCAGCCAGGCAGGCATGGGATGGGAGCCGTGTCCCTCCAGCGTGGCCTGTCTGCGGTTGAATGCACCATGCCCCAGCCCGCCCGGCAGGCTTTGCCATGACCCAGGACTCCTCGCCCACCATCGAGTCGGTGCTCCAGGAACAGCGGCAGTTCGATCCGCCGCCCCAGCTGGCCGCCGAGGCCCGCATCGGTTCGATGGCGGCCTACGAAGCGCTGGCGGCGCGCGCCCAGGCCGATCCCGATGGCTTCTGGGGAGAGGCGGCCCGGCGCGAGCTGCACTGGTTCGAGCCCTTCGAGACGGTGCTCGACTGGAGCCATCCGCCCTTCGCCCGCTGGTTCGAGGGGGGCACCACCAACCTTTCCTACAACTGCCTCGATCGCCACCTGGAGGGCCCCCGGGCCGACAAGACGGCCCTGATCTGGGAAGGCGAACCGGGCGACGTGCGCCGCTTCACCTACCGCGAGCTGCACGCCGAGGTCTGTCGCGCCGCCAATGCCCTCAAAGGCCTCGGTGTCGGCAAGGGGGATCTGGTGGCCCTGTACATGCCGATGGTGCCGGAGGCGGCCATTGCCATGCTGGCCTGCGCCCGCATCGGCGCCCCCCACTCGGTGGTGTTCGGCGGCTTCTCCGCTGAGGCCCTGCGCGACCGTCTGAACGACGGGCAGGTGAAGCTGGTGATCACCGCCGACGGCGGCTTCCGCAAGGACAAGGCCGTGTCCCTCAAACCGGCGGTGGATCAGGCCCTGGATGAGGGGTGCCCCAGCGTCGAGCACGTGCTGGTGGTACGCCGCACCGGCGAGGCCACCGCCTTCGAGGCCGGCCGCGACCTCTGGTGGCATGAGCTGGTGGATGGCCAGAGCGCCGACTGCCCGGCCGAGCCCATGGCCAGCGAAGACCGTCTCTTCGTGCTTTACACCTCCGGTTCCACCGGCAAACCCAAGGGGGTGGTGCACACCACCGCCGGCTACAACCTCTGGGCCCATCTCACCTTCCAGTGGATCTTCGACATCCGCGAGGACGACATTCACTGGTGCACCGCCGATGTGGGCTGGATCACCGGCCACAGCTACATCGTCTATGGGCCACTCTCCAACGGCGCCACCACGCTCATGTACGAGGGGGCGCCGCGGCCGGCCAAGCCCGGGGCCTTCTGGGAGGTGATCGAGAAGCACCGGGTGACGATTTTCTACACCGCCCCCACGGCCATCCGCGCCTTCATGAAGAGCGGCCGTGCGGTACCCGACCGCTACGACATGTCCAGCCTGCGCATCCTCGGCACCGTCGGCGAGCCGATCAATCCGGAGGCCTGGATGTGGTATCGCGATGTGATCGGCGGCGACCGCTGCCCCGTGGTGGACACCTGGTGGCAGACCGAGACCGGCGGGGTGATGATCAGCCCCCTGCCCGGGGCCACCCCCACCAAGCCCGGCTCGGCCACCCTGCCCCTGCCAGGGATCGTCGCCGACGTGGTCGACCTGGAGGGCAACAGCGTGCCCACCGGCCAGGGGGGCTACCTGGCGGTGCGGCGGCCCTGGCCCGGGATGATGCGCACCGTGCACGGGGATCCGGATCGCTTCCGTAGCAGCTACTGGGAGCACATTCGGCCCGCCGATGGCAGTTGGCTGTATTTCGCCGGCGACGGCGCCCGCCGCGACGCTGATGGCTATTTCTGGGTGATGGGCCGGGTCGATGACGTGATCAACGTCTCCGGCCACCGGCTGGGCACGATGGAGATCGAATCGGCCCTGGTCAGCCACCCGTCGGTGGCGGAGGCCGCGGTGGTGGGCCGACCCGACGATCTCAAGGGGGAGGGAATTGTGGCCTTCGTCACCCTGGATGTGGGGGTGGAGGGCGATGCGGCCCTGGAGGCCGAGCTGCGCCGCCATGTGGGCCTGGAGATCGGGCCGATTGCTCGGCCCGACATCATCCGCTTCACCGATGCCTTGCCCAAGACCCGCAGCGGCAAGATCATGCGCCGGATCCTGCGCTCCCTGGCGTCGGGGCAGGAGGTGAGCGGCGACACCTCCACCCTTGAGGACCGTTCGGTGCTCGACCAGCTGCGGGTCTGAGGCCCTGAGCCAGCCCGGGCGGCCTCAGACAGCCCCAGCCCAGGTGCTGATCTGCTCGGCCAGCCGCTCCATGCCCCGCTGGCGGGCTGGATCATCGGCCCAGTCGCCGAGGAACTGTTTGCGAAGTCCGCCGCTGGCGGGGGTGAGGTGATCCCCGGGCAGCTCCACCAGGGTGGAGGCATCGCCTGTCCTGGCCTGCAGCACGCCGATCAGCCGGCCGCTCTGGTCGATGCTGTCGCGGCTGAAGCGCACCAGCAGGTTGCGGGGCTGGCGGTAGCTGTTGGCGATCTGGACCAGGGTGTCTTCCGGGGAGGGGCTGAATTCGCTGCGGAAGCGGAATTGCTGGCCCAACTCCGCCAGGAAGGGGATCGATCGCTCGGCTGAGAAGTTGTTGAAGCTGAGGGCCACCAGGCCATCACAGCGCCGGCCCCCATCGGGCGCCAGCAGGTGCAGCTTGCAGCCCAGGCTGTGGCCCAGCCGCAGCAGGGTGGCTTCGGGCTGGCCGGTCTGTTGTTCGCGCCACTGGCGGAACAGCCGCCAGGCGGCGTTGGACTGGGACTGGTGGTCGAAGCCGGGCACGTAGCTCCAGGCATGGATCCGCCAGCCCCTGTTGGCCAGGGCCTCGAGAAAGCGCCGATAGCTCAGCTGGGGGGTGGCGGCCAGGTAGCTGCCACCGATGAATTCGATCAGTCCCCGGGGGCGGCCCGTGGGCTCCAGCGTCCAGAGCTCCCCCTGTTGTCGCCACGGCGTCACGGTCTCGTTCTCCCCCTTACGGATTGCGGCGCGGCTCAGGAGGCCTGGAGGCCACGCAGGGCGTCCAGGGCCTCGCGCCGGTGGGCCGGGCCATCGAGCAGGTTGTTGAAGACATGGCGGACCACCCCCTGGCCATCGATGACGTAGGTGACCCTGCCGGGCAGCAGGCCCAGCACGCTGGGCACGCCGAAGGCCTTGCGCAGCCGGTTGCCGCCATCCACCAGCAACGGAAACGGCAGCCGGTGGCGGTTGGCGAAGCGCCGGTGGCTGGCGGCATCGTCGCCGCTGACCCCCCACACCGCGGCCCCGAGCTCCTGCAGGTCGGCGTAGCTGTCCCGAAAGGCGCAAGCCTCCATGGTGCAGCCGGGGGTGTCGTCCTTGGGATAGAAGAACAGCACCAGGGCTTTGCCGTCCAGCTGGTCGCTGCGCCGTTCCGTGTCGTCCTGGTCGGGCAGAGCGATCAGAGGGGCGGTGTCGCCGGGGGCGAGGGCTGGAGCCACGAAAGCGGAGAAACGGCGGGACCTCTCCAGCCTAGGAAGCACGAAACCGGCAAGGCCTTGCCCGGGTTGCGACGATGGGGGGCGTGCGGACGGCGCCCGATGCAGGAGCAACCTGGTCTCTGGCAACAGAACGATCTGCTGGGAGTGGCGGCCCCGGTGCCGGCCGACCCGCCCCCCCCCGCCGCGACCCGGCCCGCCCCCCTGTCCCTGCCCGTCTGCGCCGGCCGCCCGCCGCGGGCCCTGCCCCGGGTTCCCGAGAAACTGTTGATCCTTGACACGGAGACCACCGGGCTCTCCACCCTCCAGGGCCAGTGCATCGAGGTGGGGGCGATTCTGTTCCATGTGCCCCAGCGGGCCGTGCTGAGCCAGGTGTCCTTCCTGCTGCCCAGCGCCGGTAACGCGGCCGAGGGCATCAACGGCATCCCTGCCGTGGTGACGCGTCTGGAGCAGCCCTGGCAGGAGGCCCTGGCTTGCTTCCGGGCCATGGTCGGCGCCTGTGACGCCTTGGTCGCCCACAACGTCGCTTTCGATCGGCAGTGGTTCGGCCTGGGGCCCCTGCCGGTGCTGGATCGCCCCTGGATCTGCTCGATGGAGGACATCCGCTGGCCGTCCGAGCGCCAGTTGCGCAGCACCCCTTCGGTCCGTGATCTGGCCCTGGCCTATGGGGTGCCGGTCTGGGCGGCCCATCGGGCCCTGACCGACTGCATCTACCTGGCCCAGGTGTTTGAGCGCTGCACCGACCTCGAGGCGCTGCTGCAGGCCGCCCTGGAGCCCCGCAGCCTCTACCGGGCGGAGCTTCCCTACGCCGAGCGTCACCGCGCCCGGGAGGCTGGTTTCCGCTGGAACGAAGCGGTGCCAAAGGCCTGGAGCCGCCGTCTCAGCCGGCGGGAGGCAGAGGCACTGGCCTTTCCCGTCCAGTTGATGCCTGAGCCTTCGCCTGTCGAAGGCCTGGCCCGCAGCGCCTGAGGCCGGCGCCGGATCTTCCGTTTTTGTTTCGATGGTTGAAGCAGAACCGGGTATACGGGGCGCTTCCTCGCGGCCTCCCCACCCTTGGAGTGTTCTTCCGGCGTCGCCGTCATGGTCACCCGGCTGCCAACCAGCTCCGGTGATGGCGCTGAACCCGCGCAGCACCGCGTGCGCCGCTGGCAGACAGCCCGCACCTGGGCACGGCTGATCCGGGAGGCGGAGGCCCTCTGGCGGGTCGACGTGCGCGCCCTGCGCCGGCTGGCGTCCCAGGAGCTGTTTCAGCTGGTGCAGGAGGTGCCACCCCGGCTGCGGCGGCGGGTCAATCTCTGGCTGGTGCGCTTCAACGTCGCCACCAGACTCCACTGACGTTGGCCCAGGCTCCAGCCAGGCGTGCAGGCCAAAAAAAATCAGCCGATGGGATCAGCTGACAGAAAAGGAAACGACCGACCAACGCCTTGGAAGAACGTTCGGCGGACCGGCTGAATCGGAGCGGCGGGATTCGAACCCACGACCCCCACTACCCCAAAGTGGTGCGCTACCAAGCTGCGCTACGCCCCGGCGGAATGAAGCTATCACAGCGTCCTTGGGGTCCCGCGACGCCTGGACAGCCGCCGCATCAGTCGGTTCGTGAGCCGTTGGCGCCCCATGACCGTGTAGCCACAGAGGTGCTCGCGGCGCGCCATCAGCCGCAGCTCCGCCAGACCCATCGTGGCCAGCTGCAGCTCAGGCAACCGCTGCCAGGCCATCGACGGCAGCGGCAGTTCGGAACCTTCCCGGCCCTCCCTGAATCCCTTCAGGGCGCTGCCGGCCATCCATTCAGGTACCAGCACGAACAACACCGCCAGCAGGCCGTAGAGCTCGACCAGCCCCTTGGGCAGCGGATGCAGCTGGCGCCTCGGCGGGTCCTGATCCTGATCCAGATCCTTGGTGGGGTCGTTCACGAAAACAGCGATGGCACCGAGACGCTCGGCCCCTGGCGCCACAGCAGAGGGGGCTCCCCGGAGGGGTTCAGCCGCACCGTCCAGAAGGCCAAGGCAAAACAGATCCCGACGGCGGCGATCAGGGCCACGATCACGACCCGATCGGAGAGAGGCTTCATACCTGTTCGCTGCGTACGCAGATCCGACGACTGGGCAGCTGTTCGAGGGTGAGCTCATCCCCCCGCAGGATCACCCGAAGGCTTTCGTTCTGATAGCGAAGCCCCGGAGCATCCGATTCCTCCCGGAACAGGGTGGACCGGGTGCGGCCAGCGATCAGAGAGGCCTGGGAGGCGTTGCGCTCCAGCACCACCGAGACGCGGTCACCGCAGAGGAAGCGTTCCCGTATGTCGTAGTTCTCCCACCAGGGGGACTGCATCGCCAGCAGGGGCAGGAGTCCGAGCGCGAGCAGCGGTGGGGCGGCCATGGCAGTAGCGGTCAGACGAGGGCGATCGGCGCATTGTCGCCGCGAAGGACGCAATGGGGGATGGCCCAGTCATAGCTTTCCCACACGGAGGCGGGAAGGAGGTAGGTGGCACCGGGATACGTGCCGAGGGTGAGGCCCGTGGGCTGGGCGGAGCAGTAAGGACGGCTTCCGGGCTTGGCCAGATACTGCTGGTGGTAGGGCTCAGCGACGTGGAAACGTCTGCTGGAGCCGATCTCGGTGGTGATCCTTCCCGCGCCGGCGGTATCGAGGGCCTCCTGGTACGCCTGGCGACTGGCTTCGGCCAGGGCCAGAAGCGTGGGGTCGTCCACGAAGATGGCCGATCGGTACTGGCTGCCCCGGTCGTTTCCCTGGCGGTTGCCCTGGGTGGGGTCGTGGCATTCCCAGAAGAGCTTGAGCAGATCGGCGAAGGAGATCCGGGCGGTGTCCCACACCACCCGCACCACCTCGGCGTGGCCGCTGCGGCCGCTGCAAACCTGCTCGTAGCTGGGGGAGGCGAGCTGGCCACCGGCGTAGCCCACCGCGGTGGTGATCACTCCGGGAAGCCGCCAGAAGCCCTTCTCCGCTCCCCAGAAGCAGCCGCAACCGAACTGGGCTTCCGCCTGGCCCTCCGCCGGCGGGGCCGCCAGGGGGGTGCCGAGAACGGCGTGGGTCCCTGCGGCCACCGCGCCGCCCTTGCCAGGGGCCGGGTTGCTGCTGTCGCTCGCGGGGCTGTTGAAGAGGCCGAACAAGGTTGATGCCGTCAGGACTCCAACCCTAGGAAGCGCCCTGATGATCCTGTTGCGGCACCAGGGCGATGTGGTTCAGCAGGGTGGTGATGAAGGCGAACAACAGAAAGGGCAGTGACAGCACCAGGATCAGGCCCACCCCCACCAGGGCGAACAGGGGGCGGCTTGCCCCCATCAAGGCCAGACCCGCCGCCAGGCTCACAAAGATCACGGCCATCCAGATCAGGACCTGGGCGTAGATGTCGCCGAAGGTCAGGGTGCAGCGAACGTTGAGCGGCTGGCTGAGGGGTGACGGGGTGGGGGCCATGGGGACGGCGTGGCAGGCGGTGATGGAACCACGGCCCTACCAGGTAAGCCCAGCCATGGTCCCTGGACCGAGCAACTCAACATCTGTTTGAAACCAGGTGCTGCATCCGGCCCGCGAGGGCCCAGCCGGTTCAAGCGGTCTGCAGCTGACGCACGGCTTCCTCCCGGTCCCAGAGACGGCGGTAGGTGCCCTCCTGTTGCAGCAGGTCGGTGTGGTGGCCCTCCTGGACGAGGTGACCCGCTTCGAGCACAAGGACCCGGTCACAGGCCGCCGCGGCCGAGAGCTGGTGGCTGATCATCACCACCGTGCGCCGCTGCTCCTCGCGCACCGAGCGCAGGATGCCCGCTGCGGTGGTGTTGTCGACGCTGGCCAGGGCGTCGTCGAGCACCAGCAGAGGGGCCTCCACCAGCAGCGCCCGCCCCAGGGCCGTGCGTTGGCGCTGGCCGCCGCTCAGGGTGATTCCCCGCTCTCCCACCAGCGTGCGGTAGCCATCGGGGAAGCCCTTGATGTCCCCCTCCAGCCGGGCCTGACGGGCGGCCTCCTCCACCCGCTCCATGCCCGCTTCGGGATCGCCGTAGCGCAGGTTGTCAGCCAGGCTGGCGGTGAACAGGTAGCCCTCCTGGGGCACCAGGGCCACCTGCCGACGCAGATCACTCAGCCGCAGCCTGGTCACGTCGACGCCGTCGAGGAACAGCTGGCCGGAAGGCACCTCCACCATCCGGCCGAGGGCCCGGGCCAGGGTGGTTTTGCCGCAACCCACCGGTCCCACCACCGCCACCAGCTCACCGGGGTGGATCGCGAAGCTGAGGTTCTCCAGGGCCGGCCGCTCCGCCCCCGGATAACGGACCGTCAGCCCCTTGGCCCTGACGGCCCCATGGGCCGGTCGTCCAGGGGGCAGCGGATCGGTGGGCGACACGATGGCCGGGGGGTGGCTGAGGAGGGCTTCCACCCGCTCCAGGCTCACCTGACCGGTCTGGAAGGTGTTGAGGGTGAAGCCCAGCAGGGCGGTCGGGAAGACCAGGCGTTCCACGAACAGGATCAGGGCCACCAGATCGCCGATGCTGAGTCGACCGCTTTCCAGCTGGCCGCTGCCCAGTGCCAGCAGCAGCAGCAGGCTGAGGGAGGCAATTCCTTCCAGCAGCGGAAAGAGGGTGCTGCGGGTGCTGGCCAGGGAGAGCTGGGCGTCCAGATAGACCTTGTTGAGAGCGGCGAAGGCCTTTCCCTCGGTGGCCTCCTGCCCGTAGATCTTGATGGCGCCGATGCCGCTGAGGTCCTCCTGGACCAGGTCGCTCAGGTTGGCCAGCACCTCCTGCTGGCGGCGCTGCTGTTTCATCATGCGGCCGCCGAACAGGCGCACCACCATCAACATGCCGGGGTAGAGCGATACCGCCGCCAGGCTCAGCAGCGGGTCGATCGCCAGCATCGCCGGCAGGGTGAGGGCATAGGCCAGCACGGTGTTGGTCAGGCTGAGCAGGGCGAAGCCCAGCAGGCGCCGGATGTTCTCCACATCACTGGTGGCACGGCTGATCACCTCGCCGCTGCCGGTGGTCTGTACCCAGCCGGGGTCCTGGGTGAGCACGTGGTCGAAGATGCGCTCCTTCAGGGTCGCTTCCACCTGACGGCCCACCCCGAACACGAGCATCCGCGAATAGAGGCGGGTGGCTCCCATCACCGTGGCCATCACGATGATCAGGCCCGCCACCCCGAGCACATCCGCCATCACGAAGCCGGGCTTGAGCGCATTGATCGTCTGCCGCACCACCAGGGGGATGGCCACCCCCAGCAGGTTCACCACCACCAGGGCGCCGGCCCCCACCAGCACCGTGCCCCTGTGCGGCCGGAGATAGCGCCCGATCAGATCCAGCCGCAGGGCGCTCATGCAGGAAGGGAGGGGCATCGGGGCCTCCTAACCTAGGCATCGCTCCCCAGGGCCCACGGGCCGCACGGGCCATGGACGACCAGAATCACCCCCTCCATGCCAGCGACCGGGAAACGGTCGACCGGCTCCTGGCGGTGGAGCGCCCACAAGACGAGCACCTGGTGGACGCGGCCCGGCTGCAGATGCGCTATCGGGGCTTTCCTGGCGCCGCCGACATCCGCGACGACCTGGAGCGGATCCTGAGACTCTGGGGTCTGGACGCCGAGGCGCTCCATGGCCGCACCCGGGCCATCTGGGCGGCCGGATTCCGGCCTGGTGCTGCTCCGGTGGCCGAAGCGGTGGGTTCCGGGTTTGACACCGCTTCCGACGACGCGGGCTGACCCGGGGAGTGCCGGTTTTCAGTCTGTTGGTCAGAACGGCTCTGCACAGGCGATAGTGGGAGCGTCCCCATCACCCGGCCCGGCGTGCTTTGCACACGGGCTATTTTTTTGGGCAGCTGCCGGCCTGACCAGGTCTGGGCCAGTAGGGGAGCGGGGTCCCTTAAGTTGCCGCTGACGGTTCAGCGTTCGGTGATGCCTGCTTTCCCCGCCTGGCCCCAGCTGCTGGAGCAGCTTCTCTGTGGCCAGGACCTTCAGGCCGACCAGGCCGAGTCCTTGATGCGGGGCTGGCTGGCCGGCGCCATCGATCCGGTGCTGACGGGTGCGCTGCTGGCGGCCCTGCGGGCCAAGGGCACCAGCGGCGAGGAACTGGCCGCGATGGCCGCCGTCCTCAGGGAGGCCTGCCCCCTGCCGGGACAGCGGCCCCAGCTGGAGCTGATTGACACCTGCGGCACCGGTGGCGCCGGTGCCGACAGCTTCAACATCTCCACGGCCGTGGCCTTCACGGCGGCCGCCTGCGGGGCCCATGTGGCCAAGCACGGCAATCGCAGTGCCAGTGGCCGCGTTGGATCGGCCGACGTGCTCGAAGCCCTGGGATTGCAACTGGGGGCCCCCCTGGCGACGGTGGTGGAGGCTCTGCCGCGCACCGGCGTGACCTTCCTGTTCGCCCCGGGCTGGCACCCCGCGCTGGTGGGGATGGCCCCCCTGCGCCGCAGCCTCGGCGTGCGCACCGTCTTCAACCTGCTCGGACCGCTCGTCAATCCCCTCACCCCCGAGGCCCAGGTTCTGGGGGTGGCCCGACCCGACCTGCTCGATCCGGTGGCGGAGGCCCTGCGTCGCCTCGGTCAGCGGCGCGCGATCGTGGTTCATGGCCATGGCGGCCTGGATGAGGCCACGCTGTCCGGTCCCAGTGAGCTGCGTCTCCTGGAGGACGGCGTGGTGCGCAGCGACTGGCTCGATCCCGCTGAGCTGGGGCTGGCACCCGCCGATCTGGAGGCCCTCAGGGGCGGGGATGTGGCCGCCAACCGTCTGATCCTGGAGGCGGTCCTGCAGGGACGGGGCACCCAGGCCCAGGCCGATGTGGTGGCTCTCAACGCTGCCCTGGTGCTCAAGGCGGCGGGGCTGGAGCCCTCGATCGCCGCGGCCCTGGCCCGGGCCCACCAGGCCCTGGCCGATGGCAGCGCCTGGGCCAGGCTGGCAGCGCTGCGGACCGCCCTGTCGGGGTCTGAAGGATGATCGGGATCCCTGCCGACGCCACCCTGACCACCCCACAGGAGGCCCCGTCTGCGCCCAGCAGCGCCACTGACGCGGCTGCGCCCAGCAGCGCCACTGACGACGTTGCGGCTGTGCTCGTGCTGGCTGATGGCACCGTCCTGCGGGGCCTGGCCTGCGGCGCCCGTGGCAGCGTCTGCGGCGAGGTGGTCTTCAACACCGGCATGACCGGCTACCAGGAGGTGCTCACCGATCCGAGCTATTCCGGCCAGCTGATCACCTTCACCTACCCGGAGCTCGGCAACACCGGCGTCAATGGCGAAGATCTCGAGGCGGACCACGCCCATGCCCGCGGCTGCATCGTCCGCCAGCTCGCCCCCCGGCCCAGCAACTGGCGTTGCGAGGAGACCCTCGACCATTGGCTGAGTCGCCAGGGGGTGGTTGGCATCCGGGGGGTCGACACCCGCGCCCTGGTGCGCCACCTGCGCGAGGGGGGCGCCATGAATGGCGCCATCGCCAGCGATGGCACCGACCCGGCGGTATTGCTGCGGCAGGTGCTGGCCACCCCGGCCATGGATGGCCTCAACCTGGCGGCCCGGGTCAGCACCAAGGAGCCCTACACCTGGGGCCACACCTGCGCGGCCCGCTTCGACACCAGGCTCCAGCCACGTCCCGACCGCCCCTATCGGGTGGTGGCCATCGATTTCGGCATCAAGCGGGCCATCCTCGAACGTCTGGTGGCCCATGGCTGTGAGGTCACCGTGCTGCCGGCCGACTCCAGCCTGGACCAGGTGCTGGCGCTGCAGCCGGAGGGGGTGTTCCTCTCCAACGGCCCCGGCGATCCGGCGGCGGTGGGTGAAGGGATTGCCCTGGCACGCGACCTGCTGCAGCAACCGCAGCTGCCGGTCTTCGGCATCTGCCTCGGCCACCAGATCCTCGGACTGGCCCTGGGTGGCCGCAGCTTCAAGCTCGGCTACGGCCACCGGGGCCTCAACCACCCCTGCGGCTCCCCGGGATCGGTGGAGATCACGAGCCAGAACCACGGTTTCGCCCTTGAAGCGGCCTCCCTTCCGGCCGAGCGAGTGCGGATCACCCACCACAACCTCAACGACCACACGGTGGCCGCCCTGGCCCTGCGCAGCCAGCCGGTGTTCGGCATCCAATACCACCCGGAGGCCAGCCCCGGACCCCACGATGCCGACCACCACTTCGCCCGGTTCACGGCGCTGATGGCGGAACGCCGTTGAATCGGCACGTTTCGTTGCGGTTCCCTGAATCGGGATAGGGGTCTCTACAGTTCGGCGCGTTCAACACCTTTGAGGACTGGGGCCATCACCGACCTGCAGCGACTGACCGTCTCCCTGAGAGGGGGCAGCGAACGGCGGGAAGAGTGCCTGCTGTTCAGTTTCACCGGGCAACTGGACGCCTATTCCGACAAGCAGTTCACCGAGTTCATCAGCGATCGGCACAAAGGGGACAACCTCCCAGTCGTCATTGACCTCAGCCGCATCGATTTCATCGACTCCTCCGGACTCGGCGCCCTGGTCCAGCTGGCCAAGCTGTTCAACGAGAGCTCCCGTCAGTTCCTCGTGGTCGGCAACGCCCGCGTCGTCCAGACCGTCAAGTTGGTGCGGCTGGAGGCCTTCCTGCACCTGCAACCCGATCTGGAGTCCGCCCTTGGCAGCCTCGCCCCCGCCTGAGGGGCCCGGCCACTGGCTGGCTTCCGTTTCCACCCAGGCCCCAGCCACGCCCCTGGCCACCGCCCAGCTGGCCTGGTTGGGGGATGCGGTCTGGGAACTGCACCAGCGCCTGCGCCACTGCCGGCAACCGGCGCGAGCTGCCGACCTGCACCTGGCCGTGGTGGCCGAGGTGCAGGCGGAAGCCCAGGCCGAAGCCCTGCGGCGTCTGGATCCCCTGCTGAGTGAGGCGGAGCGCCGCCTCGTCCTGCGTGGCCGCAACCAGGCGGGACGGGGTCCCCGCCGCAGCACCCCCCGGGCTTACGGGCAGGCCACGGGATTTGAGACGATGCTGGGATGGCTTTTTCTGCAGGACCCCAGACGGCTGGCTGAGCTGCTGGACCATCTCGAGAAGACCGAACCCTGTCCCCCCTCCGCCAGCCCATGAGTCCCTCCCCTGACCGTCGCGGTGATCGCCGCCCCGACCGGCGTCCTGATCGCCGCCCTGATTCCGGTGCCGACCGGACCCCTCGTCGCCTCGGCTCCGCCCGACCCCGGCGCCCTGGAGAGGCCTATGGCCGTGACAAGCCTCCCTTTGATCGGGAACGGGGCGGCGAGCGCGGTGGCGAGCGGCCGGGTGGCCCAGACCGTGCGGCCAGCAACCCCTACGGCCGGCGCCCCTACGAAGGCCGTCCCGGCGCTGATCGCCCCGACGATTCCCGCGGCGGCGCCGGTCGTCCGACCCGCGAACGGCGCGGAGGTGATCGCATCATTCCCGCCCGCCCCTCCTTCGGCCGCCCCGTCCCAGGCCGCGGTGGGGCCGGACGACCGAGTTCCGGCCGTCCCATCCCATCGCGGTCGGCTCCGGCCCGCCGCGGACCAGCCCTGTTCCGGGACGCCGACCGCGCCCCACGAACCTTCCAGGGACGCAGCGGCCCGGAGCGGCCGGAGTCCGACGGCTCCGATGTCGATTTCCGTGGCGCCGCCGACGCGTTTGCCGCCGCCGCCCCCAGCGACCTGATCTGGGGCCGCCACACGACCCAGGCCACCCTGGAGAGCGGCCGGCCGATCCACCGGGTGTGGTGCACGCCCGAGATGCGTTTCAACCCGCGTTTCCTGCAGCTGCTGCGGGAGGCGAAGTCCTCCGGCGTGCTGGTGGAGGAGGTGACCTGGGCGCGCCTGGGCCAGCTCACCGGTGGCGCTGTGCACCAGGGCATCGTGCTGCAGCCCGCCGCCGCCGAGACCCTCGACCTGACCAGCCTGATCGAAGGCTGCCGCTCGATCGGCGAGGCTCCCCTGCTGATCGCTGTCGATGGCCTCACCGATCCCCAGAACCTCGGGGCCATCGTCCGCAGCGCCGAGGCCCTCGGTGCCCACGGCATGGTGCTGCCCCAACGCCGCAACGCCGGCCTTACCGGCTCGGTGGCCAAGGTGGCCGCCGGGGCCCTGGAGCATTTGCCAGTGGCGCGGGTGGTCAACCTCAACCGTTCCCTCGACACCCTCAAGCAGGAGGGTTATCGGGTGGTGGGTCTGGCGGAGGAGGGCACGGTCAGCCTGGAGGAGGTGGACCTGGAGGGCCCCCTGGTGGTGGTCACCGGTTCGGAAGGGGATGGCCTGTCGCTGCTGACGCGCCGTTCCTGCGACCAGCTGGTGCGCATCCCCCTGCGGGGCGCCACCCCGAGCCTGAACGCTTCGGTGGCCACGGCGCTGCTGCTCTACGAAGTGGCCCGGCGCGGCTGGATGCGGGGCCTGACGGGCTCCGCCCCCGCCCCCAGGATCGTGCGCCCCTCCATGCCGGCACCGCCTGATCCCGAGCTGCCGAGCGAGCCAGAGCTGCCAACCCAGGATGGGCTCGAAGCCACCACACCGGAGGTCGCGACTCCAGAGCCATCCAGCGACGATCAGCCGTTTGAGTCCGAGGATCTTCAGCCGGTGGAGTCTGAAGCCGCCACCCTCGAAGCGGCCGCCATCGAAGCCGCCGCGATGGAAGCCCCTAACGAGCCACCCGCCTGGCAGCACCAGGAATCGCCTGGCGCAAGGGAGCCGGAACCCCCCATGGACAGCGCAATGGAGACGCTGCCCTACCTGCCCGCGAAGGCCCCAGGCTTCGCGGGCGACATCCGCCTCTGATTCCGCCGGGGGGCTGGCCCCAGCCGCCCCCCAGAATGGCCACAACGCCACCCCTTCTCCATGAATCCACTGCTCTGGCCCACGCGCGGCATCGCCAATGGGTTGGGCCTGGCCTGGTGGGCGCGGGTGGAGACCCGCTCCCCCGACGCGGTGTACTGGTTCGGCCCCTTTGTGCGCCGGCAGACGCTGGAGCGGGCGCTGCCCGCCTTCCTCGATGATCTGCGGGCGGAGTCACCGGCCTCCCTGGAGCACCAGTGCCTGCGCACCGGCCGCAGCGAGCCGTTCACCGAATCCCCCGATCTGGCCGACTGAATTCTGGCCGACTGATAGCGTCCATCGCAGCTGGCTAGCGGTTGGATGGGCATCGCCGAATGGCGGGAGCAGCTTCGGCGGGGCGAGGTGTCGGCCCGGGAGCTCACGGATCGCCACCTGGCGCGCATCGCGGCGGTGGACCCCACCGTGCATGCCTTCCTGGAGGTGACCAGCGAACGGGCCAGGGCCGATGCCGACCGCATCGATGCGGCCCGGGCGGCGGGTGAGCCCCTGCCCCCCCTGGCCGGCATCCCCCTGGCCATCAAGGACAACCTCTGCACCAAGGGCATCCGCACGACCTGCTCCAGCCGCATGCTGGAGAACTTCGTCCCCCCCTACGAATCCACGGTGACCGAGCGCCTCTGGCAGGCCGGTGCCGTTCTGTTGGGCAAGACCAATCTCGACGAGTTCGCCATGGGCAGCTCCACCGAGACCTCGGCGTTCGGTGCCAGCCGCAACCCCTGGAACCCGGATCGGGTGCCCGGGGGCAGTTCCGGCGGCAGTGCCGCGGCCGTGGCCGCCGGTGAGTGCATCGGCGCCCTGGGCTCCGACACCGGCGGCTCGATCCGCCAGCCCGCCAGCTTCTGCGGCGTGGTGGGTCTCAAGCCCACCTACGGCCGGGTGAGCCGCTGGGGACTGGTGGCCTTCGCCTCCTCCCTCGACCAGGTGGGCCCGTTCAGCAGCAGCGTGGCCGATGCCGCCGAGCTGCTGCAGGCGATCGCCGGCGAAGATCCCCGCGATGCCACCTGCCTGAAGGCACCGGTGCCCGATTATGGCGCCGAGCTGGAGAAGCCGATCGCCGGCCTGCGGGTGGGGCTGATCCGCGAGTGCTTCGACCAGGAGGGTCTGGATCCGGAGGTGAAGGCCTCGGTGCTGGCGGCCGCCGCCCAGCTGGAGGCCCTGGGCTGTGAGCTGGTGGACGTCAGCTGTCCCCGCTTCAACGACGGCATCGCCACGTACTACGTGATTGCCCCGTCGGAGGCCTCCGCCAACCTGGCCCGCTACGACGGCGTCAAGTACGGCTACCGGGCGCCGGCCACCGAAGCCGGCAGCGATGGCCTGGCCGCGATGACCGCCCGCAGCCGGGCCAGCGGCTTCGGCGAGGAGGTGCAGCGGCGCATCCTGATCGGCACCTATGCCCTCTCCGCCGGCTATGTGGACGCCTACTACCGGAAAGCCCAGCAGGTGCGCACCCTGATCCGCCGCGATTTCGACCGCGCCTTCGAATCCGTGGATGTGCTGCTGACCCCCACCTCGCCCACCACCGCCTTCCCCAGCGGCGCCCACGCCGGTGACCCCCTGGCCATGTACCTGGCCGACCTGCTCACCATCCCCGCCAACCTGGCCGGCCTGCCTGCCATCAGCGTTCCCTGCGGCTTCGACGCCCAGGGCCTGCCGATCGGCCTGCAGCTGATCACCGGCGTGCTGGAGGAGCCCAAGCTGCTGCGGGTCGCCCATCAGTACGAGCAGGCGGCCCGGGTGATGGACGCCCGGCCCGCGGCGGCGCTGGTGACCTAAGCAGGAACCCCCTTTTGCCGGAGGGGAGGGGCCAGCCCGCTCAACCTAGGGTTGTCCCGATCGGGCACGGCCGACCATGAACGGGGACGAAGCGACCATTCGCGACGTGCTGGAGCAGTGGGCCGAGGCCACCCGGGATGGACGGGAGGAGGAGATCCTCGCCAACCATCTCGATGAGCTGGTGCTGTTTGATGTGTTGTCGCCGCTGCAGTACACCTCAGCGGCGCAATACCGGGACAGCTGGCAGTCCTGGCAGCCGGACACCCGGGGCCCCGTGCAGTTCGCGCTGCAGGATCTCGCTGTCCAGGCGGGAGCCGATGTGGGCTACGCCTTTGGCTTGCTTCAGTGCGGAGGGACGCTCCCGGACGGTCAGACGTTTGGCGAGACCGTGCGCATCACCTTCTGCCTTTGCAAGCGGAGTGGCCAATGGAAGGTCGCCCACCAGCACGTCTCCAGACCCGTCGAACGGAATTGATGCAGCCTTCATTCGCCATGGAGCCAAGGATGAAGCGAGGCCTGGCCGTCCTGCTGCTGTTGATCGTCGCGGTCCCTGCCGCCTGGGCGGATCAGGGCCATGTCCGCTGTCTGAGGTCCATTGGCCTCAAAACTCCCCTTAAACTTCAGCTCAGTATTTTGTCTGACAGCAATGACAGGGGCTACGTTCTTTACCAGGGTGGCAGTGGGCGCATTCCCCTGAAGTTGTTGAAGGTGACTGAATTGAGAAGGGTGTACGGAGGAAGACCATCAGAGTTTGAAACCCAGTGGATTGAAATGTCCCCCAATGGATCGGGAGGACGCTATGTCTATGTCAATCAAGGTGCCATCATCGATGACTTTCGATACATCCGCAAGGATGGAAGGGTCTTCAAGTTCGAGGATGACCTTGATGCCTTCACTGACGATGGATGCACATGGGCCGCCCCCTAGGGCGGAGTCCCCGAGCCCGCGATCATTGGCCCCGATCCCCGCCAGGCCGTTGCATCCCATCGGCCACGGATCTGCCGCATCGATCGACCAACGGTGTCCTGCGGCCTGACTAGAGAGACATATGGATCATCCCAACCTCTCGAATCGTCAGAACAGGACCTGGCTGGCCGTGCTGTCAGCGGTGGTGTTGATGGTGGCCGGTTTCGCCATCCTCAACAACCAGCATCAGCAACGGCTTCAAGCCGAGGCCCAGGTTCAGACCGCCCAGGATCAGGCCAACCGGGAATCGATGCAACGGATGCAGGGCGAACTGGCCCTCAACAATGAATTGGAGTCCGCCTCGCAGCGGGAGGCCGCTCTCCAGCTGCAGCTCAAGGAGATGGACGCGGGGGCAAGCCGCCTTGAGGCGGCCGACGGCGTGCAGCAGGCCAGGCGCCAGCAGGCGGAACGGGAGCTTCAGGAGCTGCGCACCCAGCGCGCCAAGCTGGAGAAGCAGGTTGACTGCGAACGCATTCAGTTGACGGTGAACCAGCTCAGCGCCAAGGGCGACACCGATCAGGCCACCAAGCTCCAGAGTCTGTGGGCCGCACCTTGCCCCAACCTCCAGGCGGCCAAGTAAGGAGGTGATCATCTAACCATGCAGAATGGTTATCAGGAAGTCAATGGGCCGAGGCTCAACCGACTGCAGTGTGCCGGCGTGGCGGGTCGTTGGCGAGGCCGATCCTCAGCGCCGGTGTCAGCCCCCCATAATGACCGGCGCAGGCTGGTGATCCTTGGGATGCAGATGGCTCGGTGGATTCACGGCGGGACGTTTGCACCGTCGATCCGGTTGATCGATTCGGGTGGGCTGACGGCCTGATGTCCGTACCGGCAGAGGGGTCACCCATCCATATCGTTCTGGTGGGCAGCTTCGGCGCCATCGGCGACAACGTCTACCGGCAGCATGAGCCGGCGGCGGCGCTCGCCCGCCTGGGCGGTGTGGAGGTGGTGGAGGTGCATCCCCTGGCCCGCCACCGTGATGCGGCGGCACTGGCGGCCGATGTGCTCGTCCTCTCGATGATCATGGACGTGGAGGCCCTGCGGCTGATCCACCAGCGGCGCCTGCTGGGCAAGGCCACCTTCTGTGAGGTGAACGACTACCTGCCGGATGTGCAGGCGTGGAATCCCGCCCACCGCTCCTGGTCGGATCGGCGTGGCCTGCGCCTGTTCCGGGAACTGGTGCAACGCAGTGACGCCACCCAGGTGACCTCGCCGGCGCTGGCCCAGCGGCTGGCTCCACTGGCGCCGCAGCTGGCGGTCTTCCCCAACCAGCTGGCGTCGCTGCCCCCGCCGCGCCCGGGCGGTCCTGCCGCGGCGGCTGGCGAGGGCGTGCCCGTGGTGGTGGGCTGGGGTGGTTCGATCGGCCATCTCCAGGACCTTGCCAGCGTGGCGCCGGCGCTCTGCGGCTGGCTGCAGGCCACCCCTGGGGTGCGGCTGGAGATCATGGGCGACCCGGCCCTGGCCGGCCTGTTCGAGGCGGCACCCGCCGAGCAGTTCCGTTTTCGGCGCGCCGGCTCCCTGGCCCAGTACCTGCAATGGCTGCAGGGTCTCGACATCGGCCTGGCCCCGCTGCTGCCCACCGACTACAACCGCTGCCGCTCCGACGTGAAGTTCCTGGAGTACGCCGCCCACGGGGTGGTGCCGGTGCTGCAGCGCCTCGATCCCTACAACAACGTGCGTGATGGCGTCACCGGGTTCCTGTTCGCCGATCCGGCGCAGATGCTCTCGGTGCTCGATCGGCTCCTGGACTCCCCGGCCCTGCGCCGGGAGGTGGCCGCCAACGCCTACGGGCAGGTGGCCCGCGAGCGCCGGCTCGACGCTCACATCGGCGAGCGCCTCGCCTTCTACCGCCGGGTGCAGGGCGCCGTGAAGCCAGCGGTTGGGCCCGTGCCGGAGCCGCTGCGCCGGGCCGGCGCACGGCGGCTGGAGTCCCTGCCTGGGCTGCGCCGTGTGGGAGAGCATCTCCACCACCTCGATCTGGACAGCCCGGCCGACCAGCAGCGGGCCGCCGGTGTGGACGCGCTCCAGGCAGAGGATCTGGCCCGGGCCGAGGCGGCGTTCCGCGAGGCGGTGCGCCTCGATCCCGGCGACCCCCACGCCCATGCCTTTCTGGGTCTCTGCCACCTCAAGCAGGGGCGCGCCGGGCAGGCCCAGGCGGCGCTGGAGCAGGCGAGCGCCCTGGATCCGCTGCTGTCCCGGCCGGTGCGGGCCCTGGCCCGCCTGCACCGCCAGGCCGCCGAGCACTACGGCCAGCTGGCCTGCCAGCTCAATCCCCCGGAAGGTTCCGGCCCACCGCCATGAGTTCGAGCGAAGCGGCCCCCGCCGACGCCTGGCAGCAGCGTTTCGGGGAGGGGCGCGCCCTGGAGCGCTCCCGGCGCTGGGCTGAGGCCGAAGCCCTGTACCGCCAGCTTCTGCGGGAAGCCCCCGATCACAGGGGCGCCCACTTGCAGCTGGCCAACGTCTGCCACCACCAGGGCCGCAGCGGGGAGGCGCTGGCCCTGCTCGATCGGCTGCTGGAGCTGGACCCCCAGCTGGCCCCGGCCCAGGCCAACCGGGGGGCGATCCTGCAGCTGCAGGGTGATCTGGAGGGGGCCAGCCACTGCTATGGCCAGGCGCTGGCCCTTGATCCCGGCCTCCAGCAGGCCGCCGACAACCTCGCCCAGGTGGCGGAGCTGCTGATCCTCAGCGACCGGGTGGCGGCGGGTGAGCAGGCCCTGCGCACCTTGCTGGGCGCCGTGCGCGGCCACAGCAGCGGGCTCTACAGCCTGGGCGTGCTGCGCATGGCCCAGGCGCGCTTCGAGGTGGCCCAGCGCTGCTTCGAGCGCCTGCTGCGCCAGGGGCCCCAGGCGCCGGCGGTGATCTTCCAGCTGGGGCAGGTCCGCGAAGCGCTGGGGGACCTCGAGGCGGCGATCGAGGCCTACATCGCCGCGCTTCAGCTCGATCCCGCCGCCACCGACGTTCTGCTGCACCTCCAGTACGCCCGCCTCAGCCTCTGCGACTGGGAGCGCCACGACGATCGCCTGCAGCGGCTGCGGCGACGGCTGGCGGCCCATGGGGAGCGCCCCGATGGGGGTCCGCTGACGCCACTGCGGCTGCTGTGCTTCCCGTTGCCGCTGGAGCTGCAGCGGCAGCTGGCCACGCGATTCAGCGCATCCAGCACCCGGGGGGTGGCACCGCTGCCGCCGGCGGAGCATGCGGCGGGCGAACCGCGACGCCTTCGCATCGGCTACCTCTCGGCGGATTTCCGCGACCACGCCATGGGCTCCTTGATCCACGGCCTGTTCGTCCACCACGACCGCGAGAGCTTCGAGGTGTTCGCCTATGGCCTGGCCGATCACCACGACGCCTACACCGCTTCGGTACAGGCAGGGGTGGACCACTTCACCGTGGTGTTCGGCTGGAGCCACCGGCAGATCGCCGAGCGGATCCTCAGCGATCGCATCGATGTGCTGATCGACCTGATGGGCCATACCCACCATAGCCGGCCGGCGGTGCTGGCGATGCGGCCTGCTCCATTACAGCTGTTGTACCTGGGCTACCCGGGAACCATTGGCGCCAGCTGGATCGATGGCCTGATCGCCGACCGCTGGCTGATTCCACCGGAGCTGGAACACGGCTATAGCGAACGGGTGCTGCGGCTGCCCTGGGCGTTCGTGAGCTCGCCGCCTCCGGAGGGCACCGCGCCGCCGCCGCCGCCGCCGGGCCGCGCCGAGCTGGGCCTGCCGCAGCAGGGGGTGGTGTTCGCCTGTTTCAACCGGGCCGAGAAGCTCGATCCCCATCGCTTCGACCAGTGGCTGGAGATCCTGCGCCGGGTGCCGGGTGCCGTGCTCTGGTTGTTGCTGGAGCACCCGCTGGTGCGCCGGAGGCTGCGGGAGCGGGCGGCCGCGGCGGGCATCGATCCGCAGCGGCTGGTGTTCGGGGCGCTGATGGACGGGGCCCGCTTCGCCGCCGCCTGCTCCCAGGCCGACCTGTTCCTGGACACCGCCACCTACGGCGGCGGCGCCACGGCGGTGACGGCCCTGCGGGCCGGGCTGCCGCTGCTCACCTGCCCGGGGGAGAGCTTCCCTTCGCGCATGGGGGCCAGCCTGCTGGCTGCCGTGGGGTTGGAGGAGCTGATCGCCCCCACACCCGACGCGTACGTGGAACAGGCGGTGGCCCTGGGCCGCGACCCGGCGGCCCTGGCGCGACTACGCCGCCAGCTCATGGAGCACCAGCAGGCGCTGCCGTTGTTTCAGACGCTGCAGTGGGTACGCCATTTGGAGCTGCTGATCCTGCAGGAACTGCAGGGGCCTGGCACTGAACTCATCGGCTGATCAGCTCCTCCATGCCTGATCTAGGCAGCGACCTCCGCATTGCAGGCTGCTCGATCGAGATGTTGCGGTTCCGGGTCTACGTCGTAGCGGAGTTGAACGGCAAAGTCGGTGTAGGTCTCAAGCGGCATGAACGCTGTGACATCAAGCTCATAGTCCTGCAGTAATTGCAGCAGCCAGATCGCGTCGCGCGATCTTGATCATATCGGTGGCCTCAGAAGTTCCCATCAAGAAAGCGCCCCTCGCGATAGGCATGGCCGATCATATGGCTGCTGAGATGGCGCTTTTCTGCCACCTGACTCTGGGAGTAAAGCTGCAGATCTACGGCAACACGGTGATGGGCAATCCTCCGCCAGATGGAGCCCAGGATCTGGAGGCGGTCATGGCAGGCCAGCCAGTTATCGGCCACGGTGATCAGCAGGTCAATATCGGAATCGGGCCGGGCTGTGCCGCGCGCCCAGGAGCCAAACAAGCGCACCTCAGCGCCGGGGATCACGGCCTGGATCTCACGGGCCATGGCGGCGAGCCGATCCTCGATCGAGAACGCCGGGGTGTTGGTGGCGAGCGCCCGAGCCGTGGGGGACATTCTGGGCCCGCTCGGTCCCACATTGGCGGCGCAGGCCTGATCGGCATCGCAACCTCCTTCTAGCTAACTTGCCCATGCCGGTGTCCTGCTCTCGGATGCTTCCATCCTTAAGCGGGTAAAGCCATGGCCAGCACCCCTGCCTCTTCCGCACGACGCCCTGAGGATGCAGGCCTTGTTTTCCCGGCCACCAGTGAGCTTGCCGGCTGGCTGGTCCGGGAGCAGTTCTCGCTCGCCTTCACCACCTACCGCGCCAACCGCCTGCTGTTTCTCGGCGTGGGCGTTGGTGGTGAACTTAAGCTGCACGAGCGGCTGCTTGATCGGCCGATGGGGCTTTACGCCCATGGCGAGGCCCTGTGGATGGCCGCCCGCCGTCAGATCTGGCGACTCGACAACCTGCTCGCCCCCGGCCAGCGCCATGAAGGCGGGGATCGGCTTTATGTGCCGGCCGCCAGCTTCACCACCGGCGATGTCAATGCCCATGAGCTGGTGATCGATGCGGCCGGGGCGCCGGTGTTCGTGAACACGGCCTTCAGCTGCCTGGCCACCCTCGCGCCAGGCTGCAGCTTTGTCCCCACCTGGCAGCCGCCCTTCATCCAGCGCCTGGCCGCCGATGACCGCTGCCACCTCAACGGTCTGGCTCTCCAGGAGGGCGTTCCCACCTGGGCCACCGCCTGCGGCCACACCGACAAGGCCGGCGGCTGGCGGGACGACCGCGCCGGCGCCGGGGTGGTGCTGCACATCCCCAGCAGCAGCATCGCCGCCACCGGCCTGGCGATGCCCCACTCGCCTCGGTGGCATCAGGGAAAACTCTGGCTGCTCAATTCCGGCACCGGCGAGCTGGGCTGGATCGAGCACGAACGCTTCTCCCCCATATGTTCCCTGCCGGGCTTTGCGCGGGGGTTGGCGTTTGCGGGGGGCTGTGCCGTGGTGGGGCTCTCCAAGCTGCGTTCGCCCCAGTTCACCGGCCTGCCGCTGGAGGAACGCCTGGCGGCCGAGGGCATCCCCGGCGGTTGTTGCGGCCTGCGGGTGATCGATCTGGCCACGGGCGCCATCCTCCACAGCCTCGAACTGCCCGATCCGATCGATGAACTGTTCGATGTGGTGGTGCTCCCTGGCGTGCGCCAGCCCCGGGCCCTAGGAGCCTGCTGAAATAGCCGCCAATCCGACTCCAGCCACAACGTTTTTGTCTGTGACGGCCATGGACAGCCCTGATCGGCAGTGGGGTTCAACTCTTCGGGTGGATTTTCTTGGCCCTTGT